>JBPPNF010000046.1:0-96300 GCA_051306435.1 Solirubrobacterales bacterium | reverse complement strand
GTCTCGCCGGCGCAGAACTTCTCGAATCCGCCGCCGGTACCGGAGGTGCCGACAGTGACGCGGACGTTCGGGTTTTCGGCCTGGAACTTCTCGGCCGCGGCCTCGCTCAGCGGGGCGACGGTGCTTGAGCCGTCCACCTTGATCGTGCCGGAGAGGTCAGAGTTCGTAGAACCGCTGTCGTCGTCGCTACCGCAACCGGCGGCCACGAGAGAAAGTGAAAGCGCGATAAGGGTGAGCGCAATCAGCGGTGCGTTGAATCGTTTCATCACAGGTACTTAGATCCTTTCAGGATTTCGTCAGTCTGACGTTCGCGGCAAGCATGGAGATCCCCTGAGCCAAAATAGTTACCAGTCTGTAACCAGTTTGTGAAAAACCTGTGAACGCTTTTAAACACGGCTGATCTGACCGTTACCATGCGCACAGCGGCTCGGATTGTTCGCCCGCCAACCCTCGGATGAACCGCACTGACAAATCACCCCGCAAGGTCGTTCTGATCGACGACGACTCCGGTTTCGTAACTGTGCTGTGCAAGCGCCTGGAGCAGGCCGGCTGGCAGCACGTGGTTCTGCGGTCACTGCCGCCCGGCGATGAGCTCTCTGCAATGCGTCCCGCGGCGATCGTCGTGAACCCGGTTCTGCTGGGTGCCAGCTACTGGGAGATCCTCCAGACCCTCGGCGAGTCCCTCGGTTCGGTCGGACTTGTCGTCTGCTCAGAACAGAGCACAGTCGCCCAGCGCGTGCGCGGGCTGCGAATGGGCGTTGACGACTGGATCGGCAAACCATGCCACCCCGAAGAGGTCGTCGCCCGCGTCGAAGCCGTGACCCGCCGTCACCGGCGCGTCGAGGCCGACGCCGTGGCCGACGCCGGACCGCTCACCCATGGGGAGCTCGAGTTCCGCACCGACCGTTACGAAGTCCTGGCAGCCGGTCGCCCGGTCGATCTGACCAAGCGCGAGTACGAGCTGTTGCTGCTGCTCGCGCGAAGCGACGGACGCGTGCTTCCTCGCGAAGACATTTACCAGCGCGTGTGGGGCTATGCCATGGCCCGCGGTGACCGCTCGGTTGACGTCTTCGTGCGAAAGGTTCGGCACAAGCTTGAAGCTGCATCGCCCGGCTGGCGATACGTACACACCCACTTCGGCATCGGTTATCGCTTTGACTCCGAGTCCGTCGATGGCTCCGCCACAGAAACACCCGTGGCGGTCGAAATGCTTGAGTCCGGCGACGTTGCCGTGATCGCCCAGCCGCTGGTCACTCGGTGAGCGCGCTCTCACGCCGGCCGGCCGGCGAGTTCTACGACCTCTTCGAGGCCGCGATGGCCAACGCCGAGCGCTCGGCCCAACTGCTGCTGCAGATGCTCGAGGAGTTCCCCGACGAAAAGGAACTTGTCCGGCAGATCTTGTTGACCGAGCAGGAAGGCGATCGGATCACCCAGGCTTTGATCCGCCAACTGGGCGACGGCTCGCGCCCGCCGCTCTCTCGCCCGGCGATCCACAAACTTGCGACCGCGATCGACGACGTCGTCGACTACATCGAGCAGGTCGCCGACTCATTCGGTCTTTACAAGATCGAAGCGCCGATGGATCCGTCGAGGGCGCTCGCGCAGGTGCTCGTCGACTCCACGCGTCAACTTGCGATCGCCGTGGCCACGCTGCGAACCGGCGAATCGATGAAGGACTCGATCATCGAAGTGCACCGCCTCGAGAACGAGGGCGACCGACTTTCTCGCGAGGCGATCGCCTCGCTGTTCGCCGGCGGGGTGGACCCGATGGTCGTGATCCGCTGGAAAGAGATCTTCGAGCAGATGGAGAACGCGATAGACGCCTGTGAGGACGTTGCCCACACGCTCGAGGGTGGCGCGTTCGACGCCTGACGCCTTCGGTCTGCGTAGGCTGGTCGCTGTGAGCAACCCGCGAAGAACCTGGATCGGCCTTGGACTGATCGCCCTGCTGGCGTTTCTGATCGTCGCATCGCCAAATGGCGGCGCCTTCATCAACATCGTCAACAACTCGATCCAGGCGGTGTTCCTAACGCTGATCGGCTTCGGCCTGGTCAGTCTCTATCGCTCACAGGGGGAGTGGCTTTCTTCTTTGAGTGAGCGCGACCGCGGGATTGTCTACGGAGCGATCTCGGTGGCGGTGCTCTCGGTCGTGGCTGTGGACCGCTTTCGTGAACTCTGGAACGGCGGAATCGTGCTGCTGATTCTGATCCTCGCCGCTTGCGGCTTTGCGATCTACTGGGTCTGGCGCGAATCGCGCCGCTGGGTCATCTAGACCGGTCGATTCGGGCTCTGCAAGCGGCGCTGCGTTTTCTCGCGCTTGCAGGGGAAATGTTCGTTCTTCCGACCGGATCCACGGCTACCTTGTCGTCACCTTGTCGGATTATCGGAACATCTTCCGTTCTTCGCGGCCGAGCGTGCGCCGCGGATCGCAGTTTCTCCCCGCCCTGCTGATGGTCGTTGTGATGGTGCTCGGCCCGCTGGCGCTTGTTGCGTATGCGTTCGGGAACAACGCCAATGGCGACCGCGTCGGACTGTCAAGCCACGGCGGCGAGGGCGGTTGGAAGCCCGGCGGCTACGGCGACGGCAAGCCCCCGGCGCCTCAGGGCCCGGGTACGGACTCTGGTTCAGGGACTCCTCCGCCGGCCGGCGGCGGCAACGGCAACGGCGGCGGCAACGGCAACGGCAACGGCGGCGGCAACGGCAACGGCGGCGGCAACGGCCCGGGCACCGACGGCGGCGGCACAGGCAACGGCTCTCCGCCACCCGAGAACCCGAGTACACCGGCGCCGGCAGCACCCAGCACGCCGGCCCCGGCGGGCAGCGTTGATGAAGCGCCCTCCGGCGGCGTGATCACCGAAGAGAAGTCGGGCGGCAAGGGTGACAAACAGAGCTCTCGCGGGACCATCAACGGCGGTAGGGGAACATCCGGTTCGGATTCTTCCGGTTCTGGATCGCGCGGCGGCTCAGGAGCCAACGCGGTCGTGGCCAGCGCCAGTTCGATCGCCGCTCCGGCGACGCCGGTGATCGCCGCGGCAGCGGCCGTCTCGGGCTCCGATGAGGGCACATCCGGATCAGGCACCGAGAAGAACCCTGGATCGGACAAGAGCGACAGCGCCGACAGCGCCGACAGCGCGCAGAAGCGCACCACGATCGCCCGCGCCGTTGACGGCATTCCGCTCGCCTTCCGCGCGGCACTGCTTCTGCTGATCTTCGCCACATCGATCCTCGCTGTCGTTTCATTCCGCGAGCGCCGCCGCGCCACCTCGGCCGCGCGCGTCGCGCAGCTCGACCACCTGACCGGGCTCGCCAATCGCGAAGGCTTTGACCGTCAGATGGCGATCGAGTGGCAGCGCGCCCTGCGCCACTCCCGTCCTCTGGGCATGGTCTTCGTCGACCTCGACCACTTCAAGGCCTTCAACGACACGCACGGCCACATCGCCGGCGACCGCCTGCTGCGTGAGGTTGCGGCGGCGATCACAGCCACTGCGCGTGGATCGGACTTCACCGCCCGACTGGGCG
The DNA here is from genome assembly GCA_051306435.1 of Solirubrobacterales bacterium. Classification (GTDB taxonomy): domain Bacteria; phylum Actinomycetota; class Thermoleophilia; order Solirubrobacterales; family JACPNS01; genus JACPNS01. Next base: position 92,781 of record JBPPNF010000046.1, on the reverse strand, counting down.
GCGACGAGTTTGTGGTCGTCTGCCCCGACACCGGGGAGGCCGGCCTCGACCGCCTGGTCGAGCGCCTTCGCGTCGAGGCCGCGGGAATGGCCGTCTCGCTCTCGATCGGTGCTGCGGGCAAGCTCGACAGCGACACCTCGCCCGACGAGCTCGTGCACCGCGCGGATATCGCGATGTACGCCGCCAAAGGCGGACGCCGCCGCGGCGCCAAGTCAGCGAACCCGATGCTCGGGTCGCTGCGTCGTGGCTAGTTCGTAACTGACTTTTCCTGAAGTCTTTGCAAAGCGGTCTTGAACCGTTACGCGCCGATCGGCAGGATCGTCTTCATGGGTCGATCACTCCGAGCAATGCGTGGACAGGCGAGCGTTGAACTGCTGTTTGCGCTTCCGCTCGTTCTGATCGTGATGTTCGCCGGCTGGCAGATCGTCGTTGCCGGGCACACGTGGTGGAAGGTCTCGGAGGTCGCGCGGGCGGCTACCCGTGCGCACTATGTGGCGGGGCAGCGTGGCGATCAGCGCGCAGGGATTCGGCGGGGCAGGGAAATGGCGGACGCGTTACTCGCGTCTTCTCCCCAGGCCTCGCGACGCATTCGCGTACTCAGGTCCGGCGAGGTGGTCGTGAGTGCCCGCGTACCGCTGGTGGCTCCGTTTCGGGCCGCACTGGGCGCGGACTCCGGACCGCGGGTGAGCGCGAGCTCGCGGATGGCGCCATGAGCGATCGCGGTCAGTCGGCGATCGAGACGGTGCTGATGACGCCGATCGTGGTCCTCTGCTGCATGCTCGGGCTGCAGGGGTTGGTTGCGGGCGGAACGTACGTGGCGGCGGGCAATGCGGCGCACGCCGGCGCGCTGGCCGGGCAACTGGGGCGTAGTCCCGGCAAGGCCGCGCGTGCGGCCGTGCCCGGTTGGTCGACCTCGCAGGTTGAGATCCGAACGCGAGGAACGCGCGTGAGCGTTCGGTTGAAACCGCGCACGATCTTTCCGGCTCTGGCTGGCCTGCTTGTTGCCAGCTCGGAGGCGAGGTTCACGAAACAGTGATCGGCGCGGTTGCAGACCTCTTTGTCGAGCGGGTGCCGCGAGCGGCGGTTCGACCTGTGCTCGCCGCGACCTCGCGGGTGCTCGTCGTTGACGCTTGTAGCCGCCAGCATCGTGTGTCAGAACTGGTGCGGATCGTTGAGACGTTCGCCCCGCTCGCAATCACATTCGTTCGCTTCGAGGACCTGGACGATGTATCCCGCTCGACGGAGTTCGACCGCGTCTGGCTCTTCGTCGACGGGACCAGCGAGGTTGCCTACTGCCGGCTGGCCGTGCGCGAACTCACCGCTGGTCGTCCCGGCGCGAAAGCGGCGATCATTTCTGTCGGACCCGTCGGTGGACTGTCATGCGCGATCGAGCTTGCTCCTTCCCGTGTGGGGCAGGCGCCGCCGTGGCGGCGATCACGTGAACTCGAACGCGGCGCGCGCGAACTGGTGGGTTGTCTGCTTGGGAAGGATGCGGTGCGCGGATGAGGCGCATCGCATCAGATTCGCGTGGACAGGCATCGATCGGACTCGTGGCGGGCTCGATCCTGGTGATGCTGGGAGTTGTGCTTTTCGCGCAGTACGGCGGCGCGCTGGCCGCGCGCGGCCACGACCAGCGCACCGCTGACATCGCCGCGGCAGCGGCCGCCGGTCGTATGGCGAAGGACTATCCGCGCACTTTCGAGCCCCCGCTTCTGCCGGGCGGCGCGCCGAATCCGCGCTACCTGTCGCCACTGGCCTACCGGCTTCGCGCTCGCGCCGCCGCGGTGCGGGTGGCGGTCGCGAACCGCGAGATCGGTCGGATCGAGCGCGTCAAGTTCGGACTGGGCGTATCTCCGACGAACGTGACCGTCGCAACGCTTCGCGGACATGACGTGGCGATCTCAGGGACCGGCCAGAAACAGCGCGTGAAGGTTCGGGCGCGAGCGACGGCAGAGCTGCGCTTCGCATTCGCGATCATGCCGGGAGCGCTGCCCGCCAGCGGGAGCGGTGGCGGATACAGCGGCCCGCTCGCCTATCGACAGGGCAAACCGATGCGGCCGGATGTCGCGGTGGCGTTCGACCGAATGGCCGCCGCCGCTCGCTCGGCGGGGATTTCCCTCGCGATCAACAGCGCATTCCGTTCAGACGCCGAGCAGTCACGGCTCTTCGCGGCGCACCCCGATCCCAAGTGGGTCGCGCCGCCCGGCACGTCTCTTCACCGTTACGGAACAGAACTGGATCTCGGGCCGCCCGCGGCATACGGCTGGCTTGCTGCCAACGCGCGTCGGTTCGGCTTCATCAAGCGCTACGCCTGGGAGCCGTGGCACTTCGGCTTCGGCGCGAACCCGCGCGACGTCCCGGCGCAGTACGGCGCCGGCTCGCGTGAGGTCAGCGGCGGCAGTCACGTCGGCAGCGCGGGCCTGCCCAGTTGGGTTCCGCAGCGATTCCGCCAGATGATCATCGACGCCGCGCAGAAGTACAACGTGCAGCCGGTCCTGCTGGCCTCCCAGTTGAAGGCCGAATCAGACTTCAATCCGAACGCCGTCTCGTCGGCGGGCGCGCAGGGCATCGCCCAGTTCATGCCGGGCACCGCGCGCTCGATGGGCCTGACCGACCCCTTTGATCCGCGTGCATCGATCAACGCCCAGGCAAAGCTGATGGCTCGACTGATCAAGCAGTTCGGCTCAATTCCCAAGGCGCTCGCGGCCTACAACGCCGGGCCGGGTGCCGTGCAGAAGTACGGCGGTATCCCGCCCTACGCCGAAACGCAGGGTTACGTCGCGAAGATCATCGGGCTGATGAAGGGGGTGGGGGCGGCGCTTGATGATCCGGCGTTCGCGGGGATGGGGTTCACCGCGAGCGTCGCATTGGTGCGCTGACGGCATCGGTCGAGTGGCGGAGCCTTAATCTCCATGAGTGCCCGACACCGCCAAGCCCAGGCCCGACAAGAAGCCCCAACGCCACAACCCCTTCCGGGGCAAACTGATCGCTGAGCGCCGCGAGCTGCCCGACCAGCCCGGTGTCTACCTCTTCCACGACGCCGACGGCACCGTCGTCTACGTCGGGAAGGCCACCTCGGTCAAGAGCCGCGTCAGCTCGCACTTCTCGGCGCCCGAGGGCAAGGCCGTCGAGATGATCGCCATGACGGAGCGCATCGAGTGCGTGGTCACGCGCGACCCGGCCGAGGCGCTGATCACCGAGCAGCAGTTCATCCGCCAGTACCGCCCGCGCTTCAACGTGTTGATGCGCGACGACAAGACCTACCCGTTCATCGCGATCTCGCTCGACGAGGAATACCCCCGCGTGTACTTCACCCGCGAGAAGCACAAGCGCGGTCGCAAATACTTCGGCCCCTACAGCGATGCTCGCCGCGCTCGCAACCTGGTCGAGCTGCTCGGCAAAATCTTCCAGTACCGCACCTGCGAGGGGCCGACCCCCGGCCGCCAGTCGGGCAGCCCGTGCCTTGACTACTTCATCAAGCGCTGTCAGGCCCCGTGTGTTGACTACATATCGAAAGCTGACTACCGCGCGAACATCGGGCGGATCGAGGGCTTTCTGGCCGGCAACTTTCGTCAGGTGGAATCCGAACTCGACGAGCGCATGCGCGACGCGGCCGAGCGACGCGAGTACGAGGAAGCCGCGGTCTACCGCAACCGCATCGCGGCCGTGAAGGATTCGATCGACCGCAATCGGCTGGACTCGTCCTCGCTGGGGATGGTCGACCTGGTAGCGATCGCAACCGACGGCTCCGAGGCCAACGCGCAGGTCTTTCAGGTCCGCGACGGAATCCTCGCCGACCGCAAGAGTTTTCACCTGGACAACATCGGCGAGGTCAGCGACAACGAGGTCACTGAAGAATTCATCGCGCAGTACTACACATCGGGAGGCGCCGTTCCGCCACAAGTGATCATCGCCCGCGACTTCAAGGAACACGTCGAGCTCGATGCGATCACCGGTCTGCTGAAAAGTCGCCGTGGCTCGAACGTCGAACTGCGCTCGGCCGAGCGCGGCGAGAAGCGCAAGCTCTTCGAGCTGGCCGAGCGCAACGCGAGATTGGCGCTCGAGCGCGAAAAGGGCCGCGCCGAGCGTGCACGTCGCTCTCGCCGTGAAGGGCTCGAAAGCCTGCGTGAGGCGCTCGATCTGGAGGTCCCCCCGGTGCGCATCGAGTGCTTCGACATCTCCAACCTCGGCCCGACCAACGTCGTTGCGTCGATGGTCGTCTTCCGCGACGGCAATCCGCGCAAGGCCGACTACCGCCGCTTCAGGGTCAAAGAGCTCGGTGGCCGGCAGGACGACTTCGCGTCGATGGGCGAGGTGCTGCGGCGCCGGATGGCGCAGTATCTCAAGCAGAAGGAGATCTCACCACACGACGACGACTACGACGAGTCCTTCGCGTCACTCCCCGGTCTGATCGTGATCGACGGAGGCAAGGGACAGCTCTCGAGCGCGATCAAAGAGCTCGAAATGTTCCGTGAGGAGGGCGTACCGGTCGTCTCGCTGGCCAAGCGCGAAGAAGAGATTTTCGTTCCCGGTAAGAAGCACCCGGTGATGCTCGACAAGGACGATCCCGGCCTGAAGATCATGCAGCGCATCCGCGACGAGGCGCACCGCTTCGCGATCACCTTCCACCGCGAACGTCGCGACAAAGCGATAACGGCATCGGTGTTCGACGACTTCCCCGGGATCGGTCCGGCGCGCAAGAAGTTGCTGCTCGAACATTTCGGCTCGCCCGACGCTGTCGTGGGCGCGACGCGCGACGAACTCGAGTCGGTCCCCGGGGTTCCGGCGAAGATCGGCCGTCAGATCTTCCATCAGCTCAACAAGACGCGCTGACCCGGTCGTTAGAGTGGCCGGAGAATGAGCGAGAAACCGCCCGCCGGCAACCTGCGCGACCTGGTGATCATCACCGGGATGTCCGGCGCAGGCAAGTCCGAGGCGATGGCGACATTCGAGGACGCCGGATACTTCTGCGTCGACAATCTCCCGCCCGAGATGATCTCCTCGCTGACCGGCCTCTTCACCCACGCCGGCAGCAAAGTCGAGATGGCCGCGATCGTCTGCGACGCGCGTGGCGGGGACTTCCTCAACGAGATCACCGGCGTCGTCAGCGAGCTGAAGGCGCGCGGCACGAAATTTCAGATCGTCTATCTCGACGCCGACGACCAGACGATCGTCAACCGCTTCAAAGAGACGCGCCGTCGCCACCCGCTCAGCGCACAGGGGGCTGTGGAGGAAGGGATCCTCGCCGAGCGCCAGATCCTCGGGCCGATCCGCGAGCTCGCCGATGAGGTGATCGACACCACCGAGCTTTCGCCGGCCCGGCTGCGTCGCGTGATCGCCGAGGACTTCCTGACGCCGGAGACGCGCGGAAAACTCAGTCTCACTTTCATGACCTTCGGTTTCAAGCATGGCCCGCCGCGCAACGTCGACCTGTCCTTCGACGTGCGCTTTCTGCCCAACCCGCACTACGTGCCCGACCTGCGCGACCACACCGGACTCGAAAACGACGTGCGCGAGTACGTCGAGAACTCCGCCGGAATCGACGAGTTCTACGCGCGGCTGGTTCCACTGCTGGACTACCTGTTTCCGGCCTACGCCGACGAGGGCAAGCAGCACCTGACGATCGGCATCGGATGCACCGGTGGCAAGCACCGGTCTGTGGTGATCGCCGAACACCTTGCCGGGATCTATCGCGGCACTGAGGGTTTCACCGTCGATCTGACGCATCGCGACATCGACAAGCGCCCGAGGCCGTGAGCGAGGCGTCTCCCGATCGGCCGATGATCGTCGGCATCCTGATGACGCGCAACGAAGTTGACGTTCTGCGCCTGAACATCGTCCACCACCTGTACACCTCCTGCGACCGCGTGATCGTGATCGACAATGGCTCGACCGACCGGTCCCGGACCGTGCTCAAGCGGCTGGCGAAGAAGCTGCCGCTCGACTGGACGCTGAAAAAGGGCGCGTTGGACCAGGGCGAAGCATTCACCGCGATGGCGCAAGAAGCACGCGCGATGGGCGCCGAATGGGTGATCCCGCTCGACACGGACGAGTTCTGGCGCAGCGTACGGCCGATCGCCGAGATCCTCGCCGAGGACACCGAATCCGGCGCGCTCGAGGTTTCGCGCATCGAGTTCATCCAGGCGCGTGACCAGAAGCGGTCGAACGCGCAGGCGGTCCTCCGCGCCACGATGCGCGTCCCCGAAACGCTGCGCGGCGTCGAACCGATCAACGAGTTCATGGCCGCCGAACGCTCGATGTTTGAGACCGAACCGCAGCCGAAGGTGCTGCTTCGCGCCACGCCGGAGCTGGTGATTCCGCTCGGGGCGCACACGGCAACCGGACTCGCCGGGCCGGTGACGGTCGCCACCGAGATCGCGATCTTCCACGTGCCGTTGCGCTCCAGCGGTTCGATCGCCGCCCGCGCGGCGAACGGTCGGCGCCTGGTCGAGCATGGCGGGGACCAGAATGAAGGCTTTCAGGCTCGCTACTGGGGCCAGATGGGCGTCGAAGGTCGGCTTGCAGAGGCGTGGCGAGCGCACTCGTACGCGGACGGCGCGCTCGATGTGAACGGTCGACGGGTCGAGCTGATCGAGGACGACCGGTTCGTCGAGCTGATCGGACCTTGGGTTCGCACAGGACGCGACCAGCTGATCGCGCGGATGGCCGGTAAAAGCTGGTGACCGCTGCGCCGATCTGCGTGGTCGGGATGCACCGGTCCGGGATCTCGCTGACGATGCGGGTGCTTGGCATGTTCGGCGTAGATCTTGGCCCCGCACGTTCGCTGATCTCGCCGGATCCGGTCGACAACGCGGCCGGTTACCAGGAGCAGCTGCCGATCCTTGAGCTCGACGACGAGCTTCTGGTGGAGGAGCTCTACGGCGCACACCCCTGGGCCTTCACAGACCCGCTGGCGACCGCACGTCGCATCGGCAGGTTCGCGCTCGGGCACGAGCCGGACTCCCGCGCGGTGGAGGCCGCGGCAGCGCTGCCGAGTTCGATCGAGCGTCGCTCGTCGATCACTGACGCGCAGCTGCTGGCGGATCCCCTCGTCCCGCGCGAGATTGCGCACGAGTACTACGAGTTGCGCGAGCGGGCAGGAAGCGCCCGCGAGGAAAAATCAGGCGATGGTGGTTCGATAGATTCTCAGGCGTCAAACCCCATAACGACACAGCCGCCGGCCGCATTTGCCAGCTCGCGCCGCGGCTCCTAGTTGGAGACCCAATACATGCCTGTGAAAGTTGGAATCAACGGATTTGGCCGTATCGGCCGCAACGTTTTTCGTGCCGCCTACGAGGCCGGCGCCGACATTGAGTTTGTCGGGATCAACGACCTGACCGACGCAAAGACGTTGGCGCACCTGCTCAAGTACGACTCGAACTACGGCCCCTTCCCGGGCAAGGTTGAGCAGGGCGACGGCGCGATTGTCGTCGACGGCAAGCCGATTCCGATCAGCGCAGAGCGCGAGCCGGGCAATCTCCCTTGGGGCACCCTCGGGGCAGAAGTCGTGATCGAGTCGACAGGTTTCTTCACCGACCGTGACAAGGCCGCCGCGCACATCGAGGCCGGCGCCAAGAAGGTCATCATCTCGGCTCCCGCGACCAACCCCGACGGCACCTTCTGCCTCGGCGTCAACTTCGACGAGGAGTACGACAAGGAGACGATGACCGTCATCTCCAACGCTTCGTGCACCACCAACTGCCTGGCCCCGCTGGCCAAGGTCCTGAACGACGAGTTCGGCCTCAAGCGTGGGCTGATGACCACGATCCACGCCTACACCGCTGACCAGCGCCTGCAGGACGCGCCGCACAGCGACCTGCGCCGCGCCCGCGCCGCAGCGACCAACCTGATCCCGGCATCGACCGGCGCCGCGAAGGCGATCTCACTGGTGATCCCCGAGCTCGCCGGCAAGCTGAACGGCTTCGCCGTGCGTGCGCCGATCCCCACGGGTTCGGTCGTCGACCTCACCTTCGAGGCCGGTCGCGACGTCACCCCGGACGAGATCAACGCCGCCGTCAAGGCCAAGGCCGACACCGGTTCGCTCACCGGCATCCTGCAGTACACCGAGGATCCGATCGTCTCCAGCGACATCGTCCACTCGACGTACTCGTCGATCTTCGATGCCGGCCTGACCAGTGTGATCGACGGCAACCTCGTCAAGGTCGTCACCTGGTACGACAACGAGTGGGGCTATTCGAACCGCGTAGTCGAGCTCGCTCAGAAGATCCTCTGAGGGTCCCGCTGAACATGCCGCCCGTCTTTGACAAGAAGACTGTCCGTGACATCGCTCCCGATGTCGCGGGCAAGCGCGTGCTCGTGCGCGCAGACCTCAACGCCCCGCTCAAAGAAGAGGGCGGCACGATCGTCGTTTCCGACGACGCTCGCATCGCCGGCTCGGTGCCGACGATCCAGCTGCTGATCGACAGCGGCGCGAAGGTGATCGTCTGCTCACACCTCGGTCGCCCGAAAGACCGCGATCCGAAGCTCTCGCTCGCGCCAGTCGCGGCAGAGCTCGGGGAACTGCTCGGCAAGCCCGTGCCGCTCGCGCCGGCTCTGGTCGGGCCGGCGGTCGAGGCGCTGGTCGAGGATCTCGGCGACGGCGAGGTGCTGCTGCTCGAGAATTCCCGCTACGAAGCAGGGGAGACCAGGAACGACCCCGAACTCGCCGCGCAGCTCGGCAAGCTCGCGGACTTCTACGTCAACGACGCCTTCGGCGCCGCGCACCGCGCACACGCGACCACAGAGGGCGTCACGCATCACGTCGAATCGGCCGTGGCGGGTCTTCTGCTCGAGCGCGAAGTGGCGACGCTTCGCGGCATCATCGAGGCACCCGAGCACCCGCTCGTGGTCGTGCTCGGCGGGGCCAAGGTCTCTGACAAGGTCGCCGTGATCGACTCTTTCCTCAAGGTCGCCGACGCGATCCTGATCGGCGGCGCGATGGCGTTCTCGTTCTACACCGCCCAGGGCCGCAAAACCGGCAACTCGCTGGTCGAAGAGGCCGGCGTGGCGCTTGCTGCGAAGGCGCTCGAAGACGCAAAGGGTTCTGGCTGCGAGCTCGTGCTCCCGACCGACCTCGTGCTCGGCCGCGAGTTCAGCGCTGACACCGAGGTGCAGGAACTCGACGGCGTCGATGTGCCCGACGAATGGATGGGGCTCGACATCGGCCCCAGGAGCGCTGCCGAGTACGCCGCCCGCGTCAAGTCGGCGGCGACGGTCTTCTGGAACGGCCCGATGGGCGCGTTCGAGCTGGCCCCGTTCGCCGCCGGCACGCGCACAGTCGCCCGGGCGATGGCAGACGCCGACGGCGTGACCGTGGTCGGCGGCGGAGACAGCGCCGCAGCGATCGCAGAATTTGGATTCGCAGATGACGTCACGCACCTCTCGACCGGCGGGGGCGCTGCCCTGGAGCTGGTCGAGGGCAAGCGACTACCCGGAGTGGAGGCACTTCAAGATGGCTCGTAGGCCTTATATCGCAGGCAACTGGAAGATGAACAAGACCGGCTTCGAGGCCGAGGATTTCGTCTTCGCCCTGCTGCCGCAGATCGCCGGGGACGACATCTCAGAGGTCGTCATCTGCGCGCCGTTCACCGCGCTCTCGAACGTGATCGACTCTTCGCGCGGCACACGCATCAAGGTCGCCGCCCAGAACATGCACGAGGCCGAGTCCGGCGCCTACACCGGCGAAGTCTCCGCCGGCATGCTGCGTGACGTCGACGCGCGCGCCGTTGTGCTCGGGCACTCCGAGCGCCGCCAGTACTTCAACGAGACCGACGCGGCGCTCGCCGCGAAGGTCGTCGCCGCGCTTGAGAACGACCTTGAACCGATCCTCTGCGTCGGCGAGTCCGACGCGCAGCGCGAGGCCGGCGAGACCGAGGCCGTGCTCAAGATGCAGGTCGAAACCGCGCTCGCGAGCCTCTCTGCCGACAAACTCGAGAACGTCGTGATCGCCTACGAGCCGATCTGGGCGATCGGCACCGGCAAGACCGCGACCAACGAGATGGCCCAGGAAGCATGCGCCCACATCCGTTCACTGCTAGACCCGGCGGCAGCAGAGAAGGTCCGCATCCTCTACGGAGGATCGATGAAGCCTGAGAACGCTGCGGAGCTGCTTGCGCAGCCCGACATCGACGGCGGGCTGATCGGCGGAGCGAGCCTGAAGGCCGACGACTTCGCCGCGCTGGTCGCAGCCTGCGACGCGGTCTAGGAGCGCGTGATGAACGAGCGTGAAACCGTCCCGGGAGTCGCGCTGATCGTGCTCGACGGCTGGGGCCTTGCGCCGCCCGGTCCGGGCAACGCGGTCGAGCTGGCCGACACGCCGGTGTTCGACGGCCTGTGGGCGAAGTACCCGCACGCCACTCTGCGAACCAGCGGCCGCGACGTCGGTCTGCCGGAGGGCCAGATGGGCAACTCCGAGGTCGGCCATCTGAATCTCGGCGCCGGCGCGATCGTCAACCAGGACCTCACTCGCATCGACATCGCGATCGCGGACGGATCGTTCGTCGGCAATCCCGCGTTGCTCGACGCCTGCGCAAAGGCCAAGGATTCCGGTCGGCTGCACCTGATGGGGCTCGTCAGCAACGGTGGCGTGCACAGCAGTCTCGAGCACGTGAAGGCACTGCTGAACATGGCCGACAACCAAGAAGTGCCTGACGTTGTCGTCCACGCCTTCACCGACGGGCGCGACACGCTTCCGCGATCGGCCGACGGTTTCATCGCGGAGCTCGAGTCAGCGCTGCCTACGAACGCGCGCATCGGCACTGTGATCGGCCGCTATTTCGCAATGGATCGCGACAAGCGCTGGGACCGCGTGAAGCTTGCCTACGACGCGATCGTCCACGGCAGGTCCGACCAGCCGCCAGCAGTCACCGGCTCCGAGGCAGTCGCAGCCGCCTACGCACGCGACGAGAACGACGAGTTCATCAAGCCCACGATCGTCGGCGATCGCGAAGGCGCTGTGCGCTCCGGCGACGCGATCATCTGCTTCAACTTCCGTCCCGACCGGATGCGCGAGCTGGTCGCCGCATTCGGCGAGAAGACCTTCGAGACCTACGACGGCGACGGCTTCGATCGCGGCGACGCTCCGGACGGCCTGGAGATCGTCACGATGACCGAGTACCACGGAGGCTGGCCCTACTTCGTCGCGTATCCGCCGGACCGCCCGCAGGTGACGCTCGCCTCGACGATCGCCGCGAGCGGCGGAACCCAGCTTCACGTGGCCGAGACCGAGAAATATCCGCACGTCACGTACTTCTTCAACGGCGGCGAAGAGACACCCAACACCGGCGAGGAACGCGAGATGGCGCAGTCGCCCAAGGAAGTCGCCACCTACGACCTGAAGCCCGAGATGTCAGCCGCCAAGGCGGCCGATCTCTTTGTCGAGGGCTGGACAACGAATGACCACAAGTTCGGCGTGATCAACTTTGCGAACCCCGACATGGTCGGACACAGCGGCGTCATCCCCGCAGTCGTCAAGGCCGTTGAAGAGACCGACGCTCAACTGGCCCGCGTTGTTGAGGCCGTGACTGCCAAGGGCGGCGTCTGCCTGATCACGGCCGACCACGGCAACGCCGAGCAACAGCTCGAGCCCGATGGTTCGCCGAACACCGCGCACACCTTGAATCCCGTTCCCTTCATCGTCACCGAAGAGAGCGTCGAGCTGCGCGAGCAGGGGATCCTTGCCGACGTCACGCCCACGGTGCTCGAACTGCTCGGGATCGATCAACCCGGCGAGATGACCGGTCAGTCGATGATCAGCGGTGGTTCTGAATGAAGCCGCGCATGCCGTCGATCTGACTCTGGACGGTGTCCTGGCGCACCGGCGAAGGCTTTGAGTCGCCGAGCATCACGCCCGCCACTGCGGCGGCGATCACCGCGGTGATCAGCAGCAGTGCGATCGTCAGGCGCTGAGTGGTCTTGCGCGTGGCCGGCGGACGTGCGGCCGGCCTGCTGCCGGTGATGCGCTCCGGCGTGGTGGCCACGCGAGTCACCTGCGTCGCTGCGCCCGCGGCGCCTGTACCTGCTGCGGCGGCTGCAGCGACGGGCACCGGAGCGACTCGCGTGCGTTCTGCCTCGCGACCACGCGCGGCCATCATGCGGGTGGCGGCCGCCGGGTCAGAAAGCACCTTGGTCACGAACTCAGACTCGCGTCGCTGGAGCGCCTGGCGCATCGCCTGAGCGAACTCGCGCGCGGTGGCGAAGCGCAGCTTCGGGTCATAGCTGAGCGCAACGCGAATCGTGCGGTCGAGCTCGACGGGGATCACGGGGTTCAGCTCGACAAGCGGCGTCGGCAGTTCGTCTCGCTGCTTCATCGCAAGCTCGGTGATCGATTTGTAGAGGTATGGCAACCTGCCGCCAAGCATCTCGTACGTGACGACGGCGAGCGAGTAGATGTCTGACTGCGGTCCGGTGTCGCCCCCGGTCGCCTGCTCGGGCGAGAGGTAGGCGACGGTTCCGAGCACCGATCCGACCTGCGTCACGCGGGTCATCTCGGCCGCCTTGGCGATACCGAAGTCGGCGAGCTTGGTCAGGCCCTCGCGCGTGACGATCAGGTTCGCCGGCTTGACGTCGCGATGGATGATTCCGGCGCGATGCGCGCACTCGAGGGCTTCGCAGGCGTCGGCCGAGATCTGGATGGCGCGCGCCGGCTCGAGTTTGCGGCCGCCGCGGAGCATGTCCGACAGCGGCTGACCCTCGACGTACTCCATGACGATGAAGTACTGGTGGCTCGCCGGGTCCGATCCTGAGTCGAAGACCTGCACGATGTTCGGGTGCTGGAGCTTGGCCACCGCGAGCGCCTCATGGCGAAAGCGCGTGATGAAGTCCTGGTCGCCGGCGAGGTGGGCCGCGAGCATTTTCAGCGCGACGGTGCGTTGGAGCACGGTGTCCTCACAGAGGAGCACCACCGACATGCCGCCGCTTCCGATTTTCTGGATCTCGCGGTAGCGGCCGGCGATCAAGGGCTTCGCGGGTGTCTCCGGGGAGTCGCTCATGCGCCCGGCCCTGCTCCGCCGGAGTCTGCGGGCGGCGAGTTGTCGGGCGCCGGAGACTGGTCGCCCCCGGTGTCGCCGCCCCCGGTGTTGTTTCCGTCGGTGCCGTTGTCCGGCGTGGCGGGCACATCGGTCCCGCCGCCCGTCGGCTCGACCGGCGCGGTCGGCTCGTCCTCTCCCGTAGCACCGGTCGCCGCGGTCTCGGGAGTGGGGGACGCGGGCGCGATCTCTACGCACTCACGCTCGACGAGCGTCTGAAGCCGCGCGACACTGCTGGCGTATGGTTCGCCGAGGTCGGGGCGCTCGTTGTTGATGCGCGTTGACTGCACCGCGAGCGCCTGGACCCGCCGTGCAGCAGCTGAGCAGCGACCTTCGTCGACGTACTCCTGAACCGCATCAAGCGCTGCAAGCGCGCGATCGGCCTCGCCGCTGGTGAATTTTTCGTCGGTTCCGCCGCAGCCCGTTGCGAACAGGAGCAGCGCGCCGATCAGGCCCGCGCAGGCCGCGCGCGCGAACGGTCCTGGTCTACGCAGCGTCCGGGGCACCCGCACAGCGTAAGTGTCGATGCGAACTTTCAGGCCGTCAAGGGGTGTCGCGCCTGGATTGGACTGCGGCGGTGAGCGTGTCGACCATCTCATCGATGGTGTAATCGCCCTTCGCGAGAAATCCGTCAGCGCCGGTCTCACGGGCAACGCGGGCACCGTCCTCGTCGGCCGCTCCCGAGTGGAGGATCACTGCTGAATCGGGGACACGGTCGCGAAAGGTCGCGACGATCGTCGCGCCCGATGCGTCTCCGAGTCGAAGGTCCACGAGCGCAGCGTCGCATTTGTTTCCATCCTCCAGCCACTCGCGCGCGCTCGCGGCGCTGCTGCACGTGGCGACGTCGAAGCCCTTTGACTCAAGCATTGCTGCGGCGGCATCGCGCACGAGATCGTGGTCGTCGACCACCAGCACCTTCAAGCCACTGCCGGCCACGCCTGCAGTGACCTCTGCTTCTGGACACGGCTCAGCTGAGTTACCGTCGGACACCCCGAGCTCGTCGCCGCCTGAAATTGCACTCAGAAGTTCCGACAATGTTGATTCTTTGAGCAGGTAGCCGTCGGCTCCCGCAGCAGTGGCCGAGCGCACACTCTCTTCCTGGGCGGAAGCCGAAAAGGCAAGAATTCGCGCCGTCGGAGTGAACCTGCGCAGCGCGCTGATCGTCGCCGTGCCACTGAGTCCCGGGAGGCGCATGTCGATCACGAAGACGTCTGCCACGCCACCCTCACGCACCCAGGCAACGATGTCCCTACCGTTGTCGAAGCTGGATACCAGCTGGTAACCCTCGACGTAGCTGAGTATCTCTTCGATGAGGCTGCGGATCACCGCCGAGTCGTCGGCGATTGCTATCCGCGTGGTGGTGGGTGAAGCGGAGCTACTCATGAATTGTCATACCGGGAATTCACTCTGATCTAAACCCGAGTACCCGGTAACGCTTGCATGGTAATACCCCCAAGCCCCAGCTTGGGGTACACCAGGATTGTGAGATCAGACTACCGCTGCGGGCGAACCGTCGAGCGGAAGCGTTGCGTGGATCTCCGTTCCGCCACCGGACGCGCCGGAAATTGAGAACGTGCCGCCGAACATCTGCGCGCGCTCGCGCATTCCGAGCAGGCCGAGGTGACTGCCCTCGGCGCTCGGACCGGTCACGGCGCCTTCGTAGCCGACGCCGTCGTCGGTGATGTCGATCTTGATCGAATCCGACGCGAGTGCGACGTCCACGTGTGCGCTTGTCGCGCGCGCGTGTTTCTGGATGTTTGTCAGCGCCTCCTGAACGATGCGGAAGATCGTGATCGAGAACTCGCTGCCGAGATCATCGGGCACGTCGGAGCGGACATCCACGACCACGCCGCTGACGTGGCGTCCGAGTTCATTGAGCGCCGCGTTCAGACCGTTGTCGTCGAGCACCTGCGGACGCAGCTCCATGAGCAGTGCCCGGAGCTCGCGCGCGCAGGAGCGAATCTCGTTCGCTCCGTCGCCGATGATCGTGCTCGCCGTGGCGAAGTCCTGTTGCTCGACCCTCGACTGCGCGAGCTCGAGACGGATTGCCGTCGCGCCCAGCTGCTGAAGCACGCCGTCGTGAATGTCCGCGGCGACCATCGACCGCTCGCGCTCCTGTGCCTCGACCAGCCGACGGGTGGCCGATCGACGCAGCGACTCGATCGTCGCGCTGGCGCGGAATCTCGCCACCGTCCCGGCGACGGCCGATGCAACGCTGTTGAGCGTGTCGTGTTCGGCTTCGCCGAGGGGCATTCGCGACTGAACTGTGATTTCGGCCTCGGCGACGCCGTCGACCACCACGGACAGTGTGGCGCGGCCGGCGGCTCGCGTCGATTCAAGTTGATGCTCGTCGTCGAGGCCGGGCGCAGATGTGAGCGGACCGTCGACGTCGCCGAAAGACTTGACCCTTCGCCGGTCGCCGTCGATCAGCTCGACTGCTGTTGCTCCGATCAACGCTTCGCATTCCGAAAGCGCCCCGACCGCAGCGGAAAGCGCGCCGGCGCGGTCGTGTGGCTCTACCAGCTGGCGCTGTGTTCGCGCGGCTGCCTGGACAAACTGAAGGGCGCGGTTGGCCGCCCGGGCGCGGACGGTGTTGTCCATCTGCATGCCGACGATTGCGACGATCGACGTGGATCCGATGATGCAGTTGGTGTCTGGTTGTGAGTCGGCGAGGATCGGGATCGCGACGACGGCAGCGGCGAACTCGGATTCGCCGTCAGCGCTGCTCGTGACGATCGGCACCATGAGGCTCGTGGATGCGTCTGGAATCGAGATGACGGTTGGCTTGAGCGACTTCTCGAACGCTTCGCGCGCCTGCGCGGCGCCCTCCGGGTCTGCTCCGGGCGTGGACCAACCGACGGGCAGGTCGAACATCGGCTCGAGAATCCAGCCCCAGGCCTGCCGCGACGGGTCACCGAATCCGCGGCGCTCGACGAATCTTGCCGCCGTGAACACACCACTGACAAGCGCGTCGCCCGGGGAGAGGTCGCGCCTCAGTTGGGCGTTCAACTCGTCGGCGCCCTCGAAGGCGGCATCGTCGCTTCGGGAGAATTCATCGATCGTCGCGGAACTCTCGTCCGCGAAGATCGTCGCCTCGCCAGATACTTTCGGTGCGTTCTCGTCCAAAGTTTCCCCCGATCCGGATCCAGAGATGACCAGAGCCGAACAGAATCGACCCGATGCATCAGGGCCCTCTGTGTTTCAGAATACAGTTGCTGCGCTGCTGGCAGTGCTTGCCGCCGGGTTGGTGGCCGATCTGGTGCTCTGGCCGCGCGATCAGTTGCCTCCGATCGCCAGCGTCGATCAGAACGCGTATTTCACCCCGGCGTTGATCGACCGGGCTCAGGACTTCCGCGGGATTCAGAGCTGGCTCGGCATCG
This sequence comes from Solirubrobacterales bacterium, assembly GCA_051306435.1. Classification (GTDB taxonomy): domain Bacteria; phylum Actinomycetota; class Thermoleophilia; order Solirubrobacterales; family JACPNS01; genus JACPNS01. The sequence goes on along the minus strand of JBPPNF010000046.1, from coordinate 76,376 downwards.
CGGCTTCGCTCGCGATCGTGATTGCTCCGCTCGTGATCGCGCTCGCCTGGCCACGCAACGGTCACCGGGGAGCTGAGGGCGGCCTGCTTTCGCGGTGGACAGATCGCCGCAGCGGTGTGCTTTTCGGACGCGGCGGATCGCTGAGCAACGCGGCCGTCGGCGCGGGAGTCGCGGGGCTGGCGCTGCTCGCCGCGCTGCCCTTCCAATTCATCGCGTTTCTGCGCGCCCGTGACTTCGGACTGTCGGTCGAGAGCATTCCGGGTTGGCTCTGGAACTGGCTGCTCGCAGCGCTGCTCACGATGCTGGCGGTTGCAGTCCTGGCGATGGTCGCGGGGGCACTGATCCGCCGGATCGCACGTTTCTGGTGGCTCGCCTTCGGCGTCTGCCTGATTGCGCTCGCGGTGGTCTTTCAGGCGCTCGCGCCGATCGTGATCGAACCGCTTTTCGCCGACTTCACCAAAGCCCCGACCGGCGCGCTGCGAAGCGACGTCGAGTCCCTGGCCAAGGAGTCCGGCGTGGACTCGGGCGAGGTCTTCACGGTCGACGCGGCCAACCGCACCACCGGCGTAAACGCGTACGTGACCGGCCTCGGAACGACGAAGCGTGTGGTGATCTACGACACGCTGATCCGAGACTTCACTCCGGCCGAGCGCCGGCAGGTGATCGCGCACGAGTTCGGCCACGCTAACTACCGCGATCTGGTGGTCGGGCTGCTGTGGTTTGCGTTCGTGGCGCTGATCTCGCTGTTTGCGGTAGACCTGATGGCGCGCGCGCTCGCCGAGCGTCGCGGAGTCGAGTTCGAGTCCCCTGCAGCACTCGCCATGGTCCTCGCGGCGGCGCTGCTCGCGATCGCGATCAGCCAGCCTGCGGCCAATGCCTGGTCACGAGCGATCGAGGCGCGCGCCGATGCATTTGCGCTGCGCGTCACGCAGCAGCCGGCCACCGCGATCTCTCTCGAACGACGTCTGACGATCCGGAACATCTCCCGACCTCAGCCGCCGGCGGTTCTTCAGTTCCTGTTCGGCACCCACCCGGATGCGGTCGAGCGCATCGGCATGGCGGTGACCGTCCAGCGCGAGCTGGCAGCGGGCCGCGTCGAGCCGCTGCCATAGCGCCGCATCCCAGGCCGGCGCATTTTCGCTCACCTCTGGTGGGCGGCATTTGTCGGAGACGCGGAATGGCTTGTTCAAGGGGCGTGGAACCGCTCACCAGAGGTGAGCGAAAGAAACCGCTTGAACAAGCCGTTTTTGCCGCGGGATCTGGTTCGCTCACCAGAGGTGAGCGAACAAGGACTAGTCCTCTTCGGTCGTCTCGCCGTTGTCGCTGGGCTCGTCGCCTTCGTACTCGGGGAGATTGCGAATGCCCTCGCTTGTCGTCCACTTGGAGTAGTTGTCCTCCATGGCGTCGATCAGCTCGCGCATGAACCGCGCCGAGAGGTTGACGCGGGTGACAACCACGCCGGGGATCTCCTCGGTGTCGACCTCGTGGTCCACGCGCGCAAACGTGACGGTGAACTCGTAGTCGGAGTGGCTGATGTTCGCGAAGTTCGCGTAGACCCCGGCCATCTGTTCTGGCTGGAAGTGGATGTTGATCCCGCGTTGTTCTGACTGGTCGTCGGCCATCTTTGCTGCTCCGGTCGGTGAGTGGGCGTTGAGGCTCTTCAGGTTAGAGGCACAGGGGTCTACTATCGCGCCAGTCTGTGACTGTCGGCGCAAAGAACACCCCGCGCAACGACCCGCTCGCCGCTCTGCGCGAGGCCGTTGGCGCCGCTGCAGCCGAAGTCGCGGGCGCCGAAACGCCTCCCGCGGGGGTTGTTCTAGAGCGTCCGAAACAGCAGGCGCACGGCGATTTCGCGACCAACGCCGCGATGGTCTGCGCACCGATCGCGCGCGACAATCCGCGCAATGTGGCCGACGGAATCGCAGCCGGACTCAGCGATCAGCTCGGCAGTTGTCTGGTCAGTGCGGACATCGCCGGTCCGGGCTTCCTGAACCTTCGCCTGAGCGACGACTGGTACGCCGCGGCGCTCAAAAATGTTCTGGCCGAGAGCACATTCGGCGGCGGCGTCGCACGTTACCGCGAGCGCATCAACGTCGAATTCCCGAGTGCCAACCCGACCGGCCCGATGCACATCGGCCACGGACGAAACGCCGCCTATGGCGACGCGCTCTGCCGGGTGCTCGCCTTCGCCGGCCACGAGGTTTCACGGGAGTACTACTCAAACGACTTCGGCACCCAGGTCGAGCGCTTCGGCGCATCGATCGCGGCGCGTGCCCGGGGCGGCGACGTGCCCGAGGACGGCTACCAGGGTGAGTACATCGAGGAGATCGCCAAGTCGATCGACGGTGCTGCTGAGATGTCGTCCGAAGAGCTTCAGCATGTCGGTGTCGAGAAGATGCTCGCGATGATCGGCGAGACACTGCGCCGTATGGGCGTTGAGATCGACGTCTGGTTCTCTGAGCGCACGCTGCACGCCGACGATCGATTCGAACGCGCGATCGAGACGCTGCGTGAGGCCGGTCATGTCTACGAGCACGACGACGCGCTCTGGCTGCGCACCAGCGAACTCGGCGACGACAAGGACCGCGTCCTGCGACGCAGCAACGGCGACTACACATACTTCGCGACCGACATCGCCTACCACCAGGACAAGCGCTCGCGCGGATTTGACCGCCTGATCGACATCTGGGGTGCCGACCACCACGGGTACATCCGGCGCATGAAGGCCGCATACGCCGCGCTCGGCGGCGACCCCGAGACTTTCGAGCCGGTGATCATGCAGCTCGTCAATCTGACCGAGAACGGCCAGCGCGTGCAGATGTCCAAGCGCACCGGCGAGTTCGTCACGGTCGACGACCTGATCGAGGACATCGGCGCCGACGCGCTGCGCTTCTTTCTGGTTCAGCGTTCACACGAGACGACGATGGACCTAGACCTCGCCCTCGCGCGCGAGCAGAGCGACAAGAACCCGGTCTACTACGTCCAGTACGCGCACGCGCGGATCAATTCCATTCTCGAGAAGGCCGGGATCGGCACAGACTCCGGCCTGCCCGGCGCGGTCCCCGAGTTGCACGAATCCGAGCGCGCCCTGATCCGCCGCCTGATCGAGTTCCCGGATGAGATCGCCGAGACGGCGCTGCGTCGCTCGCCGCACCGCCTGACGATCTACGGCCGCGAAGTCGCCGCCGAGTACAGCGCCTTCTACCGCGACTGCAAGGTCGTGGGCGAAGCCGCCGATGTCACGCAGTTCCGAGTCGCGCTGTGTGTCGCGGCCCAGCGTGTGCTGGCCCAGACGCTCGATCTGCTCGGGGTTTCGGCGCCCGAGCGCATGTAGCTCAGTAGTTCAGCTCGAGCGAGCCGGTCAGCTCGGCAGCCCAGGCATTGAGGCGGAAGAATTCGTTGGTCAGGATCAGCACGCCGATGATGATCAGAATCGCGCTCGAGACCCCGAGCAGCAGCGGGTAGTGCCGCTTGATCCAGTCGGACGCCGCCGTGAGCGCGCCGATTCCGAGCGCCGAGGCGATGAACGGCACGGCCAGGCCAGCCGAATAGAAGAACAGCAGCACGGCTCCCTGGAAGAGGTGTTGCTGGGTGCTCGCGGCGGTGAGGATCGCTCCCAGTGTCGGGCCGAGGCACGGCGTCCACGCGATCGCGAATGCCGCTCCGGCGATGATCGGACCGCCGACACCCGCCCGGTGCGCGAGCTGCTCAGAACGCTTCTCGAAGTTCAGTGTCGGTACGAAGATCGTCGCCGCCAGGAAAATCCCGAGCCCGATGATCGCGACGCCGCTGATCTTCTGCAGCAGCTCGGTGTTGTCGGTCATCGCCTGCCCGATGCCCGTGGCGACCATGCCGCCGAGCATGAAGATCACCGTGAAGGCGCCAACAAACAGCAGTGCAGGGCCGAGCAGCCGACGTGCGCCGAGCTCTTCGTGGCGCTCGGTTGCGGCCACGCCGGAAATCGTCGCCAGATAACCGGGAACGAGTGGGAGCACGCAGGGCGTGAAGAAGGAGATCAGTCCGACGCCGAACGCGGCCAGAACAGTTGTGTCGACGCCGCCATCCATGAGGAAAAAACCGTGCTACAGATCGTATCTGCGCAGATCTTCATCGAGCGCATCGTCTTCTGCCGGAGTCGCGGCGGCGATCTTGTCGCTGCCGCGAGAGCGCTTCCAACCGATCGCGCCGACCACGATCGCGATCAGCGCGGCGATCAGCGCAAGGATCGGCACGAGGTAGGCGCTGAGATCGAATCCGCTCTTCTGCGGCACGGCCAGGACGGCAGTCGTGTACTCAGCGACAAGTGCAGCCTTGATCTCTTCTTTGGTCTCGCACTGCTCGACGCGCTCGCGGATGAAGTCACGCTGATCGTCCGACTGCGGGCCGCCGGCATTGATCAGCGGAACGCCACAGATCACGCACATCACTTCGTCCTGGATGTCCAGCAGCGAAGTCTTCTCGCAGGCGGCTTCGGCGGCCGGCGCGAAGGCGATCGAAAACAGCGCCGCAAGCATCAGGAGGCTGATCACGCGCTTCATCAGCTTGCTCCGGCAGTCTTCTCGGCGAGCACCGGCGGGAGCACGGTGTGCAACCACTTGTCATCGATCTGGTAGCGCTGGAGGGCGACGACGTTGCCGTCGCGGTCGATCACGAATGTCTCGGGCAGGCGCTTGGTGCCGAAATCCTTGGTGGCGTGCGTGCTTGAGTAGCGGATGATCGGGTAGGTGAGTTTGTTCTCGATCCAGAACTGGTTGGCGTCCTTGGACAGGTCGTCAACATTTGCACCAAGGACGATCAGGCCGTCCTTCGCGTACTTGGCGTAGGCACGCTCGATCGCGGGCGACTCCTCCTTGCACGGCTCGCACCAGCTGGCCCAGAAGTTCAGCAGGACAACCTTCCCGCGGAAGTCGGCGATCGATCGGGTGCCGGATTCATTGAGCACCCGCACTTCACGAACGGGGGCAGGCAGGCGCTCGCCCGAGGCGACCGCGTTGTCGAACTTGTTGCCTCCGGACTTGATCGCGACGCCGTAGACGAGCAGCGCAAGCAGCGCCGCAACGAAGGCGAAGACGAGGTAGGTCCAGGGTGAACGCTTGCTCTCCATGCGGCTGTTGAGGGTAGATGGGGGAGCCGTTCGTATGCGTTGTATTGCAATTGTCCTGACGATCCGGCAATATGTCATCCGAACCGGGTACCGAGCCCGATCCACCGTTCACAACCCTTGCAACTGTATTGGAGAGCCGACAATTGACCGAGAAAACGACAACCGGCAGGTTGATCAGCGCCGCCGGAGGATTGCTGCTGATCATCTCGCTGTTTCTGAGTTGGTACGGCTTCGAGGCCAGCGGTCCGGCCGGGCAGTTTGCTGCGTCCTTCGCGACCTCGTTCAGTGCCTGGGACGCCTTCGACATCGCCAGCTTCGTGTTTCTGATCGTCGGACTGCTTGCGATCGCCCCGGCGGCGTTTGACATCTTTGATCTTGAGATCGAGCTTCCGTTCGACATTGCCTTCGTGGCGCTCGTCGGTGGTGCCATCTCGGTTCTCTGGATCGTGTTTCGCATGTTCGAGAAGCCCGGGCCGGACATTCCCGACATCGCCGGTTCTGACATCGGGATCGGTCTGAAATTCGGCATCTTCATCGGGCTGATCGGAGCCGCGTTGATTGTCTTCGGTGGCATCAGGCAGAAGGGCGAGGACGACGCCGCGGCCGGATACGAACAGGCCGCGTATGCACAGCCCGTCGCCCCGGCCGCCCCGCCGCAGGCAGCTCCGCCAACTGCGTCGCCGACTCCGCAGGCACCGCCGCCCGGTCAACCGCCGCAGCCGCCCGCACCGCCGGAAGTCTGAGACCGACGACGCCTGCCGCGCGGCGATAAAGCTGCGCGGCAGAAATGTCGATGCCTTGGGCATGGAATCGCCCGAATCGCGTACCTTCGCCCAGTTCGGCGGCGCGCTCCTCCTTGTGTCGCTGGCGCTGCCGTGGTTCGCGATTTCGCTGGCCGGGCTCGGCTCTCAGGGCTTCCGCGTCTGGACTTTTGACAAGGGCGCCTTCGTCCTTATTGCCGCATACGGGTTGCTCGCGATCTCCCAGATCCGGATGTCCTCGCGCGATTCGATGGCGCTGATCTACTTGAGCATCGGCGGACTGATGACCTGCGCGTTCATCTACAAGATCTGGATCTCGCCTCCCGGTTCAGCGCCGATCGGCGATCTGGCCGGATCTTCCGGCATGTCGGGCGTCTCCGCGAAGGAGATCCTTGAATCGATCGGCATCGAGATGAAGGCGAGCTACGGCGCATACGTGGCGTTTGTCGGCAGCCTGCTCTTCACGTTCGGGGCCTTCACCGAGTTTCGCGCGGCGGGCACGTCGAAGGGGACTGCGCCGGCGGTTGGCACCGTCTACGCCGCTCAGCCGCAGCAGCCGGTCTCTCCGGCTCAGCGCTACCAGGCTCCGGCTCCTCAGGCGGCGGTCGCCCGGTCAGTTGCCTCGCAGATCCCCCCGGATCCCTTCGCGCCACCGTCGCCCCCGGCTCGCTGAATCAGTTCAAGCGGGCGACGGGGCTCGAACCCGCGACCTCAAGCTTGGGAAGCTTGCGCTCTACCAACTGAGCTACACCCGCATTGCGGGCAGACTATCCAGTCGCGGGCAGGCCTGCCACCTCGCGGGCACGGGCGAAGATGGCGTCGAGCATCGGCTCGGTAAGGCGGCCTGTGAAGGTGTTCTGCTGGCTCACGTGGTAGCTGCCGATCAGCGTGAGCGCGCCGAGCTGAGCCTCAGAGCCGTGTCCGAACTTCGGCTTTGGGCGCGGCAGATCGTGCCCGCCGGCCGACAGCGCACTGAGCGCGCCGTTCCAGCCGAACGCGCCCAGCGCGACAATCGCCCGCATGTCGGCGAGCAGCTCAAGCTCGCGGGCCAGAAACGGCGCGCAACGGTCGCGCTCGTCAGTCGCCGGTTTGTTGTCCGGGGGCGCGCAGCGCACAGCCGCGGTCACCCACGCGTCGCGCAGCTCAAGTCCGTCGTCGATCGACACCGACTCCGGCTGGTTTGCCAGGCCGGCGCGAAACATCGCCGCATGGAGCCAGTCGCCTGAGCGGTCGCCGGTGAACATCCGACCTGTTCGGTTGGCGCCGTTGGCAGCGGGGGCGAGGCCGACCACAGCGATCCTCGCGCCGGGGTCGCCGACACCGGGCACGGGCCGCGCCCAGTAGTCCTCGCCGCGAAATCGCTTCGGCGGATCGGCGGCGACCGACTCGCGCCATTCGACGAGCCGCGGGCAGGCCCGACACGCCGTGACTTCCTTCGCGAGGGCATCAAGCTGTGTTTCCCGCGCGGCGCTCACGAGCGCAATTCAAGCACCGCGGCCCCATGTAGAGTGGCGAGCGATGATCGAGCAAGGGATTTCTCCGCCACATCGTCGCGACGTCAACTGCGTCGGCAACGCAACATTGAAAGATCTGGCCTCACTGCACGAGAGCGGCAAGTTCATCTGGCTGAATCTCCACGGTGCGACCGATCAGGAGATCGCGCTTGCCGGGGAGGCCTTGGATCTGCACCCGCTGACAGTCGAAGACCTCCTGGAGTTCGACCAGCGGGCCAAGGTCGAGGAGTACGAGCACTATGTGCAGATCGTCTCCTACGGGGCGACCACTTCCACGAATGGCGTCGACAACCTTGTAGAGATCCACATCATCTACTCGCCGCACTACATCGTCACCGTCGCCGCCGACGAATCAGTCGAGCTTGGGCGCCTCCATGAACGGGCCAGGACCACGAAGTTCAGCGGCCACGAGCTGCTGCACTCCGTTCTCGACGTGCTGATCGATTCGTACGCGCCGCTGCTCGACGCCTTTGATCGCGAGATCGAACAGCTCGAAGAGTTGGTGGTCCAGAAGGAGTTCGCCGGCCGTGAGCTCGAAATACATGAGCTTCGCCGCAGGCTCGGCCGCGTCAACCGCATCGTCCACCGCGAGCTAGAGGCATTCACGCGTCTTCCAGAGGTGCTGCGGCGGATGCCCGGCAACGACGAACCGGATCTCGCATACTTCCGCGACGTCGAGGATCATCTGATCCGCGTAGGGGAGTCGGCCGACGCCCAGCGCGAGCGCATCAGCGGCCTCTTCGAGCTCTACATGGCAGCGCTCAACAACCGCCAGAACATCGTCATGAAGCAGTTCACGGTGATCGCGGGGATCTTCCTGCCGCTCTCGGTGCTGACCGGTTTCTTCGGAATGAACTTCGGCTGGATGGTCCGAGCAATCGATTCTGGAACGGCGTTCATGATCCTCGGCGGCATGCTTCCGCTGGCGATCGTTGCCGGGATACTCGGTCTTATCGCCAGCCGGGGGCTGTTCCGCGAGTGACCCCGTTGTTGCCGGTGTCCGGCATTTGATCTGCGATAATCACGGCCCCTGATGGACCCTGCACGCAAGCGCAAGACCCGCCTGATTGTCACGCTCGGGATCGCGTTGCTCCTGTCGACCGCACTGATCTACACAAGTTTCAGCGCGTCAACAGTTGCCAAGACGCCGTCCGAGCTGTTGGCTGTATCCACGCCCGGAGAGTCCTACGAGCTCTCCGGCAAAGTCGTCGTCGGCTCAGTCAAGAAGACCGAGGGCCAGGTGATCTTCCGTGTACGCGACCGCTCAGCCGCCGAGGGGTCCAAGTCGATCCTCGTGAAGTACAGCGGCACCGTGCCGGACCCGTTCAAAGAGGGCCGCGAAGTGATCGTCACCGGCAAAGTTGTCGACGACGAAATGATCGCGGAGCCGAACTCGCTCATCACCAAGTGTCCGTCGAAATTCACGAACTCGACTGGCGACGGAGCGACCGGCTCGGCTGAGCAGTACTAGCCGGGTTGCGCTGATCGAACCCCGATGACTTTCGGTCGCGCATGCATTCTCACCGCCTTCGCGGTTGCTCTCCACGTGGTCGGCTCGGGTCTTTACGGCGCTCGCACCGGCAAGCGCGAATGGTCGGTCTCGGCGCGCCGTGGCATGTACGTGATCGCGGCGCTCGCGATCGCATCCTTCGTGACGCTTGAGATCGCCTACATCAATTCGAACTTCGAGTTTGCGCTCGTGGCGCAGAACTCCAGCACCACGACTCCGCTCTTCTACAAGCTCACGGCCGTCTGGTCGAGCCAGGCCGGATCGATGCTGCTCTGGGTCACGGTGCTCGGGATCCTCTCGACGATCGTGCTGCGGATCACGCGCGACACGCACCGCGAGGTCGGTGCCTGGGCGACGGCGGTGCTCGGTGGGATCGCGACGTTCTTCCTTTTCCTGATGGTGTTCTTCCCGGACGCCGACCCCTTCAAGGCTTCAAGCCCGGTGCCGATCGAGGGCAACGGCCTCGAGCCGCTGCTGCGCCATCCGAGCATGATGTTCCACCCGCCGATGCTCTACAGCGGATACGTCGGATTCTCGATTCCGTTCGCCTTCGCGATCGGCGCGCTGATCACTCGCCGCGTTGACGCAAGCTGGATCCGCTCAACCCGCTCCTTCGCGCTGCTGGCCTGGACATTCCTGTCGATCGGCGTGATTCTCGGGTCGCGCTGGTCCTACACGGAGCTCGGCTGGGGCGGCTACTGGGGCTGGGATCCGGTCGAAAACGCATCGCTGTTGCCGTGGTTGACGGGTACCGCTTTCATCCACTCGATCATGGTGCAGGAGCGTCGCGGGATGCTCAAGGTCTGGAACGTCTCGCTGATCGCGGCGACGTTCGTGCTGGCTCTGCTGGGCACGTTCCTGGTGCGCTCGGGAATCCTCGATTCGATCCACGCGTTCGGAGAGTCCACGCTCGCCGTCCCGTTCCTGATATTCATCTCGATCGTCATCATCGGCTCCGCGAGCCTGATCGTTTCTCGGCTTCCCGACCTGCGCAGCGCCCACCGGCTGGACTCGCTCTTCTCGCGGGAGGCGATGTTCCTGCTCAACAACTTCCTACTCGTGGGTCTTGCCGCAGTGGTCATGTGGGGCACCTACTTCCCGCTCATCTCCGAGGCCGTGACCGGCACGAAGGCGAGCGTCGGCCCGCCCTGGTTCAACCAGTACATAACGCCGCTGGCGATTCTGCTCGTGCTGGTGTCCGGGATCGGGCCGATCATCCCGTGGCGCCGCGTCAACCGCGCGAAGGCGATGTCGCTGTTCATCGCGCCTACGATCGCAGCGGTTGTGGCGCTGGTGCTGACCGGGTGGCTGGTCGGCGTGTTTGACAGCTGGCGTGCTTCGCTGCTGTTTGCGGTAGCGGCCTTCTCGTTCTGCGTGATGGTCCGCGAGTTCTACAGCGGCGCCCGCGCCAGGCAGTCGCTTGAGGGCGGCGCCTTCTTCCCAGCGCTCGGGCGCCTGGTTTCGCGCAACCGTCGGCGTTACGGCGGCTACATCGTCCACATCGGGATCCTCACGTTGTTTGTCGGCGTTGCGGCTTCGTCGGCCTTCAACGCCAGCAGCGAGCGCAACCTCAAGGTCGGCGAGAGCTTCACCATCGGCGGCTACGACGTCAAGTACGTCAAAGCGACATCGTCGCTCTCGAACGAGAATCTCAGCTTCGGAGTGGTGCTCGACGTCTCGAAGGACGGCAAGCACGTCGCGACGATGAGGCCCGCGCGCAACAACTACCCGTTGAACTCATCAGAGCCCGGTCCGGTCGCACGCTACTTCGAGGGCTCCGCGACCAGCGAGGTCGCCCTGGAGGCAGGCCCCTGGCGCGACCTCTGGTCGAGCGTCTCGCCGAACACCGACGGGCTCAAGAGCGCGGTCGAGGCCGCCCAGAAGCTTCCGCAGATCGAGACCAACAAAGAAGTCCAGGCGATCGCCATCACTGCGATCGTGCAGTCATTCCCGCGGTCAAATCCGGCGGCGCGAGTGCTCTTCATCGTCAATCCGCTCGTGACCTGGATCTGGGTCGGCTCATTTGTCGTCCTGCTCGGTGCACTGATCGCGCTCTGGCCGGCGCAGGATGCGTTGCGCTCGCGGCTTTCTTCGACTTCGGCCGCCCGCGCCGCACGTCGACCGAAGACCACGGCACCTGAACTCGCCGAGGAGGGCTCGTCGTGATTCTTGAAGTTCTGCTCACGATCGCGATGGTCATCACTGTTGTGACCTTCCTCGCCTGGCCGGTCGTCAAGGGTGTCGACGAGCGCGTGGTGGACTCCGCGCGCGCCGAGCTCGAGGACGCAAAGCAGGCCAAGTATCGCGAGATCAAAGACGCTGAACTCGAGCACGGGGCCGGCCGCATGACCGAGGTGCAGTGGGAGCTGACCGATCGCGAGCTGCGCCGCGAGGCGATGCAGATCCTCGCCCGGATCGACACGCTCAGCGCCGAGAAGACAGCAGATACAGCTGATCAGCCGGGCGCTGGCTAGACTTTCCCGCCATGGACGCCGTACTCGCAGTTCTCCAGCTGATCATCGCTTTCGTTCTCGTCTTCCTTGTGCTCCTGCACTCGGGCAAAGACGCAGGACTTTCTGGCGCATTTGGCGTTGCCCCGGGCAGTGGCCCTTTCGGCGGCGGCTCGCTGCTCGAGCGCAACCTCGACCGCTGGACGATCTTCTTCGCAGTGCTGTTCTTCGCGAACGCGCTGCTCCTGCTCAAGGTTCTTTAGCTTCCAGGGCGCCCCGGTCCATGGCCGATCGCGTCCTTGTCGTGAAGCATGTTCCCTGGGAGGGCCCGCATCGCATCGGCGACGCGCTGATCTCCGCCGGGTTCGAACTCGATGTGCGCTGCACGCTTGACGGAGACGCGCTCCCTGCTCCTGACGAAGTGGCGGCGGCCGTGATCATGGGCGGGCCGATGAATGTCGACGAGACCGAGGACTATCCGGGACTGCTCGCCGAGCGTGAGTGGATCGCCGCCGCAGAGCGCGACCTTCCGATGCTTGGCGTCTGCCTCGGTGCTCAGCTGATTGCGCGGGCGCTCGGGTCTGATGTCGTCCCCGGGCCTGCGCCCGAGATCGGCTGGGCTCCGGTCACGATTCATGACGACAGCGACCTGCTGGCCCGGCATCTCGCTCCTGAGGCCGTCGTTCTGCACTGGCACGGCGACGTCTTCGATCTGCCGCCCGGCGCGGAGCTTCTGGCATCGAGTTCGCGAACTGGGGTCCAGGGTTTCCGTAAGCGAAAGATCTGGGGTTTTCTGTTCCATGCCGAGGCCGACCTTGACCTTGCACGACTCTGGATGGCTGAGCCGTCGATGCGCTGCGAAGCCGAAGAGGTGCTGGGTGAGCTGGGAGCAGGGCGGATCATCTCTCAGGCCGCAGAACTCGACGCGCGCATCCGCGAACAGACCACGCCGATCTTTCGAGACTTCGCCGCGCTGATCAGTGGGGCAGAAGCAGCGCAGAAAACGCGTCATTGACGACGCGAGCCGGGCGTTCGTTGCGGCGCTCGACGAGCGAGTCGCGCGCGCGGTCGAGCATCTGAAGGCTCGTCGCATCGTCATCCGAGAGCGGGGCGACCCCGACGCTCAGCATCACGGGCACTGACTGCGAGAAGTTGACCTGCGTCTCGAGGTTGCGGCGAACGGCCACAAGCCCGTCGGCGCCCACGCCGTGGCAGATCACCGTGAACTCGTCTGCATCAACGCGCGCGACGTAGTCATCGCGCCTCACACGCATGCGGATGCACTCTGCGACTTCAGCGAGTACGCGGTCGCCGGTGGAGCGGCCGTGCATCTCGTTGATGTCGCCGAACGAATCGATGTCCACCACAAGCAGACCGAACGTTCCGAGCCCCTCGCGTGCGGCGAGCCATTCGGCGTCGAGCCGCTTGACGAAGGCGCGGCGATTCGCCACGCCGGTGACGTGGTCGCCAGCTTCACTTCTTGTGCGCTGAAGTCTCGCCAGGCCAGAAAAGATCAGCGCACTGCCGCCCGCAATCACTGCTCCGCACAGTGCGCTGATGGCCAACAGGCCCCAGAGCGGCAGGTCGGTCACGGATGTAGAAGCGGCGGTGCTCATGAAACAACGACCCCCCAGGCCGAAAATTGATCATGCCCGAAGCGAACGATATGCGTTGAACATTCGTCCAGAATTGTTCAGGTGACTCAAGAGTTGGTATGCAAACGCCCCGCTCGGGTAGCCTTGCGCGGGGCCCCGCAACTGCGGGCGTTCTACTACGGAGGAGACCGATGGATTTCGAGCACTCAGACCGCGCGAAGGACTATCTGGAGCGGGTTGATGCCTTCATCACGACCGAGATTGCGCCGTTCGAAGAGGCCGCCCGGTTGACGATGTTCGACCGTGACCGGGCCGACCGCTGGATCATCCCGCCTGAACTCGAGGCGCTCAAGGAGAAGGCACGCGCCGCCGGTCTCTGGAATCTCTTCCTGCCCGACGAGGAGTACGGCGCAGGCCTCACCAACGTCGAGTACGCGGTGCTTGCGGAGCGAATGGGCCACTCATTCCTGGCTCCTGAGGTCTTCAACTGCAACGCGCCCGACACCGGCAACATGGAACTCCTGCACATGTTCGGCAGCGACGAGCAGAAGGATCGTTGGCTCAAGCCGCTGCTCGCCGGCGACGTCCGCTCTGCCTTCTGCATGACCGAACCCGACGTCGCATCTTCAGACGCCACCAACATGCAGGCCACTGCCACGATCGCGGGCGACGAGATCGTCCTCAACGGTCGCAAGTGGTGGAGCTCCGGCGTCGGCCACCCCAACTGCGAGGTGCTGATCTACATGGCGCTGACCGACCCGACCGCCCATCGCTACGCGCAGCACTCGATGGTGCTTGTGCCGATGGACGCACCGGGTGTGAAGGTCGAGCGCATGCTGACCACGATGGGTTTCTGGGACGAACCGGGTGGCCACGGCGAAGTCAGCTTCACCGACGTGCGTCTGCCCAGGAGCGCCTTCATCGCTGGTCCCGGGCGCGCGTTCGAGATTGCCCAGGCGCGTCTCGGCCCGGGCCGCATCCACCACTGCATGCGCCTGATCGGCCTCTCCGAGATGGCGCTCGAGCTGGCCTGCAAGCGTGCGACCGAGCGAGTCGCCTTCGGCAAGCCGCTCGCGAACCTCGGTGGCAACCGCGAGCGCATCGCCGACGCGCGGATCAAGATCGACCAGGCCCGTCTTCTGGTTCTCAACGCCGCCTGGCTGATTGACACGCGCGGCCTCGCGGGCGCACTGAGCGCAGTTTCGCAGATCAAGGTGATCGCCCCGAACATGGCCCAGGAGGTCGTCGACATGGCGATGCAGATCCACGGCGGCGGCGGCCTCTCAAATGACTTCCCGCTCGCCGCTGCCTGGACCAACGCGCGTGTGCTGCGCATGGCGGACGGTCCCGACGAGGTCCACCGCGGCGTGGTTGCCCGCATCGAGCTGCGTAAGTACCAGGCCGAGGAAAGCAAGGCCTGAGCCGTGTCTTCCGGCTCGCTCGACCAGGCCGGAGAGGTTCGCGGCGAGGACGCGTTTGATGTGGACGCGGTCGACGCGTTCCTGAAATCTCGCCTGGAGCTTTCGGGCACGCCGGCCGTCAGGCAGTTCCCCGGGGGCGCGTCCAACCTCACCTACCAGCTGAGCTACCCGGACCGCGAGCTGATCCTGCGCAGGCCGCCGGGCGGGCACCTGCCCAAGTCCGGCCACGACATGAAGCGCGAGTTCACTGTGCAGTCGAAGCTCGCCAGGGAATTTCCCTACGTGCCCGAGATGGTCGCGTTCTGCGACGACAAATCGGTGATCGGCAGCGACTTCTATGTCATGGCGAAGGTACCGGGGATCATTTTGCGCAAGGACCTGCCAAAGGGCCTCGAACTCAGCCCCGAGTCAGCGCGGGCGCTCTCGACCAGCTGGGTCGAGCGGCTCGTCGACCTGCATGCGGTGGACCCGGCAGCCGCGGGGCTGTCTGAGCTCGGCCGCAGCAGTGGGTATGTCGAACGTCAGATCGAAGGGTGGAGCATGCGCTACGACGCCGCGCGCACGCGCAACGTGCCGAGCTTCAAGAAGGTCAGGAAATGGCTACGCGAGAACCAGCCCGAGGACGTCGCCAACTGCGTGATCCACAACGACTGGCGACTCGACAACGTCGTGCTCGATCCCGAGGATCTCGGAAAGATCATCGCCGTGCTCGACTGGGAGATGGCCACGCTCGGGGATCCGCTGATGGATCTGGGGAGCGCGCTCGCGTACTGGATCGAGCCGGGGGCGAAGGGCATGGAGGACAAGTTCCGGATGCAGCCCTCGAACGTTCCGGGCATGCTCACCCGCGCGGAGATCGTGAAGCTCTACTCCGAGAAAAGTGGCATCGAGATTTCAGACTGGCGCTTTTACGAGGTCTACGGCTACTTCCGCCTGGCTGGGATCATCCAGCAGATCTACAAGCGTTACTGCGACAAGGAAACCACCAACCCTCGCTTCAAGAACTTCTGGCTTGCCGTCTGGTACTTGCACGGCCAGGCCCGCCACTCACTGAGTCAGAAACGAGTTGGCCGATGGCGGTGATCAGGCTCATCCGGCACGGCCAGGCATCGTTCGGCCTGAAGAACTACGACCAGCTCTCTGATCTCGGGGCCCAGCAGTCGACGGCGCTCGGCCGGTCGCTCAAAGCGCGCGGGATTGAACCCGACCTCGTGATCTGCGGTGCGATGAAGCGTCATGCGCAGACGGCCGAGGCGGCGCTTGCGGGCATGGGCTCCGACCTTGCGCCGCAGGTCGACGAGCGCTGGAACGAGTTTGATCACGAGGAGGTGATCGTCCGGCACAAACCGGCCTACCGCTCCAAGACGCTGATGGTCGCCGACCTCGCGCGCAAGGGCGACCCGCGTCACCAGTTTCAGCTGCTCTTCGACGACTCGTTGGCGCGCTGGAGCGCCGGGCTGCATGACAACGAGTACGGCGAGCCGTGGACCGAGTTCGTCGCTCGCGCGCAGGCCGGGTTGAACGCTCTGGGGGACGAAGCCGATGTCAAGAACGTTCTCGTCTTCACCTCCGGGGGTCCGGCCAGTGCCGTCGCGGCGGCCCTGCTCGGACTTGGGCCCGACGGCTGGATACGACTCAACCGGACCTGCGCAAATTGCTCCGAGGCCAAGATCGTTTCCGGCCGCAGTGGGACGAGTCTCGTCACCTGGAACGCGCACACGTGGTTCGACGCCGACCGAGAATTGCTTACATACCGATAGATGCCCGAGGAAGCCGAGACAAGCAAGGAGCGCTACGACCGCGAACTGATCGAGCTGCTCAACGAGCTCAAGGTCGCCCTGCCTGGAGTTCAGGTGCTCTTCGCATTCCTGCTCGCGGTGCCGCTCAGCCCGAACTTCGAGAAGGTCAACGGTTTCGAGAAGGCCCTCTTCTTCGCCACGCTCGCAAGCACGGCGATCTCGGCGGCGCTGCTGATCGCTCCGTCAGCGATTCACCGCATTGACTTCCGCAATCGGGACAAGGGCTCGATGATCGTCCTCTTCAACCGCATCTCGATCTACGGACTGATCTTCACCGCGCTCTCGATGGTCGGCGCGCTCACGTTCATCGCGGATCTGCTCTACGGGAAGTACGCGACGATCGTCACGGCGACGCTGGCATCCGCGATGTTCGTCGTGTTCTGGTTCGTGTTGCCGATCCGACGGCGCCTTCAGCGTCCGGATGACGAGCGCTTTCCGCTATAGCCGGCGGGAGACACCCTCAAACATCAGCGCCACTCCAGCGTTGATCCAACGCGTCCAGAGATCCCGCGGGGCATCCTCGGCGATCGCCCGCCGCGTGCCCTCGAAGATCAGCCCGACCAGCGCCTGCGCCGTGATCTCGATGTCGATGTCCTGGCGCAGGAAACCCTTCTCAACTCCGTTGCGCAGGAACACCTCTGTGTACGCGGAGTAGGCCTCGAACGAGCGCTGGGTCGCGTCGGTGTCGATCGCGACGGACTGCATGTGGAGCAGCTCGAAGGCCTCTGGTCGCTGATCGAGCATCTCGAACATGCGCAGCATGATGCGCATCGTCTGGGCGCGGTACTCGTCGACGTCGTTGGTCTCATGCGGGTCCTCATCGGCCAGCGCTGCGCCGATCTCGAGGACCGCGCGGTCGAGCACCTGCACAGCGACGTCCTGCTTGTTCTCGAAGTAGCGGTAGAACGTTCCGTGACCGATTCCGAGGTCTGCGGCGATGTCCGCGATCCCGGTGTCGCTGTAGCCCCGGTGCGCGAAGATCCGCTGTGCGGCATCGAGGATCTCTTCGCGACGCGCTTCGGTGCGTGCCGCGCGGCGCTCAGCTGCCGTGGCCGTCATGCGACCTTCGACTCGTCGGCTTCCTTGGCGCGCGCGCCCGAGCTTGAGCCGGCGATGCGTTCGTCATACTTGTCGCGTGTCTGCTTGTCGATCCGTGAGGGGTCCAGCAGGCGGTCCGCGCCGATCCACTTCTTGACGGTCGCTATCAGCCGGGTTGGCAGGATCACCGGGAACATGGGGAAGACCCCCATCCAACGGGGCACCGCGATCTCTTCGCGACGGTTCTCGACCGATCCGACGATCGCCTCAGCGACCTTTTCGGGATCGAGGATCCCAGTGCGCTCGGCGGGGAGGCCGCTGGTCAGCTCCGTACGGACGGCGTTGGGCATCACGGTTGAGATTGAGACGCCGGTGCCGTCGAGCTCGTCGCGGACCGACGCAGAGAGGCCGACAACCGCGTGCTTGGTGCCGGAATAAACCGCAAGGCCTGCCACCGCGACCTTGCCGGCCATCGAAGCAACATTCACGATGTGGCCACGGCCGCGCTCGATCATCAGCGGCAGAACTGCACGCATGCCGATGATCGGTCCGCGGAAGTTGACGTCGATCTGCGTCTCGATCACCGAGTCCGGCTCTTTGAGGAACGGTCCGGCCGGCATGATTCCGGCGTTGTTCACGAGTACGTCGATCGGGCCGACTTCCTGCTCGATGGTCGCGATGAAGTTCGCGAAAGACTCGCGGTCGGTCACGTCGAGGCGGATTCCGCGCGCGCGCGGGCCGATCGCCGCCGCCGCGTCAACGGTGGCCTGCTCGTCGAGGTCTCCGATCACCACGACTGCGCCGCGGGCGGTGAAGTCCTTGGCCGTCTGCAGGCCGATTCCTCGGGCGCCGCCGGTGATCGCCACGACAGCACCGATCAATGAGATGGGGGTTGGGTTCTTGTTCATGCGTTCACCGTTTCCTTTGCGGGTGCGCCGGGCGCGGGCGCGCCGGGCATTGTGACTTCGTAATCGTCGAGGTCGAATTTCTGCGTGTCGCGATGGAAACGCAGCGTTGTCCACGGGTAGATCGCCGAGTTGCGGCCCGTCGAGTCTATGTAGTAGCTCGAGCATCCGCCGTCGTTCCAGACGGTTCCGCGCAGCGAGTCCTGAACTTCGGCGTTCCAGACGTCCTGCACGTGCCGCTTGACCTCGATGCTTCTGGCACCGATCCGTTCGGCCGTCTCGATCCCGCTGACGACGTAATCGGCGAGCAGCTCAATCAGCGTGCTGACCGAGCCGTGGCCGTTGCCGACATTCGGCCCGAGCATCACGAAGGCGTTGGGGTAGCCGTGCACCGCGAGAGACTGGTAGGCATAGGGGCTGCCCTGCCAGAGGTCCGAGAGTTTCTCGCCGCCGCGGCCGCGCACGCGCTTGGCGACGTCCGGGTCGGTCACCTTGAAACCGGTTGAGTAGATGATCACGTCGACTTCGTGATGCATCCCGGTGCTGTCGACGAGTCCGGTGGCGGTGATCTCGCTGACGCCGTGCGAAACGAGCTGCGCGTTGTCCGCGGTGATCGCCGGGTACCACGTGTTGCTGAAAAGGATGCGCTTGCAGCCCATCGCGAAGTGCGGGGTGAGCTCCGCGCGGAGCTTCTCGTCGGGGACCTGCTTCTTCAGGTGACGCAGCGCGAGCTTCTCAATCGGGCGCATCCTGCTGGGGCGACGCTCGAGCAGCTGCAGACCTTCGCTGCTGATGTAGATCATGTTTGCGACGAGCTGGTTGATCCAGGGGAAACGTCTGTAGACCGACTTCTTCAGCTTCGTGGCCTTGCGGTTGAAGCGCGGCATCACCCACGGGGCGGTGCGCTGGAAGAGGATCAGCTTGCCTACCTGTTTCTGGATGATCGGCACGTACTGGATCGCGGAAGCGCCGCTGCCGATGACGGCTACACGCTTGCCGGTGAGGTCGAGGTCGTGGTCCCAGCGCGCGGTGTGGAAGGCGTCGCCGGTGAAGGTGTCAACGCCGGGCAGGTTGGGCAGTGCGGCCTCGTGCATCGGGCCGGCGCAGGTGATCACGTACTTGGCGACGATCGTTCCATGGTTTGTCTGCACGGTCCACTGAGCCGCCGCTTCATCCCACTCGGCCATCTCGCCGGCGGTGTTGAACTGAACATGCTCGGGCACGCCGAAGCGGTCGGCGACGTCGTCGAGGTACTTCTCGATCTGGGGCTGGAGTGCGAACGTGTAGTCCCAGTCAGGGTTGCGGGCGTAGCTGAACGAGTAGATGATCGACGGGGTGTCGGCGCCGGCCATCGGGTAGGTGTTCTCGCGCCAGGTGCCGCCGAGCTTGGCGGCCCTTTCGATCACGATGTAGTCGTCGATTCCGGCCTGGTTGAGGCGGATCGCGGTTCCGATTCCGCTGTATCCGGCGCCGATCACGAGGACCTTGGTCTGCTGTGTGGCATCCACGCCACTACTCCCCCTGGGTGAGTCTGAATGGAGAATCTCAAAGAATGACATGTCATTCCGCTTTTTGGCAGCATACCGGGATTCGCGGCCGGTGGAAGGTGCGTTGCACCGATACCGCGACTAAAGGCCCGGGGACGTGTTCGGTAAAGAGAACGATGATGCCCGGTTTTGTCAAACCAAGTCTTCGTCGCGCGCGCCTGCTCACGCTCGCGACGGCTGTGGTTGCTGCGCTTGCCGCGACCGCGATCGCCCCTGCGGGCGCATCCGCCGCGAGCGCATTCGGCGGCCAGGGCATGTGGGTCTGGTACGTCGGGCAGGCCGAGAAGGGCAACGTCGCGAAGATCGCCGCAAAGGCAAAGCGGCACAAGGTCAAGACGATTTTTGTCAAGAGCTCTGACGGCGGCAACTGGTGGCGCCAGTGGGACGACTTCGTCGCGCCGCTGAAGGCTGCGGGCCTGAAGGTCTGCGCCTGGCAGTACGTCTACGGCACCGCACCTGTGATGGAGGCCAACCTCGCAGCACGCGCCGCGAAGTCGAGCGCCGACTGCATCGTGATCGACGCCGAGGTCGAGTACAAGAACAAGTACTCCCAAGCAGACAAATACATCAAGAAGTTGCGCTCAGTGATCGGCAATGACTATCCGGTCGGCTTCACGAGCTTCGCCTATCCAGACTTCCACCCGACGATTCCCTACAGCGTTTTCCTCGGGCCGGGCGGCGCGCAGTGGAACCTGCCGCAGATGTACTTCCACGCCTTCAAGGTCAAGATTCCGCAGGTTTTCTACCACACGTACACGCTCAACCAGATCTATCAGAGGCCGATCCACCCGCTTGGTCAGACCTACGAAGGGGTCAACGCGGCGCAGGCGCTTCAGTTCCGCAGGTACGCCAAGCGCTACCGCGCGCCGGGCTACAGCTGGTGGGTCTGGCACGACACGCGGCCGAAGACCTGGTCGGCCCTGGGCAAGTCGCTTCCGGCACCGGCCGCAAAGCCGCTGCTGCCGTACCCGCTGCTGCGTCAGGGCTACAAGAGCGACATGGTCCGCTGGTGCAAGCTGAAGCTCAACGCCGCCGGCGCGAAGCTCAGCACGAATCTTTCGTACGACTCCAAGATGACCGCAGCCGTGAAGGATTTCCAGACGCGCCGGGGGCTGGTGGCCACCGGTCAGATCGACGCGGCCACGTGGCCGGTGCTGCAAGCGGTCCAGCTGCCGCCGCTGGGATCCTGATGACGCCGGTGCGCCGCATACGCTCGCGCGCGTGCTCGTGCTCCTACCGCCATCCGAAGGAAAGGCAGGCGCCGCTCCCGATGCGGCTCCGGCCGACCTGTCAGAGCTTGCGCATCCCGAACTCACGCCGCAACGCGAGAGGCTGATCGAGAAGCTCGACGGGTTGACTCGCGTTGATCCCAGGCGCGCGTTGAAGGCGCTCGGGTTGGGGAAGTCACAGCTTGATGAGATCGCGCGAAACGCCGATCTCTTGCATGCTCCGGCGGCTCCGGCCGCGGACGTCTACACCGGCGTCCTGTACAAGTACCTCGATCTGCATTCGTTGAAGAAGGCCGAGCGCGCGCGGGCTGCGGAGCGAATTCTGATCCAGTCGGCGCTGTGGGGCGTGGCGCGACTGGAGGATCGGATTCCGGCCTACCGGCTGGGGATCGGTGCGTCGCTTCCGCGGATCAAAGGGCTGGCTGCTTTCTGGAAGCCGGCGTTGACGAAGGCGTTGCCTTCCGACGGGCTGGTGGTCGACATGCGTTCAGGCGGATACGTCGCCGCATGGAAACCTGCGGACGGCGTTCTGCTCGGCGTGCGCGTGTTCGTGGAGGAGGACGGAGAGCGCAGCGTCGTGACGCACATGGCCAAGGCGACGCGCGGTGACGTGGCGCGGATCCTCGTGGAGTCGAAGGCGGTGTCAGACGAGCCCGCCGGGGTGGAGAAGATCGTCGCTGACGCCGGATTGCGGACGGAGTTGGTCGAGCCTGCGCGTGGCGGCGACTCGTGGAATCTCGACGTGATCCTCACGGAACGAGTAGGCCGCCTTACAAAGTCGTGAGGAAGCCTGCTCGTGATCGCAGCCTTTGGGAGCACTGCGAGATATGCGCCAGAGTGGACTCGAACCACCACGGGCCAAACGGCCCACAAGGCCCTCAACCTTGCGCGTCTACCAATTCCGCCACTGGCGCGAGGGCTTGCGAAGTGTAGACGCAGATCTCACGCCTCAGGCGTGAGAATCATCTGCGTGTTCATGAACTCAGCGACGATCTTGCCCTCGCTGCGAATCGCAACCATCCAGACCTGAGTTCGCGCGCCGACGTGCAGAGGCGTCGCCTCGGCATCGAGCACCATCCCGAGCTTGCCGGCACCGATCACGTTGACCTTCAGGTCTGAGCTGCTGAAGACCTGGCCTTCGCGCAGGTTCTCGCGCGTCGCCCAACCGGCGACTGTGTCGCCGAGCGTCGCCCAGACGCCGCCGTGCATGAACTTGCCGCTGTGCAGGTGGCGCTCGTCGATCACCATGCGGCCGATCGCGCGGTCCTTGCTGACATCGATCGCCTCGATCCCCAGGTGGGTGGCGTAGGGGCCGTGAGGGATGTCCAGCGGCTGCACCTCCGGGGTGCGCTCGTGGCCTTCGCGGCCGACGGCTTCCGGCGGGACTTCGCTCGTTGACTGCTTCGGCTGGTCGGGCTTCGGGGCGAGCAGCACCTGCGTGCAGATGAAGTTTGCGACCTGGACGTCGTCGCGCGCAATTCGCACCTCCCAGACGTGGGTGCGCTGGCCGACGTGCAGGGGGTAGGCGACGGCGAGCAGCTCGTTGCCGACGGTCGCGGTGTGGAAGATGTTGGTCTTCATCTCCGCCGTCGTGAAGTTGAAGCCGACGGGCAGCAGGCGGGCCGCTCCCCAGCCGGCGATGCTGTCGGCGAAGGCGGTCCAGGCACCGGCGTGCATGTAGGCGACGTTGTACAGGTGGCGCTCGCTGACGACCATGCGGCCGACGGTGCGCTCGGGTCCGAGCTCGAGGATCTCGAAGCCCAGCCAGCCCGGGAACGTGTTCGCGGCGAACTTGCGGGTGATCTCGGGATCGAACGCGAACCTTGGGTCGATCTCGATCTTCAGGGGGTAGCCGGGGCTCACGCGGGCGAGATTAGCCCTCGCACACTGCAATTCCAAATACGAACAGATGTTCCGTCCGGGGTATCGGTTTATATTCCGAACAGGTGTTCGCCTCAGAGATTGTGCGTTCGGGATTGTCAGTCATCCGAACGCCACGGGAGGTCCGAGAGGCGATCGCAAGTAATGCAACGACGACGAGTCGAAGGTGAGACAACCAATGATTGAACAAACAGAGAGTCCGGCGCCGGAGCAGACGCTCACCAAGCGCCAGTCAGAGATTCTTGACTTCATTCAGGAGTATCTCGACACCAATGGGTACCCCCCGACGGTCCGCGACATTGGCGGGGCCGTTGGTCTCACCTCCTCGTCGACGGTGCATGCCCACCTTGCCAACCTGGAAAAGGCCGGCGCAATCAGGCGTGACCCGACGAAGCCGCGCGCGCTTGAAATCCTTGGCGAGAAGATGAGCGATGCATCCGCCGCGACGCGTCGCGCTGCCGAGCGAATCGGTCAGTCGATTTCAGACGCCACTTCAGGACTACCGCTGATCGGCTCAGTCGCAGCAGGTGGACCGATCGTCGCCGAGCAGAACATCGAAGAATACATAGACGTCCCGCGCATCGCGGGCGGCGACAACGCCGACTTCGTCCTCTCCGTGCGCGGAGATTCGATGGAGAACGCAGGCATCCTCGACGGCGACTTCGTCGTCGTCAAATCACAGCAGACCGCGCGCGACGGCGAGATAGTCGTCGCCCTGATCGAGAACGAAGCCACGGTCAAGCGATTCTTCAAAGAGAGCGATCACATCCGCCTTCAGCCGGAGAACGACGCCTACGAGCCAATCCGCACCCGTGACGCCGCCGTCGTCGGCTCAGTCGTGGGTGTTTTTCGACGCGTTCTGTAGGTCGATCGTCGAAAACCCCGCTCTTTGGAGCAAAATACGCGTTGCAATTCGGCGCTGCAATCGCTTGAAGTCTCTAGAATGACTCTTGTCAGTTTCTGCAAGCCAGACGGTCGCGGGGACAACCAAACCGGTGTCAAGGATTCGTCCGAGGCGCCGGCGGCGGGGGTCTTCGAGGAAAGTCCGGACACCAGAGAGCAATGATGGTCGGGGGTAAAAGCCTGACGCGGCGAAAGCCGACGGAAAGTGCCACAGAAAATAACCGCCTAAGTCGTGCGGAACCAGCTTCGGTTGGAACCGCCTTCAGGGATCGGAAGGGCCGCAAGGTTCGGAAGTGAACGAAAAGGTATGCACGGACGGTAAGGGTGAAACGGTGCGGTAAGAGCGCACCAGCATCACGGTGACGTGGTGGCTAGGTAAACCCCATCAGGTGCAAGAGCAAACAGGATCGTTGAGGCTGCTCGCGGAGATCCAGGTAGCTCGCAGGAGGTAGAACCAAGACATAGGAGTTCGGAAGGCTTCGGCCCATGTTCTCCACCACTTCTTCGGAAGTGTTGGCTTTGGTGAAGCCCCCGCCTTACAGGGCGCAAGCCTGAGTAGGGCAGAGATAGATGGCCGTTCAACGACAGAATCCGGCTTATCGGCTTGCTAAGGAAAAGGCCCGCCTCGTGCGGGCCTTTTCTATGGGCGAAAAAGCTTGGAAATAGCTCCGATCGGTACAAAGAACCGTCTGCCAGCCGTATATGATCCCCGCCGATGAACGCATTGCTCTTCGTCCTCGCCTGGGTCCTTGCGGCCCTTATTGTCCTGATCGTCGCGATGTATGTCACGCGCGACAAGGACGCCAAGCCGTCCTACAAGGGAAGCCTTGGCGGCGGCGCCAAGGCAGTGGTCGCGTTGGGCGCGCTCTTCCTCGTGATCGGCCTTCCCGCGGCGGTCCTGAGCAAGACCAGCAACCGCGTTCCCAGCGGAGCCGGCACCTACACCTTGAACTCCACCGTCACCGAGCGTGACGGCCTCGAGATCTTCCGTTCCACCTGCGCCAGCTGCCACTCGTTGAGTGCTGCCAACGCCCGCGGCATCTATGGGCCGAACCTCGACGCAGTGCTCGGAACCCCGGGCGCCGACCCGAAGGCAACCGCAGCACGCGTCGCAGGCGCGATCAAGCTCGGCGGCGTCACCGGCAAGCAGATGCCTGCAGAACTGCTCTCCGGCGAGGACAGCAAGCTCGTCTCGCAGTACGTCGCGGCAGTCGCCGGCAAGTAGAACCCAGCGCCCGCTCCCGGCAGCCCGCCAGTCGACGATCCCCGCTTGCTTGCTGCTCACCTGTGGTGTGCAACCGAAATTCGCGCGGGAATCTGGCTTGGGTATGCGGTCGCTTGCTGCGCACCTCTGGTGTGCAGCAGTACTTCGCTCAACCGAGCGGTTCTTGGGCGCTGAATTGCTGCTGCACACCTGTGGTGTGCAGCCGGGGGTCAGGCGGTGGTCGTCAGGCCGATCGAGGCGCAGCCTTGGCGGAGGGGATCCAGACCGAAGGCATCCACCGGCCCCAGCGCGCCGGCACCACTGACATCTCCGGCGAGCATCCGCTCGGCCGCCCAGGCTGTGAGCAGGCCGGTCAGGTCGTAGGGATTGGGTCCGTCCACGCGGACCTCCGCGAGCTCTGCGCCGGCGCTGTCACGGGCGATCGCGATCACGTTCGTGCGGGCCTCGGCGCGCTTTTCGGCGTTCGGACCCTCGGCTGCCGTGTCGCCGGCCGCCGCCCCGGGCCGATCGACCGGCGAGAACCAGCCGAGCCCCACGTTCACGTCAGTCAGCTGCGGCGCAACACGGGGGAGTGCAAAGTGCTCGGTGCCACCGATCGCGATCGCCGTGCCGAGCTCAAACTGCAGAACCCGCTTTGCCCCGGTCACGTCGGCGAGCGCGCCGTCGCGAAACTCGTACGGCACCTCCTTGGAGGAGGCCTTCAGCGAGGCGAGCGTGCCCTGGCTGAACGACTCTGTGCTGCGCGGGTTGTTGCCGAGCAGGAAGTACCCGACGTCCACGCGCACCGCCGCCGCGCCGCCGCGCTCAAGCGCGATCGCCCCCGCGAGGTTGCCGGGCACGTAGTCGTAGCCGAACGCGGGCAGCATCGCGAGTCCGCGATCCGCGAAGCGCGGCCCGAACTCATTGAAGACGCGACGCAGCCAACCGGGCTCGCCGGTGATGTCGACGTAGGGAACACCTGCCGAAAACGCCGCCTCGGCCGCGACGTGGCCGGAAGCCGTGTAAGGACCCACCGTCGTGATCAGGAGCGCGGTACCGGCGGCCGCGCGCGCTACGGACTCGGGATCTGCGACGTCTGCGATGACGATCTCTGTCCCGGGGAATCGCCCGGCCAGCAGCTCCAGCTTCTCCCGCGATCGGGCCGCTGCCCGGACCGGAATGCCCCGCCCAGCGAGCTCCCGGACGACCATACGCCCGGAAAATCCAGTGGCTCCGAAGACGAGGACCATCGGCGCGCAAAGCTAGCAATCGCCGCCGGGTTGCCGCCAAATTTGCCAATATGGACGTCTGGACCAACTATTTCTTGGCAATTTCCGTGCATTTGCAGGTTTTTCGGTGGCGAGTCGTCGGAGAGGCTTGTTAGCATCCTGCTCCAGTATCCGCTGAAGTCTGAATATGCACTCAAGCCTGCATATTCGTTCGAGACGCGGGGGACCCACAGTGTTGAAAGGTGCCTGCCGGCACATCTTGCTTTCAACAGGGGGCGAATCGCAAAAGATCACGGTTGATGATCCGGCGCGTAGCGAGGCTCTTTCTCGCGAGTCCGTCAGCTAACCCCGTAAGCACTATGAAAGAGGAAGTACTGAAGTGAGCACATTCCGCGAACCGGTCATCGGGGACGATTTGGATCTCGAGACTTACGGACGACCCGCAGCGCAGCGTCGCAAGACCGCGCCGGTGACCCACCGCGAAACCCAGCCGCGTGCCAGTGCGAGCTACGACCGCGCCGCCGCGCGCGCGCGTCGTGCCGAGTCTCACTCCCCGCGTCCCGTCGCCGCAAAGGCGACCGAGCGCACAAGCTTCGACGACGACGGTGTCAAGACCGTCAAGATCAGCGGCCAGACAACTCCGCCGCGCCGCCGCAGCGCCCAGCGCAGCCACGCTGTGCAGATCGACCGCTACGACCGCCGCCCCGACCGCGCCGCCCAGTGGGCGTTGTTCCTGGGTGTGTTCATGATCGTCGTCGCGATCGCCACGGGTAGCTAGTCCCACTCGTCCAGACCGCCGCGCGCTCTGCTGGGCAGCCCACTAGGATTCGCCCCGGTGCGATCGATCCGTCGCGCCGCTGATTCCAGGAGAGGCCAGTGCCGGAGAAAAAAACGCCCGAACACGTTCTCGCAGAGGTTGAGCAGCACAACATTCGCTTCGTGCGACTCTGGTTCACCGACATCCTCGGGCAGCTCAAGAGCTTTTCGATCAACAGCGCCGAGCTGCGCGACGCCTTCGACGGCGGCGCGAGCTTCGACGGCTCCTCGATCACGGGCTTCAACGCGATCGAAGAGTCCGACATGGTCGCCATGCCTGACCCGACCACCTTCTCGATCCTGCCGTGGCGCCCCGAGGATCAGGGCGTCGCCCGCATGTTCTGCGACATCGTCACGCCCGACCTGCAGCCCTACGAGGGCGACCCGCGCCACGCGCTCCGCCGCGCCGTCCAGCGCGCACAGAACATGGGCTTCGATGTCTTCAACGTGGCCCCGGAGCTCGAGTTCTACTACTTCAAGGACAGCGAGGTCGTACCCGGCTCGGGCCCAGTTCCGCTCGACACCGGCGGCTACTTCGACCTGACCACACTCGACGCCGGATCAGACATCCGCCGCGACACCGTGCTCGCGCTCGAGAAGATGGGCATCCACGTCGAGTACACGCACCACGAGGTCGGCCCCTCACAGCACGAGATCGACATGCGCTACGCCGACGCGATAAAAATGGCCGACGACTGCATGACCTACCGGATCGTCGTCAAGGAGTACGCCCAGCAGTACGGCTACCACGCAAGCTTCATGCCCAAGCCGCTCTACGACGAGAACGGCTCGGGCATGCACACGCACCAGTCGCTCTTCAAGGACGGCAAGAACGCCTTCTACGACGAGAATGACCGCTACAAGCTCTCCGAGACGGGCAAGGCTTTCATCGCCGGACAGCTCACCCACGCCCGTGAGATCTGCGCGATCTTCGCCCAGTCGGTCAACTCCTACAAGCGTCTTGTGCCGGGCTTTGAGGCTCCGGTCTACCTGGCGTGGTCGCGCCGCAACCGTTCGGCACTCGTGCGGGTTCCTCCGTACCGCTCGACTGGTTCGAACGCCGACGGCCAGGCGATGCGCGCGGAGCTGCGCTGCCCGGACCCGGCCTGCAACCCGTATCTGACCTTCGCCGCGTTGCTTCAGGCGGGCCTTGAGGGCATCGAGAAGGGCTACGAACTGCCCGAGCCGATGGAGAAGAACCTCTACCACCTGAACTCCGAAGAGGGCCGCCGCCTCGGCGTCGAGCACCTACCAGAGACGCTCGGCGAAGCAGTCGAGCTCGCGTCTGCGTCCGAGCTGGTACTTCGCACGCTTGGCGAGCACATGTTCAAGCGCTTCATCGAGATCAAGCGCAATGAGTGGGAGAGCTACCGCACGCAGGTGACGCAGTGGGAGCTCGAACGCTATTTGCCGATCCTCTAGACGGATCGTGCAACTTCCTGGGCAATCCTCCGTTCCAGGTAGGAGATTGCCGACGCTCTCCCTAATCTTCAGTAACCCCGAATGAACGTTTTCCGCTTACCTGCTGGCCGAAAGACGAAATGGATATTTCTGGCTGGCTGGACAGCAATTTTGTTACTGCTGGGTAGCTCTGCGCTTGAATTCAACGACGCGCAGAACAACAAGGACGCCGATTACCTGCCTCAGTCCGCAGAGTCACTGGAGGCGATCCACCTCGAAGAAGATGCCTTCGGCGACGAGTTGCTGACCGGTCTGCTCGTCTACCAGAACCCGAATGAGCTGACCCGCGTCGACAAGGCGGCGATTCTCGCTGGGACCGCAGAGCTCACGAAGCAGCCGCTCAAAGGTCAGTTCGGCAAGCCGATTCCGCTCTTCTTCGAAGACGGAAAGACCGCGGCGATCTACCTCCAGCTGCGCGCGCGAGGTTCCAAAGAACTTCTCTTCGCCGCCGCCGAGCGCCTGAATGCGATCGGCGATCGCGCGCCGCCGGACATGGCCGTTCACCTCACGGGGCAGGCCGGCTTCTTCAACGACCAGGCTGAGATCTTCGACACGATCGACGGCAACCTGCTGATCGGCACCGTGCTGCTGATCTCACTCCTGCTGCTGCTGATCTACCGCAGCCCGTTCCTGTGGCTGCTCCCGCTGACGGCGGTCGGTTTCGCGGAGATCACGTCGCGTGGCCTTGGAACTGAGCTCGCCGAGCGCGGCACGACGATCACCTCGCAGTCGGCAGCTCTGATGACGGTGCTTGTGTTCGGCGTCGGCACCGACTACGCGCTGCTGATCATCGCGCGATATCGCGACGAACTGCGACGCCGCGAGGACCGCCACGAGGCGATGTCCGAGGCGCTCGCGCGCTCCGGGCCGACGATTCTGGCCTCCTCCGCCACGGTTATCGCGGCGCTGCTCTGCCTCACTCTCGCTGACGTGAATGCGACTTCCGGCGCCGGACCGATCGGCGCGATGGGGATCGCGATCGCGATGCTCGCGATGCTCACCCTGCTCCCGGCGCTGCTGCTGATCTCTGGTCGCCCGGTCTTCTGGCCGTTCATCCCGCGCGCTGGCACGGCGGATGATCAGATGCCGGTCAACTTCTGGTCGCGCCTGACCGACCTGATCGCTCGCAGGCCGGGGGTGATCACCTTCGCCGTCTTCGCGCTGATGTCCGTGATGGCGCTCGGCCTGCTGAACCGACCGGGCGGGCTGGACATCACCAACAGTTTCCACAAGCCAGTCGATTCGGTGGAGGGTATGAAGGTGCTTGAGAAGGCGTTGCCGCCGGGCGCCACCGGTCCGATGGTCGTGCTCGTTTCGGACCCGCGGCAGGTCGGGCGCGTCACGCGCACGCTCAAACGCTCGGGCGACGTCGCCTCAGTGGGGTTGATTCAGCCCGGAGAGGGAGCGACGCGGATCGAGGCGACGCTCAAACACAGCCCCTACAGCGACGCCGCGATCGAGGCCGTCGAACGCGTTCGAGATCAGTTGACCCAGGTTTATGGAGGAACCGCGCTCGTTTCAGGGGCGACTGCGGTCGAGGCCGACAGTCGACATTTCGCGGCCGAGGACAACAAGCTGATCATGCCGCTGGTGATGCTGGTCGTGTTGATCATCCTGCTCATCCTGCTGCGTTCGATCGTCGCACCGATCCTGCTGATGATCACAGTCGTCGCGTCGTTCCTGGCGGTGATGGGGGTGAGCTACTGGGCGTTTGACAACATCTTCGGCTACACCGGGGTGGACGAGTACGTACCGTTGTTCGTCTTCATCTTCCTCGTCGCGCTGGGCGTTGACTACAACATCTTCCTGATGGCGCGCGTGCGCGAGGAGGCGGCCAGATACGGTGCGCGCGAAGCGATGCGCCGCGGCCTGATCGTCACCGGCGGCGTGATCACATCAGCTGGCGTGGTGCTCGCGGGAACTTTCTTCGTGATGGCGGCGATGCCGATAACTGTGCTCACCGAGATCGGTTTCGCGATCGCGATCGGTGTGCTCTTTGACGCGCTGATCGTGCGCACTTTGCTGGTCCCGGCGCTGGGCTTCATGCTCGGCGACAAGATGTGGTGGCCGGCGCGCTTCGACGTCGCCGATGCGAACGCCGATGGTTTCCAGAGCGCTCCGCCGCAGATTTCGGTTACCGCCGAACAACGACCGGCGGCGCCGGTCGCTCCGGCCGGTGGAACGACCAACGGCGACGCGCCGTACGAGACGCCGCTTCCGGACTGGACGCGCATGGGCGGAAGCTCGCGCTACCGCTAGACAGCAGCAGGAAGCTGGAGGCCCTCGGCCGCCAGCAGGGCTTCGCGTCTCGATCCACTGATCCGGAGGCTCAGAGCAGGTTTCGCAGAGAGGCGTCGTCGGTCACCGGCAGCTCGCAGGTGAAGTTCTCGCAGACGAACGCCGCCGCGCGGCCATCGATCGGGCCACGATCGCGCAGAAGTTCGACCTCAGAATCAGTTGCGTCAAGACGCGATGCGACCACCGATCGGGGCAGATAGCTCTTGAGCAGCTCAGCACGTAGCGCCGCCCGTGACTCGTCGGGACCGACGAGCGCGATCTCGCGCACCGGGCCGACGTGAAAGTCGATCGCCTGGAGCGCGTGGCCAAACCCCAGGGGCAGGCGGCCGGCGATCCGCTGGACGGTCTTCAGGCAGTTTGTCGCCGAGCCGCGATAGCGCTGCTCGCCGGTCAGGGCGGCCAGGCGCAGCAGCACCAGGGCGAGCGCCGCGTTGCCGCTGGGGATCGGGTTGTCCTCGATGTCCTTGCGCCGTACCAGCAACTGCTCGTGGTCGCTGGCGACCGTGAAGAAGCCGCCGAGCTCCGCGTCCTCGAAGTGTTCGATCGCCGCGTCGGTGAGTTCGCGCGCGCGCGCAAACCAGCGCTCGTCGCCGGTCATCTCGTAGAGCGTCAGGTAGGCCGCGGCGCAGTAGGCGTGATCCTCGAGGTAGCCGGCCGGGCCGGGCCTCGATTCGGTCCAGGAGCGACGCACGCGCCCGCCCGGCAGCGCCAGCTCACGTTCGATGAACTCCGCGCAACGCACGGCGGCGTCTGTGTAGCGCGGCTCGCCGAGTACGGCGCCGGACTCGGCCAGAGCGGCGATCGCGAGCGCGTTCCACGAGGCGATGCGTTTGTCATCGCGCGCCGGAGCGGGCCGGGTCTGACGGCGTTGCCAGATCGCGCGGCGCACCTGCTCGTGGACCTCGGGATCTGGTCTGCGTTCGGGGGCGTTGACGAAGAGAACGTTCTTCCCCTCGAATTCGCCGTGATCGATCACGCCCCAGTACAGAAAGAAGTCGCCCAGGTGACCCGGCGCGGCAGACTCGATGATCTCGCGCAGCTCGTCGATCTCCCAGGCGTAGTAGGCGCCCTCTTCGAGGTGGCCTTCGGGATCGAGCGAGTCGGCGTCGAGGGCGCTGGCGAATCCGCCTTCCGCGCACTGCATTTCCTCGATCATCCAGTCGAGCGTGCTGCGGCAGACTTCGGCGAAGCCCTCGTCCGCGGTGAGCTGCCACGCGTGCAGATAGGAGCGGGCGAGCAGGGCGTTGTCGTAGAGCATCTTCTCGAAGTGGGGGATGTGCCAGCGCGCGTCCACGGAGTAGCGCGAGAACCCGCCGCCGATCTGGTCGTGGATGCCGCCTGCGGCCATTCTGCGCATCGTCTCGAGCGCGAGTTCGCGGTCTGCTGCATCGGGCCGACCGAGCAGGAACTCCAGGACAGAGTGGGGCGGGAACTTGGGCGCACCGCCAAAGCCGCCGAGCTGGGGGTCGTAGGAACTGCGCAACGACTCGAGCGCCTTCTCGATCGAGTCGCCTGCGATCGGATCATCCGGCGCCTTGAGGCTCGCCGTCATCGAGAGCTGCGCGATCAGCTGGTCGCTGCGCTCCTCGACCTGGTCGCGCTGTTTCTCCCAGACTTCCGTGATCGACTTCATCAGCTGCATGAAGCTGGGCATGTTCGGCCTGGGTTCCGGCGGGAAGTACGTGCCGGCAAAGAAGGGGACCTGCGACGGCGTGAGAAATGCCGTCAGCGGCCAGCCTCCGTGGCCGCTCATCGCCTGGGCGGCTTCCATGTAGATCGCGTCGATGTCCGGGCGCTCTTCGCGGTCGACCTTGATGTTCACGAAATGCTCGTTCATGAACTCGGCAGTGTCCGGATCCTCGAAAGACTCGTGCGCCATCACGTGGCACCAGTGACACGACGAGTAGCCGATCGACAGGAGAATCGGGACATCTCGTTCGGCCGCGCGCGCCAACGCCTCGGGTCCCCAGGCGTGCCAGTCAACCGGGTTTTCGGCGTGCTGCAGGAGGTAAGGCGAAGACTGCTCTGCGAGGCGATTTGGCACAGGTTGACGCTATCGCGGAGAAGGCCCGACAGCCGACGCCAGCTCAGCGTTCAGCTGACGGCCGCGGGCTGGAGCACCGCGTCGAGCAGGCCGGGGAAGCGCTCGTCGAACTCATCGCGGCGCAATGAGACGAGGCGCTTGGTGCCGAGGATCTCGGTGTTCGTGATCCCGGCCTCGCGCAAAGTCTTGAAGTGGTGCGAGCGCGTCGCCTTGCTGACATCGAGACCGAGCGAGCCGCAGGCGCAGGGCGCGGGGGATGATGCCAGCTGCTTGACGATTTGAAGGCGCGTCTCGTCGGCCAGCGCCTGAAGCGCCGATTCGAGGCTTACCGCTGCGAGATCGGGCTGTGCGATGAGCCTGGTCACAGCTGAAAATATAGCGTTGGTTCGAACTTCGTCGAACCTGATCGGGCCGACCTGATCGCTCAGCTACGCAGCGCCTGAGCGATAGAAGTCGTCGGCTTCGAGGTCGGCGATCGAGACCCACCGCTGCGCCGCCGCCGGCGTTGCGTCGGCCGACGCGAATCCACGGAACCCGAGCGCGAGAGGCGGCTGCTCATCGAGCTTCCGGCTCAACTCGTAGTAGGTCGCGAGGATGTGGACGCAGGGCTGGGCCGCCGCGTTGCAGCTGCAGACCGCGCGGACCCTGCTCGGGACTGGATCGAGGCCTGCGTTGCTGAGCGCCAGGTGGAACGCTTCGCTGAGATCGCCCGGCGACTGGTTTTCGGAGTCCGCATCCTTTGCGAGGAGCTGCGCTACGCGTTGGCGCTGCTTCTCGGTGTAGGCCGGGATCGTGACCTGAACCTGCGCGCCTTCGACCGAGATCGTGAACGGTCTCGCGGTCAGATCACCAATCTCAACTTTGTCGTTGCGCGCGTAGGTGCGCGCCTGCGGCAGCCGCTTGATCGCGGAGACCTTCGACTGCGCGAGCCTCACCCAGTCGGCGCCCCATTCCGTGATCCCAAATTCCTCGTCCGCCATGCGCCTGTCACCAGCCCAACGACAGCGTGTCGAGAAGCGCCTCGTCGCTCAACTTTGTGAGTGCCTGCGAGGCGTCCGTTTCGGTGACTTCGGCCGTTGCCTTCTTGCGTATGTGGATTCGCGCGATGTGCTCTTCGATCGTGCCTTCGGACGTGAGCGTGGTGACGGTGACCGGCTTCAGCTGACCGATCCGGTGCGCCCGGTCAGTCGCCTGCGATTCAACCGCGGGGTTCCACCAACGGTCAAAGTGCACCACCTGGCTCGCTTCGGTGAGGTTGAGTCCGTAACCGGCCGCCCGCAGGCTGAGAATCAGGATCGCTGGCCCGTTCGGCTTCTGGAAGTCGGCGACAATCTTGTCGCGATTGTCGGATGAGAGGCCGCCGTGGTAGAACGGCGCTCGCACCGAGTGCTCGGCCTTGAGATGGCGCGCAAGCAGCTCTCCGGTCGATCGGTACTGCGTGAAAATCAGCGCTCGCTCGCCGGAATCGAGCAGTTCACCAGTGATCTCGGAGAGGCGATCGAGTTTGCCCGAGCGGCCGTCGAGGGGAAGAGTGTCGCGGGTCACGAGCGCGGGGTGATTGCAGATCGTCTTCAGTTCGGTGAGCAGCGCGAGGATCCGGCCCTGGCGACCGATTCCTGAGCCGAGCCCCTCGCCAAACGCACTCGCGACCGCCTGGCGGTACAGGCCCGCCTGTTCGGCGGTCAACTCGCAGATGACGTTGTTCTCCTGCTTGGCCGGGAGCTCGCCGGCGACCTGGGCCTTGGTGCGCCGCAGGAGCAGCGGCTCGATCTGCTGCTGCAACCGTTCAAACGCCGGTTGCGACTGACGCTTCTCGATCGGCACGACAAAGCGCTGCGAGAACCGACGTCGGTCGCCGATTGCTCCGGGCTGGGTCAGATCGACCAGCGACCACAGTTCGCTGAGGTGATTCTCAATCGGTGTACCGGTCATCGCGTATTTGCGGCCTGCTGTGAGCTGGCGCGCGCTCGCGGCAAGTTTCGTGCGCGTGTTCTTCAGGACGTGGGCCTCATCGAAGAAGACGCTGTCCCAATCGAGACGGTTCAGCTCGACGGCGTCGGTGCGAAGTGACGGGTAGCCGGCGATGACCAGCGTGTTTGCCCCAGCCGACCCGGGGAGGGCCCGATCTGGGCCGCGATAGGTGTGCGTAGCCAGGCCGGGGGCGAATCGATCGAGTTCGCTTCGCCAGTTCGTGATCAGCGCGGAGGGGCAGACGATCAGATGAGGCCCGTGCCCGGCCTCGCTTCGCAGCAGCAGATGGCCGATTGCCTGAAGCGTTTTGCCGAGGCCCATCTCGTCGGCGAGGATGCCTCCGGCTCCAAGGTTGGAGAGCCATGCGATGCCGTGCTGTTGGTACGGGCGCGGGCTGAACTCCGCTCCTGCGTGCTCGAGCCTCGGGCCGACTCGCACGTTTCGAACGAACTCGCCGATCGCGGCCGCCGCGGTGAGCACGCTCGTGCCCGCCCGGTCCGGCGCGGCGCGACCGGCGATCGGCAGCTGATTGCCGAGGGCCGCGAGGTCGACCGAGCTGTCACCAGCTTCGGCCTTCACGATCGATTGCCAGACTTTCCATGACGTGCCGAGTGATCCGCCCGCCTTCTTTGCCTGCGCGCCCACTGCTCTCATGGCCTCGGCGGGGCAGATCGCGACGGTCGACGATTCTGTCGAGAGCGCTCCGTTGCGCGGGACCACCAGAGTCACTTCGCTGACAGAGCACTTCTTGTGTGCTTCGGCCACCGCAAGGATCGAGCGCATCGCTTCGGGATCAACGCTCCAGAGCGCGAACGTATGGCGCTCAGGCAGATACGTCGCCTGCAGGCGCGAAGAATTCTCGATCGCTGTGGCTATGCGCGTTCCTCAGCCTGCCGGCGCAGCTCCGCGCGGCGAATCTTGCCGCTGGCAGTCTTTGGCAGCTCGTCGACAAACTCAATCATGCGTGGGTACTTGTACGGCGCCGTCACATTTTTGACGTGATCTTGAAGTTCGGTTGCGAGCGCGTCGGAGGGTTCGTAGCCCTCTTTGAGGACCAGCACCGCACGGACCACTGATCCGCGCTCCGGATCGGGAAACCCAACGGCAGCGGCCTCGGCGACCGACTCGTGAGAGATCAACGCGCTCTCGACCTCGAACGGCCCGATCCGGTAACCGGCCGATGAGATGATGTCGTCGTTGCGCGAGTCGAACCAGAGGTAACCGTCCTCGTCCTGGCTGACCAGGTCGCCGGTGCGCCACCACTCACGATCGCTGTCGTCCTTGTGGAACTCCGGAGGAGAAATCTCGCCGGGCCGGCCGTAGCCGGCGAAGAATGTCGGGACGGTGGCGGGGTCAACCCATAGTTCGCCCTCCTCGATGTGAATATCGATCCCCGGCATCGGGCGACCCATCGAGCCCGGCTTGATCTGATCGCCGGGCCTGACTGCAGTGATCGCACCGGTCTCGGTCTGGCCGTAGCCGTCATGAATGTCCACGCCAAGCCCGTCGTGCCAGTTCTTGAAGATCTCGGCGTTGAGCGCCTCGCCGGCTGAGACGCAGTGGCGCAGCGAGTCGATCTTCTCGAGCTCCAGCCGGCGCGCGATCACGCGGTATTCAGTGGGCGCCATGCAGAGGACGTTCACGTTTTCGGCGGCGATCGTCGCCATTCGCTCGACCGGGTCGAAGCGCACGTCGTGCAGCACCGCGGCGGCACCGCAGAGCCACGGGGTGAGAAAAACGTTGCGCGCGGATTTGGACCATCCGCTCGCGGCCGTGCACCACGCGATCTCGCCGGGGCGGGCGTCGAACCAGTTGACTGCCTGGAGCTCCTGGCCGGGGAGGCAGCCATGGGTGTGGACGACGGGCTTGGGTTCGCCGGTCGTGCCGGAGGTGAAAATCATCATCGCCGGGTCGCCGGGCGCGGCGTCGAATGCCGGGGCCTGATCGTGGCCCAGCAGCGAGTCGTCGGGGATCACGATCGTCGGGCCGTCCCAGCCGGCGGCTTCCAGCTCTGCGCGGTTGCGCTCGTCCGTCACCACGAGCTTCGGCGCGGCGCTGGCGATCCGTAGCTCCAGATCCTTCGCCCGCAGCATCTCGTTGCAGGGCAGCACCACGGCGCCCATGCGCCAACAGCCGAGCATGGCGAACACCCATTGCGGGCGGTTGCCGATCAAGGTGATCACCACATCGCCGACGCCGACGCCCTGCGCGGCGAAAGCACCGCCGTAGCGAGCGGCGCCGTCGATCACCTCGTTGAACGAGTACTCGCGCCGAGAACCGTCGCGTGCGAGTTCGATCAGCGCCGGGCCGGGCGGATCGGCGGCGAGACGCTCGACGATCTGCGGAAAGCTTTCAAACGTGGTGCTGCTCACGCCGCGAGGCTAACGCGCGAACTTCCTGCGCAGTCGCCACCGACGGCTGGTGAGGAACGCGTCGAGCGTTCTGGAACGCTCTTCCAGAGCTTCGACACGGTCGCCGAGTTCCATGTAGGCAGCGTGAGTCGCTTCGTATCGCTCGGTCATCTCAATGTCGCGATCGATCAGCCAGCGCGTGTAGCCGTCGATCACCCCGCGTTCCGCGGCGCGCAGGCGGTCAACTACGGCGGGATCGATCTCGACCGGCCCGGGCTGCTTTCCGGTGGGGTTGGTCAGCGGTTGGCGGGAGGCCGGCGGGTCGGCCAGGATCGGCGGCGACGCGCGCAGTTCCTGGGCGCGTTCGATTGCTGCGTCGACGTCGCCGTCCGGGCCGACAAACCAGTCCGCGCGTTCAGACCATTTCTCGCCCCAGACTTCGAGAAACCGCTCCGTCAGGTAGTGCCGGACGTGCGGCCCCGAAAGCAGCCCCGTCCCGGAGTCCATCGCGCCCGAGCTGTGACGACCGCGCGCAGTCGGCTCGACAAGCACGGTGTATCCGCGCGCCCAGAGTCCGGTGAACGCATCGGGCTCGACGCCCATCGCGGGGAACGTGCGCTCCTCGAATCCGCCGAGGTCCTCCCAGGCCGAACGCCTCCACAGCGAGATCGACGAGCTGATCTCGTTGACGGCGTACGGCGAGTCCGCGAGGCCGTCGGGCAACTGGTCGGGGGTGAGCCTGGCACCGAGTCGACCGAAGCGCAGCCAGCCGGCGTTGATGCTCGGTTCTCCGCGCAGTTCGTCGATCCACGGTCCGATCGCGGCCGCCTTCGGCTCGGCGGACATGGTCTCGATCAGTTTTCCGGTCATTCCCGGCAGCGGCTCCGCGTCCTCGTGCAGCAGCAGAACGAACTCACCGCGCGCGGCGGTGAATCCAAGCTGCCAGGCAACGGCCGTTCCGGTGTTGGCCGGGGAGTCGATCAGGCGCGCGTCGGTCGCTTCCGCTGCGACCGCCGAGCGAACTGCGTCACTCGCCCGGTTGAGGACGATGATCGTCTCGCTGTCCGGGATTTCTGAGCGAGCGACTGCGACTGCCTTGAGGCAGCGCGCCGCCTGCTCGCCGTCGTGGGTGAACATCACGACAATCGACAGGGTGGGCGGATCGGCGGTCACGGCCGAATCCTACGGCTGCGCCGCGCAAACCAGCTGCTTAGACTGCCGTCGATGGAGCCGCCGCCATACAGTCCCGAAGCGCCCGTGATCGGACTCGTCGGCGTGGGCAACTGGGGAAAGCTGATTCTGCGCGATCTCGTGACGCTCGGCTGCGAAGTCCATGTCGTCGCGCGCAGTGAGGCTTCGATCGCCAATGCGCGCGAGTTTGGTGCCACCAGCATCGTCGGTTCGGTTGACGAACTGCCCGCGATGCACGGCGCTGTCGCGGCACCGATCGCCACCAGGCATGCTGCGGCCGTCCATGCGCTGGCGAACGCTCAACCAGGCCCGATCTACTGCGAGAAGCCGCTCACCGCGGATCTCAACGAGGCTGAGCAGCTTGTCGAGGAAGTGGGCGATCGCCTTTTCGTGATGGACAAGTGGCGCTACCAGGCCGGAGTACTTGAGCTGGCCCGGCTCGCGCAGAGCGGCGAGCTCGGCGAGATCCAGTCGATCTCGCTCCGGCGCGTCTCGACCGGCAATCGGCATCCCGACGTCAACACGCTCTGGACGCACATGCCGCACGACCTTGCGATCACGCTGGAAATCCTTGGCGAGGTCCCGCCGCTGACCCATGCTGCCGGTGAGTTCGTCGACGGTTCGCTGATCGGGGTACGCGTGGCCCTTGGCACTGACCCGTGGGTCGGAATTGAAGTCTCCGACGGCGCGTCTGCACACCATCGTGAGGCGCGCGTCGTCGGCAGCAGGGGAGTGGCGATTCTCGCGGGCGGTTGGTCCGAGGAAGTCATCGTGCGCCGGTTTGACGACCGGGAGGATCAGATCATCGCGGCCAAGGGCGAACTTCCCCTGCTCGCCGAGCTGCGCGCTTTCATCGGCCACGTCAGAGGCGGCCCGGCGCCAAAGTCGTCTGCGGCCGAGGGCGCGTTGAACGTGCGCAGAATCGAGGAGACGCTCGCGATGGCCGGGGCGGAGCGGGCGTGAGCGAACTGAAACTCCCCGAGGGCGTGGAGCTCCACGAACTGACGCCGCACCGCGACGATCGCGGCGTTTTCACCGAGCTGTTTCGCGATGAATGGCGCTCGACGGCCGAGCCGGTCCAGTGGAACGCCGTTCGCTCAAATGTCGGCGTGCTGCGCGGCGTGCACGTTCATCTGGTCCACGATGACTTCCTGACCGTTGTCGACGGCCGCATGATTCTCGGACTCTGCGACCTGCGACCGAGCAGCCGGACCTACCGCGAGGCGCTCATTATTGAACTCGATGCGGAGAGTCCGCGCGCCGTCGCTATCCCCGCCGGGGTGGCCCACGGTTTCTACTTCGCGCAGGACTCGATCCACGTCTACGCGGTCTCGCACTACTGGAACATCGACGACGAACTCGGATGCTGCTGGGACGATCCCGGTCTGAAGATTCCTTGGACGCATGTGGAGGCGCATATCTCGCAGCGCGATACGGATCTTCCGTCGCTCGACAAGCTGATTGATCGGCTGTCGGCCCACTATGATTCCGAACCGTCAGTTTCCACTTGAGCAGCGGCATCGCGGGGCTTCACGTTCACCAGCCATCGCACCTTTCGCGCTCGTACAAACAGGATCTCCCACCAGATGCCAATCAAAGTTGAGAAGGTCGCGCGCCCTGTGCGCCTGCGCCGCTCCTGCCACGCTGTCCCCGGCTCCTCCGAGAAGATGCTCGAGAAGTCGGCCGGCCTGCCCGCAGACCAGGTCTTCCTTGACCTCGAGGACGCAGTAGCCGTCGACAAGAAGGAAGAGGCGCGTCAGCTGATCATCCACGCGCTTCAGACCCACGACTACCAGGCACCCACGGTGGTCGTACGCGTCAACGCCGTCGACACGAAGTTCGCCTACCGCGACCTGATCGAGGTCGTCGAGGCCGTCGGCGACAAGATCGACTGCATCATGATCCCGAAGGTCGAGTCGGCCGAGCACGTCACGTTCATCGACCGCCTGCTGACCTCGATCGAAGAGGTCAAGGGCTGGGAAGTCGGCCGCATCGGTCTGGAAGTCCAGATCGAGAACGGCGAAGGCCTGATCAACATCGAGTCGATCGCCGCCGCCTCGCCGCGCATGGAAACGCTGATCCTCGGGCCCGGAGACTTCTCCGCCGCCATGGGCATGCGGATCCTGTCCGTCGGCGGCAACAACGCCACCTACCCGGGCGACATCTGGCACTACGTCAACTTCCGCATCCTCTCGACCGCCCGCGCCTTCGGCCTGCAGGCGATCGACGGACCGTTCAGCCAGGTCAAGAACGACGACGGACTGCGCGAAGCCGCGGTCCGCACCGTGACCATGGGCTTCGACGGCAAGTGGAGCCTGCACCCGCAGCAGATCCCGATCATCAACGAGCTGTACTCGCCGCCGCTGGACGAGTACCAGCGCGCAGAGCGAATGCTCACCGCGTATGAGCATGCGACCACGGTCGAGAAGAAGGGCGCGGTCATGTTCGAGAACGAGATGATCGACGAGGCCAATCGCAAGATGGCCCAGGAACTTGCAGCAAAGGGTCGTCTGATCGGCCTTGACCCGGGCGAGCCGTGGACACCCCCTGTCCCCGAGCCAGTCGCTTAGCCAACCTACGAATCAGGAAAAGACATGGAAGCCGGAAGTATCACCGCCGCATCGATTGACAAGACCGAAGACCAGATCGCGATCACCGAAATGGTCCGCCAGTTCGTCGACGAGCAGGTCCTGCCCGTCACCGAGAAGCACGACCACGAGGACTCGTTCCCTGACGAGGTCGTCGAGCAGATGAAAGAGCTCGGCCTCTTCGGAGTGACGATCCCCGAGGAGTACGGCGGAATGGGCCTCGACCTCACGACTTACGCGATGATCGTCGAAGAGCTCTCGCGCGGCTGGATCTCCGTCGCCGGCATCGTCAACACGCACTTCATCGGCTCCTACCTGCTGATGAAGTTCGGCTCGGACGAGCAGAAGAACCGCCTGCTCCCGAAGATGGCAACCGGAGAGATCCGCGCCGCCTTCTCGATGAGCGAGCCCGAGCTCGGCTCTGACGTCCAGGCGATCAAGTGCGCCGCCAAGAAGATCGACGACGGCAGCTACGAGATCAACGGCCAGAAGATGTGGGTCACGAACGGTCTGCGTGCCGGCCTTGTCTTCCTGCTGGTCAAGACCGACCCTGAGGCGTCGCCGCCGTTCAAGGGCATGACCTGCTTCATCACCGAGAAGGAGCAGGGCGCCCACGAGAACACCGGCGAGTTCGCCGGGCTCACCGTTCCGCCGCAGCTGAAAAAGATGGGCTACAAGGGGGTCGAGTCCACCGAGCTCGTCTACGACGGCTACAAGTGCCCCGCCGAGAACATCCTCGGCGGCGAGGAAGCCGGACTGAACAAGGGCTTCATCCAGATGATGGACGCGCTCGAGGTCGGCCGCGTGAACGTCGCCGCGCGTGGCGTCGGAATTGCCCAGCGCGCGTTTGAGCTGGGCATCAAGTACGCCCAGGAGCGCAAGACCTTCGGCAAGCCGATCGCCCAGCACCAGGCGATCCAGTTCAAGCTGGCAGACATGGCCACGAAGGTCGAGGCAGCGCGCCTGATGATGCTGCGCGCAGCACGCCTGAAGGACGCGGGCGTGCGTTCGGAGGTCGAGGCCGGCATGGCCAAGCTGTTCGCCTCTGAGGCCGGCAAGGAAGTCGTCGAGGACTCGTTCCGGATTCACGGCGGCTACGGCTACTCCAAGGAGTACGAGATCGAGCGCCTCTACCGCGACGCTCCGTTGCTGCTGATCGGCGAGGGCACCAGCGAGATCCAGCGCATGGTGATCGGCCGCAAGTTGATCGAGAAGTACAAGATCTAGTCATGAACACGGTCGACACAAAGCATCAGCTCGAAGCGGCCGGCCAGCGCTTCATCGCCGCAGTGCCCTCGCTCGCGCCGCTGGCGCTGATCGTCAACGTCGACCTGCAGGCAAAGGGCGATCACCAGCAGTACCGGTTGCAGTTTCCGGGGCCGGACGTCAGCAAGTCTGACGGCTCCCCGGCGATGATCGAGCTGCTGGTGATGCGTCAGGACTTCAACGACATTCTCGATCCGCGCAAGGGCCTGACCCAGTGGATCGAAGCGTACGACCAGGGAAAGATCAAGATCAGCGGCGAGGGCGGCATGGTCAAGCTGGTCGGCAAAGTGATTGAAAAACAACAAAGGAGACACGGTGGCTGAGACCGCTGATGCGCAGGGAACAACTTTTGACGCGGTGAGCCGCGAGGCGACGGGCGCGGTGCCGCTCGGCCGCTACTTCGAAGAGTTCGAGCCGGGCCAGAACTTCAAGCACTGGCCGGGCAAGACGATCACGGAATCCGACGATCACCTCTTCTGCCTGATCACGATGAACCACCACCCGCTGCACCTCGACGACAACTACGCGTCGAAGACCCAGCAGGGCAAGGCCGTCGTTGTCGGCAACCTGATCTACTCGGTTGCCCTGGGCATGAGCGTCCGCGACATCTCGGGCAAGGCCATCGCCAACCTCGAGATCCAGTCGCTCAAGCACACCGCACCGGTCTTCCACGGCGACACGATCTACGCAGAGACCGAAGTCCTCGAGGTCACCCCTTCGAGCAGCAAGCCCGATCGCGGCGTCGTCGCCGTCAAGACGCTCGTCTTCAACCAGGACAACGTCAAGGTCTGCGAATTCATCCGCAAGGTGCTGGTTCCGCGTAAGCCGGCATAGGCGTTCGGCGCATCGACGAACGCGCTGCTGTTCTGCCTGCGACGTGGAGCGACACGAAGCCGAAGGACCTGAAGGCGGTCGTTGCGCAGGCCCGGTCGCAGACTCGGCGGCGTCAAGCTTGCGGTGGGCGGCGAGTCCCGCGTTGAAGTTCCTCTTTGATGCGTCGACGTAGCCCCGTTCGTACGTTTTGCGACCGAGCGTCAGTCGGCCTGGGACTCAACGTGCTTCTTGAAGTCGCTGCCCATCTCTTTGGCGAGGTCGCCCATCGCGCCTTTCAGGATGGGACCGAGGGCCTTCTGGATAAAGCTCAACTTCACCTCGATCTCGGCGGCCCACTCGGTGGTGTCGTCCTCGAGCTCGACAAAGTTGCTGGTCAGAATGAACGGCAGCTGCATTCCTTCGTACTCGGCTACCACCTGCCCAGCTGGATCGTGATCGAGGATCGTGACGGTCAGTTCGGTGTCGCCTGATTCGCGTGCGAAAACCACCTTCTGCACGGCGCCCTTCTCATTGCCCTTGCCCTTGACCTGCTCGAACGACTTCATCATGTCAAGCCACTCCGGCTGCAGTGACGGGTCGTCAAACACGCCCCAGACCAGGTCAAACGGCCTGTCGATGATGATTGAGTGATCGACGATCATGCGGTTCCCTCCTTGACGTCCGATGTCGGCTGATCGATGACGCCTGCCTGGTGAGGGAGGTGGTGCCACGCATCGACCTCGGCCGTCGCCTCGTACGACCACCAACCCACTAGTGGTGACCGTTGGGCGTGGACGCCGGCGGGCGAGACTCCTCGGCGAGCGAGGCGATCGTCAGATTTCCGCGCGAGGCATCCTCAAGCACACCCGCAGCCTCGTCCGCGTTGCGGGCGTAGAGCTCGATCAACATGTGGATGACGATCTGCCCGTCCTCGTGCTTGTGGAAACGCACGTGGGCGAAGAACTCGCGGATTCCGGACTCGCCGAAGGCGGCGTGGGTCAGGGATTCAGCGGCTTCGGGGCCGGCGCAGACCTCGACCGACTCCTCGGGCACGGCGACGATCGCCGACGCGACCCAGGGCGTTCCGGTGACCATGCGCTCCCAGCGGTCCTCCACCGGGGCGATGCGGCCGTCCATCAGGGTCAGGTGCGGTTGGTCGTGCAGGCAGTCGACACACTGGATGACGGCCTCGTGCAGCTCGTCAACGGTGTCGGTGCGCTCGGCTGTTTCCGGGTCGATCTTGTAGATGCCTTCGACGTGCAGCTGGACTTCGAGGCTGCGGGACCAGCAGCGATAGCAACGTAGCCACGCGCCGACATCATCTGGGGGTCCAAAAGATTCCACGGGGCAGAGTCTAGGGCTAGCGGAGGCCACGCGATCTCCATGCAATACCGTGTGAAAGCTTGGTTAAGGGGGCGGCTCACGCATAAGGAGCCGAGACTTACGTGCCGAAGGACTGTTGAAGACTTCGGTAGACATTTTTGAAAGGAACTTTGATGAAGAAGGTCGGAATCGCTGCGCGGCTACTCGCCGTGGTCGCCGTACTCTCGTTGGCCGCGTTCGTGGTCGTCGGGTGTGGTGGAGACAAGAGCGAAAGCAGTTCGAACAGCAGCGGTGACAGCTCAGCGGCCAGCACCGAGTTCGAGGCCGGCGACACCGTCGGTGAATCGAAAAAGGTCGTCGTGGACGCCAACACAGAGCTCGACGCAGAGCAGAAGGCCGTGA
The DNA here is from genome assembly GCA_051306435.1 of Solirubrobacterales bacterium. Classification (GTDB taxonomy): domain Bacteria; phylum Actinomycetota; class Thermoleophilia; order Solirubrobacterales; family JACPNS01; genus JACPNS01. Next base: position 31,762 of record JBPPNF010000046.1, on the reverse strand, counting down.
TCGAGCGCATCGGCGAGTTCGCCGACGCCACCGACAAGAAGGACTACAAGACGCTCTGCAACGACATCCTCTCTGAGGAAGCCAGCAAGATCGGCGGCGACTGCGTCAAGACGTTCTCGCAGACCGGCGCGCAGCTGAAGGACTTCGAGATAAAGGTCAAGTCGGTGAAGATCGGCGAGGACGGAAAGACCGCGACGGCTGATGTCGAGGTGACCTCGAACGTCAATGAGTCCGAGCAGGCGCAGAACCTCTCGCTGATCAAGGAGAACGGCGAGTGGAGGATTCAGATCCTCGGTCAGTAGTTCCGCGGCACTGAATGCAGTTTCGAGAGGCCCGTTCCGCTTCGTGCGGGGCGGGTCTTTCTATTGGGCCGACGCGTGACGGTCGAGCAGCTGACGCAACTGCCGGTGTCCGAGGGCGGGGTCCTGGCCGGCAAGCAGCTTCACGGCGCCGCGACGTCCGCCCAGCGCGCGCAGCCCTCGCTCGCCGTTCTCCTGGGTGAATGAATCGAGCGCCGCCAGGCGTCGCACGCGAGCGCGGCGTTCGGTCAGGTCGAGTTCAGCGAACTGCTCCTCGACTGTGCCGATCAGGTCGTCGACTCCGCTTGCCGGAGCGACCGACGAAACGAGCAGCACCGGCGTCTTCGAGCCGACCGCGCGCAGCGCCGAATGAAGATCCCGCGAGGCGCTCAGGGCGATCTTCCCGAGGTCCTTCTTGGTCACGACGAGGATGTCGGGGATCTCCATCACGCCCGACTTGATGAACTGCAGCACATCGCCGCTGGCGGGCTGGACGATCACCACGACGACGTCGGCGAGTTCGGCGATGTCTGTCTCGGACTGCCCGACTCCGACGGTCTCCACGATCACGACGTCGAAGGCAGCGGCCAGAGCGATCGCCGATTCGCGGGTGGTCGGCGCCAGTCCGCCCAGCCGCGTCGCGGTGGCGCTCGAGCGCACGAGCACGGCGTCGTCGCGCGAGTCCACAGCCATGCGCGCGCGGTCTCCGAGCAGTGAACCGCCCGAGCGCTTGGATGACGGATCGATCGCAAGCACAGCGACGGATCTGTCGCGGCTGCGCCAGAGGGAGATCAGTTCAGAAAGGAGTGTGGATTTGCCGGCGCCGGGAGGTCCCGTGATGCCGACGATCACGCCGGGGGATTCATTGCCGAGCTTGGCCGGCGAGAGCTCTGCGAGCAGGGCGTCGGCGCGATCCTGCGCCTCTGCTCCGCGTTGCTCGAGCAGGTTCAACGCGGCTGGGGCCGCGGATCGGTCGCCTGCGGCCAGGCGCCGGCCAAGCTCAGCTGCCGCTTCGAGGGAGATCAGGTTGGGCCGGTTCACGGTCAGGGAGTCTACGGTCGCCGGTGGCTAGGCTCCCGGCCGCGATGCTGGCCCAGGATCACATCACCTTCGTCTCGGGGACGACGCAGACGCTCGCGTTGTTCATCCTCGCGCTCGTGGCCGGGTCGCTTGTGTCGCTCATATGCGTTCATTTTCTTGATCGCGAGGTCAGTCCGATCAGCGACGCCGTCTCTGACTACGGCGCCAGAGGCCACGCCTGGTTCTACCGCCTGGTCGCGATCTGGCTCGGGCTGGCCGGCCTGTTGACTGCCGTGATGTTCTCGGGCGCGGTCGTTCCAAAGCCGACGCTGACGATCCTCGCGCTACTCGTCTTCGCCGCCACGCGCTGGGCGATCACGATCTTTCCGGTTGATCTCGAAGGCGAGCAGGAGACCTCGGTCGGCAGATCCCACACGATGCTCGCCGTGATCGCATTCAGCTCGATCGCGATCGCCGCCGTCAGTTTCAGTCTGACCGTCGCAGACCAGCCCGGTCGCGACTCGGGCGACGCGCTGATGGCTGCGCTGGCGGCGTTTGTGACCGTGTCCGCGGTCGCCACGGGCGCGGCATGGGCGGCGGACTCGCGCTTCTTCGGCCTGATCGAGCGCGTGCTCTACCTGGCGATGTTCGCCTGGTTCAGCGCGTTGGCGCTGCTCATTCTGTCGATCTGATCAGACCGCGGCCGGAGCCGCCGCGTTCGCACGCTCGGCAACCAGTTCGATGATCTCCGGCCGACCGTGTGGCCGGAGGCGTATACGAACCATCTCCTAGAACTGCTCTGGACGCTTGAAGCCACGGTTGCTTTGCAGGCAGAGCTGGACGATCTGCTGGATTCGATAGTTGCCGGCGACACGTTTGCCGCAGATGACCTGCCCCTACCTACAGCGGACGAAATGCAGGCGCCGAAGCCGGCCTGATTCGTCAGCCGAGCGTCAACTGCTCGGGCGGCTTCTCGATCGGCGCACCTTGGCCCTCGTGGATGAGTTTGCGCTCCGCAGTGATCCATGCCTCGGTCAATTCAGCGTCGAGACGCTCAAACTCTTCGGCTGCGGTGGCGTCTCCTTCGGCGCGCGCCTCGCGAGCGGCGCTGCGCGCACGGTCTGCAGCGAAACCGATGCTGTCGAGCAGCTTTTGAACCGCACTCCACTTTTCCGCGCCCGTCATGGGCGGCAGACTATGCGGCCTTTTGGGTCTCGCCCGAAGCTAGTTCGCTAATTGCGCGAAACTTCTTTGAGACCGTGATTTCGGCGTCCGCGAGTGTCTTCTCGATGTCCGCGAGCTCATCGGCCTTCGACCGTTCGCCGCGCTCCGCGAGGAGCGTCGCGGTGGCCTCGAGCTGATCCCTCGCATCGGCAAGGGCCGCATTGAGGTCGCTCACATATGCAGCTTGCGCTTCACTCATTGGCCGCCAAGCTACGCCTGGCGGCGGACGGCTAACTTCGCCGAATCAGACCGCGGCCGGAGCCGCCGCGTTCGCGCGCTCGGCAACCAGTTCGATGATGTCGCCCATGATGCGGTTGAGTTCGAAGTCCTTGGGCGTGTAGACGCGGGCCACACCCGCATCCAGCAGCGGCTGAACGTCGTGATCGGGAATGATCCCTCCGCAGACGACAGGCACGTCGACGCCGGCTCCGCGCAGGTTTTCGATCACGGCAGGGATCAGCTCGCGGTGCGAGCCCGAGAGGATCGAGAGGCCGACAACGTGGACGCCCTCCTGAACAGCGCTGGTGGCGATCTGCGACGGCGTCAGGCGGATGCCTTCGTACACCACGTCCATCCCGACGTCGCGGGCGCGCACGGCGATCTGCTCGGCGCCGTTGCTGTGGCCGTCCAGTCCGGGCTTGCCGACGAGGATCTTCAGGCGGCGTCCGAGGGTCTCTGAGACCTCCTCGACGCGCTCGCGCAGGGCCTCGAGCGACTCGTTGTCGCTGTGCATCGCGGCGTCGCCGATGCCCGTCGGGCCGCGGTAGGCGCCAAACACATCACGCAGGGCGGAGGCCCACTCGCCGGTCGTGGCGCCGGCCTTGGCGGCGGCGATCGAGTACGGCATCAGGTTCTCGGTTTCGTCAGCGGCGGCTGCAGCGAGGTCGGCGAGCGCCTGCTCGACCGCTGCCTCATCACGCGCTTCGCGCCAGCCTTCGACGGCCTCGATCAGCTCGCGCTCGACCGCGGGGTCGATGACCATGATTCCGCCCTCGGCGCCCGCCGTCAGCGGCGACTCTTCGGTGGAGGTGAACTTGTTCTGGCCGACGACGATGAGGTCGCCGGACTCGATCGCGCTGACGCGGCGGCTGTGGCTCTCGACCAGCGCGGCCTTCATGTACGGGACGGCCTCGACGGCGCCGCCGTTCTCCTCGACGATCGCCATCTCGGCCTTCGCGCCGGTGACCAGCTCATCGACGAGTCCGTCCATCACGATCGACCCCTCGAAGATGTCGGGGTAGTCGAGCAGGTCGGTCTCGAATGCCAGGACCTGCTGGATGCGCAGCGCCCACTGCTGATCCCAGGCGCGCGGGAGGCCCAGGGCCTCGTTCCAAGCAGGGAGCTGCAGTGCGCGGGCGCGGGCGTCACGGCCGATCGTCACGGCGAGTGCTTCGAGCACGATGCGCTGAATGTTGTTCTCGGGCTGGGCCTCGGTAAGGCCCAAGGAATTGACCTGCACGCCGTAACGGAAGCGGCGGAGCTTCTCGTCCTCGACGCCGTAACGGTCGGCGAGCTCGGACCAGAGCCGGCCCATCGCGCGGAGCTTTGCGTGCTCTTCCACGAAGCGGATGCCGGCGTTGACGAAAAAGCTGATCCGACCGAAGACCTTCGGGAAGTCTTCGTCGGAGACCTGGCCGCGCGCCTTCACCGAATCGAGCACAGCGATCGCATTGCTCATCGAGTAGGCGATCTCCTGGACGGGCGTCGCGCCGGCTTCCTGGAGGTGGTAGCTGCAGATGTTGATCGGGTTCCACTTGGGCACGTGGTTGACCGTGTGGCTGACCATGTCGGCGATCAGGCGCATCGAGGGGCCCGGCGGGAAGGCGTAGGTGCCGCGCGAGAGGTATTCCTTCAAGATGTCGTTCTGGGTCGTGCCGGAAAGCTCTGCCTGGTCGACGCCGTTCTCATCTGCCGTAGCGATGTAAAGACTGAGCAGCCACATCGCGGTGGCGTTGATCGTCATCGACGTGTTCATCTTGCCGAGATCGATCCCGTCGAGCAGCGTGTGCATGTCGTTCTTGTGCGCGACTGACACGCCCACCTTGCCCACTTCGCCCTTCGCAAGTTCGTCATCCGCGTCGTAGCCCGTCTGCGTCGGCAGGTCAAAGGCGATCGAGAGGCCGGTCTGGCCCTTGGCGATGTTCTTGCGGTACAGCTCGTTCGACTTCTTGGCGTTGCTGTGGCCGCTGTAGGTCCTCATGACCCACGGACGGTCCGGCTGGGGGAGACGGTGGTTGCTCATGTGACAAATTGTATTTGAGCGGGGCACTTCCGGCCAGAGCGGTACGCTCGCGCAGCTGTGGGAACGATCTTTCGCAAGCTCCTGCTCGCCGCGGCCCTGGCCGTCCTCATTCTCAACTGGACCTGGGGCAGGCTGCCTGCTGAGCCGCCGTTGCCGGCCGGAAGCAAGTTCGCGAGCGCGCAGGGCGTGAAGTTCCACTACGTCGAGACTCCCGGCCGCGAGCCGGCCGTCGTGATGATTCACGGGCACCCGGGCACGTACCTTGACTGGAAGAGCGTTCAGGCGAAGCTTGCGGGCAGGCGCACGATTGCGATCGACCGCCCGGGCTACGGCTTCTCGAGCGGCGAGTACGTGCCGTTTGATGAGCAGGTCACCGCGATCCACGCGCTGACCAGGGAACTGGGCCTGAAGAAGCCGGTGATAGCAGGACACTCCTACGGCGGCACGCTCGCGCTTGCCTACGCGCAGAAGTACCCGCGCGAGACCAAGGCGATCGTGCCGGTCGATCCCGGTGTGGATCCGAACGGAGAGAAGCCGCTCAACAAGATTCAGGCGCGGCTCGTGAAGGCCCTGCAGCTCCCGATCGTCCAGCCGGTTGCAGATGCGACTTTCGGTCAGTTGATGCTCACCGCCACGGCAGACCCGCAGGTCAAGAAAGCGTTTGAATCGGATCCGACCGATCCCGCCTATGAAGAGCAACTGAAGGCCGTGAATCTCAAGTCCAGCGACCTGAAGACGTTCGCCGACGAAGAGCTCGACTTCGGCGGCGTGGTTGATCAGCTTGCGGCGAAGTACGGCTCTACCCGCACACCGGCCTGGGTCATCCAGGGCACCGACGACCAACTTGTGCCAACTTCGGCCGTCGAGGCGATGGCCGGCGAGCTTCCGAACGCGAAGTACATTCCGCTCTCCGGCGGTCACATGCAGACCTGGGTCCATCCGACGCAGGTCGCGCGCGCGATTCAGTCAGCCGCTCGCTGAACCACGGGTGCCCGACGCGCGTACATAAGCTCGATCCGTCAATGCTCGCCGTCTATGTCATCGCAGCGCTCTTTGGCGCACTGGCAGTCCTCAACCTTGTGGTCGGGCGCCTTCCGCGCAGGCCGGAGGCCGGCGGCGGGATTGTCGAGACTGCGAACGGTCCGATCCACTACCTCGAGACAGTTGGCGAGGGCATCCCGATCGTCTTCATCCATGGGATGCCGGGCAGCTGCGGCGACTTCGATCGCGTGCGTGCCGAGCTCAAGGGGCACCACACAATCGCGTTCGACCGTCCCGGGTACGCATGGTCAGAAGGCTCGCCGCAGGAGTTCGGAAAGCAGCTCGATGCGATCGTCGAGGCGGCCGGCACGCTTGGCGTTGACCGCGCGGTGGTCGTCGGCCACTCGTTCGGCGGTCTTGCGACGCTCGGCCTGGCGATCCGTAAGCCAGAGTTCGTCGAGGCGATGCTGCTGCTCGCGCCTGCCGCCGGCGGCACTCGTGTGCACGAGCAGCGGATCAAGCAGGCGCGGGTCATCCAGTGGATTGAGCGCCCGGGCGTCCGTCAGGTGCTTGACCTGGTCTTCCTGCGCATCCTGCGCAAGTACGCCGCCCAGCAGGGGGCGGTGCTTGCGTACGGCAGCGACCCTGAGCACGCGGCCGAGCGGAAGGTCGCCGTCGCGGTGCTCGCGCGCCACACCAGCATCCGCGCGCTCGCGAACGACCGCATCATGTTCAACGACACAGAGCGCATGATCACGCGCAACCTCAAACGGGCCGGCGCGCCGGCGCTGATTCTGCATGGTCGCGACGACCAGACCGTCACGCTGCGCAACGCGCGCAGGCTCGCTGAGGGGCTGTCTGGCTCCACGATCGTGGAGATCGAGGGCGATCACCAGCTGCCGGCGAAGAACCCGCACCAGATCGTTGACGCGCTCGGCCGGTTGCTCGAGCGCACGCCGACCTCACCCGCGTAGGAGTTTCGGGACTTCGCCGGGACGCCCGAGCGTCAGCGGGCTGATGCTGCGCGTGACGATCTGGATGTAGTGGCCGCAGACGATTTTGTACGCGTCCTTCTCGGTCTGCTTGTCGATCAGCAGCGCGACGCGCCGGCGCGGCTCGCGCCGATCACGATCGCGTCGTGGGTGTCGCTGGTGGGCGTCGAAACCGGGTCTTGCGGGAGCGGACAACGGTAGTCTGGCCGCCATATGAGTTTCGAAATCATTGACACCCGCTTCCAGGGCATCGAGCGCTCGATCGCCTGCCACCGCTACGAGGACGTGTTGATCGACCCCGGTCCGGAGTCCTCGATCGATCATGTGGTCGATGCCCTCGGCGACCGCGTTCCGAGCACTGTGCTGCTCACACACGTGCACCTTGACCACGCCGGCGGAACCGGTCGCCTGGTCGAGCACTATCCCGAACTTCAGGTCTACATCCACGAGGTCGGTCTGCCGCACATGGTCGATCCGTCACGGCTGATCGCCAGCGCGACCCGCATTTTTGGCGATGACATGGCCATGTGGGGCAAGGTCATTCCGGTCCCGGAGCCAAACATCCACGCGATCGCCGACGGCGACGTGGTCGAGGGCTTTGAAGCGATCCACACGCCGGGCCACTCGGGCCATCACATGGCCTACTTCCATCAGGAGACCGAGTACGCAATCGTCGGCGACCTCGTCGGCCAGACGATCCATGGGTTCGATCTGCGCGTGGTCTCGACGCCGCCGCCCGAGGTCGACATCGAGCTGTGGCTGGCGTCGCTCGACAAACTCGCCGAGCATGACCCGGTTCCGTCGACGCTCGGCCTCACGCACTTCGGGCGCGTCCCCGATGTGCTCGACTCGATCACTGCGGCGAAGGACGAGCTGCGCCGCCTGGCCGAGCTTGCGCGTAACGGCAGCTTCGAGGACTTCATGCGCGACTTCGAGCTGAAGCTCGAGTCCGTGCCGCCGGACATCGCCGAGTCATTGGTCGCTGCGCTCCCGGTCGATCACAACTACGCGGGCCTCGAGCGCTACTGGGCGAAAAAAGCAGCTGCAGACGCCGAGAAATCCGCCTAAAATGTCCGTCATGACCAGCGAGACGATTGAGAAGCCGATCACCCGGGGCCCGAGCTCCGGACTCGGTGGCCTCTGGCACATCATCGTCAAGAACGATGATCACAACACCTTCGACGGCGTCGCAATGACGCTCTCGCGCACGCTTCCCGCCGTCACGATGGGCCGCGGCTACGAGTTCGCCGAAGAGATCCACAACGCCGGCAGCGCGACCGTCTGGTCAGGCCAGCTCGAGCCCGCAGAGCTCTACTGGGAACAACTCGCAGACTTCGGTCTGACGATGGCCCCGCTGGCGCAGAGCTAGAGCGATCTATTCAGGCTCGACGACGTCGCTCGTCTGAGCGAGGCTGACCTCAAGGATCGTCTGCGCGATCAATGCCGGGTCGTCTGACATCGGCACGTGACCCATGCCTTCGAGCGTGACCCAGTCGGCGTCCGGCAACACGGCCTTCCAACCCGGTGAGTATCGGCTGAACGGCAGGATGCGGTCGCGTGTGCCCCAGGCGATCCGCACGGGGCCTTCGAGGCCGTCCATCGTGGTCGGCGCGTTGACGTTGGGCGCGTTCTCCAGCAGCATTTTCCATGCCGGCGCGCCGATGATCGCGCGGATCCATTCGACCGCGAGCGGCCCGGGGAGGCGCTCCGGGTAGGCCATGGCATCACGCATGACCAGCATGCGCCCACGCGGGCGCTTGGCGAGCTCGTAGGCGATCGGCTCGAGATTCGTCGCGCCGTAATGCGCCTGCTTGAAGAGGCGGATCAAGCGGCGTGTCTCGGCGGAGCGCAGCTTCCAGCCGCCTGCGGGGGCGATTGCCACCGTGGAGAGTGCTCGCTGGCGCTTGGCAAGCAGCAGCGCCAGCCAGCCGCCGAGCGAGTTGCCGACGACGTGGGCGCGCTCCCAGCCCAGAGCGTTCATCTGCTCTTCGACCACGTCGACGAAGGCGTCGACCATGTGGTCCTTCGGGTCCGTGAACGTCGGACCCTCGTGGTGGCCCGGCAGGTTGATCGCGACGCACTCGTGGTGCATCTCCAGATAGGGCAGTACGGGATCCCACATCACCGGCGTGCCGGTGAAGCCGTGGAGCAGAAGCATCGGCGACTTGCCGCTCTCTCCTTTGCGCAATGCCATTTTGATCTAGGCCTCTACTTCGCTCGGGACCGAGACCTCGGCGGGGAGCTGACCAAAGGTCACCACTTCCTGCCAGGTGTAGAGCACCGGCACGGCGTAGTGGCTGAGGAGCTTTGCGCGGCACTCCTGCATCAGTTCGGAGTTCCAGTAGCGGTCCCAGTCGGCCTTGTTCTCAAACCAGGCATACTGCTTGACGATCAGCTCGTCGTCGGCCTGACGCACGACCATGAAGCCGGTCGCGCCGTAGTTGATCACGCGCTCGGCGTACGGGGTGAGGATGTCGCAGAACTCATCACTGCGGAAAGGCGTGAGGTTCCACGCAACTTCAACTGCTTTTGCACTCTGTGAATCAGACATTGTGATCAGCCTCCGACTTCTGCACGAATCGCGCTGGGGCCTTCGGCCGTGCGGCCCTGACCTTCTTCGGTCGCCCCAACGAGAATCGCAATTTTTCCAAGGTGTTTGTTGTCGCGCAGCATCTGGTGTGCGGCAGGGACGTCTTCGAAGCCCATCGTCTTCCAGAGCACCGGGCTGATCTGACCGCTCTCGATCAGGTCGTTGGCCTTCTTGGCCTCCCAGGCATTCGCGAAGTGGCTGCCGAGGATCTCCTTCTGGCGCATCCACAGGTAGCGGACGTCGAAGTCGAGGTTGTAGCCGCTGGTTGCGCCGCAGATCACGACCTTGCCGAACGGCTTCACAACCAGGACGCTGGTCGGGAAGGTCGCCTTGCCGACGTGCTCAAAGACGATGTCTGGCTCGCCGCCGAGGATCTCGCCGACGGCCTTGCCGAAGCGACGCGACTCCTTGAAGCGTGCCTTCTCTTCTTCGGGGGTCTCGCCGCCCTTGCGCTGGAACTGGTAGTCGCCGCGATTGATGTAACCGTCGGCGCCCAGGCGCATGATCAGCTCGCCCTTCTCGTCGCTGCTGACAACACCGACGCTCTTGCCGCCGGCCATCTTGACCAGCTGCGTCGCGAACACTCCCAGGCCGCCGGCCGCGCCCCAGATCAGGACCTTGTCCCCGCCCTGGATCTTTGCGCGGTCCATCAGCATGCGGTAAGCGGTGAAGTAGGTGAGGCCGTAGCTTGCGGCCTCGTCCCAGGAGAGGCTCTTGGGCTTGGCCAGAAGCTGCTGCGCCTGCACCTTGAAGTACTGCGCGAAGCTGCCCCATGAGGTCTCGTAGGCCCAGATCTGCTGGCTCGGAGCTGCGAGCGGGTCGAAGCCGTGGACCTCGACGTCTTCGTAGCTGGCCTGGTTGCAGTGGACGACGACTTCGTCACCGGGCTGCCAGCGCGTCACGCCCTCGCCGACCTTCCAGACGATTCCCGATGCGTCCGATCCACCGATGTGGTGGTCTTCCGGGTGGTAGCGGAAGACGCTGACCGGCTCGCCCATCGCGGCCCAGACGTTGTTGAAGTTGACTCCGGCGGCCATCGTCTTGACGATGACTTCGAACGGGCCGGGCTCGGGGCACTCGATCTCTTCGAGCTTGATCGCGTCTTCGGGTTCGCCGAGGCGGTCTTCGCGGATGACCCAGGCCAACATGGTGGTCGGCAGTTCGCCGAGCGGCTGGGTGTCGTCAGCCAATTGCGTCAGGTCTGCATCGCTTACTTCAAGTACAGGCATGGTGCTTTCTGGTGGGATCGGGGGACGTTGAAACTCGGCGCGAATCGTATCGCTCTGGGCGCGCGGGTAACCTTCACCGCGGTGAGACGGATGCTCAAATCAATCGCTGGGGCGATCGTCGTGCTGGCCACCGTGCTGGCCGTTTCCGGATGCGCGGGTAACGAGAGCTACCCGAACAACCCGAAACCCCCGGCAAACCTGAACGTCTCGGTCTTCGTGGGCGAGGACCAGATCGCACTTTCACCGAATCCCTTCGGCGCCGGACCGACCCGCTTCGTGATCACAAATCAGACCGGCACCAACCAGAAGGTCCTGATCTCAACCGAACAGTTCGACCGCGAGGTCGAAGTCGGTGTCGGCCAGACGGTCAACTTCAAGCAGACCGTCGAGCCGGGCGATCTCTCGATCTCGACCGACAACAGCGCGGCCGACTCGGCCGAACTCGTCGTCGGCCCCAAGCGCCCGAGTGCTCAGCAGGACCTGAATCAGCCGTAGTCGGCTCAGGCCTGCTCGGGTGTGAGTGCTGCGCGAGCCTTCTCGGATCGCGGCTCGATCCGCCCTGCCACGCAGACAAACCACAGCGCGGAGATCCAGCAGAGGGTTCCGAAGATCACGTGCAGCCAGACGAGTTCGGCCGGCAGCTGCTGGTTCCACTGGATCGATCCGATCAGGCCCTGGATCCCGAGCAGCACCACGAAGATCGTCGAGTTCAGTCGCAGCTCGCGTGACGCGCCGCGCCGCCAGAGCAACAGCCAGACGAGCACGGCGAGGATTCCCAGAACGTCCGCGACGCGGCCGTGGCGCTGGACGACCCACTCGAGCGAGTCGCCGCCACGCGGCTCCCAGCGGACGACCGAACCGGGGTCGCCGCCGGCGTGCGGGCCTGCGGCTGTGGTCGCCATGCCGCTGATCCAGGCGGCGGCCGTCAGCACGAGAAGTCCACGGATCGACCAGACGGCAAGCCTGTCGTCTGAATGCGGCCGAGAGCCCGGCTCGTGCAGCGATCGCCAGATCAGTGCCACACCGGCGACGGCGATGATCATTGACCCGGTGAAGTGGGCCATCACCCACTCGTACTGCAGCTCGCTCTCCACGCTGAGCGCGCCGAGCACAGCCTGGATCATCGCCCCGAGCGGCAGGCACCAGGCAAGCAGCATCAGGTCGCGCCTGTAGGGACGGCGGCGCATCGCGGCAAATGCGACCAGGAAGACGCCGAGTCCGACGAGTCCCGAAAGCACGCGGTTGCCGAACTCGAGGATCGAATTCAGGTCGGCCGGGGGATAGGCCTTGCCGTAACAACGTGGCCAGTCCGGGCATCCGAGTCCGGAGTTCGTGAGGCGCACGCCGGAGCCCGTTGCAACGATCAGCGTGAGCAGCAGTACCCCGACGAAGGCAATCTTCGTGAACTGCTCAGGCGTGACTGTGAAGCCGTTGGTCTTCTCGCGCAGGCGGGCGAACATCGGGGAGAACTCTAGGCGGGGGAGCAGTTACTCGGAGGCGTCGCCACCGGCGACGAACTCAGACACAGCTTTGATCTGCTGCGCTGTGAGGTCTCCGGCGAAGCCCGGCATCCCGCCGCCGCCCTGCTCGACCTGAGTGGCGATCTCGGCTGCGGTCAATGACGTGGAGTTCAGATCCGGGCCGCTTCCGCCGTTGCTGCCAGCGGCGCTCAGCGCGTGGCATCCGGCGCAGCCGGCGTCGGAGAAGATCGCTTTGCCGTCGCCGGGGTTGTCACCCGTGGCTGACGGCGTGGAGCCGCCGCAACCAGCCAGCGCCGCCGACGCCGCGAGGGCGAGGGCGACGAGGGCCGTGCGGAAAATCTTCAGGGCTGGCCGCCCGTGCTGTTGTGAGACTGACCGGACGCGCCAAGCTCTTCGCGACGCGACGCGATCTGTCCGAGCTTGCGCTGCAGACGCTCCCATGAACGGTCCTCGGCCTCCTGGTACGCCTCGCCGGCGAGTCCCTCGAGGCTCTTGGAGTAAATGCGCCATGCCTTGGCTTCTGACTCTTCGAGTCGGTCGAGCTCAGCACCTGCGGGCTGTTGGCTGACTGCTGCCATGTCGGACCTCCATTCTGGGATTGACTTACAGCGTACTTACCGATTGGACGGATGACCACCCGTTCCGTACTGAGGTACGTATCGGAAGATACAGAAGATCAAACACGTAGAAGTAGCCGGGTGTTGCGGAATCAGGCACGAGTGACCTCCGGGACCTCAACGATCGTTGCATCGATTCCACCGGCGCTGACGATCGAACCCGGCTCTGCTTCACGACGCAGAATCGCGAGCGCGATCGGTTCTCCGGTCGTCGCGGTCGTCGAGGTGCCGACATTGCCCAGCTCTTTCCCGTCTGCCAGCGTCACCGGTGCTCCGGGCGTGAGCGGCTCGGCCGAGCGCAAAATGCGCAGGTGACGATTGGGCTTTCCCTTCCAGTGCATCCGCGCGACGGTCTCCTGTCCGACGTAACAACCCTTCTCGAAGCTCACGGCGCGGCTCTCGAGCGAGGCCTCTGCAGGGAAGGTCTCGTCGTTCAGCTCGGTGCCGAAGGCTGGAACGCCGTACTCGACGCGGGCCGTGTCGTACTGGTCCGCGGTCAGCTGAGGGAGGCCGGCAGCGGTCAGCTCGGCGATCAGCGCCGCAGCTTCGCCGGCCTCAACGAGCGCGTCGACGCCCATCGGGGAGTCGAGTTCGACCACGGGGATTGTCACCGCGTCGAGCGCGCCCTGCGCGCCCGCGCCGATCATGTTCACGAGCACGAACTCGCCGGTGGCGTCCTCGGTCGAGAAGAAGTATCCGATCCGGAAGGTGTCGATCGTCCGCTGGATCGTCGGCAGGTGGGCGGTGCTTGTGATCACGAGCGTCTCGTCGCCGTCACGGGCGATCCGCATGTCGGCGCGGATCTTGCCTTTCGGCGTGAGCAGCAGCGCGTAGCGCGATTCGCCGTCGATCAGCGAGGCGACATCGTTGGTCACCTGGCCGTTGAGAAACTCGCCGGCGTCATCGCCGCGCAGCACCAGAACGCCGGGATCTTCAGCGCGCAGAAAGCCAGTTGTTTGTTCGGCGTTCATCGAACAATCATTGTACCGGCAGGAAGCACCGGCCCCGCCGCAGGATAATTTGAGCGTCATGCACGGCCCGGCTCACCCGCACGCGCACTCTCACTCCCACTCCCACGGCGGCGCGTCGCGCGGCGACAACACACGGCGTATGGGTCAGGCACTCGCGATCAACCTTGTGATGGTCGTCGCCAGCATCGTCGGTGCCGCGATCACCGGATCGCTCGCCCTCTGGGCCGACGCCGGCCACGTGCTCTCTGATGTCCTGGCAATCGCGCTCGGCATCGCGGCGGCAAAGGTTGGGGCCCGGCCCGCGAAAGGGCGCGGCACCTTCGGCTTCGGCCGGGTCGAGATCCTCGCCGCGCTGATCAACGGACTCGCTCTGATCGCGGTGTCGATCTTCATCGCAGTCGAGGCGATCGGCCGGTTCAGCGACCCGCCCGAGATCGACGGCATGGGCGTGTTCCTGTTCGGCGGACTGGGGCTGCTCGGGAATCTGTTGGCCACCTGGGTTCTCGTGCGCGGAGACCGCACCGACATCAATCTCGAAGGCGTGCTGCGCCATTCGGTGGCCGACGCGCTCGGATCGCTCGGCGTGATCGTCGCCGGGGTGGGGATCGTGATCACAGGCTGGAACGTGCTCGACCCTCTGGTCGGACTGCTGATCTCCGTGCTCATCCTGCTCTCGTCGTGGCGACTGATCCGCGAACCCCTGGAGGTACTGCTTGAGCGCGCGCCGGCCGGGATCGATGTCGAAGAGGTCGGCATGGCGATCGCCCGCATGGACGGCGTGCGCGAGGTCCACGACCTGCACATCTGGTCGATCACCTCGGGCTTCCCGGCGCTCGCCGCGCACGTCACCGTCGACGCGACCCGCGCGATCGACGACACCCGCCGCGCGATCGAGAAGATGCTCGCCGACGACTTCGAGCTCGAACACACGACCCTCCAGGTGACCGTCGAGCAACTCCTGCAGCTCGACGGGGGATAACATCGCTCGCAATGGCCTTCGCAACGGATTTCCAAGAGATCGTGGATTCGCTGCCCGGCGACTGGACTGACCTGGAGTTCGACCTGCGGATCGACGACGAGGACAACTACGTCGACGCCGCAACGCTCCTGACGCAGTGCAACGCGCGGCCGTACTCGCGCGCTGACTGGCACTTCAACGTGCTCGTCGCCCACCGCTTCGGCCACGGCGCCGCCCCAGAGGCCGTTCACGCGACACTAGGGCTGCTCGATCAGAATGAGATTTCCGGCGAGCTGGTTGTGCGCCAGATCCGCGAAGGTCGCGCCGAGACGGTCCAGATGTGGGGCCGCCCCGAAGCTGTGCGCCGCGAATTCCGCGAACGCCGCGGCCTCTAGGCCGTCACGCGCATGAAGGTCCGGCTCGTCAGCGGCGATCTTCTGTTCGGCTCGAAGGTCGAAGGGATGATCCGCGAGGCAGGATTTGAACCCGTCGGTTCTGCTGACCCGAAGCTCGCGCTCGTCGTGATCGACCTGACAGATTCTTCGACTGACGCGGCGGCAGCGCTCTCCGGTGCCCGCGGCGACCAGGAGATCCCGGCGCTCGCCTACTACGCCCACACCGACGACGACATCCGCAAGGCCGCGCTGACCGCCGGTTACGACCTGGTCGTGCCGCGGTCGCGGATGATGCGCGAGGGCGTGGAACTCATAGCCCGGCTGGCGTCCGGTCCCGTCGAAAAAAGCGTCTAATACCCGGCACTTTGTTTTTCGCTCCTCGGGAAATGGGAACATCACTCCCAAACTTCCCATCACCAAGGAGCTCAAAGTGGAAGACACAAGTAACGGCAAGGCCTATCTGGCCGAAGCCGTAGGCACATTCATCCTGGTCTTCTCGATCATCGCGGCGGTCACGCTGTACGCCGGCGCGCTGGTCGGAGCCCAGACCCCGATCCCGAACATCGTGATTCCATTTGTCGCGCTTGCCCACGGGTTCGCGCTGTTCATCGGAATCCAGACCCTCGGCGCGATCTCCGGTGGTCACTTCAACCCGGCCGTCACGCTCGGCCTGCTGTCGATCAAGAAGATCACCGCAGGCCACGCGATGCTCTACATCGTCGCCCAGTTCATCGGCGCAACGGTCGCAGCGTTCCTGCTCGCACTCGTGCTGCACGACCAGGGCCAGGTCGTGAAGTTCGGCTCGCCGAGCCTCGACACAAGCATCTCGGTCGGCGCCGGTCTCGCGCTCGAAGCGCTGATGGTCTTCTTCCTCGTCTGGACGATCGTGGCCACCGCCGTGAACCCCGACGGGCCGAAGGAGTGGGCGCCGCTGGCGATCTCCACTGCGCTGGCGCTCGGCGTGTTGCTGATCGGCCAGTGGACCGGCGCGTCGCTGAACCCCGCGCGCGCATTCGGCCCGGATCTCGCCAACGCGCTGTTCGGCAAAGCGGGCGGATTCGGCTCGGTGCGCGATTTCTTCCTTGTCTACCTGATCGCGCCGATCGCCGCGGGCGTGCTGGCGGCGACGCTCTACAGCTCGCTGTATCTGAAGGGCGAGAAACTGCCGGAGCCGCCGGCGCCTTCCGAGGAATCGCCGCTTTAGGCAGCCGGTCCAACCCTGTGGCGCAGCAGATCCCCGCTTCCGGCAGAATGAGCCGGGAGGGGGGATTTCACCCAAAGCCTTTCTCCTGAAAGGAGTTCATATGGCTTACCAACGACTGCTCGTGATCGCCAACGAGACGATCGCGGGCGAAGGTCTACACGATCACATCCGCGAACTGACCGCGGATGGCGGGCGAGTGATCATCATCGCCCCGGCGCTCAGTTCGCGCCTGAAGTACGTGTTCTCGGACGTCGATCGGCCCCGCGCTCAGGCGCAGGACAGGCTCGACGCCTCATTCACCCTGCTGCACGACAGCGGGATCGATGCCGAAGGCGATGTCGGCGATGCAAACCCCGTCCGTGCATTCGAGGACGCAGTCTCGATCTACGACCCCGACGGAGTGCTCGTATCGACGCACCCGGAGGGCCGGTCCAACTGGATCGAGAAGGGTGTGGTCGAGAAGATCCGCGGCAAAACCGATCTGCCGGTCGAGCACGTCGTCGTGGACCTCGCGGCTTCGCGCGAGGAGGAGCAGGCTTCGGCTCGGTAAAGTCGAGCCAATGCGACGCGTCACCTACTCGCGCAACTTCACAATCTCGTTGTCGCGCACTTGTCGCTGCTACTGCAAGTACTGCGCCTTCGCCACGCACCAGCCGCACCTGCGCACGCCTGATGAAGTCGAGGTTCTGCTTGATGACGCCGAGAAGCGGCGCGCCAAAGAACTTCTGATCCTCACCGGCGAGGCTCCCGACGAGAACGAGACGGTCATGGCGCAGCTGAACGCGCTCGGCCACAAGGACTTCGTCGACTACGTCGTCCGGGTCTGCGAGCGCTCGCTCGAGCGCGGGATCCTCCCGCACACGAATCTCGGCGTCATGGAACGCGGCGACATGGAGCGCCTGCGCGAGGTCACAGCCTCCCAGGGCCTGATGCTCGAATCGATCTCCGAACGCCTGATGGAGACCGTCCACGCCGGGTCGCCGACCAAGCATCCGACGGAGCGGCTGCGCACGATCGAGCTGGCCGGCGAGTTGCAGGTGCCCTACACGAGCGGCATTCTGGTCGGGATCGGCGAGACACCCGATGAGCGCATCGCGAGCCTCCGGGCGATCGCGGATCTGCACGAAAAGCATGGCCACATCCAGGAAGTGATTCTGCAGAACTTCGTCCCGCACCCGCGCTACCACGGCCAGGATGTTGGCGAGATCGCGACCGACGCCGCCGATGACCTGTGGCGAACCGGCATGGCGCCCGGCGGGGAGCGGCCGGACGACGCGCGACTTCCCGACTGGGCCTGCAGCGTCTCTGTGAATGACATGAAGGAACTGGTGCTCGCGACCCGCGCGATGATGCCGGGCGTCGGAATCCAGATCCCACCGAACCTCGCCGACTGGTGGCCGGAGCTGGTCGAGGCCGGCGCGACGGACCTCGGCGGACTCTCTGCCAACGGGGATCACATATCGCCCGAGCATCCGTTTCCGTCACCGGCGCAGGTGAGGGATCGCCTCGCCGACAACAACGTGGCACTTGCCGAGCGCCTCTGCGTCTATCCGCAGTACACGAACGAGCAGTGGATCGCGCCGGCCGTCATGGATACGATCGTCCAGCGCTACTGGAGCTTCATTCCGCGCGGTGAGCGCCGCCGCGCCCAGCGCCCGGAATTCGCGGACGCCGCGTTCGTGAGCGAAGCAGTTGCGGCTGCCGGGGAGGGCGTTGCTCTTACCGAAGACCAACTGACCGCGCTCTTCAGCGAGACCCGCGATGACCTGATCGAAGGGATCCGCGTGGCCGCCGACGGGCTGCGCGAGGAACTGGTCGGGGACGACGTCAGCTTCATCGTCAACCGCAACATCAACTTCACCAACATCTGCACGGTCGGCTGCGCCTTTTGCGGGTTCGGGCAGAGCCGCCGCTCGCCCGACGCCTACGAGGCCGACGAAGCAGGTTTTCGCGCGAAGATCGCCGAGGCCGTCGAGTTCGGCGCCACGGAGCTGTGCATGCAGGGCGGGATCCACCCCGACTATGAGCTCGAGGACTACGGCCGCTGGCTCGCGGTCGCCAAGGACGCCGCGCCTGAGCTCCATCTGCACGCTTACTCGCCGATGGAGATCGCCAACATGGTCGACCGTTCAGGACGCAGCGCCGACGAGGTCTTCAACTACCTGCTCGAACTCGGCCTCGGATCCACTCCTGGCACGGCGGCCGAGGTGCTCGACGACGACGTCCGCGGCCGAATCTCGCCGAACAAGCTCCCCGCGGCCCGCTGGGTGGAGATCGTCGAGGCCGCGCACGCGGCGGGTGTGCCGACCACCTCGACTGTGATGTTCGGCCACATCGAGGAGCCGTGGGAGCTGGCGCGACACATGCGCGTCATCCGTGAGCTTCAGGAGCGCTCGCTTGCCGGTGCCCCGGCCGCGATCACCGAGTTCGTCCCGCTCTCGTTCATTCCGTACCAGACGCTTCTCGGCCGCACTCACGGGATCGCCGAGATCACCCGCGAGGAGAATCTCAAGCACACAGCTGTGTTCCGGCTCGCGCTCGGCCGCACCGTGCCGAATGTGCAGGCGAGCTGGGTGAAGATGGGTCTTGGCACGGCGACCGAGGCGCTTCGCTGGGGCGTCAACGACCTTGGCGGCACCTTGATGGAGGAATCGATTTCGCGCGCTGCCGGTTCGCTGCACGGCTCGCGTCTTGACCCGGTCGACCTGGTGGCCGCCGGTCATGCTGCCGGCAGGCCGGTTTTTCAGCGCGACACGCTCTACACGGCGAGACTCGCCGAGTTCCCTGTGCCTGCCGCCGCGCAGGCGGCTTAGCGCGCCAATCAGGAGGTAAGCGGTGCGCTAGGAGGCCGGCTCGGTCGGCGCCGGTGGGGTCGTACGCCGTGAGGCGCGACCCATTTTGCTTGCAAGGTCTGCTCCGCGCGGGAGGCGCCCGGCGCGCTGGCGCTTCTGCCAGTACATCGCCTGGTCGGCGAGTTCCATCGCGCGCACGGGAGAGGGGGATTCGCCCAGCGACTGGTGGCCCGCTGAGAAGCTCACGCGGGCTTCTTCGCCCTTCAGGTAGCGCTCGAGCGTGAGGTGGGCGCGTTCGCGATAGCCGACGGCGTCGTCGGGGCTCTCGCAGCCGACGAGCACGGCGGCAAACTCGTCGCCACCGATCCGCCCGACCACGTCGGTGCCTCGCGCGGCCTCCTGCAACGCTTGCGCGCAGAGCTGGAGGACACGGTCACCGGCGGCGTGGCCGAAGCGGTCGTTGACGGTCTTGAAGCCGTCCAGATCGATCAGCACCAGGTAGGACTCGACAGTGCCGCGGCGGCTGAGCTTCCATTCGCGCGCGAGCGCGCGCTCGAAGCCGCGGCGGTTGGCGACGCCGGTAAGGGCGTCGGTGAAGGCATCTGAGCGGAGCTGTTCTGCATGCTCGACCAGGTCGGCGTGCTTCTTCTCCAACTCTTCTTCTTTGCGCTCGCGGTCGAGCTCGTTGACGATCACTCGGCCGAGCACGGTCAGAAGATCGAGCTCGTTGCGGTGGAAGCGCTTCGCGGAGTCTGAGATCGCGCAAAGCGTGCCGAAGTGGCTGCCGTCCTGCAACTCGAGGGGGATACCCACGAAGCTGTCGGCGTTCTTGACGTCGGGGCTGGCGAGGATGGCGGGTGCGGGGTCGACGACGCCGTCGGCGCCCGGGCGGGCGAGCAGGGCGAGCGTCTGACCGTGGTGGATGCCGAAGATGTCGGGACCGCGGAAGTCCACGATGCGCAGCAGCTGCGCGCCTTCGTCGTGGTAGGCGACAAAGACGGCGCAGTCGGGAAGCTGCTTGGCGAGCAGGTCGAGCACCGTCGCCGTCGCCTCTGAGAAGTCAAAGAAGCTGCGTGCTGACTCGGGAGTGGCGACTGCCGAGAGTTGTGCCTGGTCAGCCGACGGCTGATCCGAAGATGATTGGGGCTCAGTATTGGTCATTGGTGGTCGCGATCCGGCCGTGACCGAAGCAAGGGTGTGTACTTAGTTTGGGGGAGAGCAGATTTGTGCGCGAAGAAGCGGCTGGGGCCGAGTATCGAACTGATCCGTTCGCAAGCTCGATTGCAATCAATATGTCAGAAAACACCCGTTGCATGGGACAAAAATCCAAAGTTCCTTACTTTCGGGTACTCATAATACCAGAGAATCAACTCGTAAGTACCCCAAATTAGTTAGTCAGTCTGGTAGGCCGGGGGGAAACTACCAATAAACAACTACTAGCTCAGCGGAACAGATCCTGCGAGCGCTCGCGCAATGAAGCCGTGGCACCAGGCCCGTCGCCGGAAATCACAAGGTCTGAGCGCCCGCGGACCACGACCACAGGCTCGCCGCTGTCCTTGGAACGGGCGATATCTGCCGCCGCCGCCAGCTCGTCTGCGACGGCCTGGATCGTTGCGGCAAGCTCGCGGCCGTCGCGATCGACGCCGCCGCGTTCGTCGAGCAGCGGTTCGATGCCCGCGCAGCCGATCGCAATGTCGAGTTGCCCCGATCGCCAGGCGCGCCCGAAGCTGTCCGCGATCAGCACTGCAAGCGCTTTGCCGGTGATCGACGCGAGCCGCGAGCGGATCTCACGAGCGGAAGCGTCCGGGTCTCGCGGGAGCAGCAGCACAAGCTCGTCGCCCGGCACGTTCGAACTGTCGATCCCCGCGTTGGCACAGACAAATCCGTGCCTGGTCTCGACGATCAGCACGCCCTCCGTGGCGCGCAGGACTTCAGAGCTCTCGTCGAGGATCAGCTGCACGAGGCCGGGATCCTTGCCGGTGGTCGCGGCGAGTTCGCTCGCGCGATCGCCGGGATTGGAGCGCGCCGGGTCGGCGAAGCGATCTTCGGACTTGCTCACAACCTTCTGGGCGATCACGACGATGTCGCCGTCAACGAGATCCGTGTGTTGCGCGATCAGCGCGGCAAGATCGTCGCCGGCGGCGATTTCCGGAAGCCCGCGAACCGCTTCGGCGCTGATCTTCAACGCGCGTACCCGCCCGGCAGGCTGCGACGGTCGGTCAGCAGAGTCGCGACCGCCTGCTCGGTGTTCACGGCATCGTGGTCGCCGGTGGACAGCCGCTCGGCAAGCTCCATCAGGTCCTCTGCCGTGTCGAGGTCCAGGGCGAGCGACGGCACCTCGTGCTCGGCGACGCGCCGTGATGCGGCAAGGCCCATCGCGATGTGGCGCTGACGGCTGCCGGGGCCGAATGAAGGATCGACCGCATCAGGCGGCGAGATCACGAGCGCGTTGGTGCCCGTGCCCATGCGGTCCGGGATCACGGCGAACTGGATGCGATCCTCACGCGTGCGGGCGATCAGGTCGTCGAGTTCTTCAGGGTCGAGCAACGGACAGTCGCCGGGGATCATCACC
This sequence comes from Solirubrobacterales bacterium, assembly GCA_051306435.1. Taxonomy (GTDB): domain Bacteria; phylum Actinomycetota; class Thermoleophilia; order Solirubrobacterales; family JACPNS01; genus JACPNS01. The sequence continues at coordinate 10,195 of JBPPNF010000046.1, read as the reverse complement.
ACGCGGTCGAAGTCGTGTTCGATCGCCCAGGCGACGCCGGCGATCGCGGCGTCGCTGTGGCCGCTGCGAGCGTCGGGGATCACCGCGTCGGCGGTTCCGGCCGCGATCTCGGCCAACTTCGGCTCGGCGCTGACCACGACGACGCCGTCGACCTCTCTGGCGCGGGCGAGCGCCGCGATCACGTCGCGCACCATCGCTTCGGCGATCAGCCGACGTTGCCCGGCGGCGAGCCCGGTCGCGAGGCGCTCCTTGGCGTCGTCGAAGGGCTTGACCGGGAGAATCACGCAGGTGCGTTCGCGGCGTGGGTGCATCGCTTCAGTCTGACCCGGTTCCCGGCAGCGACGCGCCGTAGCGCAGAACTTCTGCCGCGACCGAACGTGTCTTTGCCGGGTCGCTCATCGCGACGTTGGCGAGGTGATGGGCGTGGCCGGGGACCGGATCGTCGGCGACCCAGGCATCGATCATGGAGCCGTGGGCGGCGGCGTAGTAGTCGGCCACGCCTGCGCTCGTCGGCGGAAAACCCGCGGCCTCGACGAACTTGGCGGTCGGGCCCTTGAGCACCTCGCCGCCGACAAACGGACTCACGCCGAGCACCGGCGCCGGCGTTGCCCAGATCGCGTCGGCCAGGCCGGGTGTCTTGAGGATCGGCGAGATGCTGATCACCGGGTTTGACGGGCCGACGATGATCAGGTCCGCCTCGGTGATCGCGGCGGCGACCTGCGCGGTGACGGCTGCGGCGTCGATCCCGTCGAAGCGCACGCGCTCGATCGCCGGGCCGCTGCGGTCCTGGATCAGGTACTGCTGGATCCCTCGTGGCCCCTCAGGCGTTTCGACAACGGTGCGGAACGGGTGATCGCTCATCGGCAGCACCAGGGCGCCGCCCGTGTCGTAGCCCGCGGTCGCTCCGGCGTGAGCGGCCGTCAACGGCGAGCCTTGCGACAGCTGCTCCGCTCGCGCGGCGCAGACGCGCATGTCTTCATCGCCGAGTTCAAACCAGACTTCCTCGCCGGCCGCGCGACGGGCATCCATCAACGCGTGACCTTCGCCCTCGATCCCGAAACCAAGACCGCCGAGCACGCCCGCAAGGCGGAAGGTGATGAGATCCGGGTCTGGCGAAACGTGGACGTCGTAGATCTCGATGTCGTCGGCCGTGTTGGCGACGACGCTGAGCTGACCGGGCTGCTCGGCCTCTTCGCCGTCGAAGCCGTGAAGGATGTCTCGCAGTCCGACGGCGAGCTTGGCGCCGCCGGTGCCGCCGGCAAGCAGCGCGACGCGCATGGCCCCTAGTCCCACTCCTTGACCGGCAGGCCGGTGAACTGGACACCGGCGTGGGTCTTGTAACGGATGTTCACGCCGATCAGCAGCGCAGTGAGCTGCTCGGCGATGCGCGCGGCCTCGAGCGGTCCACCGTCTACGGCGCGCAGACCGGGAATCAGGTTGATCAGCTTCGCGACGCGGGCCTTGGCGGCCTTCTTGTCGCTCATGACCAGGACGTCCTGGTCGTGGGCGGTCTCGAGGTCGGCGAGCGTGACGGCGCTGACCGTGTGGAGGGCCGAGACGACGACAACGCCTTCGGGAACCATCTCCTGAGCCTGCTGCGCAGCGGAGCCCTGCCAGACGCCGATCGTGCGCGTCGCCTTTCCGCTGATCGCCGCGGCGAGCGGCACAGTTGCATCGACGAGGATCTGGCCTTCCTCGAGCGCGTTCTTCAAGTTGGTGAGGTTTTCGGACTGCGAGCGGAAGGGGACGGTCAAGAAGACGATTTCAACGCCCTGGACTGCGTCTTCGTTGAGGTGTCCACTGACCGGGGCGTTGGTGTCTTCGAGCCGGCTGCGTAGGCGCTCGACGGCCTCTTCGGCAGAACCGAGCTGGCGCGAGCCGATCCGTACGTGCACGCCGGCGCGGGCGAGCTGAAGAGCGAGTGCCGATCCAAGTGCGCCGGTGCCGCCGACGATCGCGACCGTGTTGTCTGCGGTGGTCATCGCGGCGATCCTAGCCCCTGCTTCACGTAGGCTTTTGACCATGCCGATCCAGCCGGGACTGACCTACGAACACCGCTTTGAAGTGACCGACGAACTCTCGACCGATGTCGGCGGGAGCGTCGCCAACCGCGTGCTCGCCACGCCGCGAATGATCGGGCGGATGGAGTACAGCGCAATGCAGGCCGTCTGGAGCAGATTGCCCGAAGGCGCGACGTGCGTGGGATTCGCTGTGAACATCAAGCACGTGGGGTCGGCACCGATCGGCGGCGAGTGCGTTTCGACGGCGACGCTGACCGATGTCCAGGACGGGCGCAAGCTGCACTTTGATGTCGACGTCACCTGCGAAGGCCGCACGATCGGCGTCGGCACCCATGAGCGCCGAATCATCCACGGCGCGACCTTCGACGGTCGCAATGTCGCAGGGGAGAGAACGTGATCGCGCCGCCGAGTCAGGCCCTGATCCGCGAAGTCGGCCCACGCGACGGTTTCCAGAACGAGCCCGAGGTGATCGCCACCGACGACAAGGTCGCGATCATCGACAAGCTGACGGCAACGGGTGTGTCGCGGATCGAGATCACCTCGTTCGTGCGCCCCGACGTGATCCCGCAGCTCGCCGACGGGGCCGAAGTGCTCGCGCGCGTGCGACGCCGTGAAGGCGTCAGCTTCAGTGTCCTGGTCCCGAACCGCCGTGGCCTTGAGAACGCGCTGAAGCAGCGCGACCGGATCGACGAGATCAGCGTTTTTCTCTCTGCATCAGAGACGCACAACATGAAGAACGTCAATCGCACGATCGGGCAGTCGCTCGCGGAGCTGACCGGGGTTGTCGCCGACGCGCAAAAGGACGGACTGCGCTGCATCGCTGTGATCTCGACTTCGTTCGGTTGCCCGTACGAGGGCCACGTGGATTCCGGTCGGGTCTTCGAGATCGCTGGTGCGCTGGCCGAGGCCGGCTGCGCCGAGATCGGATTCGGAGACACCACCGGCATGGCCAATCCACTTCAGGTCGGCGAGTTCTTCCCGGCCGCAGCGAACGCTTTGCCAGGGGCGCAGCTGACGGCGCACTTTCACAACACTCGCGGCCAGGGGCTGGCCAATGTGCTGGCGGCGCTGTGGGGCGGGTGTACTTCATTCGAGTCTTCCTTCGGCGAGCTCGGCGGCTGCCCGGTGCCGCCCGGTTCGACCGGCAACGTCGCAACCGAGGACGTCGTCTCGATGCTCGAAGAGATGGGCGTTGCAACCGGGATAGATCTTCCGGCACTCGTCGACTGCTCGCGCGAGATGCAGGATCGGCTCGGCCGACGCCTCACGAGTCACGTTTTGACCGCTGGGCCGGTCGAATGGGCTGATCAGGGCTGAAACTCTTGAGTTTTTCGCGAATTCGTTTGCTATTTACCCGATTTGGTGTATAAAGTGGCTCGCAATTGGGGACGATGTAGGGACTATTGACGAGTCCTTCATTGGGCTGTCAGTCCAAATCGAAGCGCACTCGGGGGCCGAGCCCAAGTCGCTTTCCGAGAGACCGTTGGGGGCCGAGCCCGACGGTCTTTCACTTTTAAGCGGTCGACAGATCGCGGGGGCCGAGCCGCAGAGCCCATCAAGCGGCGCTTTCCGAGAGACCGTTGGGGGCCGAGCCCGACGGTCTTTCACTTTTAAGCGGTCGACAGATCGCGGGGGCCGAGCCCGACGGTCTTTCACTTCCAGTGACCCGTTTCGAGCCTGCCTTAGACTGTGCCGCATGACTGCGCACGGGGAGACGCAAGCAGCCGAGGTCGCCTGGCGACCGACGCCGGATTACATCGAGCAGGCCAACGTCAGCCGCCTGCTCCGCGAGTACGGCGTCAACACGATCGAAGAACTGCGCGCGGCGAGCGTCGCTGACATCGCGCGCTTCTGGGAGTTCGTCGTGCGCGATCTTTCGATCCCGTTCTCGAAGCCCTACGACCAGGTGATGGATGACAGCGGCGGCATCGAGTGGACGAAGTGGTTCACCGGCGGCGAGATCAACATGACTGCCGTCTGCGTCGACCGCTGGGCCGGCGACCCAGAAACCGCGAGCCGCGAAGCGATTGTCTGCCAGCGCGAGAGCGGCGAGATCGAGCGCCTGACGTTTGCCGAACTGCGCACCGAGATCGACGCCTTCGCGCTCGGCCTGCGGTCGCTCGGCGTTGGCCCGGGCGACCACATCGGAGTCTTCATGCCGATGACGCCGCGCGCGGCGATCGCCAGCTATGCGGTCGCGAAGCTCGGCGCCGTCTACCTGCCGATCTTCTCCGGCTTTGCGGCGCACGCCGTCGCCGCGCGCCTGAACGACGCCGGCGCCAAGGTCCTGATCACCGCCGACGGCAGCGCCCGGCGCGGCTCGGCCGCCACGATCAAGCCGATCGCAGACGAAGTCGCGCTCGCCGTCCCGACGCTGGAAAAGCTCGTGCTCGCGCGCGAGGAGGGCAACGAGGTCGCCTTCGATCCGGAGTTCGACGTCGAGTGGGAGGGTCTCGTAGCTCCCTTCCGCGGTCAGTCGATCGAGGCCGCGCCGACCGGAAGCGAAGACCCGGTGATGATCGGATACACGTCGGGCACCACCGGCAAACCCAAGGGCGCGGTTCACGTGCACGGCGGCTTCACGGTGAAGATGATCTCCGAGGTTGCGTACCAGCTCGACGTCCACGCCGGCGATCGATTCATGTGGGTCACGGACATGGGCTGGATCATGGGCCCGGTCAACATGCTCGGCGCGCACGGGCTCGGCGCGACGATGGTGATGATCGAGGGCGCACCCGACTGGCCCGACGCCGGCCGGTTGTGGAAGTTCGTCGAGCAGGAAAAGATCAACGTGCTGGGGATCTCGCCGACGCTCATCCGCGCGCTGAAATCCAAGGGCGACGAGTTCGCCTCCGGCGCGGATCTTTCATCGCTTCGAATACTTGGATCGACCGGGGAGCCGTGGAACGAGGATCCCTACCGCTGGCTGATGAAGGTCACCGGCGAGCGCGTGCCGATCGTCAACATCAGCGGCGGCACCGAAGTGGGCGCGTGCTTCCTGTCGCCTTTCGTGGTCGAGCCGATCAAGGTCTGCTCGCTCGGCGGCGCCTCACTGGGTATGGATGTGGATGTTTTTGATCCCGCGGGCAACCCGATCCGCGGAACGGTCGGGGAGCTCGTCTGCAAACAGCCCTGGCCGAGCATGACGCGCGGAGTGCTCGGTGATCCGGAGCGCTACAGATCGAGCTACTGGAGCACCTATCCAGGAATCTGGCGCCACGGCGACTGGGCGATGATCGACGAAGACGGCGACTGGTTCCTGTTCGGTCGCTCGGATGAGGCGATCAACGTCGCCGGCAAGCGTCTCGGTCCGGCAGAGGTGGAGAGCATTCTCGTCGCAGACCCACGTATTGCCGAGGCCGCCGCGATCGGCGTTCCGGACGAGACCAAGGGTGAAGCCGTGTGGTGCTTTGCTGTCGCTATCGGTGACGCCGCAGGGGATGAGTCGCTGCCCGGAGAACTCTCGGCGGCAGTCGCTGAAGAGCTCGGTCGGCCTTTCAAACCGTCACGCGTGGTGATCGTGCCTGCGCTCCCGAAGACGCGCTCGGCAAAGATCCTGCGCCGCGCGGTCCGTGCCGCGGCCCTGGGCGAGGATCCCGGAGACCTCTCATCGGCCGAGAATCCGGAAGCGCTCGAAGCTATTCGCGCCGCGCTGACTTAGCCGGTCCGAAACTCGCCGATGCCCTCTGGCTCGGTCCACTCGACATCGAGTCGCTCGACCACTGCGGTGTGCGAGCCGGACCGTGCGACGTCGATCATCTCTTCAACAGGCGGCCGAAAGCCCTCGAAGTGGCACTCGACGGTGCCGTCGGGAAGGTTCACGGCAGAGCCGTTGACACCGCGAAGCTCGGCGGCGCGCCGAATCGTGTCGCGATAGAAGACTCCTTGGACGCGGCCGTGTGCGACGACTCGCGCGTGAACAACTGAACTCATATGCCCGGGGAGAGACTCGAACTCTCACGCCCAAAGGACACGGCATTTTGAGTGCCGCGCGTCTACCGATTCCGCCACCCGGGCAGGGGTGGAAAACTTATCTTGCAGGCGCCGCAGTTGGCGGGACCTGTGGCGGTGCCGCGGGTCGCGGGCGATCCGCCGGCCAGTCCGGCTCGTCGGGGTGGATCTCTTCTTCGACGTTCCACTTCTGGTTGAAGCCCCACGCGGAGACCACAACGAGCAGCATCTGCACCGGAATCAATCCGAGCGTGATCACACCTAGCAGCGCCGCCGGGAGCGCGGGGTCGTTGTAGCCGACCTTGTCACGCGCGAACCAGTCCGGTCCGGCGACGAGCGCGAGAATCCCGAGCGCCACGGCGATTGCGCCGATCACGGGAAGCACGCCGCGCCGCCACTGAATCACGGCCCAGGCGAAGCCCGCGTAGATCGCGGCGAAGATGAGAAGCGGCACTTTCGCGCCGACGAGCAGGCTCCAGCCGCCGAAAGCGACGATGAGCAGCATCGCAACGCTCAACAAGAGCAGAGCCACAACTCCGAGGCGGGCCGTATGCGATTCCGGCAGATCCCTGTTGGGGTGTCGGACAGGCGGCTTTTCCTCGGATGCTTTTACGTCCTCCCACAGCATCGGCTGCAAGTCTAGACTCTCGCGCGGGCGCCCGCCAGACGCCTGATCGAGTCATTTCAAATACGCGGGTGTGGCGGAATTGGTAGACGCGCCAGCCTTAGGAGCTGGTGGGCGAAAGCTCGTGGGGGTTCAAGTCCCTCCACCCGCATACGGTTCACAGGATGAGTTCGGGTACAGAACACTGGAACGCCGCGTACTCGGGCGGCGACAGCGCAGTCAGCTGGTTTCAGGCCGAGGCGCGGACCTCACTCGACCTGATCGGGTCAGTTGCGGATTCGCGGGCGTCGGTGATCGATGTCGGCGGCGGTTCGTCGCGGCTTGTCGACGGGCTGATCGATCGCGGCCACGCAGACCTTGCTGTGCTTGACCTTGCCGACACCGGGCTTGAGATCAGCCGCCGTCGACTCGGTGTCAAGGCCGACGACGTGGAGTGGATCGTGGCAGATCTGCTCGAGTGGGAGCCGCCGCGGACATACGACGTCTGGCACGATCGCGCCGTGCTGCATTTCTTGACGGACGAAGACGAGCGGCAGGCGTACCTCGCTGCGCTGCGTTCTGCGCTGAACGTCGGGGGACACGCGGTGATCGGCGTGTTCGCCGAGGACGGCCCCGAGCGGTGCTCTGGCCTGGCGGTGCGTCGCTACTCCTTGGGCGATCTCCGCGACCTGCTCGGCGGCGACTTCGAGACGGTCGGTTCGATGCGCGAGCTCCACCGCACACCGGGCGGGAATCAACAGGCCTTCAACTGGCTGGTCGCCCGCCGCACCCGGTAGCCGACTGGGTAAACTCCCGGCCGCGCGGGCCAGTGGCCAAATTGGCTAAGGCACCGGTCTCCAAAACCGGGGATTCCAGGTTCGAGTCCTGGCTGGCCCGCCTCCAACGTTTCAACAGCACCGGCTTCTTCCGCGGGGGCGCGCATGCCGAACATCTTCAATCCTGACTTCGACCAGAAGCGTGATCACGACGGCTTCACCCGCGAGCGCGCCTTCATCGGCCGACAGGCCGGAGCCGAGCGGCTCGGCGCGAGCATCTGGGTGATCGAGCCCGGCGACGCTGCCTACCCGTACCACTTCCACTACGGCGAGGAAGAGATGTTGATCGTGCTTGAGGGGGCGCCTTCGTTGCGCACTCCCGAGGGATGGCGCGAACTCGAACGCGGCGCTGTCGTGAGCTGCCTCGTCGGAGAGGCAGGGGCGCATCAGCTGAAGAACAACACCGATTCACCAGCGCGAATCCTCGCGATCAGCACGGTCGAGGATGTCGACACGGTGATCTATCCCGACTCGGGAAAGACCGGAGTCTACTTCAGACGCGGCAAGCCGGACGAGTACCGCGGGCTGTTCAAGCACGGCACCGAGGTGGATTATTGGGACGGTGAAGGTTGACCGTCGTAAACTGGTGTGCTCTGCGGGCGAGGTGTTGTGGTTGCACAGGAGCCTTCCAAGCTCTTAGGGCGGGTTCGATTCCCGTCGCCCGCTTATGAAACTGCCCTGGTTCAAGAACCAACCCGTAGACGAGTCATTCTTCGACAACGCGCCCGTGGTGCTGGCGGAGACCTTTGCGGTCAATCGACCGGCCGCCGAAGTCTGGGCGGAGCTGACCGCGCTGCACCCGCTCTCCTGGTGCAGGATCATCGGCAACGGAATCAGCTGGACATCCAACCCTCCTTACGGCGTCGGCACCACGCGAACGGTCTCTGCGCTGAAGGGCGCCAACAAGTTCCGCGAGCACTTCTTCATCTGGGAAGAGGGGCGTCGTCAGGCCTTTTACGTGCTCGAAGCCAGCGCGCCGCTGGCCAAGCGGTTCGCCGAGGACTACGTCGTGGAGCCGGTCTCGGACACGAGCTGCAACTTCACATGGACGATTGCCTACGAGCCGACCGCGATCGGCAAGGCGGGCGACGCGATCAACCAGCGCCTGCTGAAATCGCTCTTCGCGGACACCCGCAAGCACTATGGCGGTTGACCCGACCGCTGAGGATGTCCGTCGGTTTGTCGAGGAGGACGACGGCGGACCGGTGGTGATGCTCAATCTGCTGCGCTACGGCGGCGTTGGCGGAAAAGATTCATACGACAAGTACGCGGAAGCCGTCCAGTCCCATCTTGAGAAGATCGGCGCCGAGGTTGTCTATGCGGGAGACTGCTCGACGACAGTGGTCGCTGCCGACGGCCACGATTGGGATGTGGTTCTCCTGGTTCGTTACCCCAGCCGCCAGAAATTCCTCGAAATGGTGATGGCTCCTGCCTACCAGGAGATCACTCATCTACGGACGGACGGACTGAAAGCAGCCGTGCTTCAGGCCACGACCCCCTGGCCGTAGGTACCATCCATCCCTGACCGGGGAGTGGCGCAGTCTGGTAGCGCACTCGGCTGGGGGCCGAGCGGTCGCAGGTTCAAATCCTGTCTCCCCGATTTGTCTGATCTTGCTCGCACACATGGCTTTCTGACTGTCGAAGAACGACGTGACGTTGGTCGCGCCGCGCGCAAACGCGTTCCGCGCTCGAGCCTTGCGGAGTTCGAGCCGCTTGACGAGCAGCGCGATCCGGTCGCGTTGCTCCAGATGGATGACGACGGACGCCTCGAGGACCTCGTCCCGATTCGGTACGGCCGGATGCTCACGACGCCGTTTGCCTTTTACCGCGGCGCAGCCTCGCTCATGGCCAACGACCTCGCGCGCAAGGAGCACACCGACATCTTCGCCCAGATTTGCGGCGATGCGCACCTCTCGAACTTCGGACTTTTCGCTGCGCCCGATCGTCGACTCGTCTTTGACTGCAACGACTTTGATGAGACACTCAAAGGCCCATGGGAGTGGGATCTGAAGCGGCTCGCGGCGAGCACGGTGATCGCCGGCCGATCGATCGGCGCCACTGAGAAGGAGTCGCACGCCGCAGTTGTTGGACTGTGCAATTCGTATCGAGACCGCGTCCGTGAGCTTGCGGGCATGACCAATCTCGACGTCTGGCACCAGCGCCTTGAAGTCGATCGGCTGCTCGAGCTGCTCAAAGCCAACCAGCGCGCCGACTCGGCCAAATCGGTTTCCAAGATGGCCGAGAAGGCCTACACCAAGGACAGCATTCGGGAGTTCGAGAAGCTGACCGAGGTTGTTGATGGCAAGCTGCGCATCGCCGCCGCGCCGCCGATCATCGTTCCGATCGAAGATGTCGCGAAGAGCTTCGACATCGAGTTGTCCGAGGACTACATCGAGAGCTTCATACGCACCGTCATTGATACCTACAAAGAGCGCCTGCTGGCAGATCGCAAGCACTTGCTCGACCAGTATGAGATCGTGCACATGGCGCGAAAGATCGTCGGCGTCGGGAGCGTTGGCACCCGCGTGTGGATCGTGCTGCTGATCGGTCGCGACACCAACGACCCGCTGTTCCTCCAGGTCAAGGAAGCCGGGCCCTCCGTGTACGAGCGCTACCTCGGCAAGAGCGAATTTGAGTTTGCTGGACAGCGCGTGATCGCCGGCCAGCGAATCATGCAAGGCGCTACCGACCCCTTGCTCGGCTGGGACAACTTCAAGAGCCCCGATGGAATCGAGCGCCAGTTCTACGTGCGCCAGTTGAAGGACTGGAAAGGCTCGGCGAAG
>JBPPNF010000045.1:0-26258 GCA_051306435.1 Solirubrobacterales bacterium | reverse complement strand
TCAGGCAATGGCGAGAAAGTCAAGAGAAGAAGCAGAACGCACGCGCGCCGCAGTGATCGACAGCGCATTTGCGCTCGGCGCGGCGGAAGGTCTCGAGAATCTGAGCATCGCCCGCATCGCCGACCACCTTTCGATCAGCAAGAGCGGCGTCGCCGGTCACTTCGACACCAAGTCCGACCTGCAACTCGCCGCCGTGAACCACGCGATGAGCGATTTCATGGCCAACGTCTGGGCACCGAACGCCGCCTTCAAGCCGGGCAAGCGCCGCCTGCGCGCGGTGATGTCCAGTTGGCTCGCCTATTCACAGAGCCGCCACGACTACGGCGGCTGTTTCATCACCGCCGCGTCGATCGAGTTCGACGACAGGCCAGGTCCGATCCGCGACAGGCTCCGGGAAGGCTGGCGCGCATGGATGAATCTGCTCGCCACGGACGCAAAGGCCGACGGAATGAACGGCGCGCGCACCGTATTCAGGCTGCATGCCCTCGTAACAGAGGCGATGTGGATGCATCAGCTCTTCGGCGACGATCGCGGCTGGATGATCGCGCGCGCTGAAGTGGACGCGCTGCTCAGTTAGAAGAGCCCGGACTGCCCCGGCGCAGGACGCGGCGGTTCATCACGGTCCACGGCAGGCATTTCGCGCGGCGGCGGAATCATCCGCGCGGCTTCCATACCGTCGAGCGGGTCGGCGTAGTCCGCGGCGAACGTTGCGGGTGAAGGCGCAGACGCGGCGATCTCAGTCTCACTGGAAAACTCAGCGGCGAGGTCTTCTCCGCTCGACGCTCCGACGAACAAGCCCTCAGGCCCGCCGGAAATCCCGCCCGAACGAGCGCGCAACTGATCGCGCCCCGTCTCGCGCACCTTCTCAACAAGCGCGGGCAGCTGCGCAAAGTCGGCAAACACAGTCGATCGCAGCCCACCGTTGTAGAGCGCAGCGGCCGGGTGGTAGACCGGCAGATAGACGTGCCCATCCTTCAACCGCGGCTCGCCATGAATCTCAGAGATGCGCCGGCCCGGCAAAAACCGCCCCATCGCGTGGCGGCCGAGCAGCACGATCACGTCTGGATCCACGGCAGCGATCTGCTCCTCGAGCCACGGCCAATGGTGCGCCGCCTCTTCAGGAAGCGGATCGCGGTTTCCCGGCGGGCGGGCCTTCAGCACGTTCGCGACGAACACCGAGTCGCGCGAAAGCTCAACCGATGCCAGCAGCTCATCAAGCAACTTCCCGGCCGCACCAACGAACGGAACGCCCTGCGCGTCCTCGTTCTTGCCCGGCGCCTCGCCGATCAGCATCACGGCAGCCGAAGGGTCGCCGTTGCCCGGGACCATCTGGGTGCAGGTCGTGCACGGCTCGAATCCACACGCCTCAGACTTGTGCGCGAGGATCTCAGCCGAGATTTCTTCGATCGAACGTGCCATCAGACACCGATCAAGCTATCGGAGAGTCGGGAGCTCGCGGAAGATTACGCTCAGAAATCTCGCAAAGAGCAAGGACTTGCAAAGGGGACTGTGCTCAGACGACTGGTTCCGCGAGGCCGGATTCCTCGGCGTCGGCATCCCGCAGGAGTACGGCGGCAACGGCATCCGCGCGAGCTTGATCATCGGAGCGACACTTTCCGGCTCGCCGCCCGTTAAAAAAGTCGCATGGAAAGCTAAAAAGGGAAAACTCCGTGACCGACACGCGTGAAATGCTTGCAAGGATGCGAGTGACAAGCGGTCTTTCAGTACGGCCAGGCAGTACAAATCTTCTCAAGTTCGCGGTGGCGTTGACGCTGGCACTGGCCATGTTCATCGGCCTGCCCGCGGGCGCGTCGGCCTGCTCGGTCGACGACACGAACTACCTCGAGTCCTTCCTTGACACGAGCTGCGTGCAGACGCTCACCAACACGGCGCTCGACGCCCAGGGCGGCCTGCGCCTGACCACCAACGGAGTCGCCAGCGCCACGACCTGGGACACCGATGCCAACTTCGACACCGGGGTGACCTTTCTGTCGCAGCCGTTCGGTCCGGTCGGGCTCAAGACCCTGAGCCGAACCGGCACCGGCAGCGGCGCCACGCTGAACCTTCCCACCTCGTCATTTGCGCTCACGAACGAGAGCTCCTCGGTCCTTTCGCCGACCACCTCGATCGCGGGCGACGGTGACAACGTCGACGGTCCGAGCGTGATCAAGGTCGGCAGCAGCTACGTGATGTATTACGCCGGAAGCCCCGAGGACGGCGGACCGCGCGCGATCTTCCAGGCCACCTCGACCAACGGTATCGCCTGGATCCGTGCCAACTCCGGCGCGCCGGTGCTTTCGCCGACCGCAACCTCATTTGACGAGCACGGCGTCTTCGGACCCGAAGTGACCTACGACGCGGCCGACGTCACAGCGCCCTACAAGATGTGGTTCTCGGGCCAGGGCGAGACCTTTGGCGCGATCGGTTACGCCACCTCGACCGACGGCATCTCCTGGACCAAGTACACCGGCGTCGGTGTGCTGCCGGTGCCCGTGCTCGACCATGGAAAGGGCGGCTCCGCAGACAGCTTCGCGGCGGCCGATCCGTCCGTGATCAAGGACGGCACGAGCTGGAAGATGTGGTACACCGGCGACGACTCAAGCAAGAAGCGGATCGCCTACGCGACCTCGGCGGACGGCATCACCTGGAGCAAGGGTGGAAAGGTGATCGCCCCCGAGGATCCGGGCACCAGCGCCAACCTCGCCTTCGGCGCTTACGCCCCGACCGTCTGGAAGGACGGCAACACCTACAACATGCTGCTCGCCGGGCGCAAGATCGTTTCCGGCGACGAGTACCAGACAAAGATCCTCGGCACCGCGTCGTCTGACGGCATCAGCTGGTCAGGCCCCAGCCCGGCGATCAACCCGTCCGGCACGAACTCGAACTTCGACTACTCGAACCTCGACGGCCCAGACGTCATGAAAGACGGCTCGACCTACAAGGCCTACTACGCCGGCAACACGATCGACGCGAACGGAAACTTCCACACGCGCATCGGACACGCGACGTCAAACAACGGGAACTCGTTCTCGAAGGTGGACAGCGGCGCCGGCGTCAACGTGGATCGTTCGGTTCTCGACGTCGCCACGGCAGCCGTCGCATTTGACGGACGATCAAGCTCCGGTCTTTCTGTCGCGACTCCAGCAGGCGCCCCCGGCGCGACCAGGTTCGTCGGCTTCTATTCGGGCCAGCGCGGCTCAGACTTCACGTCGCGGATCGGCGGAGCGACTTCGCCGGACGGCAGCGTGTGGACCAAGTTCAGCGACGGCGCCCAGAGCGGCGGTTCGCTGCTGCCGATCGGCAACTCGCCGGCGAACTTCGACCTTGGCGGCCAGCGCGATCCATCCGTGCTCTACGACTCGGCTGCGCCGAGCCCCTACCGCCTCTACTTCACCGCGGTCAACACTTCCGGCGTCACCACATTCGGCACCTCGACCACGACCGAGGATGTCAACAAGCAGCCGGTCAACGCAAGTTGGACCACGCCGACCGGGCTCACGTTCGTGGTCTCCGGCTTCAACTCCGGCGGCGTCTCGCACCCGTCGGTGATCAAGGACGGCGTGACCTACCGGATGTACTTCACCGGCACGGACAGCGGCGGCGCCAAGACGATCGGCTACTCGACATCCGCCGACGGCCTCGCCTTCGCGGCGCCCGGCACGCAGATCCTCACCGCTGGAGCCGCCGGCACCTTCGACGCGGACGGCGTCAAGGACCCGACCGTCTGGCAGGTCAGCAGCAGCGACTACCGGATGATCTACACCGGCATCTCGACGGTCGACGGCAAGACCACGGAGCGCCTTGGCTATGCGACGTCCGCGAACGGATCGACCTGGACCAAGACTTCGCCCGGTCTGCTGCTCGACGCCGGCCTCGCGCCGTTCAGCTTCGATGAGCTGGGCGTCGGCGCCGCAGGCGTGGCAGTCGACGGTGGCACGACGCATGTCTTCTTCAGCGGTCGCGACTCGAGCGGCCGTACTCGCGGCGGACACGCGACCAGCAACGGCACGGCGCTGAGCCCGCGCGGAGCCGCGACCTACCAGCTCGGTGACCCGACGACGGCCGTCCGCGACTTCCGCAACATCACGCGCACTTCAACTGGCGCGGTCGAACTCTGGATCAGCTTCCTGCAGCCCTACTCGACTGCGGGCGACCAGTCGTGGTCCGGCTTCTTCCCGGTCACGGCGGTCGACAATCCCGAGACGCTGAACTTCCTGCTCACCGTCCGCGGTCTCCGCTGGCAGGCCCGGCTCTCTGACCCGACATCCCCGCCGGCGCTCGACGCCGTTTCGGTCTCCAGCGCGCCGGTCAGCTTCACCACTTCCGGCAGCGCCACCACCAACGCGGTCGCGCCGCCGCCTGCCGCCGGACTCTCTGGCTGGGCGTCAGCGAAGGTCAACACATCGTTGTTCCAGCCCGGCGGAGCCGGCAGCGGAACTGCCACGGCCAACGTGCTCGACGCCACCACGAGCGCCGTGCTTGCAACGGCGCCGCTGAACACCGGCGGCGACACGACGATCGACCTTTCAGCGGTCTCGCCGGCCACGCACCCGCAGCTGCGCTTCAGCTTTGCGATGACTTCCGCCGACGGCCAGGCGACGCCGCGGGTCAACTCACTGCAGGTCGCCTTCAACACCGAGCCGGCGCCGCCCCCGGTTGCCACGCTCGCCGCATCTGCTGCTTCGGTGGTCTTCGGCCAGAGCGTGACGCTCACCGGTCGACTGACAAAGGGCGCCTCGCCGATGGCTGGTCAGACCGTGACCGTTCAGGGCCAGCCGGTCGGGTCAGCCGCGTTCGCCGCAGTGACATCGGCAGTCACCGACGCGAGTGGAAACTTCACGGCGATCGTGAAGCCAGATCGCCTCACCACCTACAAGGCAAGTTTTGCCGGTCTGGCAGCAGAGCCGACCGCGGCTGTCAGCGTCGCGCACCTGGTCAAGTTGAAGGTCAAGCGCAAGGGCACCAAGGGCTACGTCAAGGGCTCGGTCGGACCGGCTCACACCGGACTCGCCGTCCAGGTCCAGCAGAAGAAGGGCTCACGCTGGGTCACGGTCAAGAAGCTGAAGACGACCTCGAAGTCGGCCTTCGCAACCACCGTCACCAAGCTGAAGAAGACCGGCAAGTACCAGTTCCGTGCGCTGACCCCGGCCGACGCCCAGCACCTCGCCGGCACGAGCGCGATCGCCTACGTCGATGCCTTCAAGGTCTCGCTGACCGTCAAGCGCTCGGGTCGCACGCTGACCTTCACCGGCAAAGTCAGTCCGGCGCAGGCCGGCAAGACCGTCGTGATCAAGCAGCTCAAGGCGGGCAAGTGGGCCTCGATCGCCAAGGTCAAGCTCTCAAGGACTTCGACCTTCACCCTGAAGAAGAAGTTCGCCGTGGGCACCTACGACCTGCGGGCTGACAAGGCGGGAACGACCAAGCTCTGGCCGGGCACGAGTCCGGCGCGGAGGGTGATTGTTCCCTAGACGATGCGCCCGGCGGGTAGATTGGCCCCGTGACTCTCGACACCGCTCGACTGGAGCAGACCTCCACGGAGCTGCTCCAGCAACTGATCCGCTTCAACACCGTCAACCCGCCGGGCGACGAGGCCGTCGCCCAGGCCTTCATCCAGGGACTGCTTGAGGAGAACGGCTTCAAGGTCGAGATCCTCGCGCGCGATCCGAAGCGCCCGAACTTGATCGCCACGCTTGAGGCCCCGTCAAAGCAGGACGGCCCCACACTCGCCCTGCTCACCCACATCGACACCGTGCTCGCCAATCCCGACGAGTGGCAGGTCGATCCCTGGAGCGGCGAAATCCGCGACGGCTGCATCTGGGGACGCGGCGCGCAGGACATGAAGGGACAGGCCGCGGCCGAACTCGCCGCGGCGACCGAACTGGTCAAGGCCGGCTGGCGCCCCGAGACCGGCGCGCTGAAGATCATCGTCACCGCCGATGAAGAGGCCGGGGGCGGATACGGCGCCCGCTGGCTCTGCGAGAACCACCCCGAGGTCGTGCGCTGCGACTACGCGCTGAACGAGGGGGGCGGCAATCAGTTCGTCTACAACGGCCGGCGCTACTTCCGCGTGGGCTGCGCAGAGAAGGGACCATGCCGTTTCACCGTCACCACCCATGGCGCCGCCGGCCACGCATCGATGCCGCGCCTGGGCGAGAACGCGCTGCTCAAACTCGCCCCGCTGATCGAGAAGCTCGCCGGCCGTCAGCCCGACTACGACCTCACGGCAGAGCCGCGCGCGATCCTCACCGCGTTGATGGGCAGGGACCCGGGCGAGAATCCGTCCCAGGCAGAGCTCGAAGAGATGCTCGCCGAGGTCCGCGCCGTCGACGAACGCCTCTTCGCGCTGCTCGAGCCGACGATGGGCGTCTCGATGACGCCGACGATCGTCGAGGCCTCGCAGAAGATCAACGTCATTCCCGACCGGGCCTCGGTGCGCGTCGACTGCCGCGTCCCGCCCGGCCACGGCGCCGAGCTCGCCGAGCAGCGCGCCCGCGAGATGCTCGGCGGCGGCGACTACGAGATCGCCTTCTCCGAGGCCGCGATCGGCAACGGCTCGCCGCACGACACCAGGCTGATGGATCTGATCAGGGACTGGGTCGGCAAGGTCGATCCCGACGCCGTGGCCCTCCCGAGCGTGCTGCCCGGTTTCACCGACTCGCGCTGGTTCCGCGAGGCATTTCCCGACGTGATCGCGTATGGATTTTTCCCACAGATCGAGATGGAGATGTACGACTCGGATCCGCTGATGCACGCGGCGGACGAGCGCATCCCCGTGCAGGACCTGACGCTTGCCACGGAGTTCTTCGCCGACGTCGTGCCGGCGCTGCTCGGCTGATCGTCCGCAGGCCTGCTTGACATGAAACCAAGTAACTCCTACATTTGCGGGATGGCCATTGCGAGGGCCCCCCAAAGGGATCCGGCACCGAAGAAGCAGTGAACGGGCGTTCCCGCTCCGGGCACCATTAGGCTGGGAGGCACGATGGGTGAGTCAAGGACGACCAACGGGGACCGCTTGCGAATGGGCGGCATGGCGCTCGAGAACGGGCTGCTCGTCTACGGCCCGACGATGTGGGCCGCCGCCGTGCGCGACAAGCACGACCAGATCATCGTCAAGAGCGGCAAAGTGCCAAGGCTGCGCGGACCGCTCGACAACGTTCCCGGCGTGCGCGGCGTGATGCGCCTCGCGGAGTCGATGATCGTTGTGCCGCTCGTCCGGATGAGGCTTCGACAGGCGCGACTGCCGTTCGAGAATGCGCGCGTTGTCGGTGCCGCCGCGACGACGATGGCGATCAGCATGGCCGTGCGTCAGCGCAGCAAGCGTGGCGTCGGATCTGAAGCGGCGCTCGCAGTGCTTGGAATGGCGCCCGCGCTGATCAGCCTGAAGGTCGGCGAGACGGCGCAGTACCACGGCGTAGAGCACAAGGCGATCGCCGCGTACGAGCTGGGCGGCGACCCGACGGATCCAGACGTGATCGAAGCGGCCGCCAAAGAACATGAGCGCTGCGGCTCGCATCTGGTCGCGCCGATGATGATCGCAGGGATCGCCGGCGACGCGCTGATGCGTCAGGTCGTGGCCAAGCCGGGGCCGGTCGCGCAGGTCGGCGTGGGTCTTGCCGGCGCGGCCACGTCAATCGAGATGTTTGCGTTCGCCGAGCGCCACCCCGACAGCGCCTTCACACGGCTCTTCCGCGCGCCGGGCTTCAAGCTTCAGGAAGCGCTCGGCACCCGTGAGCCGACAGCGCAGCAGATCGACGTCGGTCGCGCAGCGATCCGGCGACTGCTCGAGGCCGAGGGGATCGACCCGGCCGCGTAGGCCTCAGCCGCTGCGCACGAAGTTGCCGTGAAATCCCGGCGGCACGGCGCGCGAGACTTCGGCGCGCGCGAGCTCGGTCATGTCCCGGGCATCGAGCACCAGCAACATCGAGCGGCCGAGTCTCCCGTCGAGCGCCAGCGAAAGCAGCACGCCGTCGTCCTCCGACTTCGCGTTCGGGGCGGCCACAAAGACGGGCTCGCCGACCAGGCAGTCGTCCTCCTGCCAGACCGTCGATGAGCCCCGGGTCGCGTCGATCTTCACCAGGCGGTCGAACGGCACGCCCGTACCCGGGGCCATGCCCACGCCGTAGACACAGGAGTACGGGCGGCAGTTGTTCTCGCGGTAGTTGATCCGCGGCAGCTCGATCGGCTCTTCGCTGACGCGGTGTTCCTCGGCGCGCTCGGCGCCGGGCTTCAGGCGGTAGCGGTGCAGGTACGCGCTGGCATCCTCCGGGTATTCGCCCTTACGGATCGCTTCCAGGTAGAGGTTCTCGACGATCGACGCGTCATCAAAGCGGCACAGATCGACGACGACGTCCTCGCCATCTTCCCAGGCGTTGACGTGGTGAAAGCAGAACCCGGGCTCTGCCGTCCATTCGCCGCCGATCTCGCCACTATCGCGATCGATCAGCGTGATTCGCGTTCCCTCCTCGGGCTTGAACTCGAAGTTCTCGATGAACGGCCGCCCGCTGCGCAGAATGTCGAGCGGATTGACGCTGAACGGAAACTCCGTGAAGATCAGCCAGCGACCGCTCATGCCGAACGAGTGCTGGTAGGTGGGGTGCTTGCGGATCAGCTTCGCGATGCGCTTCTGCACGAGGGTGTTGGGCTCGAGGCGGAAGAAGCTCTGCGACGAGCGCGCGCCGAAGTTGCACGAGATGTTGATCATCTCGCCGGTCGCGCCGTCCAGGTGGGGGTGCGCGGTGGCGAAGAGATCCGGGTTCTCGTAGGCGACGCCGACCGTTTCGAGCGTCTTGGGATCGAACTCGTAGGCCATCGGTGTTTCGCTCAGCGCGATGTACTGCTCACCGAACTTGAAGGCGTTGATCGCCGGGTTGTCGGTCACCTGGGGGCGGAAGATCGACTGGATGCGCTGGAAGCGCGTGCGGCAGGGGTCGCTCGCGAACTCCTGGAGCTTGAGCTCTCCGGAGGAGCGGAACTCCTTGTAGGCCCGACTCTCGATGAAGCGGTTCATGTAGTGGACGCGGCCGTCCTCGATCTCAAAGCTGTGCACCATCGACATGCCGTCGAACCAGTGGTTGACCTCCGCGCCGTCGAACTTCCATCGGCCCGGACCGTTCCGCAGCAGCTGTCCGGACAACCAGGTGGGGAGCTCGCGGCGCACCGGAAGCTCTGTGCGCTGCGGCATGTCGTGGTGGGACTCGAAGGCGAGTTCGACTGCGTGCTGGGTCTGATCCGGGCTCGTTGTGGTTGCCATCGGGGGCTCCTTGATAGTGCAAAATGAACGATGCATGTGGAATCGTACCGGATTTGTCGCCATAATGCAAGTAGACCCGTGGCTCCGCGCAAACTGACAACCGCCTCATACCTCGTGCTCGGCATGGTCGAGATGATCCAGCCGGTCACGCCGTACGAACTGAAGGCCTTCGCCGCGCAGAGCGTGGTGAACTTCTGGTCGCTTCCGCACACGCAGATCTACACGCAGTGCGACCGTCTGCTCGAAGACGGCTATCTCTCCGAGAAGCGCGAGACGTCCGGCCGCCGCCGCCGTAGTTTCTCGATCACCCGCGAGGGCGCGAAGGCGCTGGAGGCCTGGCGCGAAGAACCGGCCGATGCGCCGATCGAGCTGCGCGACCTCTCGCTGCTGAAGTTGTTCTTCGGCGCCGACCCGAAGGTTCTGGCTGAAGCGCAGCTTGCCTCGCATGAGGCGAAGCTTGAGGAGTACCTCGCAGTGCGCAGGTCTGGCGTGCCCTCCGAAGGAGTCGGCCGCTCGCTCGAGGCCGGCATCTCCCACGAGCGCGAGTTCGTGCGCTTCTGGAAGTCGCAGCTCAAGGCCTGAATTTCGCGCGCATCATCTAGGCTTGCGCCCGCCCATGTTCAAAGCAATTGACCACATCGGGATCGCCGTCGAAGACATCGACGCGACCCTCGAGATCTACGCAGTGCAGTTTGAAATGGCCATTCAGTACCGCGAGACCGTTGAGTCGCAGGGCGTTGAAGCCGTGCTGCTCGAAGTCGGCGGAGGCCACGTCGAACTGCTCCGCCCGCTCGGGCCGGACACGCCCGTCGGCAAGTTCATCGAGAAGCGCGGCCTGGGCATGCACCACGTCGCCTACCGCGTCGATGACGTGCAGGCCGAGCTCGACAAGTTGAAGGCGCTGGGCGTTGAACTGATCGACGAGACCCCGCGCATCGGCATCCGCAACAGCACCGTTGCTTTCGTGCACCCGCAGGCGGCCGGCTTCGTGCTGACCGAGCTGATCACGCCGGCAGACGACCACTAACCACTGATTCGAGAGGAACGAGCAAGATGGCAGAGGACAGGAAGACAATCGGCCTCGGGCTCGTCGGCGGCGCCGCCGCTCAGCTGAAGCTTGAGCAGAAGGACCTCGACAAGCTCGTCGCGGCGATCGAGGCTGAAGAGCGCTGGGTAGAGGTCAACGACGAGAAGCGCATCGTGCACCTGCGCGCCGACCACGTCGAGTTCTACTCGCTCGAGTCGGACGACAAGGAAGATCGCCGCGCGGGCTTCTAGCTCTCGTGCGCTCTTTGGCGCTGTGAAATACCGATCCTTCTGGAAGCCGCTGGACAAGGCCGAACTGCCCGTGCTCGAGTGGGTCGAGCGCGTGCGCGCCGGTGGCGTGATCGAGCAGGCGACGCGGGTGATCACTGAGTCTGGACAGCACGGGGCGGTCTGGTTCGGCATCGTCGGGGTGGCTGCTGCTCGCGATGAGAAGAATCGCGAGCGCTGGGTCGGTGCCGGCGTGAAGGTCGCGGGTGTGTACGCCGCGACAACCGCGTTGAAGTTGGTCGCGCGGCGCCAGCGACCACCGATCGCCGCGCTGGGCACGCCAACAGCATTGAGCTTCCCTTCGTCGCACGCGACGACTTCGTTCGCTGCGGCGCGGCTGCTCAGTGACATCGCCCCGGCCGCACGGCCGCTCTTCTACTTCGTCGCGATCAACGTGACCGGTTCGCGCCTCCATTACTGCGTCCACTACCCCAGCGATCTCGTCGCCGGTGCTGTACTCGGCGACCTCGCCGCCCGCGCTCTCTCTCCAAGCCGATGAACAAGCCGTCCTTTGGCGCTTGCGGCAGGAGTCCCGCTGTTTGTGCCCGCTACCGTCCCGCGCGTGATTGAAACGGGCGAAAAGGCTGCGCGCGCATGGCGATGAAGGTCGGGATCGTCGGCATGCCCAACGCCGGCAAATCGTCGCTCTTCAACGCGCTCACCAAGGCGGGCGCCGAAGCCGCGAACTACCCCTTCACCACGATCGAGCCGAACGTCGCCGTCGTGCCAGTGCCGGATCAGCGCCTGCTCGACACCGCAGCCGTCACCGGCGCAACTGATATCCGCCTCGATCAGATCCACGTGCACGACATCGCAGGTCTGGTGCGCGGGGCGAGCAAGGGCGAGGGCCTCGGCAACCAGTTCCTTGCCAACATCCGCGAGACCGACGCGATCCTTCACGTTGTCCGCGCCCACGAGGACAGCAACGTCGTCCATCCTGAGGGCGACGTCGATCCGACGCGCGACATCGACACGATCGAAACCGAGTTGATCTACGCCGACCTCGACCAGGCCGAGCGCAGGCTGCAACGTGTCTCCAAGGACGCCAAGTCGCTCAACCCCGAGGCGATCGCCGAAGAGGCCTGGCTGAAGGACGTGATCGCCGCTCTGCAGGCCGGAAAGGCCGTTCGAACCGTGCCGGTGCCCGAGGACGCGCCGCTCGCGCTGAAGTCTTTGAGTCCACTGACCGGCAAGCCCGTGCTGTTCGTCGCCAACGTCACCGAGGGCGAGACCGAGGTCCCGCCCGCGATCGCCGAGTACGCCAGGTCGCAGGGCGCCGAAGCCGTCGCGATCAGCTCACGCATGGAGGCCGAACTCGTCGAGATGGACGACGTAGAAGCCGCCGCGATGCGCGAAGAGCTCGAGATCCCCGAGTCCGGCCTCACCACCGTGATCAACGGCGCGTTCGCGCTGCTCGATCTGCTCACCTTCTTCACCGTCGGCGAAGAGATCGGCCAGTCCTGGCACATGAAGAAGGGCGGCACCGTCTACGACGCCGCCGGCGAGATCCACACCGACATCCAGCAGGGTTTCGTCCGCGCCGAAGTGATCAACTTCCAGGAACTGATCGACGCCGGAGGGTATGTCGGCGCGAAGGAAAAGGGCACGCTGCGGCTTGAAGGCCGCGACTACGTGATGCAGGACGGCGATGTGATCACCGTCAAGCACACCAACTGATCTCGCCCGTTTGATCGTCGGATGACGGCGCTTTGCGAAGAGCTCCTTCCCGCGCTTGACAGCTCCGACGAGATGGCGCACGTCGTGAACGCAGACGTGTCCACGACGTGGCGCGCTCTCCGACCGGCAGGGCACAGAGATCGCCTTCGGACTGGTCGGAAAGTTCTGGAAGCCGGTGATCGAGTACCGCTCGATCGAGTCCACGGACTTCACCGCATTCGACGAACCGGGCATTGCCAGGACGATCTACGCCTTCAAGCTCACGCCGACTGAAGGCGGCACGCTGCTGACCGCAGTAATGCGCGCCGGCGAGCGATCTCCATCGATCGCGACCCCACAAGAGCGCGACCGGGGCGTTTGTCCACTCGCAACAACAACCCCCCAAAAACTCCATCCAACGGGACGGACGTTCGCGCGCGTCATTTTCAACTTGCTTGTTAGGCTCCAGCTCGGTCGAAATCCCCGGCCGTGCAGGCAATACGCCGCCGCAAACCACCCCGATTTTTCCTCGCAAGGAAGGACCCCATGGCAACCCCCAAAGCTTCTGCCGTTTTCGTCGAATGCCTCGAGGCAGAAGGTGTCCGTTATGTCTTCGGTATCCCAGGTGAAGAGACCCTGGATCTGAACGAATCGATCGAGGACTCCTCGATTCAGTTCGTTCCCGTCCGCCACGAACAGGGCGGCGCCTACATGGCCGACGTCTATGGCCGTCTGACCGGACGCGCCGGCGTGTGCCTCGGCACCCTCGGCCCGGGCGCAACCAACCTGATCACCGCGGTCGCCGACGCCTACCTCGACCGTGCGCCGCTGGTGGCGCTGACCGGCCAGGGCGACCTCGAGCGCATGCACAAGGAGTCGCACCAGTACATCGACCTGATGCGCGTGATGCGTCCGATCACCAAGTGGAACGCGCAGCTGACCGACGAGGCGATCATCCCGGAGGTCGTGCGCAAGGCCTTCAAGCTTGCCGAGTCAGAGAAGCCCGGAGCCACGCACATCGAACTTCCCGAAGACGTCATGGCCCGTCCGCTGGACGCGCAGCCGCTCCCGCGCATGGAGATCTCCCGCCCGGAGCCCAACGCCCGCGACATTCTGCGCGCCGCCGACATGATCAAGTCGGCCGTGAACCCCGTGGTGCTCGCCGGTAACGGTGTTATCCGCGTCAACGCCACGCAGGCGATGCGCGACTTTGCGCACGCCACGAACATCGGCGTCGCAAGCACCTTCATGGGCAAGGGCATCGTCGACTACGAGGACGAGCTCTCGCTCGGCACCACCGGCCTGCAGGCCGGCGACTACTCGCTCGCCGGCTTCGACGAAGCTGACCTCGTGATCGCCGTCGGTTACGACCTCGTCGAGCACGCGCCCGAGAAGTGGAATCCGAACGGCGACAAGAAGATCATCGTCATCGACACCAAGGCCGCCGAGATCGACGCGCACTTCATGCACGAGATCGAACTGGTCGGCGACATTTACCACATCCTCAACATCCTCACCGAGGAGTGCCGCAACGTCAGTTTCTCGGGTGGATCGCGTCGCCTTCACGACCTCGTGATGAGTCGCCTCGAAGAAGCCAGGACCGACGACTCCTTCCCTGCACAGCCGCCGCGCGCGCTGGCGGAGATCCGCGACGTGATGGGTCGCGACGACATTCTGATCTCAGACGTCGGTCTGCACAAGCTCTGGATCGGGCGCATGTTCCCGGCCCACGAGCCGAACACCGTGCTGATCGCCAACGGCCTCGCGGGCATGGGCTTCGCAGTCCCTGCCGGCATCGCCGCAAAGCTCGTCCACCCGGACCGCACCGTGATCACGGTCAACGGCGACGGCGGATTCCTGATGAACTGTCAGGAGCTTGAGACGGCAGTGCGCCTGAAGACCCCGGTCGTCAACATCATCTGGGAGAACCAGCAGTTCGGCTCGATCGTCTGGAAGCAGGACAACAAGTTCGGCCGCCACTTCGGCGTCGACTTCACCAACCCGGACTTCGTCAAGCTCGCCGAGGCATTCCACATGCCGGCCTGGCGCGCCACCTCGATCGATGACTTCAGCACGCGCCTCAAGCATGCGGTCACGCTCGACGTGCCGTCGCTGATCGTGCTGCCGATCGACTACTCGATCGACGTGCGCATTTCAGAAGAGCTGGGCGAGGGCCTGGTCGCGACCTGACCCTTCGGGGCCGGACAAAAGTTCAGACGAAATCCTTTCGCTACCCGCACGGTTCGCACCGGCGCTTGTTGTCGCTACTGCGCCCATGGCGTTTGGCGACGTCAGTCGCCAACGGCGCGCAGCGCCAAATCGGCGCTGCGCCCATGGCGTTTGGCGACGTCAGTCGCCGAGCGCCATTTTCTTGAGGTTCATCGCTTCTTTGTAGATCGCGACGGTCACGCCGTGCTCCATCGCAACGTCCTTCAGGCTGCGGCCACTGCTGGCGGCGTCCTTGACGATCGCACCGGCCTTGTCGTAGCCGATGTGCGGGTTCAGCGCGGTGGCTGCGGCGAGCGTGTTCTCAGCGGAGTTCTTCAGGCCCTCCTTGTTGGGCCCGATTCCGTCGACGCACTTGGTCGCCAGCAGGTGAGCCGCGCTTGAGAGCAACTGGATCGACTCCAGCAGGTTCTTCGCGATCAGCGGGATGCGCACGTTCAGCTCGAACTGACCCTGCATGCCGCCGACGGTGATGGCGGTGTCGTTGCCGATCACCTGAGCGCTGACCTGAAGCACGACCTCGGGGATGACCGGGTTGACCTTGCCCGGCATGATCGACGAGCCCTTCTGCAGCTCGGGCAGGAAGATCTCACCGATGCCGGCGCGCGGGCCGGAGCCCATCAGCGCGAGGTCGTTGGCGATCTTCGTGAAGCTGACGGCCACCACTTTGAGCGCGCCCGAGAGCTCGACCAGCGAGTCGCGGTTTGCCTGCGCCTCGAACGGGTCCTCCGGCGGGAGCACGTTGATCCCAGAACCCTGCTTGATGTACTTGCGCGTGAGCTGCGCGAAACGCTTGTGCGTGTTCAGGCCGGTGCCGGTGGCGGTACCGCCGAGCGGAATCTGGCGCACGTGCGGCAGCGTCGCCTCGACGCGCTCGATGCCGAGGTGGACCTGAGCGGCGTAGCCGCCGAACTCCTGACCGAGCGTGACCGGGACTGCGTCCATCAGGTGCGTGCGGCCGGACTTCACAAAGTTCTTGAACTGCCGCGACTTCTTGGCCAGCGACTTCTCGAGCGTCTTCAGGTTCGGGATCAACTTGTTGTCGATCTCGGCGAGCGCGGCAAGGTGCACGGCGCTCGGGAAGACATCGTTGCTCGACTGGCCGAGGTTGACGTGATCGTTGGCGTGCGCGCCGTCACCGGCGAGGTTTGCGATCACCTCGTTGGTGTTCATGTTGCTCGAAGTACCAGAGCCGGTCTGGAAGACGTCGATCGGAAACTGACCATCGTGCTTGCCGTTGGCGATCTCGTCACCGGCAGCAGCGATGCGGTTGGCAACGCCTGGCTTCAAGAGGCCGAGGTCCTTGTTGGCCCGCGCGGCCGAAGCCTTGATCAGGCCGAGCTGGCGGATCACCGGCAGCGGCATCGGGTTGCCGGAGACCGGGAAGTTCGCCACGGCCTTGTCGGTCTCGCCGCCCCAGAGCTTCTTGCCGACTGGCTTGCGGGCGGGCTTGGAAGCAGAGGTACTGGTCTTGCGAGCGGCCGTGGCTTTGGTCGCGGTGCTCGTCTTCTTGGCGACAGTCTTCTTCGCCGGGGCCTTCTTTGCGGCAGGCACTGTGTTTCTCCTTGGATTCGTGCTGAGCGTGGGGATGGATTGCGGGCGCGACAGCAGTGTCAGCGCCGAAAAACCTGTCTGTGACACTAGTTCACTCCTGCGGCGGTCACAGTTTGCGTCGCTCGTGCGACTAACGGTTGTGGCCGCGAAGTTCTCGGCCCAAGACCATGACCAAGCTCACCTCCGACGACATCACCGAGCTCTACGAAGCTCACGCCCAATCGATCCTGCGATTCCTGATGCGGCGGACTCTTGACGCCCAGGTTTCGATCGATCTGGTTGCAGAGACCTACGCGGTCGCATTCGAGCAGCGCAACAAGTTCCGTGGCGATCGAGACCGGGCAGCGCATTCGTGGCTGTTCGGTATCGCCGACAATCTCTTGCATGACTACTTCCGCCGCGGCTCGACTGAGCAGCGCGCGGTACAGCGACTGGGGGTTGATCCCGTCGAGGTGCTCGAACACGAGATCGAACGGATCGACGAGCTTGCCGGCATCTCCGAGTTGCGTTCCACGGTCGCTGACGCGCTCTCTGACCTAGGCGAGGAAAGTCGCATCGCCCTGCAGCTGCGCGTCGTCGAGGAGTTGTCCTATCCCGATGTGGCCGGACGGATGAACGTGTCTGAGCAGGTCGCCCGCGCCCGCGTGAGTCGTGGCCTGCGCAAGTTGCGTGCGCGGCTTGAGGAACTCGAAATTGAAGGAGTGCCGGAAAGTGTCTGAACAGCTGATCCCGCCGCTCGACCGGGTGGGCGCCAATCTCGCTACAGCGTTTGACCGCGCGGAGGCCGCGCCGACAAAGCGTGTGCCGCGCCGCAAACTGTTGCTGGCCACAGGCTTTGCCGCAGTCGTGTTGCTCGCTGCGGTACCTGCGTATGTCACGTTGGGCGGCCACCGCGTTGCCTCACTGTCCACGGCTGAGGCGATCGACCAGGTCGCGACTGCGGCTGAATCGAATCCATTGCCGTTCGCTCGGGAAGACCAGTTTCAATACACGCGCAGCCGAGGCACTTTCGTGTGGAGCTTCGGGGGCAGCTACAACCCGGTGACCAAGGAGACGATTCCGCCCTACTCGGCGCTCGTCACGAGCGAACGGAAGGCATGGGTCAGCGTCCAGCGCCGCGGAGCGATGGACGAGCGACAGATCGCAGTGAAGTGGGTCACTCCTCGCGATCGTCGTCTTGCGCGAAAACATGGTGGCCGAGCCGCGTCTGGTGGTCGCCCGCCGATGACCGCAGGCCTGGCGCCAGACGGTCAGTACTACTTCCTCGGCAAGTCCATCTCGCGGTCCCAGCTTGAGAAGGCACCGACCGACCCGAAGGTGATCTACGGGCGCGCGCTCAAGAGTCTGAACGGCGCCGGCCAGGGTTCGGCCGACGGCGTCTGGCAGGCACTTTCTGAGCCGCTTTATGAGTTCTCGTATCCGGCCGGGGTTCGAGCCGGGATGGTGCGTGCACTGGGACTGATTCCGGGTGTGAAGACGCTCGGCATCCAACGCGATCCGCTCGGGCGCGAGGGGATCGCAATCAGCCGAGTTCACGCCGGGGTCCGGGACACGCTGCTCTTCGATCGAACCAACTCCGCTGTGCTCTATCAACACTCAACTGTTGTGCGCAAGGCGAAAGATGCGATGAGCTGGCCGGTCGGAACCACGGTTGCTGACTATCTGGCATACGAGCAGCGCGTTGTTGACGCTCTACCGAGTTCGGTGCTCAAAAAGCTCCCGCCCGAGCGTCGGACAAAAGGCACGGGCGTGAGAAGCAACGTGGGCAATTAGCCTCCGGCGGGTGACCGCGACCCGCAGCACCCTCGACCGCAACATCGTCCGCCTCGCGCTCCCGGCGCTGGGAGCGCTGGCCGCCGAGCCGACGTACCTGCTCGTCGACACCGCGGTGATCGGTCACCTCGGCACCGTTCAGCTCGCGGCGCTGGGGCTGGCAGCAACATTTCTGGCGAGCGTCTTCTGGCTCTTCAACTTCCTCGCCAACGCGACCACCACGCATGTTGCCAACGCGCACGGCGCCGGCAACCCCGAGCAGGTCGGCTCGATCACGGCGCAGGCGGTCTGGCTCGCGCTCGGGATCGGCGTCGTTCTCACCTTTCTCGGCGTGCTGCTGGCGGAGCAGATCACCGGACTGCTCCAGGCGCGCGGCGCAGTGGCGGAGCAGGCGACGACCTACATCCGCATCAGCGCGCTCGGCGCGCCGTTCGTGATGATCGCGCTGGCCGGGCAGGGTTGGGCGCGCGGGACCCAGCGCATGAGCGTCCCGCTGAAGATTCTTGTTGCGAGCAACATCGTCAACGTGATCCTCGAGCTGCTCTTCATCTATGGCTTCGACTGGGGAATCGCCGGCAGTGCCTGGGGAACAGTCATCGCGCAGGCCGGCGCGGCCGTCGCTTTCATCTGGACGCTGCGCGGCGTGCTCGCCGGTCACCTGAAGATCGTGCGCGAACGGATGCGCGCGCTGATCAGCGTCGGCGGCGATCTCTTCATCCGTACTGGCCTGATGCTGATCTGCTTCAACGTGATCAACGCCCTGCTCGCGAATGAGAGCGCGACCGACCTCGCCACAAACCAGGTGCTCTTCCAGTTGATGATTTTCCTGGCGCTGCTGATGGACTCGATCGCGATCGCCGGCCAGACGCTGATCGGCAAAGAACTCGGCGCCGCGGCGCACGCGTCCGCGCGGTCGTATGCGCTGCGCGTGACCGTCCTCTCCTTCTACGCGGGCATTGCGCTCGCCCTGCTCCTCGCCGCCGGCCACGACCTGCTGCCGCAGGCCTTCACCAGCGACAACGCGGTTCTCGACCAGATCGGCCGCGTCTGGTGGCTGTTCGTGGTCTACGTGCTCTTCAGCTCACTCGTCTACGGCTGGGACGGCGTACTGCTCGGCGGCGGCGACTCGCGGGTGATGATGCTTGTGATGGTCGCCGCGACGACGGCGTGCCTGCCGGTTGCGTTCCTGCTGATCGAAACTCCGGACGCGATCGTCGGGGCGTGGATCGCGTTCTCGGTGATGAACTTCGTGCGGCTGATCGGAAACGGCTGGCGCGTCACGACTGGCGGGTGGACTCGGAACCGAATTGCTTGAAATCGGTGTTGTGACGCAACACGAAGATCGTTAGACTGTCAGTACAGATGGCTTCTAAAGTAATGAATAAGCAAAAGGCAATCAGAAAACGCGACGGCAGGGTGAAAGTCACTCCGCAGGGCCAGGTGTCGATCCCACGACAGGTGATGCGCGAGGCGGGTATCGGACCCGGCGACCGGGTTCAGGCAAGCACAGACGGCGAGGGTCGAATCATTCTCGAGGTCGAAACTGATCCCCTGCTCGCGCTGCTCGGGACTGCGCCGCCAGGCGTTTTTGACGGTGCCCAGGAAGAAGTCCGACGGATGCGTGACGAAGAGTGGGACCGGTCGTTCTAGACACAAGCGTGGTGATTGCGGCGTTGAACGGGACCGATGTGCACCATCGGGACGCCGTGGTGGAAATCACCGCTCGGCGTCTCGCTCGGCGGCCACTGCGAATCTCCACGGTTTCGATCGCCGAACTCCACTCGATCAGAGGAGCGGGCCGAAAGGGGCGGCTGTCCTCGGTCGAACGCTTCCTGAATTCACTCGGAGTAGATGCGGTTGTGGGAGTCGATCGGCCGACCGCCGAAATCGCGGGGGACGCGCGAGCCCGCCGGCCGTCGTTGCAGCTCGCCGATGCATTGATCAGAGCGACTGCGGAACGCCTCGGCGCGGAGCTGCTCACGGCCGATCGTCGTCTGGCAGAGTTCGACGGCGTCACGCTCATCGGCTGAGCCCCCGCCACATAGACTGACGCCCTGAAAATGCCAGTTTTTGAGCCAATCAAGCAGGGGGAGTCTTTCCCTCAGATCGAAGAACGTATCCTGCGCCGCTGGAAGGAGCTGGGCATCTTCGAGAAGTCGCTTGAGCAGCGCGAGGGTGCCGATCGATTCGTCTTCTTCGAGGGACCGCCGACGGCCAACGGCCGCCCGGGCAGCCACCACGTCCTCTCCCGCGTGTTCAAGGACATCTTCCCGCGTTACAAGACGATGCAGGGCTACCGCGTCGACCGCAAGGCCGGCTGGGACTGCCACGGCCTGCCGGTCGAGCTTGAGATCGAGAAAGAACTCGGGCTCTCCAACAAGCACGAGATCGAGAACTACGGCATCGGCGCCTTCAACGAGAAGTGCCGCGACAGCGTGCTGCGTTACGTGGAGGACTGGAACGCGCTGACCGAGCGCATCGGATTCTGGATCGACCTTGACGATCCCTACAAGACGATGTCCAACGAATACGTCGAGTCGGTCTGGTGGTCGCTCAAGGAGATCGACAACAAGGGCCTGCTCTACGAGGGCCACCGCGTGGTGCCCTACTGCCCGCGCTGCGGGACCGCGCTCTCAAGCCACGAGGTCGCGCAGGGCTACAAGGATGTCGAGGACCCGTCGGTCTACGTGAAGCTGCCGGTCACCGGCGAACCGAACACCCATCTTCTCGTCTGGACCACCACGCCGTGGACGCTCCCGGGCAACGTCGCCGTCGCCGTGAATCCCAAGGTCACCTACGCGAAGGTCGAGTACGAAGGCGAAACGCTGATCCTCGCCGATGCTCTCGTCGAGCAGGTCCTCGGCGAAGACGCGATCGCGATCGACACGCTGAGCGGCGAGGAGCTGACCGAGCTGACCTACGACGGCCCCGTCTTTGAACTCACGGACCGCCCGCCGGCACCGAGTCCGGTGATCTCCGGCGACTTCGTCACGACCGATGACGGAACGGGCCTCGTGCACATCGCCCCGGCCTTCGGCGAGGACGACTACTCAGTTGCCGCCGCCCACGAGATCTTTGATCCCACCCAGCAGGACACGCTCTACAACCCTGTCGGCCTCGACGGCAACTACACCGACCAGGTCGTCGGCTTTGTGGGTCGCTTCGTGAAGGACGCGGAGCTGACCGAAGAGCTGATCGCCTCGCTGGAATCGCGCGGCCTGCTCTTCCGCTCCTTCAAGTACGAGCACTCCTACCCACACTGCTGGCGCTGCAGCACTCCGCTGATCTATTACGCGAAGGGCAGTTGGTACATCAGGACGACCTCGATCCGCGAAGGCATGCTGGCCGGCAACGAAGAGATCAGCTGGTACCCGCCGCACATCAAGGAGGGCCGCTTCGGAAACTGGCTTGAGCACAACATCGACTGGGCGCTCTCGCGCGAGCGCTACTGGGGCACGCCGCTTCCTGTGTGGATCAACGATGAGAATCCGGAAGAGCGGATCGTGATCGGCAGCTACGCCGAACTCGAAGAGCTCGCCGGCCGGCCCGTCGAAGACCCACACCGCCCCTACATCGATGAATTCACCTTCGCGGCGCCGAGCGGATCGGGCACGATGCGCCGCGTTCCCGAAGTGATCGACGCCTGGTACGACAGCGGCTCGATGCCGTTCGCGCAGTGGCACTACCCGTTCGAGAACAAAGAGCTCTTCGAAGAGCGCTTCCCCGCCGACTACATCTGTGAGGCGCTCGATCAGACGCGCGGCTGGTTCTACAGCCTGCTCGCCGTCAGCACGCTGCTCTTTGAGAAGCCTTCCTATGAAACGGTGCTCTGCCTCGGGCTGATCCTCGACCCCGAGGGCCAGAAGATGAGCAAGAGCCGCGGCAACGTCGTCGCCCCGTGGGACGTGATTGACGAGCACGGCGCCGACGCCTTCCGTTGGTATTACCTCACAAGCAAAGAGCCGTGGGCCGGCTACCGCTTCAGCTCCGAGACCGTCGGCGAGTCCGTGCGCAAGTTCCTGCTGACGCTCTGGAACACCTTCGGCTTCCTCGTGATGTACGCCAACACCGGCGATCAGGACGGTGCGTCCGCGAACCCACCGGCAGAGCGCGGCGACCTCGACCGCTGGGCGCTCAGCCGCCTTCAGTCAACCGTGGCCACGGTCGCCGAACGCCTCGATGACTACGACGCAACTGCCGCCGGCAAGGCGATCGACGAGCTGGTGGACGATCTCTCGAACTGGTACGTGCGCAGCTCGCGCCGCCGCTTCTGGGATGCAGAGCCCGACGCGATCGCAACGCTGCGCGAGTGCCTGACGACGATCTCCCAGTTGCTCGCCCCGTTCACACCGTTCATCGCCGACGAGATCTACTCCAAGCTCGCGGGCGCTGACGGCGCGGAATCAGTCCACCTCACCGATTTCCCGAAGCCGGACGGTGCGCTCGCCGACGCGAAGCTTGAAGCCGACATGGCCACCGCCCGCCAGGTAGTCGAGCTGGCACGCGCGGCGCGCGCCCAGGCCAAGGTCAAGATCCGCCAGCCGCTCGGCGAGATCGTCGTGGTCGCCACGGGCGAAGAGCAGGAGGCGATCGCGCGCTTCGAGCACCTGATCCTCACCGAGCTGAACGTCAAGACCGTGCGTTATGTGACCGACGCCGATGAGCTGGCGCGCTTTGAGATCAAGCCGAACTTCAAGGCGCTCGGGCCGCGCCTGGGCAAGAACATGCCGATCGCCAAGGAGGCGATCGCCGCGCTCGACGGCGCGACGGCCAACGAGAATCTCAAGAACGGCGAGCCGATCAGGCTGAGCGTCGGCGGCGAGGATTTCCTGCTCGGTGCGGACGACGTCCAGGTGGTGCTCGCGCCGCTCGACGGTTACCAGCTTGAGCGCGAGGGCACGCACGCGATTGCGCTCGACCTGACGGTCACCGATGAGCTCAAGCGCGAGGGCCTCGCACGTGAGATCGTCCACGCAGTCCAGAATGCGCGCAAGGACACGGGCCTTGCGGTCGAAGACAGGATTGACCTTCAGCTCGGGGGCGACGACGCGCTGATGGCGGCCGCCACAGAACACGAGCAGTATCTTGCCGCAGAGACGCTGGCCACCAGCGTCGGGATCGGCGTCGCAGAGAATGACAGCGGGGAGCTCGCCACGATCGATGGCATGGAGCTTGTGATCAAGGTCGCAATGGCCTGACAGCAAACCTTTTGCCCGGTTTGCGGGTTATCGAGGAAGCATGCAAAACTTTCGCAACAGATATCTGCTGACCGCGCTCGCGGCAGTCGCGGCGCTGATCATCGGCGCTGCGGTCGCGCAGGCCGCGAAGACCGACAAGGGTGCGGTCAAGGCAGGCGTCAGCTGGATTCACAGCTCAGGACTCTCGCAGTTCCCGAGCGGCGGCACCGGCTTCAAGTCCGACACACTTTCGGCACTTGCAGCCGCGAAGAAGATCGGCGTCAGCGTTCCTGAGTCCACCAGCGATCGCTTCATCGAGTCCGTCGCCGCAGAGGCCACCGACTACGCCGGCAGCGCAGGAGCGACGTCCAAGCTGATCCTCGCCGCGACTGCGACTGGTCGCAATCCGCGCTGTTTCGGCCCTGATGGCGAAAAGTCTGACCTGGTCGCGATCTTGGAGTCGGACTACAACAGCTCCAGCGGGCAGTACGGCAAGACCTCCTTCGATCAGGGCCTCGCACTTCTGGCGCGCAAGGCAGCCCACGAAAAGACCAGGTCCAAGGCCGTCAGCTTCGCCAAGTCGCGTCGCGGCCAGTACGGCTGGAACTTCGCGATGTCCAAGAGTTCGGGCGACGACGTCGAGTCGAGCGCGTTGATGATCGAGGCGCTCCGTGCCGCTGGAGCCGGCAAGCAGGACAGCGCTCTGAAATCCGCGTACAAGTGGATCACCTATCAGCGCAACGCCGACGGCGGCTACAACCCGGACACGCCCAACGGCGAGACCCAGGCCGACGCCACTGCATATGCGATCCGCGCGTTCGACACGATGGGCGCCGGCAGCAAGGCCGCCAAGCGCGCACTTCGAGCACTTCAGAAAAAGGGCGGATCGTTCCGCTCTTCCCCCTCAGCGGGCGGTTCATACCCGACGATCTCGACGACCAACGCTGTGCTCGCCCTCTCGGGCCAGCACTATCCCGTCGTCGCGCGGTCAAAGGCCGGCAGAAGCTGCGTCTGAAGTACTGCTTAGCTGCAGACTGTGCGCGCGTTAACACCCGCTTCAAACCGTTGGCCGCATCCAGCAACCCGGTTAATCTGTTCCAACTGTGGGGGCTTTACCGCCGACCGACCCGGCCGGCGTGGAGCGCTGCCGTAAACAACCCGGATCACTCCCACAGGAACGCACTCTCATGACCAGTCAGAGCTCGCCAAAGAAACTCAACCCTTCGCACGTCGTGCTGATCGCAGGCCTGGTCCTGTCGCTCTTCGTCGTGATGTTCCGCCCGTCGGGCGCAGAAGCAGTGTTGCCCACGAGCGTTGATGTCTTCGAGACCGCTGACGCGGATGAGGGAGCGGCGACCGTCAAGGTCGGCGACCTGCCCGAGATCGACAACGTTGACTACAACGTCGTGCTCCACGGCAAGAAGAAGGCCACCACGGTCGGCCTCAGCGGCGTCCCGCTGATCGAGTTCCTGAAGGCCGGTGGCGTGAAGACCGACAACGTCCAGTTCGTCAAGGTCCGCTACGGCACGACCGACGACTCAGTCATCTCCCTGATCCCGCTCCACCAGAGCGACACAGAGCGCCCTCCGATCATCCTCAGCGCCGGTAAGAAGCCCGGGCTGGGTCCGTTCAAGACCCCTTCGGTTGTTCCTGGCCAGCCGGATCTGAGCAAGCCGATCCACGAGGACAGCTTCGTGCCGTTCTCGACCAAGGGCGCGCGGCTGAAGCTTGTGCCCGCGGCTCCCGGCGCGAAGATCATGAGCGTCCGGATCATCGCGAAGAAGCGCAAGAACGGCGAGTACAAGCTGAGCGCCAAGGTCTCTGGCGGCGGCAGCGGAGCGAAGGCCTATCAGTGGTACGGCTTTGATGCCAGGGGCAACCCGATCAAGCTCGAGACCGGTCCGTCGATCGATACCGAGGACGCAACCTCGGGCACGAGCAAGCACCTGATCAATGTTGTGGTCAGCGAACGCGGCACAGGCTCGACCGGAGCAGGGTCGGTCGAGTACACCTCGCGCAAGAAGGCCAAGGGCGCAACCAAGAATCCCTACCCGGACCCGGAGCCGACCCCGGCCACGACGAACAACTCCAGCCCCGGAATCACCCAGCAGGGCACCAACGGAATTGCCGGCGCCGGTGGATCGGTGACCACGATTCCGCCCAGCACCGCAGGCCAGAGCATCCCGCAGCAGACAACCCCGAGCGACCCGACCACCATCCCGACCGCTCCCACCACGACCGCAGCCACCGACTTCGACGGCACCGTGATCACCAACACCGCGCAGAACGTCTCCGGCACCGGCGGCCTGAAGACCGTCACCGGAGTGCTGCTCTCTGCGCCGACTGTCTCCCCGGCCGCTGCAGGTGGAGGATCGCCGATCAACGCGCTCCCACCGGCCGTCGCCGACCAACTCAATTCGATTTTTCAGCCGGTCGATGAAGCGGACGACGCGTGGGCGTATTTGCTCGCGTTACTGTTCGCGTTTTCTTTCTCTGGGGCAGTAAGGGAGTGGGTCAAGCCGTGAATCTGATTTACGCGACTTCGGTCGGGGACACGATCACGAACAGCGTTGCCGATGTGGCAGAAGCGCTGCGTTATCCGGTGCTGATCACCGCGATGATCGCGCTGCTTGTTGTGGCGTATGAACTCGGGCGTCTGGCCGTCGAAACCTGGAAGCGCAGCCAGCTTCCCAAGACCCCGTTCGAGCAGGTCTCACGACACGCGATCGCGCAGACGCGCGCAGGCGACACCGCCGGCGCCCAGGCGACGCTCAAGTCCTACACCTACAACGACCAGCTCCAGAAGGCCGCCGTGGGCACGCTTTTCGCGACCAACGCAATCGATGCCCAGCGCGCCGTCATCGACTACGACCTCTACGTCTCCAAGCGCCTCGACCGCGTGCGCCTGCTGGTTCGCGCCGGCCCGGCACTCGGTCTGATGGGAACCCTGATCCCGCTCTCGCCGGCACTCGCGGCGCTCGGAAGAGGTGAGCCCAACGTGCTCGCAGACGAGCTCCAGACCGCATTCTCGATCACCGTCGTCGGTGTACTTGTCGGACTGGTGGCCTTCACGATCGCGCTGGTGCGGGAGCGCTTCTTCACGAAGGACCTCGCCGACCTCGAGTTCCTGCGCGAACTGCGCGGAGACGCCGCGACGATCACGCCGGCAACGGTTCCTCAGCCGTCGGCCGCCGCGCCGTCGCACCTCACGGCAACCGACCAGCCGGTCGCGGCTTCGCAGATCGCTGCCGAAGAGACGCTGGTCATTCCGACTCCGGCCCAGCCGGCCCCGGCCGCCGCTCCGGCGC
>JBPPNF010000044.1:0-24093 GCA_051306435.1 Solirubrobacterales bacterium | reverse complement strand
AGATGTCCTCGGCGCTCATCGGGACACGCAACTCGTCGCGCACGTAGACCGACCATTCGTGCGAGGCCATGCCCATCATCGCTTCTTGGGAACCAGTGCCCCAACGACCGCCGGTCTCCTTGACCAGGTCCTCACGGGCCTTGTCCCAAAGCTCTTCGGACTCGACGATCACGCCGTCCATGTCGAAAATCACCGCATCTACTGGCATGCGCTGAAGCTATTCGATCGTCCGCAGCGAACGGCTGTCTGCGCCTAAGCGGACGGCAGTCCGTTTGTGTTACAATCGCCCCATGGAACTTGGAGTAGTCACATTTGCGGACAACGGCTCGGACTACGAGGGCAACGCGCTCTTCAGTGGCGAGCAGCGCATGAAGAACCTGATCGAAGAGGCTGAGCTGGCCGATCAGGTCGGGCTTGACGTCTTCGGCGTCGGCGAGCACCACCGCCCCGACTACACCGTCTCTTCGCCCACCGTCGCGCTGGCCGCGATCGCCGCGCGCACCAAGAACATCCGCCTGACCAGCGCCGTCACCGTGCTCAGCAGCGCAGACCCGGTGCGCGTCTACGAGGAGTTCGCAACTGTGGACCTGATCAGCGGCGGCCGCGCCGAGATCATGGCCGGGCGCGGCTCCTTCACCGAGACCTTTCCGCTCTTCGGACAGTCGCTCGACGACTACGACGAGCTCTTCATCGAGCACCTCGAGCTTCTCCTGAACATCCGTGATAACGAGTACGTCACGTGGAAGGGCAAGCACCGCCCGGACATCGACAACCGCGGCGTCTTTCCGCGCGCAGCGCAGGACCCGTTGCCGGTGTGGATCGCCGTCGGCGGCTCGCCGGAGTCTGTCGCGCGCGCCGGCCTGATGGGTCTGCCGCTGACGATCGCGATCATCGGCGGCACGCCGGATCGGTTCGTGCCGCTGGTTGAGCTTTATCGCCGTGCCAGCGAACAGGCCGGCCACGAGAAGCTGCCGCTGGCGATCAACTCCCACGCCTACGTGAGCGAGTCGCCGACGCGCGCCGACGACTACTACAGCCTTTACGCCCCCACCATGAACAGGATCGGCCGCGAGCGCGGCTGGCCGCCGATGGACCGCGCCGGATTCGACGCGCGCATCGCCGGCGACGGGATCCCCTGGGTCGGAGATCCTGTGGAGATCGCCGAGAAGATCCTCCGCGAGCATGAACTGCTCGGCAACACGCGCTTCATGGCGCAGTTCAGCATGGGACGCATGCCGCACGACGTCGCGCTCAAGTCGATCGAACTGTTCGGCACGAAGGTCGCGCCGATCGTGCGCGAGGAAGTTGCCCGGCGCGAAGCCGGCACGGCGCAAATCGCGTCCGCCTGATTGACCATTCGGATAACAAGAGCCTGAACACCGTGTGGCAAGCTCTCGGCGATATGGGAGCCGATACAACCAGCCGCACGTTCGAGCAGGACGCCGAACTCCTGACCGAGATCCTCGCCGATGTTGTCGCCAGCAGCGAAGGCGAATCGGCGATTGATCTGCACCGCCGCGCGGTCGCCTCGGCGCGGCGCGCGCGGGACGGCGACCCCAGTGCCCCTGAAGACCTTCAGACGCTCGTCGACGGCCTCTCGCCACGCATGACCGAACTGCTCGTCCGCTCGCTGACGCGCTGGTTCCAGCTGATCAACCTCGCCGAGGACAACGACCGCGTGCGTCGTCTGCGCGCCCGCGAGAGCGCGATCGCCCCGGCACCGCGCGCCGGGTCGATCCGCGAAGCCGTTGGTCAGCTCGCTGAGTACGCCGGATCGGCCGAGCGGCTTTCCGAACTTCTTGACAGCGTGAAGATCGACCTCGTGATGACCGCGCACCCGACCGAGGCGCGTCGCCGCACGATCATCGCCAAGCAGGCGCGGATCTTCCACCTGCTGCGCGACCTCGACGAGCAGCCGGGCCTCGGTGGAGACGACGCCGACGTGCGCCGACGCCTCGCCGCGACCGTTCACGAACTCTGGGGCTCGGACGAGATCCGCGCCGTCTTCCCGACAGTGCTCGATGAGGTGCGCTCGGGCCTGGCCTACTTCAACTCCACGCTCGGCGACGTGATCCCGATGATCTACCGCGACCTCGAAGCGGCGGTCACCGACGTCTTCCCCGAAGCCGAGTCCGAGTCCGGCGCAGCCGAAGTGCCGCGCGTTCTGCGCATGGGCTCCTGGATCGGCGGCGACCGCGACGGCAATCCATTCGTCACCCCGGACGTGACCGTGGCCGCGCTCGAACTGATGCGCGATCAGTGCCTGCACTTTCTGGAGGCTCGCGTGGGGCTGCTCGCTGAGCGTTCCTCGTTCGCGGAGCAGCAGGGCCACCGCGCAACGGCACTCGCGCCACTGCTTGACGCCAACGCCGAACGCTTCCCCGAGCTTGCCGCCGATCTGCTCGCGCGCAACCCGCGCGAGCCGTACCGCCGGCTCTTCTCACTGCTGCGCCGCCGCATCGCGGCCACCCGCGCAGACGAGCCGACCGGCTACGAACACTCCAATGAGCTGCTCAACGATCTGATGATCGCCCGTGAATGCCTGCTGGCCGATCGTGGCGAGCTTGCGGCCGGCGGCGACATCCACGACGTGATCCGTCAGGTCGAGGTCTTCGGCTTTCACTTCGCCAAGGTCGACGTGCGCCAGCACGCCCGCCGCCACAAGGAGGCGCTGCACGAGGTCTTCGCCGCGCTCGGAATCGAGTCTGACTACAGCTCGCTCTCCAGCGAGGCACGTTGCACGCTGCTCGCGGCCGAGATCGAGAACCACCGTCCGCTGATCCCGCAGGACGTGACCGGTTTCGCGCCCGAGACGCAGGAGGTGATCGAGACCTTCCGCATGATCGAGAAGGCGATCGAGGGCCGCCATCGCGGCGCGATCCTGACCTACATCATCAGCGGAGTCGAAGGCCCCGAGGACGTGCTCGAAGTCCTGCTGCTGATGAAGGAGTCGACGATGAGTCGCGCGGGCGGCGACGAGGCCGAGCTGCGGATCGCGCCGCTCTTCGAGAGCGGATCGGCGCTCGAGGCCGCGCCGCAGATCATGCAGACCCTGCTCGAGACGCCGTGCTACCGCCGCGCGCTTGCCGCGATGGAGAACGTCCAGGAAGTGATGGTCGGCTACTCCGACTCCAACAAGGACGTCGGCTACGTCGCCTCGAGCTGGGCCGCCCATCGCGCGCAGCTGAAGATGGTCGATGTCTTCCGCGCCCACGAAGTGAACTGGCTGTTCTTCCACGGACGCGGAGGTGTAGTCGGTCGCGGCGGCGGGCCCACTCGTCGCGCGATCCTCTCGCTGCCTCCGGGCGCCGTCGACGGACGTCTGAAGACGACCGAGCAGGGCGAGGTGATGGCCGCCAAGTACGCTGTCGAGGACATCGCCCACCGCGAACTCGAGCTCGCCGCCGGCGCGACGCTCGTCTCGATGACGCAACGCGAGCTGAAGGTCTCGGCTGAAACGGTCGCGCTCGCCAACGAGATCCTCGATCTGATGGCCGCCGAGTCCTCGAACGCCTATCGCACTCTCGTCTACGACGACCCCGATTTCGTCGAGTGCTTCATGAATGTCACGCCGGTTGACCAGATCTCGCAGTTGCAGCTCGGCTCGCGCCCGGCGCGCCGCGGAGCAGCAAGCGGGATCGGTGATCTGCGTGCGATTCCGTGGGTTTTCTCGTGGACACAGGCGCGCGTGATTCTGCCGGCCTGGTACGGCCTCGGAACCGCGCTTGCCGCCGCGCGCGAGAAGTTCGGCGCCGACGAGCTCGCGCGCATGACCGCTGAGTGGCCGTTCTTCGACGCCTTGATCAGCAACGCCGAAATGGCATGCGCCAAGGCCGACCTCGGGATCGCCCGCCGCTACTTCGACCTCTGGGAGAACGCCGAGCCGCGCGAGCGCATCTGGAGCGCGGTCAGGACCGAATTCGATCTGACCGAATCAGAGCTCGCCTGCCTGCGCGGCAACGATCGCCTGCTTGACGGCGCGCCGATCCTGCAGGCGTCGATCGACCGCCGCAATCCGTATGTCGATCCGCTCAGCTACGTGCAGATCGAGCTTCTACGCCAGCTGCGGGCCGCCGGGGGGACCGAGGATGAGCTCCTTCGCCGCCTCAGCCTCCTGACCGTCAACGGCATCGCCGGCGGTCTGCGCAATACGGGTTAGCGGGCCGCCGCGGGCAACGCGCAGAAGCGCCCAGCCGAGCACCACCACGAGCAGCACCGTCATCAGCGCGACGATCGTGCTGCCAAGGGCGAAGAAGTAGCCGGGAACGTCGGCGCGGCGCTCGCGCTGCATCAACTTGCGGTCCATCACGACGGCGCGGGTGAACTCTGCGCTGGCCGGGGTGGCGGGAAGCTTGAGTGCGGCGTCGGCGGGCATGTGGACCGGCACGGCGCCCATCACGTCTCCGCGGTGCACTCGAAGCGCGCTCTTCCATGTGCCGTCGACCGGCAGCGGCTCGGTCGTGGTCCAGACGCCGGGCCCGAGCTTGCGCATCGGTGCGGTCGTCGCCAGGCCGTCGCCCTGCCAGGCGAAGGCCTGGACCCAGTCGGCGTTGTCGCCGAAGCTGCGGTCGCTGTAGGTGATCGTCGCGCTGACCGTGCGGCCGGGGGCGGCGCTGACCTCGGTGAGCTTGACGCTTGCCGTCAGGCCGGCCGGGGCGTGCTGGGGGATCAGGACCGTGACCAGAACGGCGAACACCGCGACTGCCCCGAGCGGGGTCCATGCCGCGCTGCGGCCGAGCAGGCGACTTCCGGGCCGCGCGGTCAGAGTGGTGCCGAAGAACGTGCCCAGGACCGCGCCGCAGGCGGCCGCGACGATGCCGGTCGCGATTGCAGCCGGAAGAATGTGCGCGGGCCAGGGGAGCGGCATCCAGACGTTGCTCCAGGCATACTCGGCGAGCGTTCCGAGCGAGCCGATCAGCACGGCGCTCAGCCCGGCGAACCAGTAGCGACCCTTCTTCAGTGCAATCACGGCGGCCAGTTCAACGAGCAGCGCAGCGGCGATGTAGAGCGGGAAGTGCAGGGTGACTTCGCCGAAGCCGTAGCTGACCAGCAGCGTGAGGAAGACGTTGATGAGCAGCGTGCCGGCGCAGGCGACCAGCGCGCCGCCGCGACCGTAGAGCGTGCGCGCGGCGGTCAGCACCACGCCTGCCGAGAACGCGATCAGGATCGGGTGGAAGAGCAGGCGGAACTGCGGGAAGCCGTAGCTGAACTCCTGCTGGTAGGCGATCGTCAGGCCGGTCAGCGCGCCGCCCAGCAAGAGTGCCGTGCTGAGCAGCGCGACCGGTCCCTTGGTCTCCCCAGAGGCCGCAGCAGCGCGCTTCTCTTCGCGTGATCGCGGCGCGCGCTTGGTGCGCATGCCCTCGCGCATCAGTACGAAGGAACTGAAGAGCACGAGCAGCCCGCCGCTGATCATCATCAGGTGTGTCGGGCCCCAGAGCGTCACGTCCTGGCCGAAGAGTCGGTGCCAGACGTCGTCGGCGGCAAAGCCGGACAGCGAGAGCGTGCCGCAGGCGAGCATCGCCACGCCGCCCGCAGGTACGTACCAGTCGTGCGCGATTCTGACGGCGGCCGGTCCGGCCGCGCGACCCTTCGGCATCACGATCGCGAGCCAACCGGCGGTCACGGACAGAACCATGCCGACGATCAGCATGTAGTGCGAGGGGTTTGCGAACGGGCCGGGGTCGCGACCGTCGTCAAGGTGCAGTGAGACGTCCCAGACGAAGCCCACGCCGGCGATCGCAAGCGCGCTCACGACAATTCCATAGGGGAGGACAGCCCAGCCGGGCAGGCCGGTGCGCTGCTCGATCGCGGCGTCGGCGCGGTCAAGCAGATCGGTCGATCCGGCGCGGTGACGCAGTCCGAGCACCAGCATGAAGGTCATCCAGATCGAGATGACCACGCCTCCGATCGCGATCTGTTTGATCTCCGCTCCGGCGGCGGGAGCGCTCTCAACAACGGCTGATGCAGCGGCAAAAAGGTTCATGGCCGCGAGTGTACCGATCGGTACGTTTACCGGTGTGTGAGATCTCGCACAGTGGCTACATGGCCGGCGGAGCCATCGCGGCGACCATCTGCTGGTAGCCGGCGATTGTCTGCTGGAGCTCCGGCGTGTCGCCGCTTTCGAGCCATTCGATCGCCAGGCCGAAGAAGCCGGTCATCATCGCG
This sequence comes from Solirubrobacterales bacterium, assembly GCA_051306435.1. Lineage (GTDB taxonomy): Bacteria > Actinomycetota > Thermoleophilia > Solirubrobacterales > JACPNS01 > JACPNS01. The sequence goes on along the minus strand of JBPPNF010000044.1, from coordinate 17,928 downwards.
GTGACCGCGACATCTTCGTCGACGACGATGTGGCGGCCGTGCGCGCGGGCGTCGACGAGTTGCTTACGCAGCAGTTCGCGGATGCCCTCCTTGAAATCACCGACGGCCTCGGCAAGGCGCTCGTCCGTGACCGACTCGATTGTCACGCCGAACAGGGCGATCAGCAGAGCGCGGTCTGAGGTGATCGCCGTCCACATGCGCTCAAAGCCTGCCTGGGTGACCTCACCGGGGTCCTGAATGCCAGACATGCCCTGCTCAAGCTGCGCCAGGAGCTTGTTCCCGAGCGACTTCGTCAGCTGCACGAACAACGTCTCGCGCGAGTCGAAGTAGTACAGAACCATGCGCTTGCTGACGCCCGCTTCCTCGGCGACGCGCGCCAGCGAAGTGCTGGCATATCCGTCGCGGCCAAGGCAGCGCAGAGCCGCATCAAGGATCTCCTGCGACTGACGTGCACCCTTCGAGGTGGGCGGAGGTGGCTGGACCATGGCGGCACCCTACCGACAGCCGGCAGTGGGGGACGTCATCATGCAGGCCGCGCCTGCTTCAATCGCCGCGTGCCCGCGATCGAACTCATCGGCGTCAAGAAGGCCTTTGGCACCATCCAGGCCGTCAACGGCCTCAACCTTGAGGTTCCGCGGGGGATCTGCCTCGGCCTGCTCGGCCCGAACGGCGCCGGCAAGTCAACCACGATGCGCATCCTCACGGGCCAGTCGATCGCCGACGAGGGAACGATCAGGGTCCTCGGGATGGAGCTCCCCGAGCAGGCGAAGTTGGCCCGCGCGCGTATGGGGGTTGTGCCACAGCTTGACAACCTCGACGTCGACGTGACTGTCGAGCAGAACCTCGCAGTCTTCGCGCGGCTCTACCGCGCGCCGAGCATCCCCGAGGCCGTCGACCGCGCGCTCGGGATCGCGCGCCTGACCGACCGCCGCAAGGATTCGGTCGGCGAGCTCTCCGGGGGCATGCGCCGCAGGCTGCTGCTTGCTCGCGGCCTGGTGCACGACCCCGAACTCGTTCTGCTCGACGAGCCGACCGTCGGCCTCGACCCACAGATTCGCACCCAGCTCTGGACCCTGATCGACGGCCTGCGCACCGCCGGCTCGACGATTCTGATGTCCACGCACTACATCGAAGAGGCCGAGCGTCTGGCCGACGAAGTCGCGGTGATGACCGCCGGCGCGGTGATCGCGCGCGGCAAACCCGGCGACCTGATCAAGGAACACGCCGGCACGCGCACCGTCGAGATCTACGGTCCTCCGCACGAACTTGAAGAACACCGCGACCGCTTCAACACGGCCGGCATCAGCGTGCGCGCAGCAGGGCCCGCGATCGCCGTGCTCAAGGCCGAGGAAGCACCCCGCGAGTTGATCCCCGACCACGCCGTGGACCGGGCCGCGTCGCTGGAAGATGTGTTCGTGAAACTGACCGGAGAGGACGCCGAATGAGCGAGGTCGTCACCACCCACGGCCGCACGATCCGCATCCGTCGCTTCGACAGCGCCGCGATCGGCGCTGTCATGAGCCGCGAGGCCGCAAACTTCCGCACGTTCTGGAAGGGCACGACCTTCAGCAGTCTGCTCGACCCGACGATCTACCTGCTGGCCTTCGGCCTGGGCCTGGGCACGACGATCGTCGGCGACGTGGAGGGCATCCCGTACGTGCAGTTCGTCGGCACCGGCATGGTCGCCACGGCGGTGATCTTCAGCAGCGCGCTGCCGGCGATGTTCGGCACGTTCGTCAAGTACCACTTCCAGAAGACCTACGACGCGATCCTCGCGACGCCGGTCGACACCGAGGAGCTGGTCACCGCCGAAACGCTGTGGATCGCGCTGCGCTCTGGTCTATACGGCACTTTCCCGATCATCGTGACATTCTTCTTCGGTCTCCCACCCGAGCCGACGATGGTGCTGATCCCGCTCTTCTGCTTCGTCACGGCCTTCGGCTTCGCCTCATTCGGAATCGCCGTCGCGGCGCGCGCCCAGAAGATCGATCAGTTCAACTACGTGACCACCACCTGCATCACGCCGCTCTTCCTGGTCGCCGGAACGTTCTTCCCGATCAGCGGGCTGCCGCAGGCCGCGCAGGTGATCGCGCAGTTCAATCCGCTCTACCAACTGGTCGAGCTGGTGCGCGGAGCGGCCTTCGGGTTCGAGTCGGTCGACGCGCTGCGCCTGGCCGCGCTGATCATCTTCGCGCTGGTGCTCTGGCGCGTCGCGATCAAGTTCATGACGCAGCGACTGATCGACTGACGCGCAGCTACCTCTTGGCGCTGAACTTCAGCTGCCCGATCTTGACCATTACATCGTTTGGTGGTACATTCCGGAGCGTATTTTTGAACGGAGTTCAATCCTTGAAGGAGAGCCCTCGCCGTGTCAGCCAAGCCGTTTCTCGCAGGTCGCACATGTGTCATCACCGGAGCCGCTTCGGGCATGGGTCGCGCCGTCGCCGTGCGCATGAGCAGGATGGACTGTCCGGTGGCAATCTGCGACTGGGATGAAGAGGGCCTTCAGGAGACGGCCGACCTGATCTCCGGCCCTGTCCTGACACGCAAGCTCGACGTCTCGGACCGGCTCGGAACAATGGCCTTTGCCAGCGACGTCAAGGACTGGGCGCCGTCGAAATTCGGCATGATCCTGAACAACGCCGGCGTGACCGTCAGCCAGCTCGCGTCCGAGGCCGCCCCGGAGGACGACGAGTGGGTCATGAACATCAACTTCTGGGGCGTCGTCAACGGCACGCGCGCCTACATGCCGCTCCTGATTGAACAGGGCGACGGCGCGATCGTCAACACGTCGAGTGTCTTCGGCCTGATGGGCTGGCCGACCCAGAGCATGTACTGCGCCTCAAAGCATGCGGTGCGCGGCTACACCGAGTCGCTGCGCCACGAGATGCGCGACACCGACATCCGCGTCTGCCTGGTGCACCCCGGAGGAGTCAAGACCAACATCGTGCGCAACGCGCGCTTCCACACGGACGACCTGGGCCGCACCGATCGCGCCGCACTCGAGAAGGAGTTCGACAAGATCACGATCACGACACCCGAGCGCGCGGCCAAGATCATCCAGAAGGGCGTCGACAAGAACAACCCACGCATCCTCGTCGGACCGGATGCCATCGCCACCTCGATCCTCAACCGGATCGCCCCCGTCCGCTACATGGACCTGGTCAAGAGCAGCGAGCGCTTGATCCGCAGGTAGCTTGTCGGGGATGGAATCCCCGCGCGCCTCGCAGCTGCTGAAGGATTGGCGAGACGCCCCGGGCGAGAAGACGCTCGGGGGATTGATCGACACGATCGGCCTGCGCAGCTTCGCGCTGCTGTTCATCATCCTGCTCGGCCTGCCCGCGCTGCCGCTGCCGACCGGCGGCGTGACGCACGCAATCGAAGTCGTCGCGATGATCCTCGCCCTTCAGCTGATCATCGGGCGCAAAACCGTGTGGGTGCCCAAGCGCTGGCGAGGCGTCGAGTTCGAGGATGGCGCAAAGGGCCAGTTCATCGACGGCCTGATCAATACGACGACCAGGCTCGAGCGCCACTCCAAGCCGCGCCTGACCTGGATGTTCGGTCACTGGTGGTCGGAAACTCTCTACGGCCTTGCGGTGCTCGCCGGTTCGCTCGCCGCATTTTTCGCGCCGCCGTTCACCGGGCTTGACACAATCCCGGCGCTCGGCGTCGTGATCCTCTCGGTCGGGGTGATCATGGAGGACATCGCCTACGTGATCGGCGGCGCGGTGATGATCGTCGCCGGGGTGGTGCTTGAGATCACGCTCGGCGACGCGATCTATCAGGCGGTCAAGAGCTTGTTCTGAGCGCGTCGCGCCGGGCCTCCAAGACCGCGCGCTCGCGTTCGTTGCGAGTCATCGTGGCGGCGCGATCGAACTCCGCAGCTGCTTCGGCGCTGCGACCGGATTTTTCAAGCAGGTCGCCTCGCACGCTCGGCAGCAGGTGGTAATCGGCCAGCATCGGCTCGTCGGCGATCGCGTCGAGAACTGTCAGCCCGACCGACGGTCCCTCGGCCATCCCGACCGCGACTGCGCGGTTGAGCTCGACGATCGGTGAGCCGGTCAGCTGCGAAAGCACCGAGTAGAGCTCGACGATCTGAACCCAGTCGGTGTCCTCAGCGCGCCGGGCCCGCGCGTGGCAGGCCGCTATCTCGGCCTGAAGCGTGTACGGGCCGGGCCTGCCGGGGGCGTCGTGCGCGCGACCGATCGCCGTCAACCCGCGGTCGATCAGCAGCCAGTCCCACTTGGTGCGGTCCTGATCAAACAGCAGCACCGCCTCGCCGCCGGCCCCGCGCCGCGCACGCAAGCGTGAGGACTGCAACTCCATGAGCGCGGCGAGTCCGTGCACTTCCGGCTCATCGCGCAGCAACTGCTGCAGCATGCGACCGAGGCGAAGAGCGTCTTCGCACAGATCGAGCCGCATCCAGTCGCCCCCCGCCGTCGGCGAGTATCCCTCGTTGTAGATCAGGTAGATCGTGGCGAGCACCGCGCCCAGTCGCGCGGGGCGCTCTTCGGGTGGCGGAACCTCGAACGGAACTTCGGCATCGGTCAGCGTGCGCTTGGCGCGCGAGATCCGCTGGCCGATCGTCGCATCAGAAACAAGAAACGCCCGTGCGATCTCTTCGGTCTTCAACCCGCCGAGCATGCGAAGGGTGAGCGCGACCTGCGAGTCCTGGGTGAGCAGCGGGTGACAAGTCATGAAGATCAGCCGGAGGACGTCGTCGTCGATCTCCTCGGGATCGGGATCGCTGGCTCCGATTTCAATCGCGCGTCCGAGTTCTTCGGTCTTCAACTGGAACACCCGGGCGCGACGCGCCAGGTCGACCTGGCGATTCTTCGCCGTCGCCATCAGCCAGGCGCCGGGGTTGCGCGGCACGCCGTCAGCCGGCCAGCTCTCGAGCGCGGACACCAGCGCGTCCTGCGCGAGCTCTTCCGCGCGCCCGAGGTCGCCGTTGCAGAAACGCGCGAGCCCCGCGACAAGGCGCGGGGCTTCGATCCGCCAGACGGCGTCGATCGTGCGCGTCACAGCTGCATCGGTCAGCTCTGGTCCTCCACCTTGTCGCGCATGGCCTGCTCGCGCTCGAGCAGTTCCGGCGTGAGAGCGTCGCCGAAGTCAGCGGCGTCGAAGATCTGACGGATCTCGACGTAGTCGCTCTTGAACGGGGCCTGGCGCATCCACTCCTTGACCTCGTCCAGCGACCTGGCCTGCAGCAGCCAGAATCCGGCGACGATCTCCTTGGATTCTGCGAACGGACCGTCGGTGATTGTCACGTCGCCGGCGTCGTACTTGACGCGCGCACCCTTGGAAGTCGGGTGCAGCCCTTCGCCGCCGAGCATCACGCCGGCTTCGACGAGTCGCTCGTTGAACTCTGTCATCTCGGCGAGCTCCGCTTCGGTGGGCATGATGCCGTTCTCGGTGTCTGAATTCCCGGGGACGAAAACGATGAACTTCATGGGACTTCTCCTTGAGACCTGGTGCGCGAGCTTTTCGCGCTTTCGTGCAGGACGACGAACTGCCGGTATCGATTTCGACATGTTCGCAAAGTTTTTCTCCGTCCACTTGCAATCAGGGGTTCCTCGCCGACAACCCGTAACGTTGAGTAGTACATCCCTCGATGTCTGCGGCGTGCACTTCTTCCCGGAACCCCGCCTCCGCGACCAGTCGGGCTTCACATTGATCGAGCTCCTGGCTGCGATCCTGATCGTCGGAATTCTCACCGCGATGAAGACCTGTCAGCCCGAGCGGCGGAAACTCCACGGCCGTCGGCGCGTCGGACTCTGCGAACGCAGTGCCGACCGGTGCGTGCCCTGGCCTCGTAGCTGGCGGCCAGAGTCAGACATCGGGTCCAACTGCGAACATCTGTTCGTGGCCCCGATCGATCAGACTTCCGGTGCGACAGTGCTTCACGCCGACCTTGACGCGTTCTTCGCGTCGGTCGAGCAGCGCGACAACCCTGCGCTCCGCGGGAAGCCGGTGCTCGTGGGCGGCGGGATCGTCACCGCCGCCAGCTACGAGGCCAGGGCACGCGGCGTCAGCACGCCGATGAACCTCAACCAGGCGCGCGCGATCTGCCCAGATGCAGTCGTCGTCTCCCCGCGCGGCGACGCCTACGCGGCCGCCAGCAGACAGGTGATGGCAGTGCTGGAAGACTTCTCGCCGACGGTCGAGAAGATCTCGATCGACGAGGCATTTCTTGACGGCGCCGGGATGGAGCACATCCACGGCACCCCGCGCGAGATCGCCGAGAAGATTCGCGCCGCGGTGCTCGAACGCACCGGGCTGAAGATCACGATCGGCGTCGCCCGCACGAAGTTCCTCGCCAAGATCGCCAGCGGCGCGGCCAAGCCGGACGGCCTGCTCGTGGTCGAGCCGGAGGGCGAGCTCGACTTCCTGCACCCGCTCCCGATCGAGGCCGTCTGGGGCGTCGGAAGAGTGACTTCGAAGAAGCTGCGCGCGCGCGGCGTGAGGACCGTCGGCGACATCGCCGCGCTCGACGTGGACACGCTCTGCACCGTTCTCGGCAGGAGTCAGGGCCGCAAACTGCACGCGCTCTCGAACAACCGCGACGAGCGTCGCGTCGCGCCGCGCCAGCGCCGCAAATCGATCGGCGCCCAGCGCGCGATCAGCAAGCAGCCCCGCAGCCGCGCCGAACTGGAGACGATCCTCGCTTCACTGGTCGACCGCGTGACCCCACGACTCCGCGGCGTGGGGCGTTCCTCACGAACCGTCGTTCTGAGCATCCGCTTCGGCGACTTCACGCGCATCACCCGTTCGCACACGCTCGGTGCACCGACCACATCTTCCGACGAGTTCCTGATGGCGTTGAAAGCCTTGCTCGGCCCCGAGATGGATCAGGTGCACGAGCTGGGAATCACGTTGATCGGGGTCGCTCTTGCCAATCTCGACGACGGCGCCCAGCTCGAGCTTGCATTCGACGGCCCCGGCGGAAATGAGATCGACGCCACCGTGGACGCCGTGAAGGAGCGATTCGGCAAAAACGCGATCCAGCGCGGCGCGATGGTCGGCAAGGACTCTGGTTTTGCCGCGCCGCAGGTCGAAGACTGACCGCTGCGCGCTCGATCGCTTGTGGCGATTCGCACACCGCCTTGGCACCGGGCGCCAAGGCGGTGCAATTTATCGCACAAACTTTCGCGGAAACAGCGCGTTTCATTACGACCGCACGGCGAGGTACGCCCTGAAATCAGGACCCAAGGAAGGCTGGTCAGAAGATTGAGTCGATCAGCCCGCCGAGCATGAAGGCGCAGGCGATCACGAAGATGCTCGCGCCGATCAACAGGCATGGGACTGCGAGGATTCCGATCACCATCGCGATCGGCGTCGGCGCGCCGCGCGAATGGGCGATCGACGCCGCAGCGGCAACGCCGATCACAAAGCTCGAGATGCAGATCATCAGGGCGAGAATCGGCAGCGGCGGCTCGTCGAGCGCGAGCCAGAAGAAGTAGACGAGCGCGAAGACGACGGGCGAGATCAGCGCGACCAGCACCGTGCGCATGTCGGTCCTGTCCTGCGGGGTCTGGACGCCGGTCCGGGCGATGAACTGCGGTTCGGTCATTTCTGTTGCTTCGGCGCGATCGCGCGCCAGCTGAAGCTCAGCCGGACTTCTGCGCTTTGCGCAGCAGGCGATCGCTGATCGCGTGGGTGATCGGCAGCGGGGTGATGCGGTTGAGAAGGCGGGTTGAACGACCGCGCGCGCTCGGGATGATCAGGAACCCGCCGCCGTCGATTCCCTTGAGGATTGCCTGGGCGGCCGGCTCGAGTTCCATGCTTCCGGCGAACTGCTTGAGCTCGCCGGTCAGCCTTGATCCGCTGCGACGCTCCTCTTCGACCATCGGAGTCATCACCTCAGGCGGCGCGACGACAGAAACCTGAACTCCTTCGGGCTTCTGCTCAAGTCGCAGGACCTCGGCCAGGCCCACGACGCCGAACTTGCTCGCGCAGTACGCCGAGTAGCCGTAGTTGGCGACGAAGCCCGCAAGCGAGGCGATCAGGACGAGGTGTCCGCCGTTCTTCAGGTGCGGGAGCGTGGCCGCCGCGACGTTGCGCGAGCCGTAGAGGTTGATGTCGACGACGCGACGGAAGGCCGCTTCGTCGGTCTCGTCAAACGGCACGGCGATCACGACTCCGGCGCTGTTGATCACCAGTCGCGGCGCGCCCAGCGCGGCTACGCCGGCTTCGACTGCGGCGTACACCGCAGCGCCGTCGCGCACGTCGACTTCTTCGAAGTGCACACCGTTGCCGGACTGCTCAAGCCCCGCCCGGGGCTCGCCGGAGAACTTCACATCAAGTGCGATCACCTGATCGCCGCGTGCAAGCAGCAGCTGCGCGAGGCGATTGCCGATGCCGCTACCGGCCCCCGTGACAAGCGCAATCATGCCGCTGAGGATACGGCGGGACGTAGTCCGGCGAACCACTCATCGGGCAACAGTCCACTCGGCACGGCCCCCGTACATCTGGGGAAGAGCCGCATCGCCGCGATTCCGCAGGGCCGGTCGATGATCGCCGGACGCAGCGCCTGCATGTTTGAGCACATGCCCACCGACGAGAGCAGCTGGAAGTCAGCGGCGTTGGGTTCTTCTGCGCCGATCACGCCCTGCTCGATCAACTCGTCCACGCGGTCGAGCAGAACCGGCAGGTGGTTCAGATCCTTCTGAACCTGCTCATCGGTGGCCGCGTTGCCGAACATCGTGCGCATCATGATCCGGTGGAGTGCCGGCGGCACTTCGACCTTCTCGAACTCGATCCCCTTGTAGCGCGCGGCGGCGTAGACGGCCTCGCAGGAGTGTGATCCTGAGAAGCCGAAGAACTTCACTTCATCATTTGTTCTGAACCATCAGAACGGCACGGCCCGCGATCAGCGGTCTGACTATCGGCGGGGCGTGGGGGAACGTTCCATGCTGGAACTCCTCCCAGGTGAATCCGGCAGATTCGACTGTCGAGACCGTGTCGCGATTGCAGCGACAGCCGTTTCCCAACCAGCGCCAGGGCCGTTCAAGACGGTCCTGCCACTTCGCGCTGTCTGCGGAGTCTGAGCGCACATGTTCCATGACGAGCAGCGCTCCGCCGGGGGCGAGCACGCGCCTGATCTCGGCGACGGTGGCCTCCGGGTCGGGGACGGTGCAGAGCACCAGCGTGCTCACGACGGTGTCGAAGCTGTCGTCCTCAAACGGAAGCTTCTCGGCCGGGGCGGTGACGATCTCGCATGCGAGGCGGCTCGCGGCGACGCGCTCTTTCAGGTGCTCGGCCATTGGCTGACTCGGTTCGGTGAGAACAAGTCGCTCGAGCGTGTCGGGGTAGTGGTCGAGGTTGACTCCGGTGCCCGCGCCGATCTCGAGCACGCGTCCGCGCGCGCGTTCGAGCAGCCGTTCGCGTCTGGCTCCCAGCCCGTCGCGCTCGGCCGAAGCGAGAAAGCGGTCGTACTGGCTCGCGAACAATGCGTCGTAGATCCCCATTGTCTCAACGATATCGTGGATCGCTTGAGCGATCAGGCCCACGAGTTCGATGCAACGCTCTGGCGCCACGACGGCCCGGCCGCGTGGCACTTCATCTCGCTGCCGGATGAACTGGCCGACGAGTTGCGCGCCGTAGGCAACGGCACGGCTGGCAAGTCCTACACCGATGTCGTCACCTCGCCGCAGATCCACGCGATGATCGACGCTCAGGTCAAGCAACTGAAGAGGAGCACAACAAGGAGTTGCTTGAGGGCTTCTACGCCTGATCGGACATTGGGGTGCAGGTTTGGGGGTGAACCCCTATGAACCGGGCACCTGGCGAACGTAGATTGCGACACATGAACTTCTCACCGCTCTCCATTCCCGTTGCCCGCCGCGCCACCGCTGCGCTGTCTCTGATCATCCTTGCCGTTTTCCTGACCACCGCAGACCAGGCGTTTGCAGCGCAGACCGGCACGCTCAGCGTCAGCGTCACCGGTGTCCCGAAGAAGCCGACGAAGGCCAAGCGCTCGATCACCGTTCGCGTGATCGATCTGCGCAGCGGCCAGCTTGTGAAGGCCGACGCCTCGAAGCGCGTGAACGTGAGCCTCAAGCTCGCACCGGGCGCCTACGTCGTGGCGGTGCGTTCGATCGACTTCCCCGGCAAGGCCGTCGAGGGAACGAGCGGCATCGCGATCGTGAAGGCCGGGAAGAAGACAAAGAAGAAGCTGCGCGCGAAGCCGTTGAAGAAGAAAAAGAAGAAGAAGACACCGAAGAAGGCCCGCGTCAGCGTCGACATCCCCGCGAGCTACTTCGCCCCGGCCTCCGAGACCGCCGACAAGATCGTCGCGGGCGTTGACCCAGCGATCAAAATCCGCGGATTTGGCGAGTACCCCGACGGATTGTCGATCGACTCTGTCCTGCTCACGCCGCTCACCAAGGGCTGCCCGGGCGACGTGCCGAAGCTCCGGTTTGTCGAGATCGCCCGCCGCGCCGAACTCAAGGAAGAGATCGACCGCGGCGACGACCCGAGGTTCGACCAGGCGACCAAAGTCAAGACGGGCCGTTGGTGGAAGGAGCGGCAGATGGTGCGCGGCAGCGGCATCGCCGAGAACGGCCGCCTGACGGTGCAGCTCTCATTCGTTGACCTCGCGACCGGAGAGGTGCTCTCATCCTCGATCGCCGAAGGAGCCGAGGCAGAGTTCCTCGAAGTGATCGACGCGGCTGCCAACAGCCTGCTCAAGAAGATCTGTGGCGGGGACAAGGTCGACGTCACTTTCACCGGAAGCGGCTCGTACAAACGGGACGAGGGTTCGAGCGACGGCAACAAAGAAGACCACGTCGTCGGCAGCTACAACTGGTCGATCACCTACCGCGGTGTCTCGCTCGACGCCCCCGAAGCCCGGATGAACTTCGCTTCAACAAGTCAGGTCGCCGGAAGTTGGTACGTCGACGGACGCTTCGGTGCCGTCGGCCCCGGCTCCTACCACTGCTCCTCGCCGGTGAAGGGCTACAACGGCGAGTTCGCGACGACCACGGCGCAGCGCTTCGGCGGGAATGCGCGGTTGAATATTCAGCCGTACCTGATGGCGATGGGCGACGTCCACGCCATCTCATGCACGGGACTGTCGAGCCCACCGTTCGCAAGTTTCGCGAGCTGGGGCAACGCGTCGGCGCACATCGCCACAGTCGATTTCGCTGTTGCCGACGTCAGCGCGGGGCCGCTCACTTTCAACGTTGCACCGACCGCGATCCTTGCGCCCGACTGCTCGGACGTGATCGGCAGCTACGAGTCGCCGTGCTCCCACTCGAGCACGTGGAGCGGAACAGTGACGGTCAGTCGCGGGCACCCGTAGGCTGCCCGCGGTGCTTCAACTTCTCGCCTTCGTGATTCCGCTGGGACTGGCCGGGGCGATCAGCCCGGTGCTGCTCACCGAGCAGACCGTCGTGCTCTCAGGTCCGAACGGGATCCGCACGGCGCGGGCGTTTGCGGCGGGAGCGATGGTCACGCTGTTCGTGTTCGTCTGTGTGCTGGTTCTTTTCGGGCGTTCGGTGACTTCATCCAGCGCAGCGGCCGGCTCGCCACAGTGATCCCCGTCGCGCTGGTCGGTGTGTTCCTGATCGCGCGCGGCGCGTTGCGGCTCCCGAGCTGATCAGCCCAGGCATCCGCTCCAGTCCAACAGAGACTCGTACCCGCATCAATCTGCGGCAAAACGTCCACACTCGATCCCGCCGGGATCGAGTGTGGAAGAAAAACCCCGCAACCATGCGACGGGCCGTCGGCAGATCCAGGGCACAGGATCATGTGCGCGTGCCTGAAGCTGGCCGGGAACGTGCCGCGACAGGTGTCAGCCGGCAGCTAGGCCCGCAGCTTGTAGCCGCGCTTGAACAATCGGTAGTTGAAGGCGAACAACGCGCCCGTCACCGCAGTCAGCACCGCGAACGACAGCGCGATGTTCGTGTCCGAGAAGCCCAGGAATCCGTACCGCACGAGGCTGATCATGTAGTAGATCGGGTTGAACTGAGAGAGCGTGCGGAAGGGCTCGGGCAGCAGCGTGACCGAGTAGAAGATGCCGCCGAGGAAGATCAGCGGTTGCAGGATGAATGTCTGCGCGAAGGCGACGTCATCGAACTGCTCGGCGCGCAGGCCGATCAACACGCCGAGCTGCGAGAAGAAGAATCCGATCAGCAGGAACGTGACGATCAGCAGGAACGGGTGATCGACCGGCAGATCGACCAGGAATGAGGAGACGATGAAAGTGATCGTCGCGACGATCCCGCCGCGCAGGAACCCTCCGAGCGAGAAGCCGAGCAGCAATTCCATCGGCGAGGCCGGCGAGGAGAGCTGATCGTCGATCGAGCGCTGGAACTTCTGCTGCATCAGCGACGACGAGCTGTTCGCGAATGCATTTGTGACCCAGGCCATCATGATCAGGCCGGGGATGATGTAGATGACGTAGTCCACGCCATGCAACTTGTCGATGCGCGAGCCGAGCGCCGCACCGAAGACCGATATGTAGAGAAACGTTTCGAGCAGCGGCGCGCCGAGCGTCTGGCGCTTGATCTTCATGAAGCGGTTGACTTCTCGCCGGATCAGCGAGAAGAACCGAATCTGGTCGGGGCTCAAAGTTCGTCCTCGGTTTCGACCTTGGCCCGCGAGAGCTCCTTGCGCCCGACGAGTTCCAGATAGGCATCTTCGAGCGAGGACGTCCCGAATCGTTCCGCGACCTCGGCGTTGGTGCCGGACGCGACGATCTCACCTTCGTTGATGAACGCGATGCGGTTGCAGAGCTGTTCGGCCTCTTCGAGGTAGTGCGTCGTGAGCAGGATCGTCGTGCCTTCCTCGTTGATCTTCTGGCAGTAGTGCCAGAGCTCGAGCCGTAGCTCCACGTCCACGCCGGCGGTGGGCTCATCGAGGATCACCAGCGGCGGGCGGTGCATCAGCGCGCGGGCGAGGATCAGGCGGCGCTTCATGCCTCCGGAGAGCGTGCGCGTGCGCTCGTGCCGTTTCTCCGACAACGAGAAGGTCTCGAGCAACTCGGCCGTGCGCTCTTTGCGCTCCTTCTTGGGCATTCCGAAGTAGCCGCCGTGGTAGTCGAGCGACTCCTCGAGCGTGAGGAACCAGTCGAGGTTCAGATCCTGCGGGGCCAGCCCGACGGCGAGGCGTGCCTCTTTGTAGTGATCGATCGCGTCGTGACCGAAGATCTCGATCTGGCCCGAGGTCGGCTGCGCGAGGCCGGTGGCGCAGTGGATCAGCGTGGACTTGCCGGCGCCGTTGGGGCCGAGCAGGCCGAAGAACTCGCCGGCCTCGATCTCCAGTGAGACGCCCTTCAGCGCCTCGACCCCGGTGTCGTACTGCTTCTTCAGATCGGTGATCTTGAGTGCGCTGTCGCTCATCGGATGGTCACGGTAGCGCCGCCATGTACATATAACAACGCCATATTGCGATATCGTCATGTTTATGACGCAACGTGTCCCACAACTCAAGGCAGAACTCTTCAAGGCTCTCGGCAATCCCGTCCGGATTCGAATCCTCGAGCAGCTTTCCGCGGCCGAGCAGTCCGTCTCAGAACTCAGAGTTCGCCTCGGGACCGAACAGTCTCACCTCTCGCAGCAGCTGGGGATCCTGCGCCGCGCCGGCCTCGTGGAATCGCGCCGCGAGGGAACTTCCGTGTTCTATGAGCTCGCCGATCCGCGGGTCGAGGAGCTGTTGAAGATCGCGCGCGACCTTCTGCTCGAGACGCTGGCGACCTCTCAGTCGGAGCTCCAGTCATAGTCGGCGAGTCGCGATGGCGGTCTTTGCTCCCCAGCGGGTCGGACTATGAGGGCGTCAGGAGCTTCTGGCGATCTGACGTGCTGGCCGGGGCCAGCGTGGGGGTCGTCGCCCTGCCGCTTGCACTTGCCTTCAGCATTGCCGCGGGACTCGGCCCGGAAGCCGGAATCATCACCGCAGTCGTGGCGGGAATCGTTGCTGCGATCTTCGGCGGATCCAGCGTGCAGGTGTCTGGACCGACCGGAGCGATGGCGGTTGTTCTCGCGCCTGTTGTTGCGCACTCAGGCGTCGGCGCGGTGGCGTTTGTCACGCTCGCGGCGGGCTTGCTGCTGGTTGCAGCTGGCGCCGGACGCCTCGGCCGCTTCGTCGGATTCCTCCCCTGGCCGGTGATCGAAGGTTTCACCGTCGGAATCGGCCTGATCATCTTTCTGCAGCAGGTGCCGGCGATGCTCGGCGTTCCCGCCGGGGAGGCCGAGAATGTCGCGCTGCGTGCGGCGCAGTCAGTTTTGGACATCGGCAGCATGCGGTGGGAAGCCGTGGCGACCGCGCTCCTGGTCGTGCTCGTGATGACCGTCACCCCACGCATTCACCGGTCGTTCCCGGCGTCGCTTGCAGGTGTGCTCGTCGCCACCGTCGCCGTACAGGCCTTCAGCTGGGACATCGCCGCGATTGGCGCGCTCCCAACTTCGTTGCCCGCGCCCGGTATTCCCGGGGTGCCGCTCGGTGACCTGCCGCAACTCCTCACCGCCGTCCTGGCGATCGCCGCACTTGCCGGAGTGGAGAGCCTCCTTTCGGCGCGCGTCGCCGATGGGCTCTCGGACGGCACACCCCACGATCCCGATCGCGAGTTGTTCGGGCAGGGCGTCGCGAACGTCGCCGTTTCGTTCTTCGGCGGGATGCCGGCGACCGGTGCGATTGCGCGTACGGCGGTCAATGTCCGTGCGGGCGCTCGAACCCGCGTGAGCGCCGCTGTGCACGGCCTGGTTGTTTTGTCGGCGGTGGCGGTGTTCTCACCGTGGATTGCGAAGATCCCGCTAGCTGCGCTGGCCGGCGTGCTCATGGTCACGGCCTTTCACATGGTCGAGTTCGGCACTGCCACGCAGATGCTGCGCTCGACCCGGGGAGACGCGCTTGTATTTGGCGTCACCGCAGCGGCGACGGTCGCGCTTGATCTGATCGCGGCGATCGAGATCGGCGTGGTGCTCGCGGGACTGATCGCGCTGCGTTCAGTCGTCGACACAAGCGACTTCCGTCGCGACGATCTCAGCGGCGAGAGCATCGACACGCAGACCGAGCACGATCTGCTCGGTGAGCACGTCGTGGCATACCGGCTCGACGGCGCATTGTTCTTCGGAGCGACAAGGCGGTTTCTGCTTGAACTCACTGAGGTCAGCGATGTTGATGTCGTGATTCTTCGCTGCGGAACGCTCCGTGTGCTCGACGCGTCAGGCGCGCAGGCGATCGGAGAACTGGTCACCCAGCTCCAGGACCGGGGGATCTCTGTACTCCTCGCCTGCCTGCGCCCCGAGCACCGCCGATTGATCGAGGATGTCGGCGCGCTGAGCGCCCTCGAGCACGAAGATCGCATCGTCGCGACAATCGACGAAGCGATCAGCTGGGCGAAGAACTTTCACCGCGCTCGCGCAGGCGATTCGCTGGTCGCGGCCACGGCTTGACTGCGAAGGGCGCGACTCCCCATGAACTCGCGCCCTTCGCTGGAACCTGGCGGCTGCCAGTAGGGAAGAGGGGCGCCGAAGGGAGATCGGCCGAGATCGGACGACGCGACCGGCCAGCGCTCCAAAAAACCACACTACCCAGATTTGGGGAGGGGTGTCTCAGTCGCCCAGCAGCCGACTCAGGTCGATCGGGCAGGCCGGACACGTGCTCGTGTCCGCGCGCCATCGATGGACACAGCTACACAACTGTAGAGTTGTGCTATTCTGGGGGCATGAGCACAGCAGCAGCAGCAGCCTCTTGCGCGGCCAAGAAAGTGGGCAAGGCCGACACCCGCCGTCCCGTGGTCGTGAACCTCGCAACCGGCGTCAAAGAGAATCCCGAGCGCGTGATGCTCGCGATGTTCGCGGCAGAGTCGGCACTCGCCAAGGACAAGCGCACACTCCTCTTCCTCTCGCTCGAGGCCGTACTGCTGGTGTTCCCCGGCGCGCTCGAAGACGAGATTCCTTGCGAAGGTTGCCCGTCGCTGGACAAACTTTTTCGTCAGCTCGTCCGCGCGGGCATCGAGATCTATGTCTGCCCGATGTGCCTGCGGGCGCGGCATCTTGATCCTGCGGAGCTGGTCGAGCCGGCGATTCCCGCGGGAACGGCGCAGATGATGGAGTGGATCGGCGACCAGGACGCGTCGGTCTTCAGCTACTGATCGTGTCGGAGAGCACGAACGCCACGGCGAGCAGTCCGAAGATCCACGCCAGCCAGGTGAGCACGGCGCGATCGTGGTCGCGGAACAATGCGATCGCCCCGGTCGTCAGCGTGCCCGCTCCGGTGGTGAAGATCGCGAGCCCTGCAACGACGCGGTAGAGCTTCGATGAATCCACGAAGTCATCGCCACCGGGCGTCAGCGCCACAGCGATTGCCGCGGCGAAGACGATCAGCGAGGCGGCGAGCAGGTAGGCCGAGAGCCGACCGAACCGGGTCGTGGGCGTCACATGAACCGAACTCCAGCGCACAATGCGCCCGAGAGGATTCGAACCTCTGACCTTCGGTTCCGTAGACCGACGCTCTATCCAGCTGAGCTACGGGCGCGCAGCGGCATAGGTTAGTGCAGGATCGTCAATGCAGGAGGCCGTTGGTGAAAGCTTCGCGTTCGAGCTGTTCGCGATGGTTCGGGTGGGCGATCTCGATCAGTGCGTAGGCGCGCTCGGCGATCGTCCGGCCGCGCATGCGGGCGATGCCGTACTCGGTGACGATGTGGTCGACCGTGTTCT
Source organism: Solirubrobacterales bacterium (assembly GCA_051306435.1). Taxonomy (GTDB): domain Bacteria; phylum Actinomycetota; class Thermoleophilia; order Solirubrobacterales; family JACPNS01; genus JACPNS01. The sequence continues at coordinate 1,264 of JBPPNF010000044.1, read as the reverse complement.
TGTTGGTCGTGACAATCGAGCCCGGGGTGAGCGTGCCGCGAATCTTGCTGGTCCCGTCCGCAGTCGTCGAATGCAGCACCATGAACGCCTTGCCGCGCTCGGCATACATCGCGCCGCGCGAGAAGTCGGCCTGGCCCCCGCTTGAGGACCAGTACTTGCCGGCGATCGTCTCTGACGCGCACTGTCCGTAGAGGTCGATCTCTGCAGTGGCGTTTATCGCCACGAAATCCGGCTCCTTGGCGATCATCCGCGGATCGTTGACCAGGTTCACGGGAAGCATGTCGACGACATGGTTCCTGTCTAGCCAGTCGTAGAGATGCTGCGTGCCCATGCAGAAAGTGCCGACAACCTTGTTCGGCCGCCACTTCTTCTGCGTGCCGGTGATCGCGCCGCAATCGACCAGCTCGACGATGCCGTCGGAGAGCAACTCCGTGTGGACGCCGAGTGCGCGGTGGCCTTTGAGCTGGGACATCAACGCGTTCGGCACGCCGCCGATCCCGACCTGCAGCGTGGCACCGTTGGGGATCTCGGGGGCGATGAACTCGGCGATCTTGTCGTCCAGCGGGTTAGGACCCCCGGGGGAGACTTCGAGCAGAGGACAATCCGACTCGGTCCACCCGATCAACTGCGACTCGTGGATCTCGTTCAGGCCGAACGTGCGCGGCATGTGCGGCGTGACTTCCAGGAAGAAGGGCACCTTGCCGATCAGCGGCGCGACGTAATCGGCGTTGGTGCCGAGCGTGAAGAAGCCGCGGTCGTCGGGCGGGCTGGCGGCGGCGAGCACGATCGGGTTTGAGGTGGTGAGATGGAGCGTCTGAGGCATCTCCGAGAAGTTCGCCGGGATCAGGTCGACGTTGCCCTCCCAGTAATGACTGCGGGTGATCGGCGAGAGGAAGTAGCTGACGTGGCGCAGACGGTCGCCGAAATCGCCGGCCAGATACGGCCGGTCGTGCAGCGCGTGCATCTGGTGGATGCGCACCCCGGAGAGCCGCTCGTTGCCAGCCTCGAGCGCGTCGATCAAGGCGGTCGGCTCACCGCAGGCCAGCGGCACGATCAGGTCAGCGCCGGGCTGAACGTGGTCGAGGAGTTTTTCAGCGGGGACGGAAGTGGTTCGCAGCATGCCGGCCAGTCTTGCACGGGACGCCGTCAACTGATTCCGCGCAACATGTCGAATTTGCGCAAGACCTGCCAGACCAAGCCTGACAAATGCCCCGCAAACCGCAACACCAACCCAAAACCACAAAACACCCCCTCCCCCCTAAAC
>JBPPNF010000043.1:0-2198 GCA_051306435.1 Solirubrobacterales bacterium | reverse complement strand
CTCTACCCCGAAGATATCGAGGGTTCAGTCGCCCACGCCGAGATGCTCACCGCCAAGCACATCATCAGCGCGGGCGATCTGGAAGCGATCAAGTCCGGCCTTGCCGCCGTGAAGAAGGAGCTCGACGCCGGAGTCTTCCCGTTCAACGACGACGACGAAGACATCCACATGGCGATCGAGCGTCGCTTGACCGAACTGGTCGGCGACGCCGGAGCAAAGCTCCACACAGCGCGCTCACGGAACGATCAGGTCGCCACCGACGTCACGCTCTTCACCCGCCGCCGCGCGCAGTCCACGGTCGATCGCCTGAGCAGGCTCATGCAGGTCGTCTACGACCGGGCATCCGCCCACCGCGACTGGGCGATGCCCGCCTACACCCACCTTCAGCGCGCGCAGTCGGTCTACCTCGGCCATCATCTGCTCGCCTACTTCTGGATGCTTGAACGCGATCACAAGCGGTTCGCCGCCGTGGTCGAGTCCGCGTCTGCGCTGCCGCTGGGGGCGGGGGCGCTGGCGGGCGTAAACTTCGAGACCGACCGCGAGATGGTTGCCGCAAAACTCGGCTTCAGGACCGTCGCACCCAACTCGATGGACGCCGTCGCCAACCGCGACTTCGTGCTCGACTACCTCTCGGCCGCAGCGACCTGCGCCACCCACCTCTCGCGCCTCGGCGCAGAGATCGTCCTGTGGTCGAGCGAAGAGTTCGGCTTCGCGGAAGTCTCCGACGGCTTCACATCCGGCTCAAGTCTGATGCCGCAGAAGAAGAACCCCGACGCCGCAGAACTACTGCGCGGCAAGGCCCCGCGCGTCCTGAGCAGCCTGACCACACTTCACGGAGTGATGCACGGCCTTCCGCTGACCTACAACAAGGACATGCAGGAAGACAAGGAGGCGCTCTTCGATGCAGTCGACACGCTCGAGCTCTGCCTCGACGCCGCCACCGGGATGCTCGAGGGAATCACCTTCAAGCGCGAGCGCATGGCCGATGCGTCATCCGACCAGATGCTCGCGGCCGTGGACATCGCAGACCTGCTCGTCCGCAAGGGCGTGCCGTTCCGGGATGCTCACGGCGTCGTCGGATCGCTCGTCCGTTACTCGGTCGAGCAGAACAAGAAGCTCGGCGACCTGACCGACGAGGAGCTCGCGCAGTTCAGCGATCAGCTCGGAGGTGACTTCCGCGCCTTGCTTTCAGGAAACGGCTGGATCGAGAGCAAGGTTTCACAGGGCGGCACGTCGACCGCTTCGCTCGACGCCCAGTTCGAACTCGCGAAGGCCGCTCTCAGCTAGTCGGACGGGGCAGCGCCACCGGCACCGCCCGAGCTGTTGTTGTTGCCCGAGTTCTGCTGCGGCTGCGTGGCAGGCGGTTGCGATTGGGGCTGCGGCTGCTGCGGCGTGTTGTTCTCACGCGGGGGGTTGTTGCTCGACTTGCGTTTGCTCTCGCCGGTGTTGTTCTCGGCATCGCCGTCAGCTTCGCCGGCCGTGCTGTCTGCGCTGCTCGTGTCCGGCGGTCCGACCGGTCCGGTGACCGCTTCGGTGGCACCCTTCTTGCCGGCGCGCTGGTTTGCGAGGATCTGATGGGCCTGCGAGATGAAGTTCTGGAAGATGATCGCGGGGAAGGTGCCGCCGGCGACTGGCTCCCCGCCGAACAGATCGAGCATCGGAACGGTCTTGTCTGGGTACCCGACCCAGACGGCCACGCTCATCTCTTCCGAGAAGCCGACAAACCAGGCGTCTCCATAGTTCTCGGTGGTGCCGGTCTTGCCCGCAACCCAGAATCCGGGGTCGGCCTTCTTGCCGGTTCCGTTGGTCACAACCGAGCGCATGGCCGTCTGCGCGTCGAGACCCACCTTCGAACTGAAGACACGGTCGTACTTCGTGCGGTCGCGCTGCTTACGGAAAATCTTGCCGTTCTGGATCACCTTGTCGATCGCAACGGGGGAGTTCTCGTCCGGCGCCAAGGTGCCGACGGGCTTGCGTCCCTGGTTGGCGATCGACGTGAACGAGTAGGCCATCTCCAGCGGCGTCACGCCCTCGCGCAGACCGCCGAGGATCATCGCCGTGTTGCGTGAGATCTGTGTACTGATCCCCATGGACTTGGCCTGACGGGCAACCTTGTTGATCCCGACCGACCAGCCCGCCCGGACAAACGCGGTGTTGTCTGAAGTGGTGGTGGCGTTCTGGAGACTCGTGGCACCGAG
>JBPPNF010000042.1:0-2198 GCA_051306435.1 Solirubrobacterales bacterium | reverse complement strand
CTCTACCCCGAAGATATCGAGGGTTCAGTCGCCCACGCCGAGATGCTCACCGCCAAGCACATCATCAGCGCGGGCGATCTGGAAGCGATCAAGTCCGGCCTTGCCGCCGTGAAGAAGGAGCTCGACGCCGGGGTCTTCCCGTTCAACGATGACGATGAAGACATCCACATGGCGATCGAGCGTCGTCTGACCGAACTGGTCGGAGAGGCCGGAGCAAAACTCCATACAGCGCGCTCACGGAACGATCAGGTCGCAACCGACGTCACGCTCTTCACCCGCCGGCGCGCGCAGGCCACGGTCGATCGCCTCAGCAAGTTCATGCAGGTCGTCTACGACCAGGCATCCGCCCACCGCGACTGGGCGATGCCGGCCTATACCCACCTTCAGCGCGCGCAGTCGGTCTACCTCGGGCACCATCTGCTCGCCTACTTCTGGATGCTCGAACGCGATCGCAAGCGTTTTGCCGCCGTGGTCGAGTCCGCGTCTGCGCTGCCGCTCGGCGCCGGCGCGGTCGCGGGCGCAAACTTTGAGACCGACCGCGAGATGGTCGCCGCGAAACTCGGCTTCAAGACCGTCGCTCCCAACTCGATGGACGCCGTCGCCAACCGCGACTTCGTGCTCGACTACCTCTCGGCCGCAGCGACCTGCGCCACGCACCTCTCGCGCCTCGGCGCAGAGATCGTCCTGTGGTCCAGTGAAGAGTTCGGCTTCGCGGAAGTCTCCGACGGCTTCGCATCCGGCTCGAGTCTGATGCCGCAGAAGAAGAACCCCGACGCGGCAGAGCTCCTGCGCGGCAAGGCCCCGCGCGTCCTGAGCAGTCTGGCCACACTTCACGGAGTGCTGCACGGCCTTCCGCTGACCTACAACAAGGACATGCAGGAAGACAAGGAAGCGCTGTTCGACGCAGTCGACACGCTCGAACTTTGTCTCGACGCCGCCACCGGCATGCTCGAGGGAATCACCTTCAAGCGCGAGCGCATGGCGGACGCCTCATCCGACCAGATGCTTGCTGCCGTGGACATCGCAGACCTGCTCGTCCGCAAGGGCGTGCCGTTCCGGGACGCTCACGGGGTCGTCGGATCGCTCGTCCGCTACTCCGTCGAACAGAACAGGAAGCTTGGCGACCTGACCGACGAGGAGCTCGCGCAGTTCAGCGATCAGCTCGGAGGCGACTACCGCGCCTTGTTTTCAGGCAACGGCTGGATCGAGAGCAAGGTCTCCCAGGGCGGCACTTCAACAGCTTCGCTCGACGCCCAGTTCGAGCTGGCGAAAGCCGCGCTCAGCTAGTCGGAAGGGGCAGCGCCACCGGCGCCGCCCGAGCTGTTGTTGTTGCCCGAGTTCTGCTGCGGTTGCGTAGCAGGCGGTTGCGGCTGGGGTTGAGGCTGCTGCGGCGTGTTGTTCTCGCGCGGTGTGTTGTTGCTGGGCTTGCGCCTGGTCTCGCCGGTGCTGTTCTCGGCATCGCCGTCACCCTCGCCGGTCGCGCTGTCTGCGGTGCCCATGTCCGGGGGACCGACCAGCCCGGTGACCTCTTCCGTGGCGCCCTTCTTGCCGGCGCGCTGGTTGGCGAGGATCTGGTGTGCCTGCGCGATGAAGTTCTGGAAGATCAGAGACGGGTATGTGCCTCCGGCAACGGGTTCGCCGCCAAACTGGTCGAGCATCGGAACAGTCTTGTTGGGGTATCCGACCCAGACGGCCACGCTTATCTCTTCTGAGAAGCCGACAAACCAGGCGTCTCCGTAGTTCTCCGTGGTGCCGGTCTTGCCGGCGACCCAGAATCCGGGGTCCGCCTTCCTGCCGGTCCCGTTGGTGACGACCGAGCGCATCGCGGTCTGCGCGTCGAGGCCGACCTTGGAACTGAAGACGCGGTCGTACTTGGTGCGGTCGCGCTGCTTGCGGAAGATCTTGCCGTTCTGGATCACTTTGTCAATCGCGACCGGGGAGTTCTCATCTGGCGCAAGCGTGCCGACGGGCTTGCGCCCCTGGTTGGCGATCGATGTGTACGCGTAGGCCATCTCCAGCGGGGTCACGCCCTCACGAAGACCGCCAAGGATCATCGCCGTGTTGCGAGAGATCTGTGTACTGATCCCCATGGACTTGGCCTGACGGGCAACCTTGTTGATCCCGACCGACCAGCCCGCCCGGACAAACGCGGTGTTGTCTGAAGTGGTGGTGGCGTTCTGGAGACTCGTGGCACCGAG
>JBPPNF010000041.1:0-3024 GCA_051306435.1 Solirubrobacterales bacterium | reverse complement strand
TGATGGCGCTCATCGAAATTCCCCAGTGTTGCTCAGCGAGATTCCTCACCCTGGGCTCCTGCCAAGGGTAGCGGTCAGTCGGTGTTCATGGGGTCTGTCCTTTCGTGGAGTAGGCGTCGCGCTCGGGTGTTCTCGCGGCGTTCGGTCTCGGCGTGTGTGGCGTCGCGGAGGAGGTCGAGTTTCGCGTCGAGCAGGAGCTGAGTCTCTTCGGTTTCGCGGCGGCGGCGCCGGGAGTCCTCGATTCGGCAGGCGCCGCAGCAGTAGCGCCGTGGGTAGGGGTTGTTCGGCGAGTTGGGGGTGAACCAGGTCCAGCAGACCGGACAGCGGCGCGGTTCGGTCGCTGGGTTCGTGGGGTCAGTGGTTGGCATGGGGTGTCACCTCGGTCCCGGTGCGCAGGGCCTCGGCGCGCATCTGGTGTGAGCGCAGCCGATAGGAGGGTCCCTCGATCCCGACAACGACACCGCGGTGCAACAACCGGTCGAGCATCGCGGCGGCGATCATCGGGTCCTCGCCGAACGCGGTGGCCCAGGACCCGATCCCGACGTTGGTGGTGATCAGGGTCGAGGAGCCGTTGGTGTAGCGGGTGTTGATCACCTGGAACAACGCCGCAGCGGCGTCGGCGGGCAGGGTCAGGTAGCCCAGTTCATCGATCACCAGGAGCCGCGGTCCGGCGTAGAAGCGCATCATGGTGGCCCAACGCCCCTCGATCGCGGCCTTGCGACAACGAGCGGCCAGATCGGCTGCGGTGGTGAAGTAGACCCGGTGGCCGGCCTCGGCTCCTGCGCGGGCCAAACCGACCGCGAGCATAGTTTTGCCGACGCCCGGTGGGCCGATGAACAACACGTTGGCGCCCTCCTCGATGAATCGCAAGGTGGCGAGCTCGCGGATCAGGTGTTCATCGATGCCGGGTTGGGCGGAGTAGTCGAAGTCGGCGAGTCGCCACGGTGCGGGGAGGCAGGCGAACCGCAGCCGGGAGGTGAGTCGGCGCTCCTCGGTCGCGGCGACCTCCACGCCGAGCAGCGCCTCGAGGGTCTCGATCAGCGGGAGCTTGCTCATCCGGGCCTCGTCGAGAAGGCGCGGCAACGCCTCGGCAGCATCAGGCAGCTTGAGGAACCCCAGGTGCGCCCGGAGCCGCTGATAGGTCTCGGCCTCGCTCTGGGTGCGCGCCCTCGACAGTGTCGCCTCACTCATCTTCTGCCACCACCTTCTGGTGCTCTCGCCCCAACGCCCGGGCGGGCGAGGCCTGGGCTGCGGCGGCGTAGTCGGCGAGGTCGACCACCACGTGCTCACCGGCGCAGGGCACGGCTCCTGTGAGCCGGCCTGCCTCGGCCAGCGCGGCCGGTGAGGGTGGGCGTCGTTGTTTGGACCGACACGGTGCCCGGTCGCTGAACGCGGCCAGCACCGCATGTTCGAGGGCAGTCACATGCTCGGCTGCGCGGGCGATGACACCGGCACCGTCGGGTTCGCGACGGTGTCTGGCCAGGACCACTCCACTGGTGGTGGCGACCTCGACGAGGTGGGCGTCCAGGCGGTGCCGGACCGTCACGGTGGCCCCGGACATGCCGGGTCCGATGGAGTAGAAGTTGCCGCGGAACGCCACCAGTGCCTGAGCCGAGACGACCCGCTCCACCATCACGGTTGCCGGGTAGGGCAGTGCCGGCAGAGCGGCCAACGGTTCGGCCGCGGCCAGCGCCCCGACCGTGGTCCGGGCCCGGTCCACCGTGCGTGGGCGAGCATCCCCGACCCGTCGGCAGAACTCTTCGAGGCTGGTCTGTGCCTGGGCCGCGGACAGGTCCTCGGCCAGGGTGCGCCACCAGCGTTGCGCCAGGGAGTGGTTGCCCTTCTCCACCACGCCCTTGCGGTTGCCGTGCCGCGAGGGGCAGATAGCGATCCCGGCCCCGTAGTACTTCGCGACCGGGCCGAACGTGGCGGTGATCCGCCCCGACGATGGGTGACACACCGTGGTCATCCGGTCGAAGCGCCACGTCTTGGTGCAGCCGCCGAGGCGACGTACGACTGCGTCGAGGGCCTCGATCAGGTGTGGTTGGTCCTCGGACTCGGCCAACACCGCGCGCCACTTGCTCGAGTGCGAGAGAGCACCCACGAACAGGTGCGCGGTATCGCCCCACCCCCAGCTCGCCGGTGGGTCGGGCAGCTCGAGCCAGTCGAACTGGGTTTCGGCTCCGGGTGGATGGTCGATGATCGCGTGGTCACGACCGGCCGATGCCTGGCACGGCTCGCAATGCGGCCGCAGCGCCCGGGCCCGCAGACCGCGGGTGAAGCTCGGATAGGAACCCTCATAGCCGAGCGCGACGACCTCGTCGAACAGGGCGGTCGCCCACAGGTGCGGGTCATCAGTGAGCCGGATCTTGGCGTACTCGGCGAACTCCTCGAACGGGTCAGCCTTCGAGTTGGCCCGCTCGCCCGGGACCCGTTTCCCTTCGAGGTAGTCCCGGATCGTCTTGCGGTCGCGCCCGAGATGCCGGGCGATCGCACTGATCGTCCAGCCCTGCTTACGGAGTGCTGTTGCTTCCACGTCGTTCTCCCATGTGAGCATTGCGGTGGGCTCCTTCGAGCGCTCGAGTGATCTGGTGATCACGAGCGTCGAAGGGGCCCGCTGACGTTGGTCGGACCTACGTCGGCGGGTCGCTCAGGGTGGGGAGATTCAGTGAGCAGGTCTGGGGAGATTCAAATGAGCGTGGTCACCGTCCTGGCCGTCCTTACCATGACCGCCGCCTGCGGGGGCAACGACGGCCCTGAGCCCTTGCCGCCGGTCACCAGCTCGCCGAGCAGCCCCAGCACGTCGACGTCCCCGGCACCGACCACTCCGGCCTGGCAGTCCAAGTACACCAAGGAACAGATCGCCGAGTACGAGGCAGCCCTCGACCGCTGGTCGACATACGAGCAGCGGTCCGAACCCATCTGGGCCGCCGGCAAGGCGACCCCCGCGGCGGAGGCGCTCTTCAAGAAGTTCTTCCTCAACGCCATCGGCCAGTACCAGACACTCCAAACCTACGAACAGGT
>JBPPNF010000040.1:0-79952 GCA_051306435.1 Solirubrobacterales bacterium | reverse complement strand
GCGATTGCATGCCAGAGGCATGCAACGAACTTGCACCTGACAGCGCTCGATACCTATGCGGTTTTCCTTGCATGCCTGATGCATGCAAGAGAAAGGCCTTGATCAAGCGGGTCTCGAGGGCGATTCGGGCTTGCATGCGAGAGGCATGCAAACTGGGGCATCGGGTGGTCTGGGGTTGGGGTTGAGATCTTTGGCGGTCTACTGGCGCGGTCTCAGTGGGGGGTCGATGACTGGGGGCGCTCGGCTGCCATCGCCAGCACGAGTTCGGTCGCCGCGACACGGGCCTCGTCGATGCTCACGCGTGGATCTTCCTCGGTCGCCATTTGAATCAACTGGTAGATCGCGCCGACCACAGCGGCGGCGCTCGCGTATGAGATATCGCGAATCGAGCCGTCGACCTGGCGGGCGCGATCGGCGAGTGCGAGCAGCTGCTCGGTGAAGGTGTGGTGAGTCTCGCGGTGGCCGGCGAGTCCGCGGTCGCCGAGTGCATAGACCTCGAAGAGCATCGCCCGGGTGAGCAGCGGCTCGACCGTCATGAACGCAAAGTACGCATCGACCGCGCGCTTGGCCTGCTCCTCGAAGGGAAGCGTCGGGTCGGCGGCCTGGTCGATCACGGCGCGTGCAACATCAGTCGCGCGGTTGCAGAGCTCGAGGAAGCATTCGCCGCGATCGCCGAATTCCTCGTAGAAAGTGCGTCGAGAAACTCGGGCGTGTTTGACGATGTCGGCGACGACCGTCCCGGCGTAACCCTTCTCCATCAACGACTCACCCATCGCGCGCATCAGGCGGTCACGCGTGACGTCGTCATCAAACAGAACGGCAAGCGCGGGGGATGTCGGGACTTCGGGGGAGGAGGTGGCCATAAAAAGTTTCTCAGTCTGCACTTGCAATTCATGGTACATCGGTGTACCATCGCTGTCAAGCGGTACACACGTGTACCAGGGGCGGGTTCCTCGTACACCCCCCAACGTGGAACCCGCCCCCACTTTTTCAGTCCGCCCCGCAGAGCGAGTACGAAAGTCGAGCAGAACGATGGCCGTAGAGACTCCGACCAAGCAGGCGCCCGAGGCGGCGCCCCTCGAAGATGTGATCGAAGGCCTCCCGCCCGGCGTGCGCATGCCGCAGTCGATCCAGTCGATCGGCTTCCTCGTGCGCAACATCCCGATGATGCGCCGCGCTCATGCGAAGTACGGCGACATGTTCTCGCTCAAGCTGCTGGGCTTCTCGCACTTCGTGATCATCTCCGACCCCGACCTCATCAAGCAGACGCTCACAGCCGACGCGACGCTTCTCCACGCCGGAACCGGCAGCCCGCTGGGTGCCGTGCTCGGCGCCAATTCGCTGCTGGCGATCGACGAGGACATCCACCTGCGTCAGCGCCGCATCCTGCTGCCGCCGTTCCACGGCGAGCGCATGCAGTCATACGCCGGAGCCTTCGCCGAGATCGCCGACGAAGAGATGGACACCTGGAAGACCGGCGAACCGATCCGCACGTTCGAGCCGATGCAGCGCATCACTCTGCGAGCGATCCTGAAGACGATCTTCGGCGCGCACGACGAGTCGCTCGCGCAGCTCGAAGAGCTGGTCCCGCAGACCGTTGACATCGCCACAAAGGTCGTGATGCTGCGCTTTGCGCAGAAGGATCTCGGACCGCGCAGTCCGTGGGGCAAGTTCCTGCGCCTACGCGACGAGGTCGATGAAATTCTCTACGGCCTGATGGAAGAGGCCCGTCGCGACCCGAAGCTCGCCGAGCGCACTGACGTCATGTCACTGCTTGTCCAGGCGACGCACGAGGACGGCACGCGGATGAGTGACGAAGAGGTGCGCGACCAGCTGATGACGATGATGATCGCCGGTCACGAGACCACGGCCAGCACACTCTCGTGGGCAGTCGAGCGCCTCTCACGCAACCCCGAGGTGCTCGGAAAGCTGACCGAATCGGTTCGCGCAGGCGAGACCGACTATCTGAACGCTGTCTTCGACGAAACGCTGCGCATCCGCCCGACCGTCTCGCTCGCTGTGCGCAGCGTGCAGAAGCAGCCGTACGTGCTCGGCGGCTACCGCCTGCCGGTCGGCACGCGGATCGGAAGCAACCCGGCGCTCACCCACTTTGACCCGAACCTGTTCAAAGATCCGCTCGAATTCCGGCCCGAGCGCTTCCTCGACGAGCGACCGTCCAACTACGCCTACATCCCGTTCGGCGGCGGAGTGCGTCGCTGCATCGGAGCGGCGTTCGCGCGCATGGAGTTCAACGCGGTGATGGAGCGCATGCTCGACCGCTTTGATCTGCAGCCGACCGATCAGAAGTTCGAGCCGTGGGGCTTTCGCAGCATCACGTTCGCGCCGGGCAACGGCGGGCTCGGCACCTTCACTGCGCGGCGCTAGAACTCACCGTCGGCCGCGCCGGTCTCGTTCCGGGCCGTCGTGCTCATCGGGTTGCCGGCGATGTCGGTGGCGGTGGCCGACGGAGTCCAGATCATCGTAGAGTTCGCGGCGCTTGTACCGACTGTGCCGTTGATCTGTGTTCCCATCGTGACGACGACTGTGTTGCCGCTCATCACCATCGTCGCGTTGAAGTTCGCGGTGGTCGTCACCCAGGCGGTGCCGATCCTCACCGTTCCGAAAGGCAGGTTCACGTTGCTGGTGGCGTTGCGGATGCGCAGTCGGTCAGTGCCGGCGTTGCTCAGTCTCACTCGAACCGCAGTACTTGCGCCGGTCCAGCCGGCGAGGAAGGTGGCCGGGGCCATCGGCTCGGAGAACGTGAAGGTGATCGTGTCGCCCGCGTCCGGTCGACCGAGTGTTCCGCCGCCGCTTGCGGTCTGGATGTCGACCGCCGTCGGAACAGTGTTGTCGAGGACGATGCCCGTGGCGACAGATGTCGACTGGTTGCCGGCCAGGTCTGTCGCGAGCGCCCGAATGTCGTAGGTCCCGTTCAGCGCCGCCGTGTTGAAGGACGCCGCGAACGGTGTGGCCGCGTCCGTTGAGATCGTCGTCCAGGTACCGCCGCCGGTGACCGTGTACTGGAATGCGACCGACGCCATGCCCGATCCGCCGTCGGTCGCCGTCGCGGCCAGCGCGACGGTGCCGCGTCGCGGCGTGCCCGGGTTGGTCAGCGTCACGACCGGCGCCGTGTTGTCTATGCGACGGCCGGTCACCGCGACGGATGTGGCGGAGTTGCCTGAGTTGTCAGTTGCGACCGCACGGAAATCGTAAAGGCCGTCGGCAACGGTGGTCGTGTCGAAGCTGCAGGAGTACGGCGTGGTGGTGTCGGTGCAGATCGTCGTCCAGCTGTTCAGACCGGCGGGCGAGCGCTCGATTGCGACGTTGGCCACGCCGCCGCCTGTGTCGGTGGCCGCGGCATTCAAGGTGATCGTCGCCCGCAGCGGCGTGCCCGGGTTGGTGATCGTGACCGATGCAGGGTTGGTGTTGTCGATCACCCGCGTGGTGATCGTTGCTGAAGTCGCCTGACTGACCAGGGCGTCGGTCGCGATTGCGCGGAAATCGTAGGTGCCGTCTGCGACGGACGCCGTGTCGAAGTTGCAGGAGTACGGCGTCACGGCGCTGCTGCAGGCGTTGATCCATGTCGCTCCGGACGAAAGCTTGTACTGGTACTGGACCGACGCGACTCCGGAGCCGGCGTCGCTGACGGTGCTCTCAAGCAGTGCGATGCCGGCGAGGTTGGCACCCGGGTCGCTCATCGTGATCGACGGCGCGGTGTTGTCGATCGTGAAGTCGACGGCGCTCGTGTCGATGCCGACGTTTCCGGCGTTGTCGGTGACGACCATCTGAACCTCATAGAGGCCGTCGGGGCGCGTCGTCGTGTTCAGGTTGCACGAGACCGGGCTGGTTGCGGGGGTGCAGAGCGTGGTCCAGGTCGGAGCTCCGACCAGCCGGTACTGCAGCGAAATCGAAGCGAGACCAGAGCCTGCGTCTGCGGCCGTTCCGCCGAGCGCGATCGTTCCGCGGACGTAGGCGGCGACCGCGTTGACTGTTGCCGTAGGGTTGATGTTGTCGATACGGCGGTTGGTCTGGACTGCCGACAATGTCGTGTTGCCGGCGCCGTCGACCGCGCGGGTGCGGAAGTCGTAGAGACCGTCAGCCGCCGCCGTGGTGTCGAAGTCGCAGGTGTAGGGCGAGGTGGTTTCGGCGCACGCCTCGGTCCAGGCTCCGGCCGGGCTTGTCCGGTACTCGAAGTACACAGTCGCGACGCCAGAGATCGTGTCGTTGGCGTTGCCGGTGAAGGTCTCGTCGGCGCTGAGGTTGGCCGGGACGGCGGCGAGCGTCACTCCGGTCGGGTTGGTGCCGTCCGCAGTGAGCGCTGCGGTCTCGTTGCTGTTGCCGCTTGCGATCTGCTGGCCACTGCTGCCGATCACGACGCTGTGGACGACGTAGTTGTACGAGCTTCCGCTGACCGACGTGGTGTCGGTGTAGGTGGTGCCGCTGACCGGCGTGGCGCCGTTGAGCGGGGTGGCGAAGTTGTATGCGCCGGCGGTGGTGCGGCGATAGACGTTGTAGCCCGTTGCCCCGGCAGCTGCTGTCCAGTCGAGGTCCATGTCTGCCGCTGGAGCGCGCGTGACGCCCAGCCCTGTTGCCGGGTCCGGTGTGATCACCACCATCGCGCTCATCGCGCTCTCGGCGCTGGTCCACTGGTAGAGCGTCGGCGAGACCGTGTATCGCCAGTCGCCGGGCGGCGTGTTTGTTTCGGTGCAGCTCAAGCTCGCCGAGAAGCCGGTCACGATTGCCCCGCAGGTTCCGCCGGGCGTCACTGCTGCGCCCCCGGCCGCGGGGTAGCGTTTGACGGTGTAGCCGCCGCCGAGCAGGCCCACAAGTTGTCCGCTGACGCTGACCTGCGAGATGTTCACGGTGACTGTCGTTCCGGCCTCCGAGACCGTCGGCGTCGTGCCGCCGGGCATCGTCGAGGTGAGTGCGGTGGCGGTCCCCGAACCGACGTCGGTCCAGTACGCAGAAGCCACTGATGTCGCCATCAGTGTGCAGGCAAGCGCCAGAACTGCAACAAGGGATGTGCGTCGGACTGCTCTCACGGCAGCACCGACGCCTTCCAGGCCTTCTTGCGTACTGGCTTCTTCAGCGTCGACCTGTTCGCGAAAGTGAATTTCAACGTCGCGCCCTTGCAGGCGTTCTGGTTGACCGACGGGAGGTTGTGCATCATCAGGATCGGCCTGCTGCGGGTACGGCTGTCCCGCAGTGTCCGCCAGCGCAACCGTGCCGGGCGCTTCTTGGTTGCCCGGTGGTGGCTGGCCACCTTGAACGGGAACACGGCCTTTCGCATCTGCACGACGTGGTAGTCACGATCGACCTTGCAGCCGCTGCGGGCATGCAGGTCGTCGATCGCCAGTCGCACGGAAAGCCGCGTGATCCAGATCGGTTTAGACCGGTTGTTGGCGACAGAGATCTTGATCGGGACGTTCTTCCCCGGAGCGAGACCTTGCGCCACTTCGGCGCGAATCATGAAGGAGGGCCGTGCCGGATTCTTCTTTTTCTTTGCCACCTGAGCTGACGTCGCCGCGTGCACAACGATGGCGCCTGCCGCGAACACGACAAGTCCACACACCAGCAGAATCGCTGTGCGGGAGGCCAATCGGGTGCCATTGACGGACATGGTTTCAGCTCATCGTTTCATGAGGGTGAGAAACGGCAACGAGCAGCCGGACACTCTGGTCCGGCTGCTCATCGCCAACAATCCCTCTATTTCCCTTCGCGAGCTCCTTACGAGACCGTGTAGGTGATCGTGACGGTTGCGCCCTTGCAGTCATCCTGGTTGGTCGCCTTGTTGATGAAGACGATCGAACCGCTGCTGAACGGCATGCTTGCGCTTGCCGCGAGTGCTCCACTCACGCCGGAAGGCTGAATCAGCGTGTAGTCGGTTGCGTCGCAACTCGGGCCAGCACCACCGGCGACGCCGGTGATTGCGGCGCTGAGGCCGGTCACGGTGAAGCTGTTGGTTCCGTTGTTGGTGATCGTGCCCGTCAGGGTCTGTGCTGCAACGCCCGGTGCGAGACCGCTGATTGCGTTACCGCTGACGCTGAGCTGATTGGCTGCGGGGCTGTCCGTGCTTGCAGAACCGGTGCCGGTGCCGTTGCTGGTCCAGTATGCGTATGCACCACCAGCTGCGATGGCGAACACGAGGAACAGGCCCAGGCTGACGCTCAGGCGCTTTGACTTCTTACTCATTTGAATCTCCTTGAGGGATTGTTTGAAAGACGCGCACATGTCTGCTGGTGCGCGTCTTGCAGGGGAGTTCGGCAACTTGGGTACGTGCCTTTAGCCGGCGCAGCTAAATGTCCAACGAAAATTCAACAGCGGTGCCATGCGCTTTCCGTCCCGCGCGGGCGCGAATCTGCCGTTATGGAGCGTCTGCAATACGAGGAACAGTTCCGCCGCGCGGGTCTGCCGCTGCTGATCGTGGGACGCGACGCCTCAAAAGACATCTGGACCCGCGCCGCCGGCCTGCTGGCGCTGGTCTTCTGGATCGAGTTCCTCGGCGCGCTCGACCTGACCTGGTCGTGGTGGGCCAACGCACTTGCGCTGCTTGGCGGGCTGGGCCTGCTCGCCATCACCTGGGTGGTCGCCAATCGCGCTCGCGGCCTGTCGGCACTCGCGCGGCCGACGGACATCGGAAAGCTCGAACTCGCCGGATTCGTGGTGATCCCCGGGCTGATCCCGCTGATCTTCAACCAGCAGTGGCTGAGCGGTCTGGTGACGATGCTCGGAAACCTCGCGCTGCTCGGACTGATCTACGCCGTGACGGTTTTCGGACTCGTCTCGATCCTGCGCTGGGCCGGGCGGCGGCTCTTCGGGCAACTCGCCGGCTCACTCGTTCTCATCGCCCGAGCACTTCCGCTGCTGATGCTCTTCTCGGTTGTGCTTTTCATGACCACCGAGGTCTGGCAGGTGTTCGCCGAAATGGGTCGCGGGAACCTCGTGGCGGTCGGAGTGCTGCTGGTGCTGGTCGGCGCTTTGTTTCTGTTCGTGCGGCTGCCACGTGAGGTCGATCGGATCGCGGATTCCGTCGCAGTCGACGCACCGCCGCTGGGCGACGCGCAGCGCCTGAACGTCGGACTCGTGCTGTTCGTATCGCAGGCGCTCCAGGTGCTGCTGGTGACCGTTGCCGTCGGCCTCTTCTTCGCGCTGTTCGGAATGATGGCGATCAGCACGGATCTCACGCAGACGTGGACCGGCGGGGCAACTGAGCTGATCGCGGACTGGCGAGTGCTCGGAGTGGACTTCACGCTCAGCGACCAACTGCTCGTGGTCAGCGGCGCGGTCGCCGTGCTCAGCGGGTTCTACTACGCGATCGCCGTCTTCACAGACAACACGTACAGAGAAGAGTTCCTCGGCGAGGTGACGGGCGAGATGCGTGAGACCTTCGCGGCCCGCGCGGAGTACCTGACGCTGATCCAGGCGTGAATGGCGAGACCCGGATTCGAACCGGGGACACCACGATTTTCAGTCGTGTGCTCTACCAGCTGAGCTATCTCGCCGAGCGCAGGTGATGGTACAGGCAGTGGGCTGCCGGGCGGGCTCAGACGGCGAATCTGAGGATCGCTGCGGCGTCGGCACCGGCGGGGACCTGTTCCTTGCGCACCGCGAGCACCCGACCGCCGGAGTCGATCACGCGCCTGGCGATCTCGTCGACAATGCCGTAGTTGCTCACCGTGTCGGTGTCGTCGATCTGCAGCTGGCCGGTCTCTTCATCGACTGTGCCGTCGATCGTCGCGTCGATGTCGACGAGCAGGACGTCGACCGCGCCGAAGGTGGCCGCGCGAGCGATCCGCGTGAGGTCTGTGGTCGCGCGGTCGTGCCCGGCCCGTGACTCGTAGGTCTCCTTCAGCGCATCAACCTTTTCGGAGTAGACGACGTCGAGCACTGCGCGGGCGGCCTCGGCCAGTTGTGCGTCGGTGCGCTCGTCGGGATTGCCCTCGATGTTGGTCGGCGCCAGGTGCGGGTGATGCGTCGTCGCCCGGAAGATCGACTCGAGCGGCTGGGCGGCGGCGAGGATCAGCGGCAGATCGCTGGCGCCGATCACCGGCCTGAGCGCGCGATCGACCTGGTGGGCGTACTGGCGCAGGCGCAGCTTGCGGCCGGCGTCGCCCTGGGTTCGGGAAGTCGGATTGTTGTCCTTCAGCGAGTCTCGTCCGACGGCGCTCGGCGCATCGGCCGGCATGTTCGGCACGCTGAGCTCAACGGGATCGGCGTCGGGCGTGATCGCGAGCAGTCGCGCAGAGTTGACCGAGAGCGCGAGCACGTAGGCGGCCTGCGGAAAGGTGCTCGCGCGCAGCAACGGCTTCACGAGCAGCCGGTCGGAGACCTCGACCATTTCGGTCAGGTTGTTGGGCAGACGGAATGTGCGCAACGAGTCCGGCGTCGCGAACACAGCCAGGCTGCGCGCCTGGTGCAGCCAGAAGGCCTCGTCATCATCGAGTTCGTGGAGCGCATCGTGGATCGCGCTGACGTCGTGCTTGTCCGCTCCGGATGCGCGCAAGCGCTCGACGGCGGTCGAGGCGAGCGTCTTGAACTCGATGCGGTTGGCGTCGGCCTCGGTCGGCAGCTGAGAGGTCGGGAGATAGATCGAGGCGCAGGCATCGGCGCGTACGCTCATCAACTGCTTGATGTCGTTCTCTGAGGGGAAGTCGATGTGTTTGGGCATCCCGCGATCCTATGTGCGATGTCGCCCGCGTGTCTCAGGCGGCGTCGACGCGCGCGTCTGCCTCGTCGAAGAGACGAGGGTCATTGCTGACGATTCCGTCGACGCCGAGCGCGAAGAGTCGCTCGATCGTCTCGGCGTCGTCGACGGTCCAGGCGTAGAGTTCGCCGCCCGCGTCGTGCACCGCCTTGACCAGCCGCGGCGAGACCAACGAATAGAAGGCCATCACCGCCTGGATCTCGCCGGACTCGATCAATTTTGCCACCCGCGCAGGTTGGCGCAGGCGTTGCTCGATCACGCCGGCGACGATGATCGGTTTGACGACTGAGGGCATGTTCAGCCAGTCCTTGGTGACCTTCGGGATCGTCAGGCCGAGCTTGATCTCGCCCGGTGCCACGTGCTCGTTGATCAGCTTCAGACTTTCGCTGTGCATCGTGGTGATCATCGTGCGCTCGATCAGCCCGCGCTCGCGCAGGGCGTCGATCACCTGCAGCTCAAAACCGCGGTGCTTCATGTCGACGTCGAGACCGATGTCGGCGAACTCCGGCGAAGCAAGCAGGTCGAGACCCTGCTCCATCGTCAAGAGCGTGCTGCCCTCGCGGTTGCCGGCGTCGGTCGGATCGTGCGCGAACACGAGCTGGCCGTTCTGACGATCTTCGTACGGGTGACGCATGATGTCGAACTCGATCATGTCCACACCTATTTCGCGGGCAGCGTGAAAGCTCGCCACGGTGTTGCCGTGTTCGATCTCGTGGGCGCCCTTGTGGCCGATGCGCTTCAAATTGTTCAGCTGGTGCGTTTGAAGGTCAGCGTGTACTTCAGCCCGGCTCGGATGTTCACCGGGTTCGAGTAAGCCGATGAAGCCGGCTTGCACTCCACTGCTGCCTTGCCGGTGATCGACTTCGACTTGCCCTTCCTGGTCTTGAGCAGCTTCTTGATCGAGAGTGAGATCTTCGAGGCCAGCAGGCCGGCCGCGCCCGAGACGCCCCAGCTGCGTTTGTGCAAGTCGTTTCCGTCGCCGCACTGCGTCAGATCAGTCGACAGAAACAGGCTGCTCTTGATCGGCGACGGGCAGACTCCTGCGGGATAGGTCTGGCTGGGGCCGGTGACGTACTGGAAGGCGCCCTGCTGCTTGAAGTCCATGCGCAGCTTGTACTTGTAATCACCGCACCCAGAGGCGTCGTCGATGAACGGCAGGCCCGGTTCAAAACCGGGGCACGGGGTGACGGTGGTGACGCTGAAGTTGCCGCTGCGGTTGCCCTTGGCAGACGCATTGAGACTGCCCGTGATCCCGCTCGAAGTGCTGATGAAGAATGGCGCGGACCTGGGCGACTTGAACGAGAACTTGCTCGTGCCGGAACCGGCGCCGCGCTTGACTTCGCAGGTGTTGGTGACGCCGTCCAAGGACCAGCTGTAGCTCTGGGTACCGCTGACGCTGACTTTGAACGAGCCGCTGGCGGCCTGCGCTGTGGTTGCCACGAGCAGAGTGCAGCAGATCGTTGCGACGGGAATCAGCAGTCGATGAACTCTCATGCAGTCCATTCTTCCGGAAACAGCACCGGGCCGGGGGTGACCCCCATCGGCGCAAGCTCCGCGACGCAGAAGTTTGCGTCCGGAACTTCCATCTCGATCGTCAGTCCGCGACCGCGCGCCGGGCGGAAGCCGCAGCTGGCGAGGAAGTCTCCGGGGCCGATCGCCACGACGCATTCGTACTTCAGCACCCGGGCGCGTTCGAGCCCCATCCGCACGAGCGCAGTGCCAAGCCCTCCGCGCTGGTGATCGGGGAGGATCGCGATCGGGCCGAGGACAAGCGCTTCTGACTCGCCGGCCACGACCTGACTCAGCAGCGCGTGGGCGACGATCTGCTCCTCCTGCTGCACGAGCAGACTGAGCCCAGGCACCCAGACGTCGCTGACGCGGAGGCGCGAAACGAGTTCGGCCTCGGAGGCGTCGGCGAAAGCCGCCACGTGGATCGCCGCGATCTCGGCCTCGTCGCCGGGCTGCTCAGGTCGGAGGATCGCCATTGGATGGCAAGCCTAGGCGGCCGTGGAAATCAGTCGAGCGGTTCCTCGCCGGTCCAGGAAGAGCCGGCGATCGAGCTTGTGCGTACTGCGCCCCCGGGACCACTGGCGAGCCACGACTTCAGCAACGGCAGTGGATCGACCGGACGGCCTCCGAACTGCCACGGACCGTCGATCCAGATCTCAAAGTGCAGGTGCGGGCCGCTGGATCGACCGGTCGAACCGACCCTGCCCAGCCGCTGACCGGTCGATACGCGTTGGCCGGTCCTGACGGTCGTCGAGTGCTTGAGCAGGTGCATGAAGACGTAGTCGCGGCCGTCGTCCGCCTTCAGCACGACGTAGTACCCCGCCGCCTCCGCCTGGAATGCGACGTAGCTGATCACCCCGCCGTACGGGGCGACGATCGGCGTCCCGGAATCTGCCACCACGTCCTGACCCTGGTGGGTGTGGCCGGGGCGACCTGCGCCGAAGCGCGCGCCGTCACTGCCGAAGCTGAACGATCCGGTGAGCGGGAAGCGGTGGTCGGTGTATGTGAAGGCGCGCCACGCGGGGATCTTCTTCGCGCGCGCAGCTGCGCGGCCGGCACCGTCGCGAGCGGTCAGCCGCAGCCTGTAGGAACCGGCGCGACTGACCCCGAGCGCGCGTGCGCTCAGGCGCTTCTTCTGCGCGACCTTCGTTCGATGCAGGCCGAGTTGAATGGTCTTCACGTACGCGCCGGCTGCGGTTCGCACGAGTGCGCGCACTCGCACGCGCCTTGCTGGCGCGGTGATGCGGTAGTTCAACGTCAGCTCGGACGACCCGGCGATCGCCGCCTCGCCGAGCTTGAAGGTCACGAGCACCGGCGTCCGCTTCGCCTCGGCGCGCTTCTTCTTCGCTTTGCGCTGGGCTTCGGTCGTGCCCCCCAGGGAGGTGCCGCCACTCGTGCCGGAAGGCTTGCTCGGTCCGGTGGGGGTGGCCCCGCCGGATCCCGCGAAGGCCTGCGGCGCGCAGGCAGCGATCAGCAGCGCAAACAATGCGAGCGATCTGGCGAGCGTGGACGTCGAAATCGTCATGAATATCCCCGCCGCGCTTGCGCGGCCCTCTTTGACCTAACCAACATTTCGGCACCGGGTCGCGGTCCGATGTTCGGTGCGAGTGGTTTTGCAACGCTCAGTCGGTCAGGGAGCCGAGCAGCTTTCGCGCGCCGGCTTTGTGCAGCGGCTCATTGAGGTTGCCGCACTTCGGACTCTGGACGCAGCTCGGGCAGCCGCTCTCGCACTTGCATTCGCCGATCAGACGCATCGCATCGGCGGTCAGGCGTTCGAACTGCTGGTAGCCGCGCTCCGTGATCCCCACGCCTCCGGGGTGACCGTCGTAGATGAAGATCGTCGGCTTCCCGGTCTGCGGATGGAACGCCGTCGAGAGGCCGCCGATGTCCCAGCGGTCGCACATCGCGATCAGTGGCAACACCGCGATCTGCGCGTGCTCGGCGGCGTGCAGCGATCCCTGGAGAACATCCAGCGGCAGCTCGCCGCCGGGCTCGACATCGTCGAGCGTGTACCAGAGCGCCTGCGTCATGAAGTGCTGGGGCGGCAGATCGAGCGCTTCGAGCGCGAGCGTCTCGTGGTCGCTGATCGACTTGCGCTGGTAGCCGATCACCTCCTCGCTGACCGAGACGTGACCGAAGTTCAAAGTCCCTGCGGCGATCGGCCGCGACTCGATCACCTGCTCGATGAATGTGTCGGTCTCGAATTTGGGCTGGGTGTACCAGTCGCCCGTGAACGGCCGTGCCACGACCGTGCGCGAGTTCACGTCGAGCTCGTCGATCTCGTACTGGCGACCGATGTGCAGGTAGACCGCCCCGGGGTGCGCGGTGGTGAAGGCGCGCTCGGCCTCGACGGTGCCGATCACCTCGCCGCTCTCGGAGTCGACGATGTGAAAGTTGTCGGCGCCGGCCGAGCGCAGTGCGATGCGCGCCGCCGGATAGTCCTCGCCGCGTGGAAGCCAGCGGCCGTTCTCTTCACGGACTGCTCCGGCGGCCACCAGCTGCTGCGCAAACGCGGTCACCGACTCGCCGAAGAACTCGGCGTCGGCGGGTCGCAGCGGAAGCTCATAGACCGCCGCGTGCAGGTGCCGCAGGTGCACCGATTCGTTCCACGGATCGAGGATCGCCGCTTCGACCGGGCGCTCCAGGAACTCATCCGGGTGGCGGCAGAAGAACTGGTCCAGAGCGTCCTCACCGGCGATGTAGACCGCGAGGCCCTCATGGTCGCGGCCGGCGCGGCCCCACATCTGGCGCAGCGACGCGACGGTGCCGGGAAACGTCGTGACCAGCGCCGCGTCGAGTGCGCCGATGTCGATCCCCAGCTCCAGCGCGCTGGTCGCGACGACGGCCTTCAGCTCGCCGCTCGAGAGCCGTTGTTCGATCTCGCGGCGCTGGGCTGCGGTGTAGCCGGCGCGGTAGGGCATCACGGCTTCGGCGAGGTCCGGCCGGTCAGCGAGCGCGTCGGTGGCGAAGCGGTGGATCAGCTCGACTCCGCGTCGCGACTTCATGAAGACGATCGTGCGGATGTCGGCGCGCACGAGCTTCACGAGCATCGAAGCCGCCTCGCCGAGCGCGCTCCCACGCACGCCGGACTTCTCGTCGAGCAGCGGCGTGTTCCAGATCGCGATCTGGCGGTCGGGGTGGGGGCCGCTGTCACGATCGACCAGTTGGAATTTCTCGCCCGCGAGGCGCTCGGCAAGCTGCAGCGGGTTGGCGATCGTGGCGCTGGTCATGATGATCCGCGGCTGCGTGCCGTAGGCCGCGGCGATCCGGCGCAGCCTGCGCAGAACGTTGGCCACGTGCGAGCCGAAGACGCCGCGATAGACATGCGCCTCATCAACCACGATCCACGCGAGGCTGGCGAAGAAGTCGGCCCACTGGCGGTGGTTCGGCAGGACGCCCTGGTTGAGCATGTCCGGGTTGCTGAGCACGAGGTTGCTGCGCTCACGGATCGAGCGGCGTTCTCCGCTCGGCGTGTCGCCGTCGTAGATCGCGTGACGCAGCGCTGCCGTTCGGCCGCGAGCCTGCTGCTCGATCGCGCTGCCGAGCTGCCCGAGCTTCCTGGCCTGATCCTGCGCCAGCGCCTTGGTCGGATAAAGATAGAGCGCGCGGGCCTTTGAATCCGATGCCAGCGTGTGCAGAACCGGCAGGTTGAAGCAGAGCGACTTGCCACTCGCCGTGCCGGTCGTGACGATGACGTTCCCGCCGGGCGAATCGCCGACACCCATCGCCTCGTCAAAGCACTGGAGCTGGTGGCCGTAGAGCTGGCTTATCCCGGTCGCAGCGAGTGCCGCGGCGATGCGCGGGTTCAACTCGTCCGGGAGATCGACCAGGAATGGCGACTGGCCCGATTCGTGCGCGAGTTTGACGAGCTGTTCATTCGGCTCGTCCTGGGCTGCTGCGAAGAGGTTCTCAAAGCGGGCGCTCGGCACCCGCTCAATCCTAGGTCTGCCAATCCTAGGTCTGCGTGGCCTCGGGCGGTCGACCGTCGTAGATCGCCTTGAGCCACACGTCGGTCAGGACATCAACGACGTGATCCCCCACGATCGCCGGCTGCTCGCCGGCGAAGGCCGAGAAGAGCACGCCCTCGTTCATGTTGATCAGGGCGATCGCGAGGTCGCGTGCAGGTGGGCCGTCCGGGGCGGATCCGCGTGCGCGTTCGGCTTCGATCCCGGCGGTGGCGGCCGCGACCCAGCGCTCGCGAACCTGATTCCAGAGCGTGCGCACCCTGGGATTGCCTGCGCCCGCCTCTGTGCCGGCCACCGAAACCGCGCGGTGCGCGCCGAAGTAGTGGAAGTAGGCCGTCAGCGCATCGCGCAGGAAATGCGCCGGGTCCTGGTCGAGCGCCGCCTGGGCGGCATCGCTCGCGGCGTCGGCCTGGCTGACGATCGTGTCCAGCAGCGCGAGCAGCACGGCCTCTTTGGACTCGAAGTAGAAGTAGAAGCTGGGGCGGGAGATCCCGGCTCCCTTGGCGAGATCGTCGATCGAGATCTCGTGGAAGCTTTTGGTCTCGAGCAGCGACTCGAGCGTCTCGCGGATCAGCAGCTCGCGCGCATCGCCGGTCGGGCGTTTTGCGCGGCGGCCGCGCTCGGGGGTCCTTGTGGGCGGCGCCATGCACTCACTATACACCGTGTCGAAATTTTCAACAAGGGGTTGACAAACTCGACACCATGTTGATAAAGTGGTCGCACCGTCACTTTTCTGAAGGAGCCCTTCCCCATGTCAGCAGTCGCAGCCGAGTCCCCCCAGACAGCCGAGTCCGTCAATCACGTCGACGTTCTGATCATCGGTGCCGGTCTCTCCGGAATCGGCGCGGCGCGCCACCTTCAGGCCGAGCTCCCGGGCAAGTCGTTCCTGATCGTCGAGATGCGCGATGCGCTCGGCGGCACCTGGGACCTGTTCCGTTACCCCGGTGTTCGCTCGGACTCCGACATGTACACGCTCGGCTACAAGTTCAAGCCCTGGACGAACGCAAAATCGATCGCCGACGGCCCGTCGATCCTCGAGTACCTCCAGGAGGCTGCCTCCGAGACCGGCGTGGATCAGCACATCCGTTACGGCAAGAAGGTCGTGGCGGCCGATTTCTCGACCGCAGACGCGCGCTGGACGGTCACTCTTGAAGACGCGAAGAGCGGCGAGCACAGTGAGGTCACCTGCAGCTTTCTGTACGGCAACACCGGCTACTACCGCTACGACCAGGGTCACTCCCCTGAGTTCCCGGGCATCGAGAACTTCAAGGGCCAGGTCGTCCGGCCGCAGTTCTGGCCCGAGGATCTCGACTACGAGGGCAAGCGCGTGGTGATCATCGGCAGCGGCGCGACGGCCGTGACGATCCTCCCGGCGATGACCGACAAGGCCGAGAAGGTCACGATGCTCCAGCGCACCCCGACATACCTGCTGTCGCTCCCCGAGAAGGACCCGATCGCGAGCTTCCTCTACCGCCTGCTCGGCGAGCAGCGCGGCTACGCGGCGACGCGCTGGAAGAACGCCACGCAGACGCTGGTTTTCTACCACTTCTGCCGCCGCTTCCCCAACGCTTCGCGCAAGCTGCTGATGACGGGAATCCGCAGGCAGACCGTGGGTTCCGCAGTGGACGTCGACACAGACTTCAACCCCCCGTACAACCCCTGGGACCAGCGCCTCTGCGCTGTGCCCAGCGGCGATGTCTTCCGCGCGCTGCGTCATGGCAAGGCGGCGATCGCGACCGGCCACATCGAGACCTTCACCGAGAACGGCATCACGCTGAAGTCCGGCGCGCAGCTCCCGGCCGACATCGTGATCACCGCGACGGGCCTCGACCTGATCCCGCTCGGTGGCGTGGAAGTCTCGATCGACGGCGTCGTCGGCGATCCTTCAGAGACGATCGTCTACCGCGGATGCATGCTCTCTGACGTGCCGAACTTTGTCTTCACGATCGGGTACACCAATGCCTCCTGGACGCTGAAGGCGGATCTGGTTGCCGAGTTCACGTGCCGCGTGCTCAAGCACATGGACGAGAACGGCTACGACACCTTCACTGCGCACAACGACGATCCGGACCTGAGGCTCGAGCCGCTGCTCGACTTCCCGGCCGGATACGTCTTGCGCGCGATGGATCAGTTCCCCAAGGCCGGCTCGAAGGCACCGTGGAAGATGCGCATGACCTACCACCAGGACTTCCTCGATTTCAACCGTTCTGCGCTTGACGACGGCAAGTTGAAGTTTGCCCACCTGGCCGGCGATGCGCCCGCCGCGGAGCAGCCAGAGGCCGTTGCCGTCTGATCTACGCTCGCTCTTGTGAGCGAGGGGATCACATCAACGCAGCCAGCCGTTCGCGCGGAGCTTGCACGAGCCGAAGCGTGGGCCCGATCCAACACATTTGACGGCGGCGAGTACAGCGCCGCGCGCATCGCCGAGCTGAAGGGCGACAGCTCGATCAGCGTCGTGATCCCGGTCAAGGAGGCCGCGCTCACGGTCGGGCGCGTTGCCGCGAGCTGCCTGCGCCTGCGCGATGCCGGGGCGGTCGATGAAGTGATCGTGATCGATGCGAACTCGGCCGACGGGAGCGCCCGGAGTGCACGCGCCGCCGGCGCGGAGGTCCACCAGGAATCCGAGCTGCTCACTGACCACGGCGCGCCGGCGGGAAAGGGCGACGCGCTCTGGCGCGGACTCAGCGTCGCGACCGGAGAGATCATCGTCTTCGTCGATTCCGATTCCGAGGCATTCGACGGGTCGTTCGTCACCGGACTCGCGGGTCCGCTGCTCACCGAGCCCACGCTCCAGCTCGTGAAGGGCGCGTTCGACCGCCCGTTCACTTCGTCGGGAGTGCGCATCGAGGGCGGCGGCGGCCGCGTCAACGAGCTCGTCGCGCGCCCACTGCTGAACATGTACTTCCCAGAGCTCGCCGCCGTGCGCCAGCCGCTGGCCGGTGAGATCGCGGCGCGGCGCTCGGCGCTGACCGCGCTCCCGTTCGCCACGGGTTACGGCGTCGAGATCCAACTGCTGATCGACTTCTACAAGCGCTTCGGCCTGGACGCGATCGGCCAGTCCGACATCGGCGAGCGGCTCAACCGCCACCAGACGCTGGAAAATCTCGCACCGATGGCGTACGCGGTGCTCTCGGCGCTGCTGGCCGGTAGCGAACACCCGCCTCCAGAGGTTGCCGACGCCGGCGATTTCCTCGGGTACTTCGAAGGGGCGATCGCCTTCCGCGGCGTCTCGCCGGAGCTGCGTCCGCCGCTCGATTCGCTCAGAGGCGACGATGCCGCTTAGGTGCGTGTACGTCGATCTCGACGGCACGCTGCTGGGCTACGGCGCGTCGCTCTTTCACGACGGCGAGGGCAGGATCACGACCGATGGCGTCAAGGCCGTCGAGGCCTGCCTGCGCGCCGATGTCGAAATCTGCATCTTCAGCGGCCGTCGCCAGGCCCAGGTGCTCGAGGACGCGCGCCTGCTCGGCCAGACCAGTTACATTTTCGAGGTCGGCAGCGGACTCGTGATCGATGGCGAGGTCGAATGGCTGACCGGGGGGCTCGAGCCGAACGATATCGGCAACATCTTCGAGCAGATCGAGGCCGCCGGCGTTCCGGCGTTGCTGCTTGACGAGTTCGATGACCGGCTCGAGTATCACGCGCCGTGGCACACCGACCGCGACGTCTCACACCTCTTCCGAGGCGTCGTTGACACCGAGGAGATCGATGTCTTCCTGGCCGACAACGGACACGGCCATCTGCGGCTGATCGACAACGGGCGGATTCATCGCAGGTCCGAGCGACTGAAGTACGACCAACTGAACGCCTACCACCTGATCCCGAGCGTGGCCGGCAAGTCGCAGGCCGTCGCGCGCCACATGCAGATCCGCGGCTACGCGCGCGAAGACGTGATCGCCTGCGGCGACTCGCGCGAGGATCTCGAGGTCGCCGCAGTGGTCGACGAGTTCTTCCTGATGCGCAACGCCGTAGTTCTCAACCCCGATCTCCAGGCCGCCGTCGACGCGTCAGCGAACGTCACGATCACCGAAGCGACCCACGGCAGCGGCGTCTACGAAGCAGTGGTCGGCCGCCTGATGCAACGCAGTTAGTGCTGCGCCAGGACCGCGACGAGGCGTTCGGCGGCGTCGGCCACGTCGTTCGCCGAGCCGGCTTCAGTGACGGATTCGAAGTCGAGGATGCGCGCGTCGAATTCGGTCATCTCCATGCGACCGACGATTGCGTGGCAGGGGACGCCGGCCTGGCGCGCGCGGGTTGCGACTTCGCCGACGGCCTTGCCGAGCAGCGTCTGGCGATCGAGCGAACCTTCGCCGGTGATCACGGCGCGCGACGCACGCATGCGCGCCGGGAAATCCACCTGATCGAGCACGAACGCGCCGCCGCCCTTCAACTGCGCGCCGCAGGCCGACCACAAACCGCCTGCCAAACCGCCACCCGCACCCGTCATCAGCTTCCCGCGTGGATCCAACGGCAGCTCATCGGCCAACCGATCCAGCCGAGCGACAAGCTCCGCGACCTGCCCCGGATCTGCTCCTTTCTGCGGCGCAAACACAACCGGCGCCTGCTCCCACGCCGCCCGAACGTCGCACAACACAGTCAGTTTCGGCAATCCCTTCAGTGCAGTCCTTTTGCCGATCAGTCGCTGCTCGCGCAGATACTCCAGCGCCCCGGCGCCTCCATCGGTGGTAGCCGTCCCGCCAACAGCGACTAGAACCTCGCGCACCCCGGCCGAAGCCGCGGCGGCAATCAACTCCCCAACCCCACGAGAACTCGCCGCAACCGCATTGCGCTCACCGTCAGAAAACAACCCAAGCCCGATCGCATCCGCCGACTGCACCAGCGCAGTCCGCTGATCCAGCAAGGCGAACCGGGCGCCAACCGCGCGCCCGAGCGCGTCGCTCGCCGTGCACTCAAAAACCTTCCCGCCAAGCGCCTCAACAACAATTTCAAGCGTTCCCTCGCCACCGTCAGCGATCCGGCAGACGTCAGATTCGATCCCAACCCGAGCCAGGCCGTCGGCCACAGCAGCAGCCACTTCGCCCGCGGCGAGCGTCCCCTTGAACTTGTCCGGAGCGACAAGCACCGGTCGTTTGGTGACAGCCATCGCGAGCCAGCGTAACCGCGTGCCGGGGCAGCAGCCGATGTGTAGGATCTGGCCGATGTCGCACGACCACGCAACAGTCGCCGAAGAGGAGTACCTGCAGACGATTTTCTGGCTGCAGGAGGTGGCGCTTCCGATCACCGGAGCGAACATCGCCCGGGCGATGCAGCTCTCCGCGCCGACCGTCCACGAGATGGTCGCCCGCCTGGAAGCGGACGGCTACGTGCACCGTCTTGCCGACAAATCGTGGGAGTTCACCGAGCACGGCCTGTCGCAGGCCGAGCAGATCGTCCGCCGTCATCGCCTGATCGAGCGCTTCCTGACGGACGTCCTCGACATCCCCTGGGACGACGTCCACGAGCAGGCCGAGCTGATGGAGCACGCAATGTCTCCGCTGATGGAAGAGAGGATGCTCGCGGCGATCGGCGACGCAAAGACCTGCCCGCACGGTCACCCGATCAACCCTGCGGACCGCATCACGGGCGTGCCGCTCTCGGACTGCGAGGTCGGGGCAGAGATCACGATTCTGCGCTTCGAGAACGAGGCCGAAGACCTTTTGCACTACCTGAAGGCCACCGGCGTCGAGCCCGGCCAGGCCGGCGAGATCGTCTCCGTCGACGACGAAGAGGTCGCCTACCGCTCTGCCGACGGCGAACACACGCTGTCGCGCTCTTCCGGTGAGACTGTCTCGGTACTGGCCAGCCCGTCGCCGCCGCCGCGCACCGCGCTTCCTGAGCAGCTTGTGCTCGCCAAAGAACGCTACGGCCGATAGCCAGCCTTGAGCGAGCGCCACCCCGACTTCGATTACGAGGCCGCAGATCTTCTCGCAGACGTCCACGGCGAAGACGGTCGTGACGCGCGTATCCGGCTGCTCGACTACCTGATCGACGAAGAGCTCGTCGACCCCGACGAGCTTCTGCTCGCGCATGCGGAGCAGCGGCTGTTCCTGCTGCCGGTCGAGCGCACGCTCGGTGGCGTCCCGCGCTACAACGCCGCAGAGGTCGCCGAACAGGCCGGTGTCGATCTGCAGCTGTTCCTCGAGCTGCGCAAGTCCCTCGGACTCTCCGACCCGGATGTCGAGCAGCGCTCCTACAGCGACCTCGACGTCAAAACGATGAAAGCAGTCCGCGCCAACATCGAGATGGGAATGTCGATCGAGAGCATCCGCGAGATCAACCGCATGCTCGGAGCGTCGCTCTCGCAGCTGGCCGCGGTGGTCGAGCGCCAGTTCCTCGCCACGTTTCTCGACCCGTCGCTCGACGAAGCAGAGATGGCCAGGCGCTACGCCGCGATCGCCCGCGCGACCACACCCGAGTTCGCCTTCGTGCTGCAACACCTCTTCAACCTGCACCTGCGCGATCAGTTGCGCGCAGACATCCTCGGCAACGAGGCGGCGATCGACTTTCTCTCGGACACCCGCCCGATCGCGGTCTGTTTTGCGGACCTTGTCGGCTTCACGTCGCTCGGCGAACAGATCCCGGCCGAAGAGCTCGGCGCAATCGCCGAGCGCTTGAGCACGATGGCAGCAGAACTGGTCGAACCGCCGGTCCGCCTGATCAAGTCGATCGGCGACGCCGTGATGTTGATCGCACCGGAGCCACGGGTTCTGATTGACACCGCGCTCGCGCTGATGGCTGCGGTCGAACGCGAGGCCGATGACTTCCCGCGGCTCTCGGTCGGGCTGGCTTTCGGTGAGGCACTCGACCGCGCCGGTGACGTCTACGGACCGCCGGTGAACCTCGCGAGTCGCCTCAGCGACGTCGCCAAGCCGGGCGCGGTGCTCACCACCGCCGAGGTCAAGCGGGACTTTGCCGACGACTACGACTGGACCAACGTCGGTCGACGCCGCTTCAAGGGCATTTCCCAGCCGGTCTCGATCTACCGCGCGCGCGAGCTCGGCACCCGCGCGGCGGCGAAGTAGCGCAGCTAGCTGTTGATGATTGCTGCGAGGCGCTCGATGCCCTCGCGGATCTCGTCCGGGTGCACGGCGCTGTAGGCCAGGCGCATCGCGTTCTGACCGCCTTCGATCATGAAGTCGCTGCCCTTAGTGATCGGCACGCCGAGCTCGGCGGCCTTGATGGCAATCTCGTCGGTGTTGACGCCTTCGCCAAGGTCGACCCACATGAAATAGCCGCCCTGCGGCACCACAAGCTGCGCCTGCGGCAAGTGTTCGCGGATCGCCTCGACCATCGCGGTGCGACGCTCGGCGAGCGCGGTGCGCACGACCTCGATCGACTCGTCGAGCTTGCCGGCGCGGACGTAGTCGTTGAGGATCGCCTCCGAGGCTTGACCCGGTGATATGTACGTGTTGGTGCCGGCCGTGACCATGTCCTTGATCAGTGACTTCGGACCGACCGCGTAGCCGATGCGCAGACCCGGACAGACCTGCTTGGTGAAGGAGTTCATGAACGCCACGCGCTCGCCGGACTCGTCAAGCGAGAGGATTGACGGCAGCGATGCACCGTCGAAGACGATGTCGCGGTACGGGTCGTCCTCGATGATCAGGAAGTCGTGCTTGTTGGCGAGGTCCAGTAGACGCTGACGCTTCTCGAGCGGCATCGTGCAGCCGCCGGGGTTGTGGAAATGCGGGATCGTGTATACGAAGCGCAGGTCGAGGCCGCCGGCGAGATCGTTCTCCAGCGAATCGAGGTCAAAGCCGTCCGACTGGAGCGCGTAGCCGACCAGGTCCGCGCCGCGCTGACGCAGCATCAGGAGCGAACGGTCGTAGAGCGGCTGCTCGATGGCGACCTTGTCGCTGGGCGTCACGAGCTGGTCGAACATCAGCGCGCAGGCGTGGAGCGAGCCGTTGGTGACGATCACGCGATCGACCTCAACGCCTTCCTTTTCGGAGATCCACTCGCGCAGCGGCTGGTATCCAACCGCCGTGCCGTAGCCAAAAGCGCCGGCCGGGTCGTTGGTGAATGCGTTCTGCGCCGATTCCTTCAGACCGTCCACGGGGATCAGGTCGAGCGACGGCGCGCCGCGGGCAAAAGAGATCGTTTTCACGTCGACAGTCATGCGCGTCAGGTTATCGAGATGACATTTTCGTCAGCCAGGCGGTGAGGCCCTCGGCGTCGAGAAACTCGGCCAGCTCGATGTACCCGCCTGCGCCCGGGTGGGAGCCGTCGCCGGCAGCGGCTTCGGCACGCCAGGTGCTGCCCGGTCCAAGGCGGTCGAAGGTCGCGACGAAGGGAACATCCCGGGCGGCGCAGACCCCGGCGAAGGCGTCGCTGAGCGATCGCAGCACGCGATCCTCTTCGGGCATGTCGCCGATCGGCGGTGGGCCGATCACGATTGCCGGGACGTCGTGCCGGATGGCGCGGTCAAGGGATTCGGTGAGCGCCGCGAGCGACTGCTCCGCCGGGTGGTGCAGGACGGCGTCGTTGGTGCCGAAGCAGAAGACCGCGAGTTCAACGCGCGACCGATCGATCGTTGTGTTGACGAACGTCTGCGCGACATACGAGCCCGGCGCGCCGGGGACGCCATGGTTGGCGAAGTCGATCTCCGGGAGCCGCGCTGCGAGTCGCCCGACCCAACCGAGCTGCTCGGGATCACCCTGGCCGGCAGTGAAGCTGTCGCCGTAGAAGTGAGCGCGCGGCTTCAGTGAACTGCTGATGCCGCTTGCGCGAGGTCGACACAGGTCGCAAAGTCTTGCTCAAGTTGGCTGATAGTGATCTCCTTGGGCCGAAGATACATAACGTTCACAGCGAAAGAAAAGGCACGCCAGGTGACGTGCCTTTTCAAGCCATCCGCTCGCGCAGCTGATCAGGCAGGCGCGCCGATCAGCTCCATCGCAATTTCAGCAGTCTGCGTAGGCGTACGACCAACACGGATGCCGACGGCCTCAAGCGCCTCGGCCTTCGCCTTGGCGGTCCCGGCCGAACCAGAGACGATCGCGCCGGCGTGGCCCATCTGCCTGCCCTCGGGGGCGGTGAAGCCGGCGATGTAGCCGACGACGGGCTTGCTGACGTGCGACTTGACGTACTCGGCGGCCTCTTCTTCGGCCGATCCACCGATCTCACCGCTCATCACGATCAGTTCGGTCTGCTCGTCCTGTTCGAAGAGCTCGATGATGTCGACGAAGGAGCTGCCCGGGACGGGGTCTCCGCCGATGCCGACGATCGTCGAGTTGCCGAAGCCCTTCTGCGCCAGCTCGTTGCCGATCTGGTAGGTCAGTGTGCCCGATCGGGAGACCACTCCGACGTTGCCGGGCTTGAAGAACGAAGCCGGGATGATCCCGACGTTGGCCTCGCCCGGCGAGAGGATGCCCGGGCAGTTGGGGCCGACGATGCGGGCGTCCGGGTGGTCGCGCTTGACCTGGTTGTAGAGCTTGAGCTCGTCGTGCGCGGGGATGCCCTCGGTGATGATCACCACGAGCTCGACGCCGGCCTCGGCTGCCTCAAGGGCGGAGGCCGCGGCAAATGGCGGCGGCACGAAGATCATCGCCGTGTTGGCCTGCGTCTCGGCGACGGTGTCGGCCCAGTTGGCGAAGACGGGAATGCCCTCGACGTTCTCGCCGGCCTTCTTCGGGTTGATTCCGCCGACGACGTTGGTGCCGTACGCGCGGTTGTTGAGTGTGTGGAACGAGCCTTCGCGGCCGGTGATGCCGGCGACTGCGAGGCGCGTGTCGCTGTTTACGAGGATTGACATGTCTAGCTCTCCTTCGCGAGCGCAGCGACCATCGCGGCTGCCTCGTCCATCGTCTTCGCGGCGTGCACGTTGGGCAGCGCGGCGGCTTCGAGAATTTCGCGGCCCTTGACGTCGTTGGTGCCGTCGAGGCGCACAACGAACGGGACGGACGGCTTGAGGTCTTCAAATGCGGCGATCAGTCCGTTGGCAACTTCGTCGCAGCGGGTGATCCCGCCGAAGATGTTGAAGAGGACTGCCTTGACATCCGGGTTGCTGAGGATCAGCTCGACTGCCTGCTTGACCTTGGCGGCGTCCGATCCCCCTCCTGCGTCGAGGAAGTTGGCGGGCTTGCCGCCGTGCTGGGCGACCACGTCGAGCGTGCTCATGACCAGGCCTGCGCCGTTGCCGAGGATGCCGATGTCGCCGTCGAGCTTGATGTAGACGACGCCCTGTTCCCTGGCCTTGACCTCGATCGGGTCGGCGTTGGCGGTGTCGCCGAGGCCTTCGCGGTCGGGGTGGCGGAAGTCGGCGTTGCCGTCGAGCGTGACCTTGGCGTCGAGCGCCTTGACTTCACGGTCGGGGGTGATGATCAGCGGGTTGATCTCGGCGAGCGTCGCGTCCTCTTCAATCCAGACGTTGTAGAGCGAGACGAGCGCCTCAGCGACCCCTTCGATCACGTCAGCGTCAGCGCCGCCGTCGGTGGCCACGCGAATTGCGTCTTCCCTGGTCAGTCCGATCAGCGGATCGACGTGGTGCCTGATCAGCTTCTCGGGGGTCTTGTCGGCGACCTCTTCGATGTCGATGCCGCCCTCAGTTGAGAAGATCACCAGCGGGCGCTTGGCCGAGCGGTCGAGCAGGACCGAGGCGTAGTACTCGTCCTCGATGTCCGATGCGTGCTCGATCCAAACCGTGCGGGTGACGTGGCCCTTGATGTCCAGGCCGAGGATGTTGTTGGCGTGCTCGGTCGCGGCCTCGTGGTCGGGGGCGAACTTGACGCCGCCGGCCTTGCCGCGGCCGCCGATCAGAACCTGGGCCTTGACCATCACGGGATAGCCGACTTCCTCAGCAGCGGCGAGCGCGTCTTCGACGGTCGTCACGGCCTTTCCGTCAGAGACCGCGAGGCCATGCTTGCCAAAGAGAACTTTGCCTTGATACTCGAGAAGATCCATCGTGGGAATTACTCCAATTAGGTGATACGCAAATACGGTATGCCGAACGCGATTCGTAGTATGTCTTCCTGCGTCGGCGCGCGCGGAACGGTATCAGGGCAAATAGCCCATAACAAAGCTGTTTCTGGCAGCACTGAGCGGATCATTGAATGGCAATTCCCAAAGACATCAAATGGATCACTTTCGACGTGTACGGCACTCTCATTGACTGGGAGTCCGGCGTCTATGAAGCCTTCGAAAAAGAGGCTGATCGGAGCGGGTTCAACATTGGCGACAAGCCGACGCTGATCTCGCTTTTCAATCAGCACCAGAAGGACATCATGAGCGGCTCATACGAGCTCTACGCCGAAGTGCTCCGCCGCGTGGCGCTGAAGATCGCCGAGGATCTCGAATGGGACCTCGAGCCGTCGCGCACCAACTTCCTGCCCGACTCAGTCGTGCGCTGGAAGCCGTACCGCGAGGCAAACGCCGCGCTCGACCGGATCGCCAAGAAGTACCAGGTGGGTCTCGTCGTGAACGTCGACGACAAGCTCCTGGTCGCCAGCCGCCGCCACATCCGCAGCGACTTCGACATCGTCGTCACCGCGCAGCAG
This sequence comes from Solirubrobacterales bacterium, assembly GCA_051306435.1. Classification (GTDB taxonomy): domain Bacteria; phylum Actinomycetota; class Thermoleophilia; order Solirubrobacterales; family JACPNS01; genus JACPNS01. The sequence goes on along the minus strand of JBPPNF010000040.1, from coordinate 54,282 downwards.
GTGCGCAGCTACAAGCCAGAGGCCGCCCACTTTACGGAGACCGCCCGTCGCATCGGCGGCAAAAAGGGCTGGATGCACGTCGGCAGCGACTACTACTTCGATATCGCGCCCTCGGTCAAGGCCAAGTTGCCGACCGTCTGGATCAACCGCAAGAAAGAAAAGCCGGACGATCCCAAGGCCAGGAAGCCTGACCTCGAAGTGAAGAACCTCCGCGAGCTTGCGGACAAGCTGAAGGCCTGACGGATAAACGCGCGCTTGCGCGTTCCGTGACTGCGCCAGTGCGTGACTCCGTCGCGGACGAAGAGAGTCTGCTGTCCCGTCGCGACCGGTCGGCTCCGTCTTACTTCCTGGTGTCCACGAACATCAAACGTCCGGCCACTCAGGCTGCGGGACTCGGATGCGGTGCCGCCCGTGCCGGCACGCCGGACATCACCAGCGCGCTGGCCGCCATGCCAATCACCATCAGCGCGCCCAGCGCTCCGAAACCAGAGGCGTCGACGATCAGGCCGCCAACCGATGCACCCACGAGGTACCCGATCTGCACCCCACCCGTACGCGCGGCCATCATCGCGCCGGGCTTGTCCGGAAGCTGGTCGAGCGCGAGCGTGGAAGAGCCGGCTGCGCGTAGCCCCGCCGCAATCCCCATGAGGATCGCGAACGCGAGCGTCACAAGCAGGAACGGGTAAAAGTTGAACAATACGGCCGCGACAAAGCCCATCGTCAGCGTGGACGCGATCAGCAGCAGTCTTCGCGGCCAGCGCTCACCCGCGCGCGACGCGGTGGCGGACCCCACCATGAACGCGAGTGATCCCAACGGCAGCAGCAGGCCGACCGTGGCCTCGCTGAGGCTGAACTCCTCGCTGTAGAACGCGGCTATGTAAGTGATCTCTGCCGTCCAGACCGCAAAGGCGAGCATCTCTCCGATCGTCCAACGACGGCCGCCCTTGTCGGCGAGGGCGGCAAGCAGTCCGGTTCGTTCGTCCTGCGCGCGCAGATGCGGATCGAGCTTCGGAGCAAAGAGGATCGCCGTCGTGGCGGCAAGCAGGCAGAAGAAGATCGGCACCGCAAACCCGTACTGCCACGAGAAGGCATCAGCCAGAAATCCGACGATCGGCACGCCGATGATCCACGCCAGCGACTGCAGCGCGACGACCCAGCCGATCGCCCAGTCGCGCGCTTCGGGCGCGAAGAACTCGCCGGCGCCGGCGAAGCCGCTGGAGAGCAGAAAGCAGATCCCGATTCCCGTCACGGCCTGGCCGACCCCGAAGACGTACAAATCAGGCGAGAGCGCGGAGATCAGCGCGCCCAACGCGCCAAGCAATCCACCGATCAACATCACCGGCCGCGCGCCACGCTTGTGGATCCAACCTCCGACGGCGAGCGTCGCCAGCACCGCCGTCAGCGCGCTGATCGCCCGCACCTGTCCGACCTGACCGATCGTCACGTCGAAGTCCTGGCTCATTCCGATGAACAGCGGCGGGATGCTCGCCATGCTCGACTGCGACGCGATCGTGGCCAGGGGCAGCGGGAACAGCAGTCTTATGTCGCGGTCGGGCGAGGGGGCCACGAGCGAGAGTCTTGCGTAGTCCGTGCCTCAGGAGCCGAGCGGCTTGCGCAGGACGTAGACGTCCTGGTTCTCTTCGTTGCGAGCTGTCGCATACTCAGCGACCTCCCACTTCGGCGTCAGCTTGTCGAGCACCCACTCCTGGGAGACGAACGACGTGCCCCACTCGTCGTTGACAACGCCCCAGTCGCCGTCCTTGCCGAACTCGGCGGCGTACCAGTAGCCGGTGTCGTAGAGCGCTGCCTTGATGTCGGCCAGCTGCTGGGCTGAGCGCAGTCCGAGCGCGCCGTAGAAAGCGACCGACTGGGCGCCGTGTGTGGTGGATATCAGGTGACCGCCCGGGCGCAGGATCCGCCACATCTCGTCGTACCAGGCGAGCGCAAGGCGCTCGTTGTAGTGCGACCAGATCGAGATCCCGAATGCCGCGGCAAAGAAGTCGTCCTGGAAATCCGTCGGCGGATCGTTCGGGCTGACGCGGAAGTCGATCCCGGGCAGGTTCGCCGCGGCCCATTCGATCGCCGGGCCGTTGGGGTCGCAGCCGAAGAGATTCGCCTCCGGGTAGGCCGCGGCGAGCGCGCGGGTGACGCGCCCGGAAGAGCTGCCGAAGTCGAGGATGTTGTCGCCCGCAGCGATCGGTGATCCTGCCGAGGCCAGACCGTCGGCGACCATGTCCGCCTGGTAGAAGGCGCCGCCGGCGCCGAGCGGGCTGTGGGTCATCGCGTGGACCTCTTCGGGCGGGCGCGCGGTCGTCAGGCCGGTCTTCTCAAGCACAGCCGGGATCTCGTAGTGCGCGCCGAGCACCAGATCGAGCCGCTTGCGCTCGATGCCCTCGGCCTTTGTCCACGCGTCGGTCATCCGCACCTGCTTGGGCGGAGCGCCGGGCGGCACAGGGAAATCGATCATCGTCTGATCGGCGTTGGCGGCCGCGGCGATCGCTTCTACATCTGCGGCGGCAAGCCGCGAGTGGATGCGCTCGGTGGCAGGTGCCGACTCGACCGCGTACTGCTGCGCAGACATCGCCCGCGCGGTGATCGACCCCGTGTCCTGCTGATCGATCGGCGGCGGAGGCGAGAGCTCTCGCCACGCGTTGGCAAGGCGACGCTTGGCCGTGCCTGCCTTCTGCCTGAAGGTGCCCATCAGCGGGCGGACTACTTGATGATCGCCAGCGTGTCGCCGGCCGAAACTGATTCGCCTTCGCCGGCCGCGAGTGACTCGACCTTGCCGGAACGGTGCGCGGTGATCTCGTTCTCCATCTTCATCGCCTCGATGATGAAGAGCACGTCACCCTCGGCGACTTCAGCGCCGACCTCGGTGGTGACCTTGAAGACCGTGCCCTGGAGCGGGGAGGTCAGCGACTCACTGGAGGCGCCGTTGCTGCCCCCGGCGGCACGGTCGCCACGCTTGGGGGCCTTCTTGCCTGCCGGGGCCGCGCCGCCACCGAATCCGCCAGCCTCGCCCTCGACCTTGACGTCGTAGCGCTTGCCGGAGACCTCGACGGTGTAGGTCTTGGTGACCTTCTCGACCGCTTCCTCACCCTCGACGGGCTTGGGAGCCTTGGGTTTTGCGAACTGCTTGAGCCAGGTCCTGTCCTCGGTGAGGTCCTTGCAGGTCTCGCCGTTCTGCCACTGCTCGCTCTCCAGCAGTCCGATGTGGAACGGGATCAGCGTGGTCGCGTCGATCTCGTACTCCCTGAGCGCGCGCAGCATGCGTGCGGTCGCCTTTTCGCGGTTTTCCGCGTAGACGATCAACTTGGCAGCCATCGGGTCGTAGAGCGGCGAGATCTCGCTGCCGGCCTTGACGCCGGAGTCAACGCGTACGCCCGGGCCCGAGGGCTCGCGGTAAGTCGTGATCTTGCCAGGCGCCGGCGCGAAGTTCTTGGCGGCGTCCTCGAAGTTGATGCGGCACTCGATCGCATGGCCGCGGATGTCGACGTCTTCCTGCTTGAAGCTCAGCGGGTAGCCCGCAGCAATGCGGATCTGCTCGGCGACGATGTCGATGCCGGTGACCTCTTCGGTCACGCAGTGCTCGACCTGGACGCGCGTGTTCATCTCGAGGAAGTAGTACTCCCCATCCTGGAACAGACCTTCGATCGTCCCGGCCGAGCGGTAGCCTACGGCTTTCGCCGCGTTGACGCCGATCTCGCCCAGTCGCTCGCGCAACTCGGGATTGTCGACGACCGGGGCTGGAGCCTCTTCAATCAGCTTCTGATGGCGACGCTGCACGGAGCAGTCGCGCTCGGAAAGGTGGACCACGTTGCCCTCGTTGTCGGCGAGAATCTGAACTTCCACGTGGCGCGGGTTGGGCAGGTAGCGTTCGAGGTAGACGGTGCCGTCGTTGAAGAACTTCTCGCCTTCGCGCGAGGCGCCCTCGAAGGCATCCTGCAGCTCATCCTCGGTGAGAGCGACGCGGAAGCCCTTGCCGCCGCCGCCGCCGGAGGCCTTGATCGCCACCGGGTAGCCGATCCCGCCCTCGATGATCTTGCGCGCGTCATCAACCGTGTCAACCGGGTCAGTGGTACCCGGAACGATCGGCACGCCCGCTGCTTCCATCAACTCACGAGCCTTGGTCTTCGACCCCATCGAGTCAATCGCCGAAGCCGGGGGCCCGATGAAAACGAACCCTTCGTCCTGACAAGTCTGAGCAAACTCGGAGTTCTCAGCCAAGAACCCGTAGCCGGGGTGGATCGCCTGAGCACCGCTGCGCCTGGCGATCTCGATGATCTTGTCAATCCGCAGATAAGTGTCGGTCGAGGGCCCTTCACCAAGGGTGTACGCCTCGTCGGCGAAGCCGACAAACAGTGCGTCCTTGTCGGCATCGCTGTAGACGGCGACCGAAGCAACATCCAACTCTTTGAGCGCGCGAAATACGCGAATCGCGATTTCGCCGCGGTTCGCGACTAGCACTTTCTCAAACATTTGGCACGGGAGTCTATAAGGGTGGTGAAACCCTCAATTGAGAAGAGATGCCCGTTAGGGTGCATGAATGGGCCTTTTCAAGAAACTGAGCGATCCCGGGCCGTCCGGCGGGGATGGCGACCAGGACGTTGATCCCCAGAACCTGGGGAAGGCGTCGGGCGAGCAGGTGCGCTCTCTGATGGCCGAGCATCGGGCGATCGTTCAGACCGACGGAACCGACGGGCGCATCGTTGACTCCACCGCGCTGATCATGGGCGGCATCGCAGCCACTGGCCGGATCGACTCGGTCAAGCGCGCCGTCAAAGAAATCAACCTGCAGGACACCTTTGACGTGCACCTGACCGTCTTCCCGGAGGACGGGTCGGAGTTCACCGCGCACGTCGTGCAGCCGGTTGCCGAGGAGTACGTGTCGGCCGCGATCCCCGGCCAGAAGCTGAAGCTCAAGTACGACCCCGACGACCACGAGCTCGTCTGGATCGACTGGGTCGGCTCGGCAGCGCTTTAGTCGGCTAGCTCGGTTCGTGCTCGAACGGCCGGACGGACGGCGCCGGCATCGAAGTCGGCTCGGTCTCGACCGGTTCGCCTCGCTTGTGGATGTGCAGCTCTGCCTTCCACGGGTTGATCAGGCGGTCGGTGAGAATCAAGATCGTGATCGTCACGTAGAACGCCAACATCCCGCCGATCAACACTGCGGGGAGGAACTCGATATCGGCCTTTTCAAGCGTCGCGGACGCCGAGAGCACGAGCACACTTCCGAGCGCGGTGCGCAGCGTCGCCTCCGGAACCTTGACGCTCAGGTGACTACCGATCCAGACTCCGGGGATCGATCCGATCAACAGCGTTCCCATCAGCGGGAAGTCCACGGTGCCACCGGCCCAGTGCGCGAGTCCGGCCGCCCAGAGCAGCATCGCCGCATGGAAGACGTCGGTGCCGACGACGTAGCGCGGGGGCAGCTTGAATATCGCGATCAGCGCGACGGCGATCACGGTGCCGCTGCCTGCCGAAGTGATTCCGATGATGAAGCCGGTCGTCACGCCGATGGCGATTGCCGTGACTTTCAACCTGGTCGTCAGCGTGACGTGGGGCTGACCGTCGCTGGACTGAAAACTCGGGAAGAGAATCGACCGCGTAAGCGTGAAGATCCCCACCAGCGCGAGCACGACCCCGAGCGCGATCAACGTGAAGGTCTCCACGTCCTCGCCGTAGCGGTCGTGCGCAAGCGAGACGACTCGAACGCCGCCGACGGCTCCCGGGACGCTTCCCGCCGCGAGCCACAGCGCGGCGCCGAAGTTCACGGTCTTGAGCTTGACGTGCTTGTAGCCGCCGACCATCTTGGTCACGGCCTGGTAGGCGATGTCCGTGCCGACGGCCAGCGTCGGCTTCACGCCGAAGAGCAGCACGAGCAGGGGGGTCATCAGAGACCCCCCGCCCATACCCGTCATGCCGACCATCAGGCCGACACCAAATCCAAAAAGGATTAGTAGTGGATCCACGTCGCGGCCCTCCCCTGGAGCCGCGTGAAGTGTCGGCTAGGCCGGCACTCCCGACATCGCGTCGATCAGCACGTCTGCAACTTCGGGACGCGTGAACTCGATCGGCGGACGTTCGCCCTTGACGAGCATCTCGCGCACCGCAGTACCCGAGAGGAAGACTTTGTCCTCCGGGCCTGCCGGAGAGGTCTTCGAAGTCGCCATCGCACCGGTCAGGTTGCACCAGAAGCTGTGCTCGAACTTCAGCGGCTCGATGCCCAACTCGCCGGGCTCGAACTCGTCGAAGATGTGCTGCGCGTCGAAGGTGCCGTAGTAGTCGCCGACACCAGCGTGGTCGCGGCCGACGATGAAGTGCGTGCAGCCGTAGTTACGACGCACCAGCGCGTGGAAGATCGCCTCACGGGGACCTGCGTAACGCATCGCGGCGGGGTTCACGCCAAGCAGCACGCGCTCCTTGACGTAGTAGCCGTCGATCAGCACTTCGTAACACTTCATGCGCGTTTCGGCGTCGATGTCATCTGACTTCGTCTCGCCGACGAGCGGGTGCAGGAAGAGTCCGTCGACGCCCTCAAGCGCGACCTTGGTGATGTACTCGTGAGCGCGGTGGATCGGGTTGCGGGTCTGGAACCCGACGACGGTTTTCCAGCCACGACGCTCGAACTCGGCCTTGGTCTCGGCCGGTGTGAGCAGGTAGGGCTTGACGATGTCGATGTGGTCGGGAAGCTGGTCGGCCTCGATCGAGCCGCCGATCACGCGCGAGTTCTCCGCGTACAGAGCGGCGACGCCGGGGTGCGCCTCGTCGGTCGTGCGGTAGACCTTCTCGGCCTCGTTCCTGAGGTCACGCTCGTAGACCTCTTCGATCGTCAGCGTGCCGAGGGCCTCGCCCTGGCTGCCGATCAGCTCGACGGTCTCGCCGACTTCGCCGCTGGCGGAGCCGAGCACAACCGGGATCGACCACGGCTGACCGTCGGCAAGACGCATGTTCTCGACGACGTTCTTGTAGTCGGCCTCGTTCTGAAAGCCGGTCAGCGGCGCGAAGCCGCCGTTGGCAAGCAGCTCGAAGTCGGCTGTCTGCTTTGCTGAGAGTTCAATCGCCATCACGCAACAGCTTCTTCCAGCGCCAGGAAGCCGTTGGCCTCAAGGTAGGTGAAGATCTGGTCGGTCGACTCGTCGGGAGTCGCGCCTTCGGTCTGGATCGTGATCTCCGGGTTGGTCGGCGCCTCGTACGGGTCGCTGATGCCGGTGAACTCCTTGATCTCGCCGGAGCGTGCCTTGGCGTAGAGACCCTTGGTGTCGCGGGCTTCGCACTCTTCGAGTGAGGTGGCGACATGGATCTCGATGAACTTGTCATCGCCGATCAGCTCGCGGGCTGCGTCGCGGGTGGCGGCGTAGGGCGAGATCGCGGCGGTGATCACAGGGACCTCGTTGCGGGCAAGCAGGTCTGCGACGAACGCGATGCGCGCGATGTTGGTGTCGCGGTCCTCGCGCGAGAAGCCGAGGCCCTTGCTGAGGTTGGTGCGCACGACGTCGCCGTCGAGTACTTCAATCTTGGAGCCGCGGTCGCGCAGGCGCGCGTCGACGATGTCTGCGATGGTCGTCTTGCCTGCCCCGGAGAGTCCGGTGAACCACAGGACGAATCCTTTTTGGTCGGTAGCCAAAGTTCTTTCCTTTGTTGCTTGGATGTGGGTGTAAAGGCGTGCCGGACTCAGCCGTGCATGCCGCATTCAGTCTTGTCCGATCCCGCCCAACGGCCTTCACGGCCGTCGCCCGGGGTGGTGCAGTTGGTGCACCCGATCGATGAGTAGCCCTGGTCGTGCAACTTGTTGTAGGGCACATCGTTCTCGAAGATGTAGTTCCAGACGTCACGCTCGGTCCAATCTGCCAGCGGGCAGATCTTCCAGAGGGTGTTCTTGGCGTCCCACTGGACCTTGCGGGTTTCGCCGCGGGTGTGGGACTGTTCGCGACGCAGGCCGGTGATCCAGGCGTCAACGCCCAGCAGCGCCGACTGCAGCGCAGCGACCTTGTACGGACCGCAGCAGTCTTCCGGTGCGCCAGCCCATGCGTTTGCAGGAGTTGCCTGTTCGCGGATCGTCTGCGGAGCAAACTCGAGTGAGCGGAAGACTTCGATCTTCGTGTCGTAGCGCCGCTCGATCTGTTGCCAGACCTCAAGGGTCTCGGGGAAGAGGTTGCCGTTGTCGATCGTGAAGAGGCGCGCCTCGGGGTTGATCTTCAGCAGCATGTCGAGGATCACCGAAGCTTCCTTCTGGAAGGAGCTGGCCTGGATCAGGCGGCCGCCGAACTGGTCGACTGCGTAGCTCAGGATGTCCTGGGCCCTGCCCATGTCGAGGTCGACCGAAGGGTTCCCCGGGATCGACAGGTCTGCCGCGTCGAAGAGCGGCGTGGTCGCCTCCTCGACTTCTTCGACGTTCTCCAGCGCGATTGCGTCTGCTGGGTTCATACTGCGCACTCTCCTTCGCCACGCTCGACCTTGAACAACCCACTGCGCTGCCAGTCGACGAACGTTTCCTTGGTGTCTTCACTGAACTCCAGAGGCAGAGCCAGATCCCTTGCGAGGTCTTCGAACGGTTCGGCGCCGACGCGGTCGGCAAAGTCTGCAAACTGCTCATCGCCCTGACGGTCGCTTTCGTAGAGGCGGAGCCAACGCTCGACGGCATCCGGGACGCGCTTGGCGGGGATGCGGACCTTCAGGCGCTTGCCGAAGTTGACCTTGCCCTCCGCTCCGCGGCCACCGACCTGAACGATGTAGGCCGGAACCTGCTTGCCGTCGAACTTCATCGACGCGCCGTTGAAGCCGATCGAGGCGATGTGGTGCTGCGAGCAGCCGTTCGGGCATCCGCTCATGCGGACGACGGCCTTCTTGGTCAGAGGATCGGTGATCTTCATCTCTTTGATGCGCTCGTGCACTGCGGCGTTGAGGCCCATCGAGGCGGTGATGCCGAGCTTGCAGCTGTCGGTGCCGGGGCACGAGACGACGTCCTGCAGGGTGTCCGCACCCGGGTCGCCGAGCTCAAGCTCCTTCAGAGCGAGCCATGCCTCGTAAACGGCGTCGCTGGGAACGAAGCGAAGAACGAGGTTCTGCGTGACGGTCGTGCGCGCAAACCCGCTGGAGTACCTGCGCGTGATGTCGGCAACGCCGTGCCACTGCTCGGGTGAGAGGTCGCCGCGGTAGACCTTGAGCATGACGGCGCTGTAGCCGTTCTGCTTCTGCTCGAAGACGTTGTGCTCCTTGAAGGCCTCAAATTCTTCGCGGTCGTCACCGGGCTCGGCGTAGTCGGCGCCGGCCCTGGGGGCAGCGCCCTCCTCGTCCGGGACAAAGAGCAGCGGCTCGGGGTCGAAGTCGCCCACGAGCGCCCAGTCCTGCTTCATCTCTTCGAGGACTTCTTCGCGGAAGGCGTCCATTCCGATGCGGTCGATGTAGACCTTGATGCGGGCACGGGCACGGTTGACGCGCAGCTCGTCGCAACGGTCGAAGATGCGCAGCACCGCTTCGGAGACCTTGAGGTACTCGTCGAAGGAGACCCACTCGAAGAGCTCGGGCGCGAGTCGCGGGAAGATTGATGTGCCGCCACCGACGAGGATGCGGAAGCCGGGCTCACCGGCGTCGTTGATCTTCGACTCGAAGGCGATGTCGTGGATGTCTGTGAGCGCACGGTTGTCGGCGTAGCCGGAGAAGGCGACCTTGCACTTACGCGGGAGCAACTGGGTGAGCTCGTTGCGTACCCAGTAACGCACGAATGCACCGGCCCAGGGCGACGGGTCGAAGACTTCGCCCTCGAGGATTCCGGCGAACGGGTCGCCGGTCACGTTGCGCACGGTGTTGCCACAACCTTCACGGGAGGAGAGGCCGCTGACGCTGATGTGGCGCAGCACCTCGTGCATCTTGGCGAGCGGAATGTGGTGGATCTGGACTGCCTGGCGCGTCGTGATGTGCGCCTTCTTCAGGGGGGCGTGCGTCTCGGAGACGTCGCCGAAGGCGTCCATCTGGTCGGCGGTGATGCCGCCGAAGGGGAGCTTCACGCGGGTCATGTTCACGCCGGGCTGACGTTGGCCGTAAACGCCCTGCTTGAGGCGGAAGCCGATGTACTGGGCCTCCTCGATCTGACCGTCGATGAAACGGTCGGCCTCGGATTCGAAGTCCTCGAACTCCTGGGCGATGATCGGGATGACGTGGCCCGGGACGTTCTCGAAGACTTCGGGGTTCTCTACGGTCCCGAGCTTGTGCGTCTTGGTTCCTGATTCGTGCGTCAGCTGCATGCTGAGGTGGTGCTCCTGGATGTCAAGTGGGTGACCTGCTGAAACTGGACCCTAAATCCGACCTCTCTGACTGGTTTTAGGGTATTTAGATCATAGCGAGATCTCACGCCCCGTGTGCAGTACTTCAGATAATCTCGGACGCATGCCTGATTACACGCTCACTCCCGACCCCTCACCCGAGGACGCAGCAGCGCTGATCGCCGCTGTTGAACGGTTTTTGAGCGACACAAGCGCCCCGCCGGCCGAGGCCGACGAGGTTGTGTCAGGTTGGTTGCGCGCCGCGCTTCACGAAGGCGTCGGCGCGAGCGACAACGGCTCGCTCTGGTAGCGGGCCGCTCTGCTTCGAGCTAGAGCTCGAAGTCCTCTTCGTAATGCAGGCCGGCACGCTTGAGGCGGTCGACTGACGGCACGCCGTCGTCGAACGACTGGAAGAGATCCTTGGCCTCGGCCTGGTGCTGAGTGGTCGGGCCATCCATGATCGGAGCTTCTGCGCTGCCCAGGCTGACGAACGGAGTGAGCGTCGGACTCATCGCGTCGCTGGATTCGGCCAGGATGCCGTCCATCATGTCATCAGCTTCGTAGTCGAAGTTGTTGGCGAACTCGGTCATGGCGGCTCCTCCTTATGGGTCAATGACGATGAGTCTTCAACCTACCGAGATCCAGCCGAGGCTGATCCGCTCAATGTCCAATCTTTCCGCCGCGCGCTTGTACACGCGGCGGTGAAGATGGCATCGGGCGGTGCCGAAGTGCGCCTGCGGATAGATCTGCGAGGTGGAGGTGTTCTTCGTGAGCAGGCGGGTGAAGGGAGCTTCCGCCTGGGCCGCCTCAGGATCCACGAGCGCGGGGCTCAGAGAGGAATGTTCCCGTGCTTGCGCTTGGGCCGCTCGACACGCTTGTTCTGCAGCATCTCAAGTGCCTTGATCAGCTTGGGGCGCGTCTCGTGCGGGACGATCACGTCGTCGATGTAGCCACGCTCGGCTGCGCTGTACGGGTTGGCGAAGCGCGCCTTGTAGTCGTCCATCAGCTTCTGGCGGCGTTCATCGGGCGTCGGCGACGCGGCGATGTCCTTGCGGTAGATGATGTTGACCGCGCCTTCGGGACCCATGACCGCGACTTCTGCGGTCGGCCAGGCAAAGTTGAAATCCGTGCCGAGGTGCTTGGAGGCCATGACGTCGTATGCGCCGCCGTACGCCTTGCGCGTGATCACGGTGATCTTCGGAACCGTGGCCTCGGTGATCGCGTAGAGCAGCTTGGCGCCGTGGCGGATGATGCCGCCCCACTCCTGCGCCGTGCCGGGCAGGAAGCCGGGAACGTCGGTCATCGTGATGATCGGGATGTTGAAGGCGTCGCAGGTGCGCACGAAGCGCGCGCCCTTGGCCGAGGCGTCGATGTCCAGAACGCCGGCCATCTGCGCAGGCTGGTTGCCCATGATGCCGACGGGGATTCCGCCCAGGCGCGCGAAGCCGATGATGATGTTCTTGGCCCAGTGCTCCTGGACCTCGAAGAAGTCCTCGTCGTCGACGATCTTCTCGACGACCTTGCGCATGTCGTAGGGCTTGTTCGGATTGTCCGGGACGAGCGAGTCGAGCGCGAGGTCCATGCGCTCTGGGTCGTCGGTCGGAGTGACGCGCGGCGGCAGCTCGAGGTTGTTCTGCGGCATGAAGCCCATCAGGTAACGAACGTCCTCAAGGCACTCCTCTTCGGAGTTGCTGGCGAAGTGCGCCACGCCTGACTTCGTGTTGTGCGTCATCGCACCGCCGAGCTCTTCGAAGGTCGGCTCCTCGCCGGTGACGGTCTTGATCACGTCGGGGCCGGTGATGAACATGTGGCTGGTCTCTTTGACCATGAAGATGAAGTCGGTCATCGCGGGCGAGTAGACCGCGCCGCCGGCGCAGGGACCCATGATCACGCTGATCTGCGGCACGACGCCGCTGCTCTTGACGTTGCGGGCGAAAACTTCGCCGTAGGCGCCGAGCGAGACGACGCCTTCCTGGATGCGCGCTCCACCTGAGTCGTTGATGCCGATCACCGGGCAGCCGATGCGCTCGGCGAGATCCATCACCTTGCACATCTTCTCGCTCATCACTTCGCCGAGCGAGCCGCCGAAGACTGTGAAGTCCTGAGAGAAGACGCAGACCGGACGACCGTCGATCAGGCCGTGTCCGGTGACGACGGCGTCGCCCCACGGACGGTTCTTCTCCATCGAGAAGTCGTTGGTGCGGTGGCGGACGAAGGTGTCGACTTCCTGGAATGAACCGGGGTCGAGCAGCGCATGGATGCGCTCGCGTGCGGTCAGCTTGCCTTTGGCGTGCTGCTTCTCCGTCGCGGACTCGTCGTGGTGTGCGCTCTGACGCAGCTCATCGAGCTGTTCGAGCTTCTCTTCGTATGTCTCGGGGACTTTCTGTCTCATCGGGGGCGCAATGATATGCGACCGATCAAGGCGCGTAGACTGGGTGCAATGTCAGCTCTTCGCTCCAAGCTCACGTTCGCGAACGTCGTCAGCCTGCTCGCCCTGTTCGTTGCGCTCGGCGGGACCTCCTACGCCGTCACCAAGTTGCCGAAGAACTCCGTCGGTGCCAAGCAACTGAGGAAGAGCGCGGTGACCAGCTTCAAGGTGAAGGACCGGAGCCTGCTGGAGAAGGACTTCAAAGCGGGACAGATTCCCGCTGGCGCCGCCGGAGCCCCCGGCCCGCGAGGTCCGAGCGATGGCTTCCAGACGTCCCTCCAGTCGCCGGTGAAGAATCTGCCCGCATACTTCTCTGGCGTGCTGTCGATGCCGGTGCCTGCGGGTAACTATTTCGCGACCGCGACGGTGGACGCAAACACGCAGAACGCGACTGCGGGCGGCTTGTACTGCAGACTGATCGACGGTTTTGGTGGTTTCGGTTCCGAGGTCACGACGCGCGGGACGTGGATCGCAGGTGTGGGCGCTGCCCCGCCATTTCCTCAGGACACGCTGACGCTCGTCGGCGAGTTCAAGATTCCGCCTGACGCCAGCACGCAGGCGCGAACGTTGAACATCGACTGCTCGTTTTCAGCACCCGGGTCTCTCGTGATCGGCGCGGCGAACATCGTCGCGATTCAGCTCGAGTCGGTTTCCGGCGAACCCGGCTGAGCTGACGACCCGGCGCTGCCTTTCTGGCAGAATCGGGCGACTGAATGGTCGCCTGGGCGAAAAAAACGAGCGAAGCCCAGTGGTTTGACTGGTTGACGGTTGGCGTGATCATCGCCAACGCCGTCGTCCTCGGCCTCGAGACGTTCGAGTCACTGGACGAGAACTACAACGGTCTGCTGACGCTGCTCAACGAGGCGTTCTTCGGTTACTACGTCGTTGAGCTGGCGATTCGCATCACCGCGTACGGCAAGCACCCGCTGAAGTTCTTCAAGAGTGGGTGGAACGATTTTGATTTCGTGATCGTCGCCGTCGGGTTTGTGCCAGGTCTGCGTGAGAACGCGACGCTGGTCCGCATGGTGCGGCTCCTGCGAGTCACGCGACTCTTCCGTCTGCTGCCCGATCTGCGCGTGATCGTCCACGCCGTCGGCCGCTCGATTCCCGGACTCTCGTCGCTGGCGCTCGCCTCCGCGATGCTCGTCTACATCTACGCGATGATCGGCTGGGTCATCTTCAACGAGGGCGACCCGAAGCAGTTCGGCAACATCGGCGAGGCGATGCTGACGATGTTCCAGGTGCTGACGCTGGAGGGCCTGCCGGAGTTCATCGCCACCGGCCGCGAAGTCAGCGACTGGGCTGTTCCGTTTTACGTCTCGTATGTGTTGCTGGCGAGTTTCCTCGTCTTCAACCTCTTCATCGGAATCGTGCTCAACTCGATGGAGGAGGCGCGCGCCGAAGAACTCCGTCGCGCCGAAGCAGAGCTGCGCGACGAGACGCACAAGATTTCAGACTCGGCCGCGGCGCGGATGGCGATCCACGAGCGGATGAACTCCGTGCGTGAGCACCTCAATCAGATCGACAGTGACCTCGATGCGCTCAGGCGCGTCGAGGAAGAGACCGAAAAAGCCTGATCAGCCGTTGACGAACGGGCGCTTGTGCGCTGAGCCGAGGTGGTCGAGCAGGGCGCTCATCCGTGCCTCGTAGTCGATCGGCTCTGGCTCGACCACCGCCTCGGGCTCGGCTACCGGCTCTGGCTCAGGTTCCGGCTCTTGCTCGGACTCCACGACAGCGACCGGCTCGGGCGCCGGCCCCGCAAACTTCAACTTCAACTTCGCCCAGAAGCCGAGTGTGACGGAGGGAGTGCTCTCGATCTCCGCGATCGGCTCCGGCTCTGGTTCCACGACGGCTTCCGGTTCAGGCTTCGGCTCCGGTTCACGCTCGACAACCGCGGTCTTCAGACTGACCTTCGTGCCCCAGCCGGATGCGGCAATCTCAATCGTCCCGCTGGCAGACGATCCTGCCCACTCGATCGTCGATTCAGGTTCGGAGCGGGTGATCGAAATCGCATCGTCACCGAGCAGCTCAGCAAGGCGCTCGACCTTCTCGATCTCGGCCCAGACTTCGGGCTGCGATTTGACCAGGGTGCGTGAAATCTCGTAAGCGGGCATCGCGTAGGACTTCGCTGATCAGCGTTCCGACCCTTCCGCCGCAATCGAGGTTTCTATGCGGTCACCGACTCCATCATCCCCGTGGCACCGAGGATCATCAGCAGCAGCGCGACTCCGAGCACGATTGCGCGGGTCTTGGCCTTCGCGAGTTCTTCCCCCGCAATCTCGCCCGAGAGGATCTTGCGCGCGAGCGGGGTCCAGGTTCCATCGAGGGTCCCCATGTAACCGATGCCGAGGAAGGTTGCGCCGATCACCCAGAGCTGGAAGAACTTCTCGTTCAGCTCGATCAGTTGGTAGATCCCGGTGATCACCACGAGCGTGAAGAGTGGATAGGCCACGACCTTGAATCGCAGGCCGTATTCGATGAGCGGCGTCTCGTTGCGCGAGAGCACCGAGACGACGGTGATTGCGACGGCAAGCAGGATCAGCCCGAGGCCGGTGATCTGGTGGATGCCGAGGCTGATGTCGTACAGCGCGGCGAGCGGGGAGATCATCAAATCAGTCTAAGGAGAGCGCAGACAGCCCCTCGGCCACTGCGTCGCGCTTGGCCGCCCAGGCGGCGGGCGAGGTGCCGTTGAGCTTCCCGTGCGCGACCACCACCAGGCAGCCGCCCGGAATGTCGAGCAGGCGCAGCTTCAACGTGTCAGCGCTGCCGAGCTCGTCCACGGTCTCGACGTCGAGCGAATGCTGATCGGGGTCCGAGTGGACGTAGAGGTCGTACTTCTCGCGCGACGGGCCGGTCGCCGTGAAGCGGTCGTCGTCAAACACGATTGACGCGATCCAGCCGGGGAAGACCGCCGGCCAGTTCTCAAGGTCGCTGACCCGCGCCCAGACGTCAGACGATGCGCCTGCGGCAAAGCCACTGGCAACCGCGTAGTTCTCCGGAAGTTCAGCCACGCCGCCGAGCCTAGAAGGGCTGGGCGACCATCAGGAAGGTGATGACAAGCAATCCAGGGCCCATCATCGGGCCGAGCGTCATCAGCGCGTAGAGCACGACGCTGATCGCCGTCGAAAGTGTCTACATCGTGAGCGCGGTGATCATGCTCATGATTTTCGATCAGAGGCCTACAAATCCTCTTGGTATTCGCCCCACTCATCGCGCAGCACGCCGCAGACCTCGCCGATCGAGGCGCCGGCCTTCAGGGCTTCGCGCATCGGGTGCATGATGTTGCCGTCGCCGCGCGCAGTCTCGAGCATCGCGTCGAGCTTGGCCTGCAGGTCGGCCTGGTCGCGCGACGCCTTGAAGGCCTTCAGGCGCGCGACCTGATCGACCTCGGTCTGCGGGTCGACCTTGAGGAAGTCCTCGTGCGGGACCTCGTCCTCGTCGACGTACTTGTTCACGCCGACGACGATGTCCTGACCGATCTCGTAGCGCCTGTAGTAACCGAAGGCGCTCTCTTCGATCTCGTTCTTGATGAAGGCCAGCGCTTCCGCGGATCCGCCGAGCTCGTCGACCTTGGCGATCAGTTCTCGGGCGCCCTGCTCGATCTCGTCGGTCAGGGACTCGATGAAATAGCTGCCGGCGAAGGGATCGACCGTGTCGGTGACGCCGCTCTCTTCAGCGATGATCTGCTGCGTGCGGAGCGCGATCTTGGCGGCGCGTTCTGACGGGAGCGCCAGCGCCTCGTCGTATCCGTTCGTGTGCAGCGACTGCGTGCCGCCGGCCGCGGCCGCGAAGGCCTGTAGCGCGACGCGGACGATGTTGTTCTCGGGCTGCTGTGCGGTCAGCGTGACGCCGCCGGTCTGCGTGTGGAAGCGCAGCATCCAGCTCTTCTCATTCTTGGCGCCGAAGCGATTCTTCATCACATCCGACCAGATCTTCCTGGCGGCGCGGAACTTGGCGACTTCCTGGAAGACGTTGTTGTGGCCGTTGAAGAAGAAGGCCAGGCGCGGGCCGAATGCGTCGATGTCGAGGCCGGCGTCGAGCGCGGCCTGCACATATGCGATTCCGTTGGCCAGCGTGAAGCCGACTTCCTGGACGGCGCTGCATCCCTTTTCGCGGATGTGGTAGCCGGAGATGCTGATCGTGTTCCACCTGGGGACGTTGTCCTTGCAGTACGCGAAGAGGTCCGTCGTCAGGCGCATCGAGGGCTGCACCGGGTAGATGAAGTTGCCGCGCGCGATGAACTCCTTGAGGATGTCGTTCTGCACCGTGCCGCGGAGCTTGTCCGAGCTGACGCCCTGCTCCTCTGCCACCAGTTCGTAGAGCAGCAGCAGCACGCAGGCCGGCGCATTGATCGTCATCGAAGTGGAAACCTGGTCGAGCGGGATGCCGTCGAACACCGCGCGCATGTCCTCGACTGTGTCGATCGCGACGCCGGTTCGGCCGACCTCTCCTTCGCAGAGCGGATCGTCGCTGTCGCGGCCGAGCTGGGTCGGCAGGTCGAAGGCCATCGAGAGGCCGGTCGAGCCGTTCTCGAGCAGGTATTTGAAGCGGCCGTTGGTCTCGGCGGCGGTTGCGAAGCCGGCGTACTGGCGCATCGTCCAGAAGCGCGAGCGGTACATCTCGCTGTGGACTCCGCGGGTATACGGGAACTCGCCGGGCTTGCCGAGGCTCTCGGGCAGATTGATGTCTGCGATGTCGCTCTCGTCATAAACGATCTTCTGTTCGATCCCGCTGTCGGTGAAGCGGCGGGGGTCGTCTGGGCCGACGATCGGGGCGATTGTCGGGTGTTTGTCAGTTGAAGAAGGGGTGGTGGACATGGGGCTGATCCTAGATCAAGCCCCATGTCCGGCCCCGTGAATCAGCTGGCAGGGAGCCTTGTCGCGCTGCCCGCGAAGATGCAGACATTGCCGGCACCGTAGGCACCGTTGCCGTAGAACGGGATCGTTCCTTGCTTCACCCAGTAGGCGATGCCAAAGCTGAGCCCATTGCCGTCGGGTCCGAATAGCGTGCCCTGGCCGTGGAAGGGCGCGGTCATGTATCAGGAGTCGTTGTTCGCTGCGAACGCGCCCCTCATCAGCCTGTCGCCCTCAGGGGTCGAGGTGTCCAGGTAGCCGTTGCCGTAGAGAGCCGAGAGCGCGCCGTCGGCGGACGACTTCTCAAGCAGCTCCACGTAGACCTGGGTCAAGAAGAGGTAACACTTGCCGTACACCGAGACCTGGCCGTTGCTGCCCAGCGGAACCTCCGGCGCGGCTGCCCGAGCAGCATCCTGCGAGTCCGCAGCGGCGCTCGAAGCTGCGACACGCTTTGAGAACGTCACGAGTTGGTTTGGTCGGTGGTCGAAGCATTTTCAGCCGTTCCCGCCGTGTCTGCGGCCGCGGCGCTCGGCACCTTGCCCAGCGAACCTAGCGAGATGTCGGTTCCGTTGATCGTTCCGGGCTTGATCTTGGCGCCGGTGACGGCGTTCTTCTTGATCTTCTTGCTGGTCACCGCGTTCTTCTTGAGCTGCTTCTCGCCAACGCTGTTGGAGGGGAGCCTCACGGCGGCGTAGCTTAAAAGGACCTGCTTTCAAGTACGAAGTTTCAGGGTTCGCCAATCATTCCAGACAGCGCAGAGTCCGGTGGACGATTCGCCCACGAAAAATTACGCCCGAACTGGACGAATGTTCGATGTCTGGGTGCTTTCGCGGCCGAATCCGGCCGCGTGCGACGTTACTGACTACTCGCGTTGGCGCAGTCGATCGGCGGCGAGATCCGCTCCTCGACCACGACGGGGAGGTTCCCGTTGTCGAGCGTGAAGGTCCGCTGATTGGCTCGCGTGCCGCCCGGATCGACGCGACGGGCGAAGCGCGGTGAGAGCGCGATCGTGGCCTGCTGCTGGGCAGTCGTCGGCGCATACGTGACTACGTCGATCGTGACGTCGCCGCTCTCGCGGATCCTCGTGAAGGCGAAGCATCCCTGCGGTGTGTTGATCGTCTCCGAGACGATCGTGCTCTGGTCGATGTCGATCCCGGCACTGGCGGCTCCGGAGCTGAGGAAGGCGCGCGCTGCTGCCTCCGTCTGACCGACCTGCCATGAGGTGTAGAAGAAGGGACCGAGCACAAGCACGACCGCCGGGATCAACATCAGCCAACCCCAGTTGGGTCCCATGTTGCGCGCGACGAAAACGATCACCCAGCCGATCAGGATCGAGACCATCGCCGGAACGAGAGTGCCCGGGTTGAGGCCGCTGGACGCGTTGGAGAAGCTGTTTGAGAACGAGATCGCTGCCGTCACGAAGAGGCTGAAGAAGGTCCATGAGACGCCGTAGGTGAGGACCTTGCGGTCGCGGTCGATCTGCGGGGTTCCGTCGCGGTCGTCGATCGATATCCTCGTGGGGCGTTGCCGCGAACCCGCATTGCCATCGGGATCTTCGCGGTCGTCGTCGCTCGTGCGCTGGCGCACGCTGGTGGCTGCCGGGGCGACCGGGGAGAGTGCCGGGGCGGACTTGACGGGCGCGAGCCGCGGCTCCGGAGTGCTCGGAACTTCGGACTCGACGTAGGGGTCGATCTCGGAGAAACCGAACTCGGTCGGCTGGGCGGCAGTGGACGCGGCCGGGGCATCCCCGTTTCCGTTGTTGATCGGCGTCGGCGTGGGTGCCGGATCGTCGCCGTAGATGTCCAGTCCGAGGCGTGCGCGCTGGGCAGGGGTGAGTTCTCCGGAGCTGTTGATCGGGAGTGCGGGCGCGGCTGGTTCTTCCGTCGCTGGCGCCTCATCCATCGGAAGGGGCAGCGCGGAGATCGGCAGCGGAGTCGATCCGCCCGAGTTGCGTTTGCGCGAAGAGTTGGCGGCCATCAGGCTTGCACTTCGGGCGGCCTCTCAGGGCGCGGAAGCATTGGCGTTACAGTTGAAGTCATCATGTCTGTCTGTCTTGTAACCGGCGGCGCCGGCTTTCTCGGATCTCATCTTTGCGACGCACTCCTGGAGCGCGGAAATCGCGTCGTCTGCGTTGACAATCTCGAGACTGGTTCACTCGAAAACATTGCCCACATCAGATCGGCAGATTTCGACTTTCTCAATATCGACATCACCCAGCCCTTCTTCATCGACGGGGAAGTCGATTTCGTTTACCACCTGGCGTCACCTGCAAGCCCAATCGACTATCTGCGGCTGCCGCTGCACACGTTGAAAGTCGGCTCTTACGGCACGCATCACGCTCTGGGACTGGCAAAGTTCAAGCGCGCGCGCCTTCTGCTGGCCAGCACGAGCGAGGTCTACGGCGATCCAGAAATTCATCCCCAGCCCGAGACCTACTGGGGCAATGTCAATCCGATCGGCCCACGTGGTGTATATGACGAGGCCAAGCGCTACGCCGAAGCGCTGACGATGGCCTATCGCCGCCGGCAGGGCGTGGACACGTCGATCGTCCGAATCTTCAACACCTACGGTTCGCGCATGCGCTCGCAGGACGGTCGCGCGATTCCGACCTTCTTGCGCCAGGCACTGCAGGACGCACCGGTCACGGTCTTCGGCGACGGGTCGCAGACGCGCTCATTCTGCTACGTCGACGATCTGATCCGCGGCATCATCGGCTTGGCCGAGAGCGGCTACGGCGAGCCGGTCAACATCGGCAACCCCGTTGAGCTCTCGTTGCTCGAGATGGCCAGGACTGTGATCGAGCTGACCGAGTCGCGCAGTGAGATCGTTTTCGAACCGCTCCCGATCGATGACCCGAAGGTTCGCCAGCCGGACATCACCCTGGCCAAGGACGTGCTCGGCTGGGAGCCGCAGGTCGAGCTTCGCACCGGCCTGCAGAAGACGCTCGAGCTTGCGGGCGTCGAGCGGCTTGCGCGTTAGTCAGCCGTTTTCGTAGCGGCGCTTTGCGGCCTGTCTTGCCGCGCGGATGCGGTTCGTGTCGTTGAAGAAGTCGAGGTAGCCGTCGCGGTTGCCGAACAGCTGCCATGCCAGTGACGGGTCGATGTGCGGGTCGTCTTTGAGGCCGGCGTAGAAGGCGTGGGAGCTGTTGGTTGTGCGGAGTGAGTGGTCGGGGTTGAGGTGGATGTAGGTGAAGGCGTTGACCATGTGCTCTGGTGTGCGGGTTGTTTTGCCGCGGAAGGGCTGCTGGAAGATCTGACCCTGGCCGCCGTAGCGCCAGTTGTACGACTTCGCGTAGGCGATCGAGACGGACCGCATGATCGCTGGCGCATGGCTCGGGTCAGATCCGGCGCGCATAAAGACGTGCTGGTGGTTGGACATCTGGGCGTAGCCGAGGAGCGTGGGCCTTAGGGATGGCGGCGATAAGTCAATTCGGTTTCGGACATCGTCGAGGAACTCGTCGTGGTCGGCCTGGTTGTGGAAGATGCGGCGGCGGTTGTGGCCCCGGACGGTGAAATGGATCAGTTCGTATGGCCGGTAGTCGCGCCGGCGGTACTGGGAGCTCATACCTGTTTAAGGGTTTGAGCCGCGTGCATTTACCCCCCTTGGGCGCAAAACCCCGGATGAAAGTGCGCAAATTGCGGGCGTTCCCTGGCACCTGGTGCCAGAGGTGGGTCGCAAATTGCGGGTTTTCGGAGCGCGGCGGTCAGTAGGCGCCGTGCTTGCGCACTACCGCAGGGATCGTGCGCAGCATGATCACCACGTCCAGGAAGACGCTCCAGCGCTCGATGTAGAGGAAGTCGAGGCGCACGAGGTCGTCGAATTCAAGCTCTGAGCGGCCGGAGACCTGCCACAGGCCGGTCAGGCCGGGCAGCACGAGGTAGCGCTTCTTGTGCCACTCCTCGAGGCGCTCGTAGTCGCGGTGCGGGAGCGGGCGCGGGCCGACGAGCGACATGTCGCCCTTCAGGACGTTGATCAGTTGCGGCAGCTCGTCGATCGACCAGCGGCGCAGGAAGCTGCCGGGCGGGGTGAGGCGCGGATCCTCGCGGATCTTGAAGATTGCGCCGTCGGCTTCGTTGTGTTCTTCGAGTTCGGCGTGGAGCGACTCGGCGTTGGTGACCATCGTGCGGAACTTGATGCAGTTGAACGATTCGCCACCGAGGCCCGGGCGCGGCGAGAGGAAGAACACCGGCCCCTTCGATGTCAGCTTCACCGCCAGCGCAGCAAACAGCAGCACCGGCGAGAACATCACCAGCAGCAGCCCAGAAACCAGGATGTCAAACCCGCGCTTGACCACAAACTCCGCGCCTTCAAGGACCGGCGGCTTGATCTCGAACAGCGGCAACGTTTCGCCCGGGACGAACTCGGCCTCGTCGGCGCGCAGGATCTCCATCGTCGTCGGCGCCACGCGCAGGTGCACGCCACCGCGGTGGCAGCGGTCGACGAGCATCACGGTCTGCTCTGCCGGGAAGGTCGGGTCGGCGAGGATCACTTCGTCGATCTCGTCGAAGTGGTCCTCGATCGAATCGATCGATCCGAGGTCGCGCAGACCGTTCTCGGCGCGCGGCTCCAGCGAAATGAACCCGACCGCCTTGATGCGCACAATCGGCGCGCGCTCGAGCGCGTCGGCGACGGCCTCGATCTGGTGGTTCGTTCCCACGATCACGGCGCGACGCTCGCGGCCGAAGACGTTTTCGAGCCGCTCGCTCGTGCGGTCGTAGAGCAGCCGCGCCGTGACGATCAGCCCCGCGGCCACGATGAACGAGCTCCAGAAGATGTAGTAGCTCTGGAACTGCTGGTCCTCGACCAGGGCAAAGACGAGCGTGACGAGCGTGACCTTGAACAACGCGCCCATGATCCGCGCTGAACCGGGCCTGAGGTTGCGTGGTCGGTAGAGCCCGTCGCCGGTGAACAGCAGCAACATCACGAGTGCCGCAAACGGAACAACCTCACGCGCGTAGGTGATCGAGGCGTCCAGCGTGGTCGCGTCGGTCGTCAGCGCCGCTTTCACGCGCAGCGCGATCACCAGCGAGACAAAAAGCAGCACCAGGTCCATCGCGGCGAGCGCGACTCCGTTGAAGAAGCGCATCAGCAGATGGCGATCAAAAATGATCGAGACCAGGCTCTGCCGCTTGGCGCGCACGTCGCGAAGGCCCGCGTTCCCGTTCGGGAGCGCCGTGCTTTGCTCGAAGGCGGTGCGGTCCTTTGGTTCTGGGAGCGTGCTCGGGGTCATCTGTGTTGAAACTTCTCGGAGCGCGCAAAGTCGCGCAACTTACGAGAGTTGATCACTGCTTACCGTACCCGGCGAGCAACGCGCGGGCGCGTCAGGTGGTGACCGGCGGTGCCACGGCAGCGCCCTCGGCGGCCTGCTTCTGCAGCTCTTCGAGCTGGTCGAGCCGCTTGCGAAGTTCCTTGCGCTTCTTCTCGGCGAGCTTCTCGAGCAGGGCGTCAGTCTTGGCCTTGCGCGCTGCTTCGAACAGCTGGACGCCCTCGAGGTTGTTCGGGCTCTGGTACAGCAGCGGCCGCAGCGCGCGGATCGCGCCGTCGGGGTCCTGCAGCTGCATCAGGCGAAAACGCGCGAGGCGCAGCCAGGCGGTCGGGTTCCCCGGTTGTTGCGCGGTGAGATCGGCGAGCGTCATCTCGGCGGCCTGTTGCCTGCCGCCGTTGCTCTGGGCGACCGACACAAGAATGAACGCATCGGCCGAGGTTGGATCGAGCTTGAGCGCATCCTCGCCCAGGCGCAGCGCCCTCTGCGGGTTGCTGCTCGCGATGTCGAGGCCGGCCTCGACCTTGCGCTCGGCGCGCACCGGCTGGTAGACCGCATACGCGATCGAGATCCCGACGACGGCGATCGCAGCCGCGCGAATGATCTGCAGCTTTCCGCCCTTCACCGGTTCGACGACGGTGGACTCCAACGGCGAGTGGGCCGCTGGCGAGCCGAGCGTCCAGCCGCCACCGAGCAGCCCGAAGAAGGCGACTCCCGGAATGAACCAGACCCAGTCGATCGCCGAGTGCAGACCGAAGATAAGTGCGACGAGCATCAGCGAAACCGAGGCCAGGCGGGTCTCGTCGGACTCGCGCAGCCAGCTCCAGGGAGCGCGCATCGCGGCGCCGGCAAGTTTGAACGCCGCGACCAGCCACACCCCTGTGAGTGCGAACAGAACGAGCAGCCCGAGCACGCCAAGATCCGACGCGACCTGCGGGACCATCCCGTGCGCATGCGCTGCGTTGATCTGGTCGGCGCGGTAGGGCAGTCGCGCGACGCCGAATGTGTCGCCGCCGGTTCCGCGCTCCGTGTGGGCTTCAAAGACGTTGTTCGCGTCCCACCAGTAGCGACCGCGCAGGGAGGAAGTCTGCGTCAGGCGGTCGGGCGAGTTGGCGGGCGGCACGGCGCTCAGGGAGATCAGGCCGTCGGCCTTGTCGGTCAGCGTCGAGAAGCCGTTCTCGCTGCCGACGCTCACCGCAATCACGAACGCGATCGGCGCGATCGCGAGCGTCACGAGAATCCCGCGGCCGATGCTCCTGCGCTTCGCCTCCACGAGGGGGCGCTCGTAACGCAGCTTGTGGATGAGCAGGCCAGCGCCGGCGAGGGCGGAACTCAGGAGGATCAGGGCGAGTCCGAGCTGCAGACCGGCGGATTTGCGATCAGCGAACGGCACCCCGTCGGTGCTCAGCGCTGACTTGTTGTACGCCCACAGGACAACGATCATCGTGGCTACGCCGACCACTGCCAGCCAGCCGGCACTGCGCAGGCGCTGCGGCACGAGCAGCGCCCAGATGCCGAGCACGATCACGAGCGCGGTCAGCGCGCCGCGCGACTGGGCGAGCATGATCGCCGCAAAACAGAGTCCGCCGGCGGGATAAGAAATGACCTCTAGCCAGCGCGGTGCACTGCGGCGCGTTCCGGCCCAGAGCGCAATCAGCATGCCGATCGCGCCGACGCATGCGACGGCGTTCCAGTAGCCGAACGGCAGTCGGACACGGGCGAAGTTGTCGGTCTCGGGGAAGATCCCCGGGATCACGCGTGACAGCAGCGCATAGGTCACCAGAAGCAGCGCGGCCAGTCCGGCGCCGAGCAGAATCTCACGTGCGCGCTTCTGCTGGTTCTGGGCCAGCAGCGCCGCCAGGGCGAGCACGCAGGTGTAGGCGATCAACCGGATCGCGTCCAGCAGAGTGGCGTTGGGCACGAGCGACCAGCCGACCGAGATCGCGGTGACGCCGGCGAACAGCGCCATGAGAATCAGCCCGAGCGATGCGTTGAAAGGCCGTGGCAATGTGCCCATGTAAGCGGCGCGCCCGAAGGCAGCGGTCGCGATGAGCACGGCGAGCACTTCGACCACTCCTGCGCGAACACCGCTCGACTGAACTCCTGCGAACAGCGCCGCGAAGGTGAGCAGAGCAGCGGTCGTGAGCGCCGCGGCCAGCGGACTCAGTTCATTCTGCGGGCTGCTCTGAGGCTGCGCGTCAGGCGTCGTCACGCTGTCCGGACCGGGGCAAGAGCTTCTTCACGCGGGGCATTTTGCCAAGCCGTCCAGCCAGATCTGCGCCGAACAGTACGAGTAGTCCGAGCACGCCGATGATCAGCGCGGTCGGTGTGCCCGGGGAGGCGGCAGATGCGAGCGTCTGGCCCGCAGCTTCTGAGATCGCCGGATCCGAGTTCTCGGTGAGTGGTTCGGAGGTGTCGAGTTGGGTCTCGCGCGCGACCTGAGCCTGCAACTTCTTGCGCTCGGCCGGAGTGGTGAGGTCGTTGACGCTTGCGGACTTGAGCTTCTGCTTGGTGCCCTTCACGCCGGACTTTCCGCCACCGGGAATGTCCTTCGTCGCCAGATTGACCAGCGCTGCGTCTATCTGCGCGGTGCACCCGTAATATTCGTCGAGGTCGGCGGGTACGCCGCCGAGCGCCGCCTGAAGCTCGGCCTTGGAGTAGCCGCTGAGCGATCCGCCCTGCCCGCAGGCGGTGTAGATGTCACTGACCGATGCGCTCGCGCTGCCTGCGCCGATGGACATGAGCAGTGCAGCTACAGCGAAGGTCGCAGCAGTTGTCCTGGTTCTGGGGTGGGCCATTCTCTTGCAAACTACCAAAGCGGGTTACCTCCTCTGGTCCTGTCGCGGGAACCCATGGGTAACGAATACCGAGCCGTACAGGGCAATAAACCCCCGTGCGCCCGAAAGTTGCATCGCGCCACGAATCTTGCACGTAACTCTCGGGCTGCCCCGCACGCCGAAAAGTCAAACGGACCGTCCGCAATCTCTAGGATCGGCCCGATGGCCGGACTCTCAGAGCAGCGCGTTCTTGTGCTTCACAACCGTTACCGGATCGCCGGCGGCGAGGAGCGCTTCGCGGCGCAACTGGTCGATCTGCTCGACCGGCGCGCCGCGTCGGTGTCGCTGCTTGAGCGGTCAAGCAGCGACATCTCTGCGCCGCTCGCCGCGGTCGGGATGGTGCGAGGCGGGATCAACGCCGGGCAGGTTGGGGAGTTGGTGCGCGAGAGCGGCGCGAACATCGTCCACGCGCACAACGTTCATCCGACGCTCGGTCACCGGGCGCTCGCCGCTGCACGCGAAGCCGGTGCGGCCACGATCCTGCACCTGCACAACTACCGCCTCTTCTGCGCGATCGGCACCGCTTGGCGTGCAGGATCCGACTGCACCGAATGCGCGCCGCGCAACATGACGCGTGGGCTGATCCACAACTGCCGCGGATCCTTGCCGGAGGCGGCGACCTATGCCGCCGGGCTCGCGCGCGGGCAGGCGCCGCTGATCGCCGCGGTGGATCGCTTCGCGGCGCCGGTGCGCCAGCTCGGCGACGACCTCTCGGGCCTTGGATTCGATCTACCCCTCACCGTCCTGCCCAGCTGGCTGCCCGACAGCGAGTTCGTGCGCGAGTCGCAGGCCGCCGGCGGCGAGTACGCGCTGTTCGTCGGCCGCATCGCCAGCGAGAAGGGCATCCTCGTGGCGATCGCCGCCGCCGCCGAGTCCGGCGTACCGCTGCGCGTGGCCGGTGACGGGCCGGAGGCCATCCGCGCGCGCAAGCTGGTTGACGAGCTCAATGCGCCGGTGGACTTTCTCGGTCGGATCGACGGCCAGGCGCTCGTCGCGGCGCGCATGGGTGCCGCTTTCGCGATCGTCCCGTCGCAGTGGCGCGAGGTGCTGCCGCTCTCGGCGCTCGAGTCATTGGCCGCCGGTCTGCCGCTTCTGACCAGCGACCGCGGCGGCCTGCCCGAGCTGACCGAGCCGGAGCTGGTCACGGCGGCGGGCGATGCGTCGGCGCTGGCCGGCGTGATGCGCCGCCTGGTCGATGATCCCGCCGAACGCGCCTCGGCCGGTGCCCGCGCGCTTGAGCGCGCCCGTGAGCAGTACAGCGAGGATGCGTTCGTGCCGCGGCTCGAAGCGCTCTATCAAGAGGCGCTCAGCGCCCGTGCTTCAGCTGGCTGAGACGGTCAGGAAGTTGGCGATCCGCTGACCGATCTCACTGCCGGCGTCCTCCTGAAGAAAGTGCCCGGCGTCTTCGATCGTGATCGCGGAGCCGGCGTTGATTCGCGCCGCCAACACGTCGCCGAGCGTGCGCGGGAGCACCGGGTCCTTGTCGGCCCAGAGCACGAGCTTGGGCCATTGACCTGCGGCGAACGCCTCAAGCGCGCGGCGCCCTTCGATTGCATCCGGGTGATCCTCGGTGGTCGGGATCATCGGCGGGAAGGCGCGTGCGCCGGCCTTTGATTCGCGATTTGGGAAAGGTGCCTCGTAGGCGGCGAAGACATCATCGGTGAGTCCGCGAGCGACTGCGCCCTTGATCAGGAAACCGATCGGGAGATCCTCGGTGCTGGCGACGAAGTCGCGGAAGGCGCGCCAGTTCTCGCTCATCTTGAAGTCGCCGGTGTTGAAGCCGGTGTCCATCATCGTCGTGCTCGCGATGCGGTCCTGATTGTCTGCGGCGACGAGAGTGCCGATCGGCCCGCCCCAGTCGTGCATCACGAAGTGCACCGGCTGATCAGGCGCCACCTCATCGAGCACCGCCGCGACCGCCGCGACATGGCGTGGGTAGGAGTAGTCCTCAACGGCAGTGGGCTTGTCCGATCGGCCGAAGCCGATCAGATCGGGCGCCACGCAGCGATATCCGGCTTCGAGCAGTGGCGGGATGACGTCGCGCCAGAGGTAGCTCCAGGAGGGCATCCCGTGCAGCAGAAAAACGATCGGCCCCGAGCCCTCGTCGACGTAGGCGACACGCAGGCCATCGGACTCGATGTAGTGCGGCTCCCACGGAAAATCCGGGAGTGCGGCGAAGCGATCGTCCGGCGTGCGAAAGACCCCGGAAGAATCCATCGGTCTAGAAGAGCTGATTCTCGCCGGCGAAGATTTCGCTGACGGAGTCGTCGCTGAAGATGCGACGGATCGAGTCCGTGAGGATGTCGGCGACGGTGATCACCTTGATCTTGTCCGGCGCGCCCGGGCGCAGCGGGATCGTGTCGGTGACGACGATGTGCTCAAGCGGCGAGTTCTCGAGGTTCTCAAACGCGTGACCGCTGAGCACCGGGTGCGTGGCGGCGGCGATGACGCGGCTTGCGCCCTCGTCATGGACGGTCTGAGCCGCCGCGCAGAGCGTGCCGGCGGTGTCGATCATGTCGTCCACAAGAATCGCGGTCCTGCCTTTGACGTCACCGATCACGTAGCCGATCTCGGCCACCTGGTGGGCGGGGCGCTCCTTGTTCAGGATCGCGAGCTCTGCGCCGAGCTTCTGCGCGAACTTCTTCGCCAGCTTCACGCGGCCGGCATCCGGCGAGACGACCACAAGATCTTCGCCGAGGTGCTGGTCCTTGATGTACTGCGTGAGGATCGGCATCGCGGTCATGTGGTCGAGCGGCTTGTGGAAGAAGCCCTGGACCTGGCCGGCGTGGAGGTCCATCGAGAGGACGCGGTCGGCGCCCGCACCCTCGATCATCTTCGCCACCAGGCGCGCGGTGATCGGCTCGCGCGGCGCGGACTTCTTGTCCTGGCGCGAGTAGCCGTACCACGGCGCAACGGCGATCACTCGGTGAGCTGACGCGCCGACGGCGGCGTCGATCATCACGAGCAGTTCCATCAGTGCGTCGTTCGCGTTGACACCGGCGGCCTCGTTGCCGCAGGTGGACTGGATGATGAAGACATCTGCGCCACGGACGGATTCTTCGAAGCGCGCGTAGATCTCGCCGTTGGAGAAGGTTTTGAGCGTGACGGGAGAGAGATCCACATCAAGGCGGTCGGCGATCCTGCCGGCCAACTCGCCGCTGGCGCGACCGGACACGACCATCATGCGCTTTGCGCCGTCGGTGATCTCAGTCTTCCGAGTGCGGGGCTCGGTCTCCGGCGGATTGGTCATTGTGGTGGGCTCCATGACAGGGGGTCTCACGCCTTCCTTCGCAGTTACTTCCGGCGCTGCGCGTAATCCTCGATGGTCTTCTGTCGGGCGCGGGCCACGGCAAGAGCGTCGGCCGGCACGTCCCTGGTAATCACACTTCCTGCTCCAGTGTAGGCGCCATCGCCGACAGTCACGGGAGCGACCAGAGTTGTGTCGACGCCGGTCCGCACGCCCGGTCCGATCACGGTGCGGTGCTTGTTCTTCCCGTCGTAGTTCGCGGTGATCGTGGCGGCGCCCAGGTTGGCCCCTTCGCCGACGTCTGCGTCGCCGATGTAAGAGAGGTGCGGAACCTTCGCGCCGGGTCCGATCTTCGAGTTCTTGACCTCCACGAAGGTGCCGACCTTGGCGCCCTCAGCGAGCTCTGCGTCCGGGCGCAGGTAGGCGAATGGACCGACTGAAGCGTTCACGCCGACCTTCGCCTGCACGAGGTACGAGTGCAGGACTGTCGCGCCGTCGCCGATCTCGCAGTGGGCGATCGTGGTGGCGGGACCGATCGTCGCGCCAGAGCCGATGTCCGTTGCGCCGCGCAGATAGGTGCCCGGCTCGATCACGGTGTCCTCACCGATCTGAACGGTCGCCTCGATCCAGGTTGAGTCCGGGTCGATCACGGTCACGCCGGTCAGCTGGTGGTCGTTGATGATGCGGGCGTTCATCAGCTGCTGCACGACGGAAAGATCCGCGCGATCGTTCACGCCGAGCATGAGCTCGGGCGCGTCAAGTTCGTAGGCCACGACGAGTTCGCCCTCAGCAAGGAGGATCGGGAGCACGTCGGGGAGGTAGTACTCGCCCTGCGCGTTGTCGGAGCCAACCTGCGCGAGCGCGGCGAAAAGCTTGGCCCGGTCGAAGGCGTAGATGCCGGCGTTGACCTCGTCGATCGCGTGTGCTTCTGGAGTCGCGTCGCCATCGGCCTTGGTCTCCACCACGCGCTCGACGCTGCCGTCTTCGCCGCGGACAATGCGGCCGTAGCCCGTCGGGTCCTCAAGGCGGGCAGTGGCGATGACCATCGCTGCGCCAGTCTCGTGGAGCACTTCGCCGAGACCGTCGACAAAGTCTGCGTCGATCAGCGGGACGTCGCCGCTGAGGATGATCACGTGCGCGGCGTCGCCGATTGCCTCCTCGGCAGATTTGACTGCGTCGCCGGTACCGTTGGCTTCGTGCTGGGTCGCCGTTACGGCACCCTCGGGCAGGATGTCCGCGAAGTCGTCATCGGGTCCGGTGATCACGATCACACGCTCTGCGCCGGCGTGCTGTGCGGCCAGAACGGGGTAGACCAGCATCGGCAGGCCACCGACCTGGTGGCGCATTTTGGTCAGGGACGAGCGCATACGGGTGCCTTTGCCCCCGGCCATGATTGCGACTGCGTCCACTGCTGCCATCGCGCCATCCTACTTTCACGCGCGGGGACGCGGTATAACTCGGATATGTACCGAATCTTCAGAGCGCTGACAATTGCCATCCTCCTTCTCACCACCGCGACGACCTCCGCTCTCGCGGCGCCGGGCGATCTCGATCCGACCTTTGGTGTCGGCGGCTTCGCTACGGCGCCCACCAACGCCACCTTCCCGTCGACCGGAGCCGAAGAGATCGCGCTCACGGCATCCGGCCAGATCCTCGCGGCGGGCTCGCTCTACGACGCCGGCGCGTACAGCATCAGCGTTCAGCGATTCAACCCAGATGGGTCGATCGACAGTTCGTTCGGCGACGGCGGTCTCGCGACAGCCGCCCTGCCGGCCGGCACCGCGATCAACGCCGTGACCGGGGTTGGTGCGCAGCCAGACGGCTCGGTGGTGGTCGGTGCTCGCGTGTACCCGACGACGCCAATAAATGCGCCAGGACTGTTCGCCGTTATTCGCTTCACTTCGAGCGGCCAGCTCGACCCGACCTTCGACGGCGATTCAGTGGGGAACGGAATCCTGATGCTGAACATCGGACCGCCCGGTCCGCCCGCACCGAGCGAAACGGCGCGAAAGCTGATCGTTGAACCGTCGGGCAAGATTGTGATGAGTGGGGAGAGCTACTACGAGGCCTACATGAGCGCCGGAGCGTATTCGAGCCTCGCGATCGGCAGACTGAACGTGGACGGCACGTGGGATTCGAGCTTCTCTGGCGACGGAAAGCTGAGTATCCCGTTCACGACGACGGACCTCGACTTCAGGGCACTTGCCGACGTTCCGGGAGATGCTGGCTACGTGATGGGCGGACGCGTACTGCCGGGAGGCGGTCCGACGATCACTCAGCCGACGCTCGTTCGAATAACGGAAGGCGGCGCTCTCGACACGTCGTTCATCGGCGGTGCTGGCAATCATTCTCCGACGCCGGGCATCGTGACCTACTACTGGTCTGCGGACAACACACAGCTCGGCGAGATAAATACCGTTGCGCCCGCACCTGGCGGCGGTTTCGTTGCGGGTGGGTACCAGAACACGCATCCCGATCCGTCGACGTACGCGACCTTTATGGGCCTGGCGCGTTACACCGCAACTGGCGCGCTGGACACGTCATTTGGGACGAGTGGAGTGAGGTTGCTGCAGATCGGCGGCGGTGGCAGTGCCGCGTACGACCTTGCGGTGCAGCCAGACGGCAAGACCCTCGGAGGGCTTGCCGGTGTCGACAGCAACACAGGGTTTGTCGGGCGGTTCAACACGGACGGATCGACCGACGCCGGCTACGGAAGCAGTGGACTGGTCAACCCGTCAGCGCTGAATGCAAGTCGAATCGAACTTCAGCCCGACGGCAAACTCGTGGTGAGCGTGGCGCGATCAGGGCAGGCCAACACCACACTGATGCGGCTGTTGCCCGACCCGCCCGCTACGTCTTCACGCCCGATCGACCCGCCCACTGCGACGGTCACTTCGCCGAAATCCAAGTCGATGAAGGCATCAAAACTCCATTTGCTGTCCGGAACTGCCGGACCGTCCGGCTCGGTCAAGTCGGTCAAGGTCGCGCTCCAACGAAAAGACAGCAAGGCGCTCAAGAAAAAAAGGCGTTGCTACTGGATGAAGGGCATGAAGGCGAAGTTCAAATCCGTCAAGGCGACAAAGGGCAGATGCAGCAAGCCCTACTACCTCTCCGCTTCGGGAACCAACAGCTGGAAGTATCGGGTCACGCGTACGCTGCCGAAGGGCAGCTACGTGCTCACCGTACGCGTCACATTGCTCGACGGCCGAACTGGCCTCTTCAAAATGAACTTCAGACTCAAATAGGAGCCATGACCGACATCGATCTCGACTTCACGGATCTCTCGGCCACATTCATCAACTGCACGCTCAAGCGATCCCCAGAGATTTCAAACACCCAGGGCCTGATCGACATCTCCGCCGCGATCATGTCCACGCACGGCGTGACCGTCAACCAGATCCGCTCGATCGATCATGAGATCGCGGTCGGCGTCTACCCGGACATGCGCGAGCACGGATGGGACAAGGACGAGTGGGTCGATCTCTGGCCGACGGTCTTCGGCGCCGACATCCTCGTGCTGGCCGGCCCGATCTGGCTCGGCGACAACAGCTCTGAGATGAAGAAGGTGATCGAGCGCCTCTACGCGCACTCGGGCGAGCGCAACGAGGATGGCCAGTGGGCCTACTACGGCCGCGTCGGCGGCTGCCTGATCACCGGCAACGAGGACGGCATCAAGCACTGCGCGATGAACATCCTCTATTCACTTCAGCACGTTGGTTACGTGATTCCGCCGCAGGCAGATGCCGGTTGGATCGGTGAAGCGGGGCCGGGGCCGTCGTATCTCGACGCAGAGGGCGGCGGTCAAGACAATGACTTCACGAATCGGAACACCACGTTCATGACGTGGAACCTCATGCACCTCGCGCGGATGTTGAAGAACGCTGGCGGCCTACCGGCATACGGAAACCAAGCCGCCGAGTGGGAAAAGGGCGAGCGGTTCGACTTCG
The DNA here is from genome assembly GCA_051306435.1 of Solirubrobacterales bacterium. Lineage (GTDB taxonomy): Bacteria > Actinomycetota > Thermoleophilia > Solirubrobacterales > JACPNS01 > JACPNS01. The sequence continues at coordinate 21,445 of JBPPNF010000040.1, read as the reverse complement.
AGAACCCGAACCCGGAGTACCGCTGACTACGGAAGCGCCTGACTCGATCAGCTCCGCGCCGGCCGCTGCCGCGTCCTTCACGCCCCAACAGCTCTGCACGCCGTCGGCGGGCTCGGAGTTCGGATCAACCCCGAGCAGCTCGTTGAAGTACGCGACGCTCGCGCCCAGATCGTCGGTCGGATAGATCGTCGTGCGCAGTCCGAGCAGTTCGATCCCGGCAACCTACTTGACAGGCGCCGGGTGGCGCTGCGCCCAGGGCCTGGCCGCTTCGAGTTGCGCCGCAAGTTGCAACAGCGCGCCGTCGGATCCGAGACTGCCGTTGAACTGAACTCCGAGCGGCATCTCGTCGTCGGTCCAGAACACGGGCACGGTGATTGCGGGCCGACCGGTCAGGTTCGCCATCTGCGTGTACGGAACCCAGCCGAGGTTGTCGGCGATCAGTTCCTCCATGATTCCCGACTTCAGCAGCAGCTTTCCGCCGCGCGCGGCGTGGATGAAGCGCGCGCCCTTCTGTAGTGCGGGCGACATGTCGAGCTCGCCAATCTTCACCGGCTTGCGGGAGACGGTTGGCGTGAGGAAGTAGTCGTAGGACTCGTAGAACTTTTCGACGGCACGGACGTAGTCGATGTTGTGTGACATCGCCTTCGCGGCCGCGACAACTCCGTTCGTGCGCCCGAGCTCGACAATCGCAAGCGTGTCGGCCTCGAAGTCGGCGTTCCTCGCGCCGGTCGCTTCCTTGGCGAGCGCGACAGTGCCTGCGAGCTGCGCGAACCAGATCGTCAGGAAGTCTTCGGCGAGTGCCTTGTCGTCGTAGGGCGGCTCGACTTGCTCGACCTCGTGTCCGAGCTCGGCCAGCAACTGCGCCGTGAACTCGAGCGCCTTCACGGCATCAGGGTCTGGGGTGTCGTTGATCGCGGACTTCGCGGAGTAACCGATCTTCAGCTTTCCCGGCTTTGACTTGATCAGCTCTGCAAACGGTCCTGGCGGCAACGCGCCCTCGTAGTCGCCGATCGAACTGCGCCCGATGATCGAATCGAACAGCGCTGCGCTGTCGCGCACTGTGCGTGAAACGACTCCCTGCACAGACATACCGAACATCGGCTCGCTGGTCTGCGGGCCGTACGGAGCAAGTCCGCGGCTCGGCTTGAGACCGACCAGTCCGTTGCACCCGGCGGGGATGCGGATCGATCCACCGCCGTCGTTCGCGCCAGCAGCAGGGACGATTCCAGCGGCGACCGCTGAGCCCGATCCACCGGACGATCCGCCGGGTGTGCGACCGAGGTCCCATGGGTTGCGGCTCGGTCCCCAGAGTTCAGACTCGGTGATGCCCTTGGCGCCGAACTCCGGCGTGTTGGTCTTGCCGAAGATGACGAGGCCGGCGTCGAGGAAGCGCTGAGTCACCAGTGCGTGCTCGTCGGCGACGTAGTTCTTCAGCGCGTGCGAGCCCTCGGTGGTCGGGTAACCCTTGTACTCCTGCATCAAGTCCTTGATCAGGAACGGAACGCCGGCGAGCGCCCCGGAAAGGTTTGGGTCGGCGGCCTGGGCGTCGGACTCCTTGTCGATCGGAATGACGATGGAGTTGGTCTTCGGATTGACCGCGGCTGCGCGCTTGCGCGCGAGGTCGAGCAGTTCTGCGGCCGTGACCTGCTTGCTTGCGACGAGCTCGGCCAGCCCGGTCGCGTCGTACCCCATGTACTCCTGAACGTCCACTTGATCCTCCGATTGAAGTGATCCCCCGGGGCGAGGCTAGCCCTTTGTCCGCCACTAGGATCTGTATTCAGTCCACAGAGTTGGACTTGATGGGGCATGGCCAAGTGGTAAGGCTCCGGGTTTTGGTCCCGGGATCCCTGGTTCGAATCCAGGTGCCCCAGTCAGATTGCGCCAGCACAATTCTGAGCTGCGTCCTCTGCGGCTCACGGCAGAATTGCGCTGACGCAACCTGACGATCGAGGGGGAGAAACTGACGGGATCAGCGTGCATTAACGGCCGCAAAATCAAGGAAAACGTCTCACCCTGCGATAATCACTCCAACGACAGGCAAACACGTGCATGGAGCACGTCGCCTGTAGTGGTCATATTTCGAAGGATTGCGAGCCCGCCCCCATGGGCCAAGACCAATCCCGGACATCCCGTTTACGCCAGCTCAGCTGGATTCATGTGAAGTCACGAAAGACAGCCACACGAATGCTCAAGTAGTGCGTCAACAGGACGCGCGTCTGAGCCAAAACCACAGAAAGACTTTCAGAGATGGCTAACCGCTCTCACGCCGGTGCGCGCACCAAGAAAAACAGTGCTGCGCAGCACCGCAACACGAACAAACCCCGAAACCCCCGCCACGGAAGCAATCACGCCGGGCGAGGTGGAAACAAAAAGAAGTCGAAGCTGATCGACCCGTCGCTGTTCATCAACGCGGATGTCAAGCCGGCACAGCAGATCGACTACCAGGCCACGCACAAGTTCACGGACTTCGGTTTTGACGAGCGCCTCGAGCGCAACATCATCGCCCGTGGCTACGAAACCCCCACGCAGATCCAGGATGAATCGATCAAGTCGATCATGGAAGGCCGCGACCTGATCGGTCTCGCCAACACCGGAACCGGCAAGACCGCCGCTTTCATCCTCCCGATCATCAACAAGCTGCTCAAGACCGATGGCAAGAACGACGTTCTGATCGTCACCCCGACCCGTGAGCTCGCAGCTCAGATCGAGGACGACTTCCGCGCCTTCACCAAGGGCATCAAGCTCTACTCGGCGCTCTGCGTCGGTGGCACGAACATCAACCCGCAGATCAAGGCCCTGGCCAAGGAGCCGCACGTCGTGATCGGTACGCCGGGCCGCCTGCGCGACCTGCTCGAGCAGAACAAGCTCGACCTCGACTTCACCGACACGCTGGTGCTCGACGAGGCCGACCGCATGCTCGACATGGGCTTCATCAAGGACGTCCGCTTCCTCTGTGACGCAGTCCCGGCAAAGCGCCAGACGCTCTGCTTCTCAGCGACGGTCACCCCGGACATCCAGCGTCTGCTGGACAACCTCCTGACCAGCCCGGTCAAGTGCTCGGTCCGCACCAACACGACGAACGACCACATTCACCAGTCAGTGGTCGACGCCGGCGACAAGACCGAGAAGGTCGAGCAGCTGCACGACATCCTGATCAAGGAAGACGTCACCAAGGCGATCGTCTTCATGCGCACCAAGTGGAGCGCTCAGAAGCTCTCTGACAACCTCGTCAAGCGCGGCTTCAAGTCCGAGGCGATCCACGGCAACAAGTCGCAGCCGCAGCGTCAGCGCGCGCTCAACGCCTTCAAGGCCGACAAGGTCAACATCCTCGTCGCGACCGACGTCGCGGCACGCGGACTCGACATCCCTGAGGTCTCCCACGTCATCAACTTCGATGAGCCGGAGACCTACGACGACTACATCCACCGCATCGGCCGCACCGGCCGCGCGGGTCTCGGCGGCAACGCCGTGACGTTCGTGGAGAAGCGCCGCTAAAGAGTCTGAACCCGGGACAGAAGCTCGACCGCATCGGCGGCGAGCTTCTGCTTTCCGGGCCAGGTCTCAAGTTCGTCGATCGAGAAGTGCTCCTTCTCGACGAACCACCACGCCCGGTCGTAGTACTTGACGTCGGGGATCGTGAAGTGCCCGTCGTTGAGGGCGGCGATCGTGGCGGGATCGAAGATTCGGCGGATCCAGATCTCATCGGCGCCGTCGTCGATCGTCAGGTCCCACTTCTCGTTGAACTCACCGCTCTCCAGCGAGACTGACTTCTCGCTCGTCAAAGCCTCCTGGATTGAATCGACGAACTTGAACGTGTTCATGAAGCCGCGCTGGTGGATCGTCAGCTGGCGGATCGGAAGCTCGCGCCCGGTCAGGCGCATGATCTTGAAGTCGTAATCGGTGTCCGAATCGTCGCCGCTGCCCTCGTCGGTGTAGGTGAAGTTGTAGAACAGCGTCTGCAGGCCGTTCCACTCGCCTTCGAAGGCGTCGGTCGCCTCGCGCTTGTCGCCGCTCTTGGCGTACGGCGCGTTGTTCGGGAAGGTGTCGTCGCCGAGCGATCGCATCCCGCGCTCTTTGCACCAGTCGGCGGAGTAGGCCTGGTCGGCGCTGGCCGCCGCGCTGCTCCTGACGACCAGGCGAAACACGAGGTAGCCGAACAGGCCGCCGGCAATCGCGCCGAAGACCGGGAACTCGATGCTTCGCGCGATCAAGAGCGCCACGCCGATTCCGAGTATCGCCAGGCCGGCGACGAAGAACTTCATCTTCGAGTTCCAACGCTCGTAGGCGGCCGTGGTTCCGGCTTCGGCGTAGTGCGAGTAGGGCTTCAGGGCCATCAGACCCCCACCCGGGTCGGCACGCGCTCGCGCGCCGCCGCCTCGACGTACGGGCGTGGCTTGAAGCCGAGCGTCGCAGCGAAAAAGTTGGCGGGGATGCTCTGAATCTTGTCGTTGTAGGCACGCGCGTTTCCGTTGAAGATCGTGCGGGCCCCGGCGACCTGGTTCTCGATGTCCACCAGCTCGCGCTGTAGCTGCATGAAGTTCTGGTCGGCCTTCAGTGCCGGGTAGTTCTCGGTGACAGCAAAGAGACCGCGCAGAGAATGTGTGACGCGGTTCTCGGCGTTCGCGCCCTGGATCGCATTCGCGTGTGAAGCCGATTCAGCGACCACGCGCGCCTCGGCGACGATCTGCAGGGTCTCGGCCTCTTGGGCGGCGTAGGCCTGCACCGTGGCGACAAGATTCGGCAGCAGGTCGCGGCGGCGCTTGAGCTGCACGTCAACCCCGGACCAGGACTCGTCGACAAGGTTGCGCGCCTTGACGGTGGCGTTGTACAGACCGAGCAGATACCCGGCGGCGACAATCAGAATGCTGACGGCGATGAGCAACGGCGACATGGAGAAAATCTAGTGACGGGGCAGGCGTAGCGACGGACAATCAACGTATGTGACGGTCATGCACAGACTTCGCGACGAATCAGCAAATTCTGCGCCCTTCTGATCGTTGCAAGCGTCGACGGCCACTAGCCTGCGCCCATGCCGCTGACCGACGCCACCGAACCGCAGCGGATCCTCGAAGAGGTCTTCGGCTTCGACAGCTTCCGCGGCGAGCAGGGCGAGATCATCGAGCGGGTCTCCGCCGGCGAAGACGCGCTGGTGCTGATGCCGACCGGTGCTGGCAAGTCACTTTGTTATCAGTTGCCAGCTATCGCGAGGCAGCGTGCCGGGCACGGCATCACGGTCGTCGTCTCGCCACTGATCGCCCTGATGCGCGATCAGGTGCTCGCGCTGCACGAGCTCGGGATTGAGGCAGCATTTCTGAACTCCACGCTCAGCCCCGAGGACTTCGCGCGCACCCGCGAGCGCATGCTCGCCGGCGAGATCACGTTGCTCTACGCCGCGCCCGAACGCGTCACCAACGTCAACTTCCTGGTGGATCTCGCCACGCTCCACGACGCCGGCAAGCTCGCGCTGTTTGCGATCGACGAGGCGCACTGCGTCTCGCAGTGGGGCCACGACTTCCGGCCCGAGTACCAGGGCCTCACGGTTCTGCACGAGCGCTTTTCCGACGTGCCACGCGTGGCGCTGACCGCCACGGCAGATTCACTCACCCGACGCGAGATCGCGGTCAACCTCGATCTTCAGCGCGCGACGATGTACGTCAGCAGCTTTGACCGCCCGAACATCCGCTACGCGATCGACGAGAAGAAGAACGCGCGCGACCAGCTCCTGAAGTTCATCAAGAACGAGCACGACGGCGAGGCGGGGATCGTCTACTGCCTCTCGCGCAAGAAGGTCGAGGACACCGCTCGCTTCCTTTCCGATAACGGCGTGCCCGCGTTGCCCTACCACGCGGGTCTCGACGCCAACAAGCGCCAGCGCCATCAGGACCGCTTCCTGCGCGAGGACGGCCTGGTGATGACGGCGACGATCGCCTTCGGCATGGGCATCGACAAACCCGACGTCCGCTTTGTCGCGCACCTCGACCTGCCCAAGAACATCGAGGGCTACTACCAGGAGACCGGCCGCGCCGGGCGCGACAGCGAGCCCGCTGATGCGTGGATGGTCTACGGCCTTCAGGACGTCGTGCTCCAGCGCAACATGCTCGAGGGCGGCGACGCCGACGAGCGCCACAAGCAGGCCCTGCGCCGCAAGCTTGACGCGCTGCTCGCAATGTGCGAGAGCACGCACTGCCGCCGCCAGCAACTGCTCGCCTACTTCGACGAAGCGTCAGATCCGTGCGGCAACTGCGACAACTGCCTCACCCCGCCCGAGACCTGGGACGCCGGCCGCGAGGCGCGCATGTTGATCAGCTGTATCTATCGCTGCGATCAGAACTTCGGCTCTCAGCACATCTTCGACGTCCTGCGCGGCCGCGAAACCGACAAGGTCCACCGCTTCAACCACTGGAATCTCTCGACCTGGGGCATCGGCGCCGGGGTCAGCGAACAGCAGTGGCGCGCAGTGCTGCGTCAGTTGGTCGCCGTCGGGTACGTGCGGGTCGATCCAGACCACTTCAATGTTCTGCGCCTGGCCGGCGACTGGCGCGAGTTTGTCAAGAGCGAGGATCCGCTGGAGCTGCGCGTCGCGGCAAAGAAGGAGCGCGTCAGCAAGAAGCGCGCTGCGGCCGTGGCGGAAGGCGAGGATCCGCTCACGCCGGACGACGAACTGCTCTTCGAGGCGCTGCGCACCTGGCGCAAGGCCGAGGCCGACGAGCGCGGCGTCCCCGCCTACGTGATCTTCGACAACAAGACGCTGCGCGGGATCGCGCGAACGCGCCCGTCAACGATCGATCAGCTGTCTGACGTCAAAGGCGTCGGCGCGGCGAAACTCGAAACGTACGGAGAGGCCGTGCTGCGCCGCGTTTCAGAAGCTCCGAACGCCGACGTACTCGATCATGGTGAAGCTCCGGATCCGGGGCATCCTGAGGTCCATCCAGACGAACCGGTTGATCACACCAGCGACGAATCATCGGCAATCAGCTCCTGACAGGTAGAAAGTCATCCGTTTGGCTTCCGCCCCGTATGTTGATCCAGAGCCATGACGCCAAAACTTCCACAGATCAACTTCGCCTCGGATGAGCTCAAGCTCGAAGGCGCGAGCACCGTCAGCCAGGAGCAGATCATCGCCCGCCCACGAGACGAGGTCTCTGCATTCTTCAGCGAGCCGCGCAACCTTGAGCGACTGACGCCTCCGTGGCTGAACTTTGAGATAGTTGAGATTCCCGAGCAGCTCAACGAAGGGGCGTTGATCAACTACTGCCTCCGCCTGCACGGCATCACGATCCACTGGATCACACGCACGAGTTCGAAGGGGTCGAGGGCGGCACGCTTGTGCGCGACCTCGTTCGCTACGGGGTGCCGTCGCGAGATGCTTGAAGCGGAGTTCAGCTAGCCCGCAGCCGGGATGCGTCCACCCTCGACGCCCGGCTCATAAGCCGGTCCGCCGGGGTTCGCAATTCCGAGCACGCGCATCGACTTCAGGCCCAGCGAGAGTCGCTCGCGGCCGTCAGTTGATGAGCAGTCGAGTCCAGTCAGATCCTTCACGCGCTCCAGGCGGTAACGGATCGTGTGCCGGTGCGTGAACAGGCGCTGGGCCGTTCCGGCGACGTTGCCGTCGGCGGCGAGGAAGGTGTCGACGGTGTGCACGAGGTTGGTCTCGTACTGGTCGTCGTAGTTGACCAGCGGCTCGATCGTCTCCGCGTAGAAACGGTGGAGTTCGGCCGGGTCGTCGCAGAGCGCCGGCAGCAGCAGGCGGTAGGCGCCGGTGTCCTCGAAGCTGAGCATGTTGCCGGCGCCGTTGGCCTCGGCGACGTTGACGGCAAGCAGTGCTTCCTGGCCGGCGCGAAAGAGGTCGGCCGGGTCGCTGGTGATCCGGCCGTGGCCGACGGTGAAGTTGAACTCGCCGAGCGTGGCCTCGAGTTCTTCGCGGATCGTGTTCGCGGCCTTGGCGACGGACTCGGGCTCGGAACTCGGCAGAAGCACGTAGACCTCGCCGGCCTGTGACCCCGGTCGCTCGACCTGGGCGGTGACAACGCGCGGATGCAGCGATCGCGCGACGCGCTCGACCACCAGAAGCAGACGCGCGCGCCAGTCGTCGCCGACCGCCTTGCGCGGGGTGGCGCGGGCGAGCACGAAGGCGCAGCCGCGTTCGACCTTGATGCCGAGTTCTTCGGCGCGGGCCGTGACGTCGGCGGCGTCCTTGGTGACTCCGTTGATCAGGTCACCGATGAATCCGCTGGCGACCTTCTGGTCTGCGCGCTCGGGCGCGAGCGTGCGCTCGACCTCGAGGGCGATCAGCGTTGCGACCATGCGCAGGGTGACCGCGTCGACGCCCTCGGTCCTGCGCGCGCGAACCCGCAGCGTGCCGACGACCTTCTCGGCGACCTTGAGTTCGTGGATCACGGTGCCGCCCTCGCCTGCGAGCAGGCGGCGTTCGTCCTCTGGCGAGGCGGCCGCAACGGCCAGCACGGCGCTGCGACTGTCGATCACTGCGAGCGAGGACTCAAGCGCAGCGGCGGCCGCGCGGGTGACCGCTGTGAGGCCGGTTCCGGCCTCGACGGCGGTCGAAATCGCGTCGAGTTTGCTCAGCGGCGAAGCGCCCTGATCACTCGCAGAAGTCTTTTTTACCGATGGTTCAGAGGCCTTGGGCACACATCAAGCATAAGAACGTCAATCGGCTTTCGCCAGATCGGTGTATTTCTTGCCTGAAATCTCAGATGTCTTTGCCGAAAAGCGCGAAGAATCCGAGGCCGATCACCGAGCCCAGACCGAGCATCGCGACGAGCACGTAGAGCGAGAGAAACAACGCCGAAACGCGCTCCCAGTTGCGGCCGTAAGAGTTCCATGCGGGCCAGGCGATCAGCACCACGAACGCGATCAGCACGATGCCGGCACCGACTGCGCCCGCGATCAGCGCGTACTGGGCCAGCTGCGATTCGGTCAGAGCGAGCATCTAGTCAACGATATCGGCGGCGGTCGTTGCGTCCGCCACGACCGGCCGGGCGCGGAGCTTGCGGATGTGCAGCAGAAGCAGCGCCAGGGCGGCAAAGCTCGCCGTGATCGTGCCGGTCAACGCCGCGCCGCCGATCACATCGCTCAGGTAATGGGCGCGTAGATAGACGCGGGTGAGGCCGATCGCGGCGGCGAAGGCGATCGCGACGATCACGAGCGTGGCTCGGACGACGATGTCGCTGACCCGCTCCAGCGTGACCGCGATCGTCACATACGTGATTGCGTAGGCGGTGTGTCCCGAGGGAAACGACGAACCGCCCGTCTCGACGAGCGATCCGCCCGGCCGCGGCACGTCGGTCCAGTCCTTGATCGCGTTCGAAAGAACTGCCGCGAGTCCGAGCGAGAGGACGAGCACCAGCGCCTCCGGCACGCGTCGGCGATGGACGCAGTAGCCGGCGGCCACCAGCGTGAATGCGCCGGCGACCGGCAAGGAGCCGAAGTGCGAGATCAGCTCGGCGAGGTTGTTCAGCCAATCCGTGCGGATCGAGTCGGCGACCCGGAATGCCGCGTCGTTGATCCTGGTGGTGAAGTCCGTCGGCCAGTCGAGCGCCTGGATCGTGAAGAAGTACAGCGTGTAGGCGGCGGTGATCAGTGCGGCCATCAGGGTCGTGAACTCCAGCCCGAGCCCGCCGGGCGTGAAGCGTTGCCACGCGAACTTCAGCTGCGGGCCGAAGAAGCGGAAGATCGGGAAGACGATGCGATCCCAGGTCCGGCGCACCGGCTTGATCACGATCGCGCGTCGCGGGTGCTCGCGTTCCTGCTGGTCGAGCCACGCGGTCAGCTTTGCGCGCTCCTCGGGCTTGCGGAAACGCTTCACCAGGTAGACGATCACAACGATCGTCCCGACGAACCATCCAAAGATCAGCACGCCGCGCTCGGCCCAGTGGATCACGGCCTCGAGGTTGTTGGCGAAGATGAACCCGAGCAGGCAGAAGAACGAGGCCCAGAGCCCCGATCCGATGATGTCGTAGGGCACGAAGCGTCGGTAGGGCATTTTCGAGGAGCCGGCGATGAACGGCGCCAGGGCGCGGACAAGTCCGATGAAGCGGCCGACCAGAATCGTCTTGCCGCCGTGTTGGTCCATGTACTTCTCGACCTGTTCGAGCCGTGGCTCGGTGATCTGCAGCCGGCGGCCGTGCTTGACCATGAATTCACGCCCGAGCCTCTGGCCGAAGTAGAAGCTCGTCGAGTCCCCCAGGAATGCGGCGGCCCAGACGAGGCCGATCAGCAGACGGATGTCGATCTCGCCCTGCCCGGCGACGACGCCGCCGACGACGACCGCGGCCTCGCCGGGGGCGACGAGCCCGACGAATGCGCCGGTCTCAAGAAACGCCAGAACGGTGACGAGAAGGTATGTCCACTTGCCCAGTGCGCCGGAGACGTCCTCGAGCACCTTCTCCGGCTGAGGCAGGCTCTCGAACGCGCCCGAGGCGTACAGCGCCAGCCCGAGGATGCCGACGATCGAGATGATCTTGTGCTCGGTGTTGAGCTTCCCCGTGCGCCAGCGCTGGAAAGCCACCGGTGCCCACATCGCAGCGGCGACGGCGGCTGTGACCTGGATTCCGTTCACTGCACGTCTCCGAAGCTTGTGGTGACCGGGACTGCGGCGTGCGCCAGGTGGCCGGCAGCGATCAGCTCCAGGGCCGCGTCTTCGGCGGCTCGGTGGCCGTCAAAGATTCCGAAGCTGGTCGGGCCGGAACCGGTGAAGGCTGCCGCCAGGGCGCCGTGCTGCTTCAGCTCGCCGGGCAGGTGCGCCAGCTCTGGACGCAGGGCGACAATTGCGGGCTCGAGCGCGTTCTCAACCAGCGCGCAAAGCTGCCCAAGGTCGACGCCGGCCGAGATCTTCTCGAGCAGGGCCTCTTCGCGCTGGACGATCTCCGGCTCGGGAAGCAACGCGCGATCGGACTGGATGAAGACTTCGCCGGTCGAGAGGCCCTGCTGCTGCTCGATGATCACATAGGCACGGCTGGCAGCCCCGGCCAGGCACTCGGGCTGGATCGCTGCGACGCGCTCGCCTGCTCCGTGCACGAGCGCTGCGCCCGGCACGAGCTGGCTCGGGACGTCCGCGCCGAGCGCAAAGGCGACGCGCTCATAATCCTTCGGCGGCCTGTTCGAAAGTTTTCCGGCCAGGCGCAGCACCGCGGCAGCGTCCGCGCTCCCGCCACCCATGCCGGCGGCCACGGGGATCCGCTTCTCAATCGTCACCTCGACCGGGGGGCCTTCGAGCAGTCCGGCTTCGCGCGCGGCTCGGAGGGCGCGCTGGGCGAGGTTCTCGCCTTCGACCGTGTCGCAGATCACGCGGTCGTGGAGTCCGTCAAACGGTCTGAGCGTCAGCGTGTCCGACAGAGAGACCGACTCAAACAGCGACGCGATCTCGTGCAGCCCGTCGGGTCGCGTCGGGCCGAGATAGAGGCAGAGGTTGAGTTTCCCCGGAGCCTCGACACGCAGCTCGCTCATGCCGCCGGTCCGATCAGCGGCTGCAGCTCGCGGAACTGCGCGGCCGTGAGTTGCTCTGCGCGCGTATTGGCTTCGAGACCGATCTCGGCAAGCGCCGCAGCGGCCCGCTCGCGGATCGACTTGTCGTCGCGGTTGGCGTGGGCGAGCGAACTGGCCAGCGGCTTGCGCCGGTGAGCGAAGGCGCCGTGGACGAGGTCGTTGAATCCTGCCGGCGGGTTTGGTTCGGTGCGCTTGAGTGTCACCAGAGATGAGTCGACGTTGGGCACCGGATGGAAGATATTTCGCGACAGCTTGCGCGTGGCCGTCTCGCCGCAGACCGCCTGCACCAGCACGGACGTCCCGGCATAGAGCTTGCCACCGGGCTTGGCCGCAAGGCGCTCGCCGACTTCGCGCTGCGCCATCACGCAGCAGAGCTCAAGCTCGGGGAGTTCATAGAAGGCCTTGATCACGCAGGTCGCGGCGACGTTGTAGGGGAGGTTGGCGATCAGCTTGTTCGGGCGCGGGTCGATCGCGGCGTAGTCCACGCTTACGGCGTCGGCGAAGAGCAGACTGACGTTGGGTGCGCTTCCGATCGCATCTTCGAGCGGCGGACGCAGCGACTCGTCGATCTCGATCACATGGACGTGCGCCGCTTGCGCTGCGAGGTACTCGCTGAGCACCCCCAGGCCCCCCCCGACCTCCAGCACGACGTCGTCCGGGCCGAGGCCCGAGGCTGCGCCGATCACGTCGAGGATGTTGTTGTCGACGAGGAAGTTCTGACCTAGCTTGCGCCGGGGCTGGACCCGGAAGCGCAGCATCCGCTCGATCGAGGGCTGCGTCGGACTGGAGAAGTGCTCGTCGCCGGACACGGCGGCGCGGCTACCAGTCCAGCGCGCGCTGGGCGTTGGCGGTGACGAGCGCGTCGATCTCGTCGTAGCTGACACCGCGCGTCTCGGCGATCAGTTGCGCGGTCAGCGTGACCCAGGCCGGCTCGCAGCGCTTGCCGCGGTTGGGCATCGGCGCGAGGAACGGCGAGTCGGTCTCGACCAGCAGCAGCTCGTCCGGGACGTTTGCGGCAGCTTCACGCAGGTCGGGAGCGTTCTTGAAGGTGACGTTGCCGGCGAACGAGCAGTAGAAGCCGGCCTCGACTGCGCGGGGCAGTTCGCCGGCGTCGCTGAAGCAGTGCAGGATCACGGCCGGCAGGTCCGCGCCGTGCTCGATCAGCATGTCCATGCACTCGGCCTCGGCGCCGCGGGCGTGGATCGAGACCGGAAGTTTTCGTCTGGATGCGATCTCGATCTGCGCCTTGAAGCCGCGACGCTGGTCGTCCGGCGGCGCGCTGTCGCGGAAGAAGTCGAGGCCGGTCTCGCCGATCGCCCGGACCTTCGGGTGCTCGGCGGCGCGGTCGATCGCCTCGGCCACAGCGTCGGTGAAACCGGTCGTCTCGTTCGGATGGCAGCCGACCGCGGCGAAGACGCCGTCGTGCGCGTCGGCGATCGCGAGCGAGATGTCGAAGGTCTCTTCGGTCAGGCCGATCGTGAGGATTCTGTCGACCCCGGCCTCGGCGGCGCGGGCGACTATCTCGTCGGGTGTGCCTTCGCACATCTCGATGTGCGCGTGGGTGTCGACCATCAGGCGGCGCTCGGCTCGAGCTTTGGGAAGAGCGGGCTGAGCGCGTCGATTCTGGACCCGCCTTCGCCGCCGCCGAAGACCGCCGTGGAGATGTCGTTGACCTGGTCTTCGTGACCGATCGCGGTGAGCAGCGTCAGCGTGGACTTCGGGATGTACGGCTGCAGCAGGATCGAAACAACGCGAAGCCCTTCGGCGAGGCCGTAGAGCGTTGCGTCGAGCTCGGCCTGTGCCTCGGTCGATTCGTCCTTGGCGAGCTTCCACGGCGCGCGCTCTTCGACGAAGCGGTTGAGCCTGCGCACGAGCACCCAGACCTCTTCGAGCGCGCTGGTCAGATCGAGGTCGTCGATGCGCGCGATGAGCTTGTCGCCGGCGCCGGCGAAGTCTTCTTCCAGGCCGGTCGACTCAGGCCGAGCCGGAACGACGCCGCCGCGATACTTCGTGATCATCGCCAACGAGCGGCTGGCGAGGTTGCCGTAGTCGTTGGCGAGCTCACTGTTGTAGCGCGTCTCGAAACCCTCGGTGGAGATCGAGCCGTCGTTGCCGAAGCTGACTTCGCGGAAGCAGTAGAAGCGCAGCGCGTCGGAACCGAAGAGGTCGACGACCTTGTTCGGATCGAGCACGTTGCCGAGCGACTTGCTCATCTTCTCGCCGTCCATCAAGAGGTAGCCGTGCACGAACATGCGCTTCGGCAACGGGGCTTCGAGCGCCATCAACATCGCCGGCCAGTAGACGGCGTGGAACTTGACGATGTCCTTGGCCATGACGTGCACCGACGCCGGCCAGATCTCCTGGTCCGGGCGGGCGATCTTCGGAGCGGTCCAGTAGTTGAGCAGCGCGTCGAACCAGACGTACATCACGTGGGAGGGATCCCACGGAAGCTCCACGCCCCAGCTGATCTTCGATCGCGAGAGCGCGACGTCGCGCAGGCCACTCTGGATGAACGAGAGTGCCTCGTTGTAGCGGTGCTTGGGAAGGACGAAGTCGGCCTGCTCGGCGAAGAGCTTCTCAAGCGGCTCCTGAAACGCCGAGAGCTGGAAGAACCAGCTGTCCTCGGCCTCGCGGTCGAGCGGAATGCGGTGGATCGGGCAGGTGTTGCCTTCGGCGATCTCGTGCTCGGACTTGAAGTCGGCGCACTTGGGGCAGTACCAACCCTCGTATTCGCCCTTGTAGACGTACCCGTTGTCGTAGATCTGCCGCCAGACCTTCTGCACCTCGGCGACGTGGGCCGGGTTGGTGGTGCGGATGAAGAAGTCGTTGGTCACGTCGATGCGCTCGAGCAGCGCCTCAAAACGCGGGGCGTTGCGGTCGACGAGCTCCTGCGGCGTGGTGCCCTGGGCCTCGGCCGCAATCACCACGGGCTCGCCGTGCTCGTCGGTTCCGGTGACGAAGAAGACATCCTCGCCGCGCTGGCGCATGTGCCGCGCGAGGATGTCCGCGCCGATGGTCGAGTAGGCATGCCCGAGATGCGGCTCGGCATTGACGTAGTAGATCGGCGTGGTCACGTAGAAGGACACGCGCCCGATCCTACCTTTGGCCTGTGATCAGGCAGCGACTGTCACGCGCATTTCACCGATGTTCACCACCGGTGCAGCCCTTGGCGGTCTGTCAGGTGCTCCGTCGCCTGCGAGATGGAGCGCGACCGACTCCCCGATTGACTCGCTCAACTCATCGAGCGTGAACCCGCTGGCGAAGCATCCGGGCAGTTCATCGACGGTTGCCCAGTAGGAATTATCGTCGTCGCGGTGGACTTTGACGGTGTACTCACGCTGGGTCATCGGTGCTCCTTGGGGAGTCCTGCCTGCCGCAGGATGGCGGCGGTCAAGGCTTTGCCGTACTGACTTCCGCGGTGATGCAGCAACGTCACCGGTCGCATCCCCTGCTTGGTGATCATAACGTGCTTGCCGCCAGAGACCCGGGTCCATCCATTGAGTGTGAGAAGAGCGATGGCCGACTTCTGATTCATCAGAAGTCGGGTCTATGAGGCGCGATTGAGCGGAATCACTTCGGCCTCGTGCGGACTCTGCCCGACATCAACGGACGGCGGCGAGTTGTGCCGTGAGATCTCGCGCGGCTTGCGGCGCATCGCGAGTGCCACGAGGCAGACGGCGGCGACGGCGAGCAGGAGCAGTCGGTTCACCCCGCCGCCAGATTGCGGCGCGACGGTGACGGGTTTGACCTCGACCTGTTCGGCCGGGGCCGCCGTGGCAATCGTCGATCGCTCGGCAGCAGGCTGCCGCAAAGGGGGAGGGGCCACGCGGCTCACATGTCGGGCCGCGTGGCCCTCACGCGCGGGGGTGCCGGCGGAGCTGTCGGCTGTGGTCGGCCGACGGCTTGCCCCATGCCTTGAAGCCGGCGAGCTGTCTCCGGTTGCTGGCGCGTGAACACTTGAAATGGACCGGGCCTCGCGACCGATTGAGGACCCGCGGGTCGCTTGCGCCGGCAACTGCTTTGCCGGCGCAACGGACTGGGCCGCCGGGACGGAGGAGTCGGCCGCCGGCACGGCGGCAGGTAGCCGCGGCGCAGCGAGCAGCGTCATCGGGTCGAGGTAGGCGCGATCCCCCGCGCGACGCACGCTCAGGTGAAGGTGTGGATCGACAGCGGACCGACGCCCGGACGTGCCGACCGCGCCCAGCACGGTACCCGCGGCAACCGATTCGCCACGCGCCACTGCGCGCGAGGCCAGATGCAGACTGCTGACCAGGTACGCCCCGTCGCGTGATCGCACCGTCACGGTCACGCCCCCGTCTGGCAGCGCCCCCGCGAACGAGACCCGACCATCGACAATCGCGCGCACCTGCGTGCCTGCCGGCGCGGCGATGTCGAGGCCTCGGTGCTGGCCCGCGGCGTAGCGGTCACTGCCGTTCCTGTACGGCGTGATCACTGCGCCGAGCAGCGGCCACGGCCACGCACCGGTACCGCCGTCCGCAGCCGCCGCGCCGTTCGGCGTGGTGAGCGTCAGGAGGACTGCAATGGCGGCCGCGAGCGCGCTGCTCGCCGCTCTCGAGTTTCGAAGACTCTTCGGTTGGGCGCTTCGGATCAGCATGGCGGCCAACCTAGATCGGATCAGGCTCCCTGTGGGGCCGAAAACCCCACTATTTACCGCACCGTCGCGAACTTTTTACGCGGCCGTCACAGACCGCGCAAAGTCACGGTTGATAGAGGTCGTTGACGCGCAGGCCGGTCAGCTCGGCGACGACCTTTGCGGCCTCGCGGGCGCGGGCGCCGGACTCGGCAAGCCTGGCCACGGCGGCGCGGCCGTCGGCCAGGCGGCGATGCTCCAAAGATGCCTCAGAAGCAGCCCCGACGACGATCACGATCTCGCCCTTGACCTCGCTCGCGCCGAAGTGCTCGGCAAGCTCGGTGGCCGTTCCGCGGGCGACCTCTTCATGGAGCTTGGTCAGTTCGCGGCAGACGGCCACCGGCCGCTGCGGGTCGATCTCCGCAAGTCGGTCGAGCGTCGCGCCCAGGCGTTTCGGCGATTCAAAAGCAACCAGGGTCTCGGCGAGGTTTGCGAACAGGTCGTCGATCTCTGAGGCCTTGCGGGGAATGAATCCGGCAAAGCGCCAGTGGTCGCTCGGCAGCCCGGCCGCGACAAGCGCCGCCAGCACAGCCGACGGGCCGGGCAGCACCTCAACCGGAAGCCCCGCAGCGATACACGCCTGCACCATCACGTAGCCGGGGTCAGAGACCAGCGGCATCCCCGCGTCGGAGACCAGCGCAACCGTCTCGCCCTCGTCCATCCGCTTGACCAGCTCGCCGGCGCGGCGGCGTTCGTTCTGCTCGTTGTAAGAGATCATCTTCCCCGAGACGCCGAAGCGTTCGAGCAGCTTGCCCGTGCGGCGGGTGTCCTCGCAGGCGATCAGGTCGGCCTCACGCAGTGTGGTCAGCGTGCGCAGCGTGACATCCTCCATGTTCCCGATCGGAGTCGGGCAGACGATCAGCCGGCCGGCCATCGCTATGCATCCTCCAAGGGCTCATCGAGACACTCGACGAAGGCCATCGCGGCCGCGCCGAGCATGCCGGCCTCGGGGCCGAACTTCGCAGGCAGGATCTCCGCGAGCTCTTTGTTCGGTGAGAGGCCGTACTTCGCAAGGTGATCGCGCGCCGGTCCGACCACGAAGTCGCCGGCCCCGGCCGCTGCGCCGCCACCGATCACGATCGCCTCGGGGTTGAAGGTGTTGGAGATGCCGACAAGGCCGGCGCCGAGGTAGTGCCCAGCCCTCGCCAGAACCGCGATCCCGCCCTCGTCGCCCTTGTGCGCGAGCTCGGATGCCGTCGTGCCGGTCACGACCCGGCCCGCTGCCAACTCCTGACCAAGCGCGGAATCTGGATGCTCCTGCGCGTACTCGTTGGCGAAACGACCCATCGCCGTTCCCGAGGCCATCGTCTCGAGGCAGCCGTAGTTGGGGCAGTTGCCCTGGCAGCGCGGCCCGTCGGCGAGCACAGTGAGGTGACCAAGCTCTGCGCCGGAGCCGCGCGAGCCGCGAAAGATCTTGCCATCGATGATGATCCCGCCGGCCACGCCGGTGCCGAGTCCGATCAGGATCACGTCGCGCCTGCCGCGCCCGGCGCCGAAGCGCTGTTCGGCGAGCGCCGCGACGTTGCCGTCATTGTCGAGCGCGATCGGCAGGCCGAGCTGCTCGGTCATCAGGTCGCGGATCGGCACGTCGGCGATCGGCAGGTTGACCGAAACGACGGCCGTGCCGCTGCGCTGGTCGATCAAAGAGGGGATGCCGAGCCCGACGGCCTCAACCGGCACAGCGTCGCCGTTCTGCGCGCGCAGCTGCTGGACCACCTCGACGATCATCGTCAGCAGGTCGGCCTCGCTGAGGTCATGCGAAGGGCGCTGCATCTGGTGGTGGACGGTCAGATCGCCCGAGACGACGCCTGCGGCGAGCTTGGTCCCGCCAAGGTCGATCCCGATGACTCTGCGATCTGCGGCCGGTGGATTCATTAGGCGCATGCTAATCCGGCAGGGGGGCGGGCTCATAGGCGGAAACAATGTGGCGCGGGGGTTGTTCTATCTCCCTGACCTCCCATGGCCGACAAAAAACCCCAGTACAAGACCTATCGCGCCCGGCGAATGCCCTGGGACCGCTTCCGCAGGTCGCAGTTCGACAAGCTCGGGGAGGCGCCTCCGGCCGAACCGGGCGACCCGCACTTCCCGGCCCCGCCGCCGTCGAGTTCGCGCGAAGACGCCCAGCTGCAGCCACCCCCCCCGCCGCCCCGCGCGCCGCGCCCGCAGAACTCGCCGCAGCGCCAGCCCAAGAAGCCGCCGCGCGTCAAAGCCCCGCGCGCCTCGACTCGCCGTCCGGTGCTCAAGTTCTTCAAGTGGTTCCTGATCTGGGCCGTCAGCTGGCTGGTCATCTCGGGCGTGCTCTTCGTCGTCTCGGCGACGATCCAGCAGTCGAAGCTCAAGGACGCCACCGACGACGCGCTCGGAGGTGGAGGCAATCTCCTGACCAGCCCCGGAAACGTGCTGGTGATGGGGCTCGATGAGCGCCCGAAGAACTGGGACGTCGCCCGCAGCCCCGCACGCACCGACACGCTGATGCTTCTGCGTACCGGTGGCGGCGAGGCCCGACGCGTCTCGATCCTGCGTGACAGCTACGCCGAGATCCCCGGCTACCTGCCGCAGAAGATCAACGCCGCGTACGCATTCGGCGGAGCCGCGCTGACGATCAAGACCGTCGAGAACTTCATCAACGTCGGCAGCGGGAACATGAAGATCAACCACATGATCATCGTCGACTTCGATCACTTCCCCGGGCTGATCGACGCGCTCGGCGGCGTGAAGGTGGAGGTCAAGCAGCGCTGCATCCGCAGCACCTTCGACGGCAAGACCTTCAGGCTCGGCCGCGGCGAGCACACGCTCAACGGCGAGCAGGCGCTGCGCTTCTCGCGAGTGCGCAAGAACGAATGTGACCCGGGCGAGGACGATCGTCAGCGCGCCGCGCGTCAGCAGCAGGTGATGTCGTCGATGAAGAACAAGATCTACAACCCGTTGACGTTTGTGCGTCTGCCATGGATCTCATGGGCCGCGCCGAAGGCGTTCGTGACCGACATGAGCCCGTTCACGCTGCTGAACTTCATGACGTCGATGACGATCGGGTCAAGCCCGAAGACTCATGTGTTGAATCCTTCCGGCTCGGGTCCGGGCTCGAGCCTGATCATTCCCGAGAGCGAGCGCCAACGCTGGTCGCGCCGACTCAGCAACTGACCGATCCCGGTCGTGCTCTGCTGCACACCTCTGGTGAGCAGCGCCATTCTGCGGCGAGAAAAGGCTTAGACAAGCCGCTTAGTGCTGCACACCTCTGGTGAGCAGCATGAGTAGCCGGAATCCGAGCGCAGGTGGCTTCAATCGTGCCGCTTCGCCGCACCGCGATTCACTGGCGCAAATCTGCTGCACACCAAAGGTGAGCAGCACAACTTCGCTCAACCAAGGGATCTTTCGCATCCAAAATGCGGTTGCACACCAGAGGTGTGCAGCACTTCTTCTGGGCTGCGGGCGGGGCGTTAGTACTGCGGCGGCGCCGGCGGCTGCGGCGGGAGTGGCGGCTGCGGCGGCTGCTTGTTGCCCTGGGCCATCATGAAGAGGCCGAGGATCAGGCCGAGTGCACCGGCGACCATCAGGATCACGCCGACGACCTGGATGTCGATGCCGGCCACGGTCGCTGTGACCGCAAACTTGAGGATCGCGCCGACCGCGATCAGGAAAATGGATCCGCCGATTGTCATTTCGAGTCGCCCTTTGACTTCTTGGATTCGCTGGAGCTGCTGCCCTTGGATTCTGACTTCTTTTCGGACGGCTTGCTTTCCGACTTGGAATCAGACTTACCCGAGCTGGAAGATTCTGAAGCGTCGGATCCGCCGCCGCCGGCCTTCGCGCGGCGGTTGCTTCCGTAGTCGGTGTTGTGAAAGCCCGATCCCTTGAAGTGGATCGCCGGAGCCGAGTAGACGCGCTCGACCGGCTTGCCCGTGTCGGGGTCCTTGGTGAGCGGGTCGTCGGTGAACTTCTGAATCACCTCGAAGGTCGACCCGTCGGCGCGCCTGTATTCATAGATCGGCATGGCGGTTAGGGTAGCTTTACGACCTCCATGGGGGAGCTCCAAACACCGGCATCAGCCGCCACAGACGCGGTGACGATGGACAAAATCGTCGCCCTCTGCAAGCGCCGCGGCTTCATTTTTCAGTCGTCCGAGATCTACGGAGGCCTGGCCAGCACCTACGACTACGGCCACTACGGCGTACTCCTGAAGAACAACGTCAAGGAAGAGTGGCGCCGCTCGGTGGTGCAGGAGCGCGACGACGTCGTGCTGCTCGACGCAGCGATCCTGATGCACCCGAAGACCTGGGAGGCCTCCGGTCACCTCGAAGGATTCTCCGACCCGCTCGTGCAGTGCATGGGCAAGTGCAAGCGCCGTTTCCGCTTTGACCACCTGGTCGAAGAGCTCGAAGCGGAGGGCAAGCCGACCGACAACGTGGTCTGCCCGGTCTGCGGCGGCGAGCTCTCTGAGCCGAAGAACTTCAACCTGATGTTCCAGACCAACATGGGCCCGGTCCAGGACGAAGGCTCAACCATCTATCTCCGCCCAGAGACGGCGCAGGGCATCTTCGTGAACTTCAAGAACGTCATGCAGTTCGCGCGCAAGAAGCTGCCAATGGGCATCGCGCAGATCGGCAAATCCTTTCGCAACGAGATCACGCCGGGCAACTTCATCTTCCGCACACGTGAGTTTGAGCAGATGGAGATCGAGTACTTCGTGCCGCCGGCGATGGCCGAAGAGGCGCACCAGCAGTGGATGGACGATCGTCTGGGTTGGTACATCAACCTCGGCATCCGACCCGATCACCTCGTGCTGCGCAAGCACGAAGGCGATGAGCTCTCGCACTACAGCTCGGCCACGAGCGACGTTGAGTACTACTTCCCGATGGGATGGAGCGAGCTCGAGGGAATCGCCAACCGCGGCGACTTCGACCTCACCCAGCACACCAAGTTCAGCGGCGAGAAGATGGAGTACATCGACCCGCAGACAAACGAGCGCTACATCCCGCATGTGATCGAGCCGTCAGCCGGAGCCGACCGCGGCACGCTCGCCTTCATGGTCGACGCCTACGACGAAGAGAACATCGAGGGTCGCGAGCGCGTGGTCATGCGCCTGCACCCGAAGCTCGCGCCGGTCAAAGTCGCCGTGCTGCCGCTGGTCAACAAGGAAGGCCAGCCCGAGAAGGCTCGCGCGCTCTACGAGGAGCTCCGCGTTGACATGCAGGCCGAGTTCGACACCGGCGGATCAATCGGTAAGCGCTATCGCCGTCAGGACGAGATCGGAACTCCATGGGGCGTCACGATCGACCACCAGACGATGGAGGA
>JBPPNF010000039.1:0-25228 GCA_051306435.1 Solirubrobacterales bacterium | reverse complement strand
CGTCGCCCCGCGCTGCGCGCTCGGCTCGAGCACCGGCGCAGCTCAAATCCACCGCTCCGGCAACTCGCAGAGCAGCTCGATGCTGGAGATGCTCGACCTCCACAGCGACAATGCGCCGGCCTCCGCCTACGTCGATTCGGTCGAGGCTCCGGTGCGCACGCTCGATGATGTCCTCGCAGAACTCGGCTTTGACGCCAAGGACTCCCTACTCAAGATCGACACCCAGGGATTCGAGGCCGAGGTGCTCAAAGGTGCGACGGCCACGCTCCCGCTGATCGCCGCCGCATCCGCCGAACTGTCACTCGCCCAGCTCTACGACGGACAGGCCATGGCGTCCGAAATCTTCGCTCTGTTTGGCGCCGCCGGCCTCGAACTGACGAGCATCAACGACTGTTTCAACACCGCTGACGGCCAGATCCTGCAGATTGACGGCACTTTCACCCGCATGGGCGCCGGAAAATAAGCCAAGCGATCCGTCCAGTTGGACTTGCCAAAAAGTCCAATCCCCCCTACCCTTCGGTAGCGATGGATCGCAAAAAAGCAGATCAACTCGCGGCTCTCGATACGCAGCCGCTCGAGTGGTCATGGGTAGAACGAAAGCTGATCACCAGTAGCTCGTACTGGCTCGTGACCACCAAGCCCAACGGGGGAGGACCACACACGCGCCCAGTGTGGGGCGTCTACTACGACGGAAGCGTCTGGTTCTCGACCGGCCGGTCCTCCGTCAAGGGCGAAAACCTCGCCGTCGATCCTCGTTGCATCATCCACATTGAGAGCGCCGACGACGTGGTGATCGTTGACGGCGTCGCTGAACTGGTCGCGCCATGGGAAGACGTGTTCGCCGGCGATCACTCGCGTGCAGTGCTTCGCCGATACATGGCCAAGTACGTGATGACCGAGTCTGACCTCTCGCCGCAGGGCGAGCTCTCGGACGCCGGTCTCTACCGTGTGCACGCGAAGACGATCAATGCCTGGCTCGAGGGCGCATACCCGACCACGCAGTCGCGCTGGTCGTTTGAGCTCCCAGAGCCGCAGCGCCCGCGCAGCGAATAGTTGTCGCTGATCCGTAGCTGACTTTTTACGTTTCGGTCTTGAACCGTTACGGGGGTTTGGTGTGGGATGGGGTGGTGCCGCGCAAGAACACACGACTGGTAGATCGCTTCATCGGGGTTGTGCACGGCTACAACCGAGAAAAGTCGCGGGCGCCGATGTTTCGGGACGACGAGGACCGGCGGTTTTTCAAGTCGCTTTTTGCGCGTTACCTGTCGTTGGAGCCTCAGGCCGATCGGCGCGGTCGGCGTTACAAGAATCATCGAGAAGGGGTTCGGTTGCTTGCGCTGACGATCATGGGGAATCACTTCCATGTGGCGCTTTTGCAGCTGGAGCCGATGGCGGCGGGGGCGTTGATGCAGGCTGTGATGACGACCTACGTGCGGTACTTCAACCGCAAGTACGGCAAGGAGGGGGAGATGTTCGACGGAGAGGTTCGGCTTCGGCCGGCGAAAGGTCGGCGCGAAGAGCTGCACGCGATCTCGTATGTGCATGAGAACCACGGCGACCATTGCTTCTGCGAGTTCTGCTCACACTCGCTCTACATGGGGCATCCATCGCATGTGCCGTCCTGGATAGACGTGGGCGAGGGCCTTCGGCGATTCGGCGGCGTCCCGAACTATCTCAAGTGGCTATGGGCCCGCCAACTCCACCGCGAAGTCCTTAACACCGCCGGATCCGGCGGTGTTAAGGAGTCCACCCCGCATACCTAAGCGGTCCATCTTCCTTAACTCCGGACCCACCCCCGGGGTTAAGGAAAACGCCGCAAGCGCCCCACCCCTCAACCCCTTTTTCGCCGCAATCCGTAAGCGCAAAATACCTCAAACAGGCCACGCAATTATAGGTAACCTGGCCTGCGCCCGAACAGCCCGAAACCCCCGCAAAACCGCATAACCATGCGGTTCAGACAGCATCCCCATGTAACCTTCTACACTTAGGCCTATGGCCCAACGTGGTGTAGAAGAGTCAGTAGAACTGCACAACAGGTTGGAGCCCAAGCTTCTCAGGGCTTTGGAGATGATCGCTCCGGGCTCTTTCATCCGTGAAGGCATCGACGAAGTGCTGCAGGGCGGCACCGGCGCGTTGATCATCATCGGCGAGCCCGAAGAGCTCGCTTTCATGTTCTCCGGCGGCATCAAGATCGACCTCGATTACCAGCCAGCGATGTTGTACCAACTCGCGAAGATGGATGGCGCCATCGTCCTCTCCGCGAATGCCTCCAAGATCGCCTGGGCCAACGTCCAGCTGATGCCGGACCCAACGATCCACTCTGTCGAGACCGGCACCCGCCACCGCACCGCTGAGCGTGTCGCCAAGCAGTCCGACGCGATCGTCCTCGCGATCAGCGCACGCCGCGAAGTCGTCTCGCTTTACGTCGACAACGCCAAGTACGTGATGGTCGACATCCCCGAAGTCCTCGCGAAGGCCAACCAGGCCCTCGTCACATTGGACAAGTATCGCCGCCGACTCGACCAGGTCAGCGCCCGCCTCACCCTTCTCGAGTTCGAAGGTCGCACCTACATGCACGACGTGCTGACCGTGCTCCAGCGCGCAGAACTGATCACCCGCATGTCCGTGGAAGTCGAGCGCTACATCGTCGAACTCGGCACCGAAGGCCGCCTGATCGAGATGCAGCTCGAAGAGACGATGATCGGCGTCGCCGCCGAGAAGCACGGCCTCGTGCGCGACTACATGACGCAGGACACCGACGAGACCTACGGCCAGGTCGTCGACCTCCTCGCGCGCATGGCCCACCAAGACCTTCTTGACTTCGGTCGCCTGGCAGAGCTGCTGGGCTACGACCGCAAGATGAACACCATCGACTACGCGGTGGCTCCGCGCGGCTACCGGATCCTCTCGAGGATCCCGCGACTGCCGAAGATGGTTGTCCACGACATCGTCAACGAGTTTGGCGGTCTGGACGAATTGCTCAGCGCCGACGATTCCGAACTGGAAGCGGTCGAAGGCGTGGGCGACGTACGTGCAAAAGACATCCGGGAGGGCCTCAAGCGCCTCCAGGAGATCAACTTGGTCGACCGGTATATGCAGGCGTAAGGGCCCGCAGGTCGATCAGCAATCAGGAGGCGATGGAGTATTCCCGCAACAGACGCAATTGACATCGAGTTGGACGACCTGGAACTGGCACCGGTCGCGCCGAACATCAAGTTCAAGGTCGGCGACAAGGTCGTCTACCCGCACCACGGAGCCGGCAAGGTTCTGAAGAAGGAAAAGAAGAAGCTGCTCGGCGAGTCGCGTGAGTACCTGACGATTCAGATCCTCCACAACGACATGACCGTGATGGTCCCGTGTGAGAAGACCGGTGTTGCCGGCCTGCGCCGCGTGATCGACCACGCAACGGTCAAGAAGGTCGTCGCCGTTCTTCAGGACGACGTGTCCGAGATGCCCGGCAACTGGAACCGTCGCTTCAAGCACAACCGTGAGAAGATCCGCACCGGTGACATCTTCGAGCTGGCCGAGGTCATTCGAAACCTTTCCGCACTCGAGTCCGAAAAGGGTCTCTCGAGCGGCGAGAAGCAGATGTTCGTACGTGCCAAGCGCATCCTCGCCAGCGAGTTCATGTATGCGCTCGACCTCGACGAAGAGGCTGCAGAAGCCCACGTCGACGAGGTTCTCGGTGTAGAAGTCGAGGAGCCGGTCGAGGCCTGACGGCTTCATTTCCCCCGGGGAGAGGGAATGAGGAATGCCACCACGCGCGATCGCGCAAGCGGGATTAAACCCCCGCTCGCGCTGATTGCAGCAGGCGGCGAAGGCAAGCGCCTTGGGTCCATCGGGCCCAAGGCGTTGGTCTTTTGTGCCGGCAGACCGCTGCTCGCCTGGTGCCTTGACGCCTTTGCGAAGAGCCGTGCCTACGGTGAAGGTGCTGGAATCGTGGTCGTCGCCGCTCACGCGTCGGACCTCCGGGCATTCGAGTCGGCCGCTGACCAGGCGCGGGCCGACGGTCTGCGGGTCCTGATCACGGAGGGCGGCCCCAGCCGGTCTCATTCCGTCGCCGCAGCTTTGCGCGCCGGGCAGGCCGAAGCTGTCGACGGAGCGGACATCGTCCTGGTCCACGACGCAGCGAGGATCTTCACCTCGCCGGAACTGATCGACGCCCTTCACCACGGCCTCGCGCAGGCCGGCGACGACGTTTCAGCACTGATCGCCGCCGCCCCGCTCACAGACACGATCAAGCGCGCGGATGCCGACGGCATCGTCCAGGAAACCCCGCCCCGAGACCAGCTCTGGGCGGTGCAGACCCCGCAGGCTTTCCGTCTCGAGCCGCTCGCCAGAGCGCTCGCCACCGACGACGAAACCCTTGCCAGTGCCACCGACGATGCATCACTCGTCGAAGCCGAAGGCGGCAAGGTGAAGCTCTACAACTGGACGACGCCGAATCCGAAGATCACGACCCCGGAAGATCTCGCCGCGGCCGAGGCCCGGCTCAGTCGATCAGCCGTTTGAGCGTGCCGACGAGTTCGTCGATGTCGAACGGCTTGACGACGTAGGCGTCCGCGCCCAGGTCCAGCCCGAGCAGACGGTCCTCTTCTTCGCCGCGCGCGGTGAGCATCACGACCGGGATCTGCGCGGTGCGCGGGTCGGCCTTCAGCTTGACGCAGAGCTCGTGGCCCTGGATGATCGGCATCACCCAGTCGAGCAGTGCGATGTCGGGTATCTCGGCGAAAGCGAGGTCGAGGGCGGCCTGTCCGTCGGCTGCGGCCGTGACATCGAAACCGCGCGTGTTCAGACGCCTCGCCAGCAGGTCTCGGATGTCTGAATTGTCATCGGCGACCAGCACAAGCGGCCGGTCGCGTCCAGCTGTAGTTGTCAACGGCGCCCCCTGGTGTAAGAATAGGTGGCACGGGATGGCAACGGAACCAGTAAACGCTCCGGGGCCCGATCGCTTCAGCTTCAGGCGGCTGATCCGTTACAGCATCGGGCTTCAGGTCTTTGTGACCACCGTGCTTCTCGGCGCGACGTTGTGGGGCGCTCTGCAGACACAGTCAAAGTCCGAGGCCTTTGCCAGCGAGACCCGGAACGTGCTGCTGCTCTCCGGGGTCAATCAGGAGTTCGAACGGTCACGCGTTGCCCTACGTCGGTACGTCGGCAGCGGCAGTGGGTTCAGTCTTGGAGCGCTTTCGCAGTCGCGCAAGCAGATCGCGGTCATTTCGGCAATGCTGGAACGTGGCCTTCCTCCGGGTGTGAGTGAGAACGTCGCGGACCTCACGGGCAAGCAGATCGCCTACCTGACGGAGATCGGCGACAACGCAGTCGCGCGGGTGCGCGATGGCGACATGCAGGGCGCGACCGCTGAATTGAGCTCGGACGAAGCGTTCGCCCAGCTCGACGAGATCACGCGAACCAATGTGCTGGTGAGTCGCGAGCTGGTCGAGCGCCAGTCCAGCGCCGACAAGGCAGTGGCGCGCCGTCAGGGAATCAATGCACTGCTGATCGTGCTCAGCGGGCTGGTCATCCTCGGAACAGGGATCGGCGTGCTGCTCTGGATCCGCAGCCAGACGATGGTGCCGCTCGAGAATCTTGCCGTCGCCTCGCGCAAACTGGGTCACGGCGACCTCTCGGCCCGCGTCGAACCCGGCGGCGTCGAAGAGATTGCGCTGACGGGATCTGCCTTCAACCAGATGGCCGACGAGATCGAGCAGCACGTCAGTCAGCTGCATGAGCTGTCGGTCGCGCGTAGTCGGTTCGTCTCATCGGTCTCACACGAGTTGCGCACGCCGATCACCTCGCTGCGCGGCTACCTTGAGCTGCTCTCCCAGGGCGAGGCCGGAGAGCTTCAGCCGGATCAGGTCCGTTTCGTCGAGATCGCCGACCGCAACGCGCGCCAGCTGTCTCATCTGATCGACGACCTGCTCACGCTCTCTCGCGTGCACAGCGGCAAGATGAGCTTCCGCTCCGAAGGCGTGAACGTGCGCGACCTGCTGCACGATCTGAAGATCGAGATGATGCCGATCGGCTCCGAGCGCGGCGTTGACGTGGTGCTCGTCGACACCGGCGAGCTGATCGTGCAGGGGGATTCGATGCGGCTGCGGCAGGCCTTCGGCAATCTGCTCAGCAACTCGATCAAGTACTCGCGCGACGGGCAGGCCGTGGTGGTCCGCGCGCTGGCGGTCGACCGTCAGGCCGTGATTTCGTTTGTCGACTGGGGCATGGGCATCCCGCGCGAGGACCTGCCGCAGATCGCCGAGCCGTTCTTCCGTTCGTCTTCGAGCGAGGGTGTGCCGGGCACCGGCCTGGGCCTCGCGATCGCCAAGCAGATGATCGAACTGCACGGCGGACGCCTTGCCGTCGAGAGCGAGCTCGGCAGCGGATCGACCTTCACGGTCTACCTGCCGCTTGACGTCGTGCATTCTGGTCCGGCCGATGAAGAGCCGCCGCTGGCTCAGTCCGCTACAACTACCGGCGACTGAAGCCACAAGACCCAAGGAAAGAATGCTCAGCGATTACCACGTGCACCTGCGCCCCGACGGCGAAGGTTCAGAATTCGAGAAGTACATGACCGCCGAGAACGCCGACCGCTACCGCGCCGCGGCAGAAGAGGCGGGGATCGAAGAGCTCGGCGTTAGCGAGCACATCTACCGCTTCAAGCAGGCGCTCGCGATCTGGGATCACCCGTACTGGCTGGGCGCGGCCGTCGACGACATCGACGCCTACGAAGCCTTCGTCCGCCAAGAGACCGACCTGCGCCTGGGGATCGAAGCCGACTTCATCCAGGGCCGCGAGGACAAGATCGCCGAAGTGCTGTCCGGACACGACTGGGACTACGTGATCGGTTCGGTCCATTTCCTCAAGCGGGCTGCGCTCGACATGGACACCTACGACATCTGGCGCGAGCGCTCAGACCCGGCGGACATCTGGCGCGAGTACTTCGAGACGCTTGCCGAAGCGGCGCGCACCGGGCTGTACGACATCATGGCCCATCCCGATCTCGTCAAGTACTGGGGCAAGGACCGCCCGCTGCCAGACTCCGATCTGCGCTTCTTCTACGAGCCCGCGGTCGAGGCCTTCGCCGAGGCCGGCGTGACGGTCGAGATGTCAACGGCCGGCCTGCGCAAGCCGATCGGCGAGATCTACCCGGCGCCGGCGTTCATCGACATGTGCCTCGATGCCGGGCTGAAGTTTGCCCTGTCGTCTGATGCGCACGAGCCTTTGTACGTCGGCCACGGCTATGAGACGGCGGTCGAGTTGCTCGGCGAGCACGGGATCACCGAGCTGGCGAAGTTTGTCGGTCGTGAACGCACTCTGGAGCCGATCGGGTGAGCGCGGGCTTCGTCCGCACCGGCCTTGGATGGGACACGCACCAGTTCGCTGAGGGGCGGGCCCTGGTGGTCGGCGGTGTGCCGATAGAGCATGAACGCGGGCTTCTGGGTCACTCGGACGCCGACGTGTTGACGCACGCGATCGCCGACGCGGTTCTCGGTGCCGGGGCGCTCGGCGACATCGGCGAGCACTTCCCGGACAGCGATCCCGAGTGGCAGGATGCCGACTCGCTGGAGCTGCTGGCGCGCTGCGCTGAACTTGTGCGCGAGCGCGGCCTGTTCGTCGTGAACGTCGACGCGACGGTGATCGCCGAAGAACCATTGCTGGGCGCGCACCGCGCGCAGATGGTCTTCAACCTCGCGGCGGCGCTGGGCGTCGGCAACGATGAGGTCAACGTCAAGTTCACGCGCGGCGAAGGCATGGGCTATCTCGGCCGCGCCGAGGGTGTTGCAGCGATGGCGGTGGCCACGCTCGCGCCGGTCCCCGAGGCCTGATCGTGATCAGGGCGCGGTTTGCTCCGTCGCCGACGGGCTCGCTGCATGTCGGTTCTGCGCGCACGGCATTGCTGAACTGGTTGTTCGTGCGCGGGAGCGGCGGCCGGCTGCTGCTGCGCTTCGACGACACGGACTCGGATCGTTCAGAGGTCGCGCTCGAGCCGGCGATCCTCGCGGATCTTCAATGGCTGGGACTTGACTGGGACGACGGGCCGGTGCACCAGAGCGATCGCATCGCGAGGTACCAGGAGGTGCTCGCCGAGCTGTCAGTGGTCCGGCGCGACGGCGCGTACGAGTTTGAAGGCCGGGTGATCGCACGCTCTGACGGGTCGCCGCTGTACCACCTGGCCACCGCGGTGGATGACGTCGATGACGCGATCACGCACGTGCTTCGTGGACGCGACCACCTGAGCAACACCGAGCTTCAGGTCGCGATCATCCGGGCGATGGGCGCCGAGCCGCCGCAATACGTGCACGCGCCGCTGATCATCTTTGAGGGCGGCGCGAAGATTTCAAAGCGCGAGGGGTCGGGGGCGGTTTCGGTTGCTGACCTGCGCGCGGCGGGCTACCCGGCCACGGCAGTCTGCAACGCGCTCGCGCTGTCGCTCGCTGACTACGGGGTCGAGGAGCTGATGCTCGATCCCGACGAGATGGCGACGCGGTTCGACATCGAACGGCTGCACTCGGCCGACTCGCAGTTCGACGAGGAAAAGCTTCGCTGGATCTCTGGGCACCACATCCGCGAGATGAACCCGTCGTCCTTCGCAGGTTTCCTGGCGGAATTCGGCAGCGGTTCGCTTCCGGAAGTCGCGGTCGAGGCCGCGCAGACCGCCGGCGAGACGTTCGTGGAGTGCGCGGCCGTAGGGCACGCGCTGATCAATCCGCCCGATCCGGATGACGAGGCGCTGGACGCGATCGTCGCGCCCGAGACCGCCGCAGCCTTCACGGCGCTCGATGCGCTCGTCCCTGAATGGCCGATCGAGATCGAAACCGCGAGTCGTGAGTTCGACGCGCTGAAGGGAGCGCTGAAGGCGGACGGGATCAAGCTCGGCAAGGCGCTGCACGGATTGCGCGCTCTGTTCACTGGTCGCACGCAGGGGCCGGAGTTTCCTTACGTGCTCGCGACCCTGTCGCCGGAACGGTTCGAAGCGGCGCGCGCTCGTTTGTCCGCGTAGGCTTTTCGCGTCCGCCGGGGAATCAACCGGGGACTTCCTATGCGCGAGATCCAGATCCACGACACTCTGACCAACGAGGTCAAGCCGCTCAGCCCCCGTGACCCGGGCAAGGTCTCGATCTACGTATGCGGTCCGACCGTCTACTCGCGCATCCACATCGGAAACGCGCGTCCATACACGGTGTTCATGCTCCTGAAGCGCTTTCTTGAGCACGAGGGCCACGACGTCACCTTCGCGGTGAACGTCACGGACATCAACGACAAGATCTACGTGGCGGCGCGGGAAGCCGGGGTGCACAGCGCGCAGCTCGCGCACGACATGACCGAGCACTACTTCGACGACACGAGCCGGCTAGGCCTGGGACGACCTGATCACGAGCCGCTCGCAACAGAGACCGTCCCGGAGATCGTCAACCTGATCGAGGCGCTGATCGAGCGCGATCACGCCTATGAGAGCGGGGGAGACGTCTACTTCTCCGTCCCGTCCTACGAGCGCTACGGCGAACTCTCCAACCGCGATCCAGACGCAATGGACCAGGGCGAGGAAGACAACTCTCTGAAGCGCGACGCCCGCGACTTCGCGCTCTGGAAGACGCGCAAGGAGGACGAGGACACCGCGTGGCCCTCACCATGGGGCGACGGCCGTCCGGGCTGGCACATCGAGTGCTCAGCGATGAGTGAGACGATCCTCGGCGTCGACTTCGACATCCACGGCGGCGGCATCGACCTCGTCTTCCCGCACCACGAGAACGAATGCGCTCAGACCTACGCCGGCCGCGGGGCTCCGCTGGCCAGGCTCTGGATGCACAACGGCATGGTCCGATTCTCTGGCGAGAAGATGAGCAAGTCGGTCGGGAACATCTGGCTGCTGCACGAGGCGCTGGATGCCTACGCCGCCTCCACGCTGATCATGTTCTTCATCAGCGGCCACTATCGCGCGCCGATCGAGTGCACCGCGGACACGCTTGCGCAGGCGGCATCCAATGTTGAGCGGCTCAAGGAGCTCGTCGCAAGGCTCGACCCTCAAGCTACGGATGATGGTTTATTCGCAGTGTCAGAGCGGTTCTACGCAGCTTTGGCCGATGATTTCAACACTCCGGCGGCGATGGCCGAGATCTTCTCCTGGGTGCGCGATACGAATCGGCGTCTGGACGCGGGTGAGACTGTCGGCGGGCTCAATGCGCTGCGCGAGGCTCTGACCGTGCTGGGGCTCGAAAGCGTGTTCGAGTCTGGCGAGGAGGAGGCAGATTCCGCAGCCCTGGCGCTTCTGGACGCGCGCCAGCGGGCACGCGCTGAGAAGAACTTCGCCAAGGCCGATGCCTTGAGGGACGAGTTGCTCGCACTGGGCTGGGAGATCCGCGACACTCCCGCAGGCCCGGTCCTCCGAACCGTCTGATCCGCCCGGGCGTATTCTCCGGGCATGATTCTTTACGGCAGGAACCCGGTCAGAGAGGCATTGCGCGGTCCGCGCACGATCAGCAGAATCTGGGCGACGCAGGCGGCCGAGAAGGAGCCGTGGCTCCGAGAGCTGGCCGGTGACACCAGGATCAACCGCGCCCAGACGGATGAGCTGGCTTCGCTCGCGGGCACTCCGGACCACCAGGGAGTGGCCGCAGAGGTTTCGGACTACCAGTACGCCGACGCCAAGGCGCTTCTACAGCCCGATGATGCGCTGGTGCTGGTCCTGGACGAGATCCAGGACCCGCACAACCTCGGCGCACTCGCCCGCGTCGCTGAATCTGCGGGTGCCACAGGGATGGTCATCGCCGATCGCCGCAGCGCAGAAGTCACTCCAACAGTCTGTAAATCCAGCGCTGGAGCGGTCGAACACCTGAAAATCGCACGCGTCAGCAACATCTCTGACTACCTGATCGCCGCCAAAGAGGCCGATGCCTGGGTCTACGGCGCAGCCGCGGACGGCGACATGGCCTACGACGAACCCGACTACAAGGGCAAGGTCGTGATGGTAGTCGGATCTGAGGGCAAAGGCATGCGCCCGAAGGTCGCCAAGACCTGTGACGCACTCGTGAGCATCCCGCAGAGGGGCCAGATCGAATCGCTCAATGTCAGCACGGCCACAGCGGTCCTGATCTACGCGGTTCTGCAATCTCGAATGCAATTAAGGGGCCGAAACGCGCGGTTGCCATAAAAGCGCAATAATTGCCGTCCGACGGTAAACCTAAAGTCCAGCTTCAGGTTTGAGGTCCCGGCAACGCCGGCCTCAATTCAGATGGACCGCAGGACACATAGAAGATCCATTTGACGCAGGTTGGGAGGCATGCGTCACGACACCAATGGTGACCCGCCGTGAACCACGCCAAAAGGCGCGGGTTTGCAGGTGTTTCGCCAAATTGGAGGCAACGTGACCAGTGCATCCCAGGCAGCCGCTGTACCCGCAGAAACGCTAGAAGAATCAGAAGAGCTCGCTCCGCGTACCAACGCAGGGCGCATCAGACAAAAGTCTAAAGCTCTACCTGAGGTTGATGATCACTACCTGATCGCCCTCGCAAAGTCTGGAAACAGCGAGGCGTACGAGATGGTGTGCAAGCGCTACTACGGATTCGTCCGTTTGAAGGCGTCGTCGTACTTTCTGATCGGTGGAGACTCCGATGACCTGATCCAGGAGGGCCTGGTCGGTCTCTACAAGGCCATCCGTGACTACCGCACCGACCGCGAGAGCAGTTTCCGCAACTTCGCCGAGCTCTGCATCACGCGTCAGATCATCACCGCCGTCAAGACCAGCACGCGCAACAAGCACGCGCCGCTGAACCAGTACGTCTCGTTCAACTCGCCTCCGGGCGCCGGCGATGACGACGGCGACCAGACACTCGATGAAATGCTCCCCGGCAGCCACGTCCACGACCCGGTCGTGCAGGTGATCAGCTCGGAAGAGCTCACCAGCCTCGTCGGCTGCCTTTCGACCACGCTCAGCGAGCTCGAGGGAGATGTCCTTCGGTTCTACCTCGACGGCTACTCCTACGAGGAGATCGGCGAGAAGATCGAGTGCGACGCCAAGACCGTGGACAACGCCCTTCAGCGCGTCAAGCGCAAGGTCGGCGGCCACCTCGACGAGCGCAACGTCATTTTGTAGGACCCAGAACTCAGCCGATGTCGCGACGCCCGAACAGCATCGCGCCGAGCGCGGTGAGCAGCGCCGCAATCGCGAGGAAGGCGAAGAATTCGGGCCAGACGATGCCCTTGTTGATCCAGTCGCTGTAGTAGTGGAAGATCGACAGGACTTTGGCGTCGTCGAAGAAGTCGATGAATCCTGCGAGCACGTTCATCAGGTACATCACCACGATCACTCCGGCGGCGATCGCCGTCGCAATTCCATGGCGACGCGAGGCTCCGACGACGAGCACCGCGATCGATCCGCCCAGCGCGCCGATCGGCAGCAGGCTGAGCGCCGAACCACCGATCCCGCTCAATGTCAGGTCCACGCCGGCAATCCAGGCTGTCACCAGCCCAGTGGCCGTCATCGCGACGATCGGGATCGCCATGCCGACCGTGGCGGCGATCGACGACGCGATGATCAGCTGCCAGCGCGCTATCGGAGCAGACAGAAGTGCCTCCAGATAGCGATCTTCCTCGGCCCGAGACGTCATCTTCACGATGATTCCGACGGGCAGGAACACGATCGCGAGCGGAAGCATGAAGCCGAACAGCTCGGTGTTGATGAATCCGATCGCGGTCGTCAGCTGCTGGAGCGTCTCGTCGAAGCCGAAGGCGCGCAGCAATTCCTTGGGGTACTGCTCGAGGATCGCGTCGAAGTTGATGCCCTCGATCGAGGGGAACATCGCCACGTAGGTGACGATCAGAGCCGCCAGAGAGATCGACCAGGCAAGCAGGGACATGCGGCGCAGTCGCAGCGTCTGTCCGATCAGCGTTGCGACGCCGCGCAGCATCAGTCGTCACCTGCGGCGATCGGTCCGTCCTCGTAGAGCTGCACGAATGCCGACTCAAGACTCGGCCGCTCGCAGACAAAATCGACAATCTCGAGCTCGGATGCAGCGCCCACGACGGCGTCAACGTTGCCGCGAACCCGCAGTTCAAGCGCATTTCCGTCGACACGCGCTCCGCTCACGCCATCGATCGAAGCGAACCGCTCGAGCGACGGCGGAGCGGCAAAAATCGCGTGAACTTCCTTCGGCGAGCGCTCAAGCACCGAGCTGACCGTGGTGATCTCAAGCACCTTTGCCTGGTGGATCATCGCGACGCGATCGCAGGCGCGCTCGACCTCGGCCATGTTGTGCGAAGACAGCAGCACAGTTCGGTCTTTCGCGCTGATCTCGGCAAGGATGCGCAGGAATTCCTCCTGCATCAGCGGGTCGAGGCCGGCGGTGGGTTCGTCCAGGATCACGATGTCGGGATCGTGGGAGAGCGCGAGAATCAGGCCGATCTTCTGCTGATTGCCGCGCGAGAGCTCTTTCTGCGGGCGATCGAGGTCCGCGTGGAGGCGTTCAGCCAGCGCGTCGGCACGGGCGTCGACCTGGATTCCGCGCAGGCGGGCGAAGAGCTGGAGCACTTTGCGGCCGGTCAGCTCCTTCTCATAGGCGAAGTCGCTGGGCAGCACGCCGATATGACGGTGCGCCTCGACGCGGTCGTGCCAGGCATCGTGCTCGAAGATGCTGCAGCTGCCAGAGCTGGGCT
Organism: Solirubrobacterales bacterium; assembly: GCA_051306435.1. GTDB lineage: Bacteria > Actinomycetota > Thermoleophilia > Solirubrobacterales > JACPNS01 > JACPNS01. The sequence goes on along the minus strand of JBPPNF010000039.1, from coordinate 11,584 downwards.
TCAGCAGACCCAGCAGGCAGCGCAAAGTTGTGGACTTACCGGCGCCGTTGGGTCCGAGCAGTCCGAAGACCTCTCCACGCTCGATGTCAAGCGTCACGTCCTCGATCGCGAGACTGCTGCCAAAGCGCTTGGTCAGGGCTCTGGTCCGGATGACAGTCTCGGGCGACACGGCGGAAGTATCTCAGACGCTGTGAAATCCCTGCGGGAAGTAATCTCGCATCTGTGCCGGGATAGCTCAGCTGGTAGAGCAACTGCCTTGTAAGCAGTAGGTCAGGGGTTCGAGTCCCCTTCCCGGCTTCTGCTCACGTAACCCGTTGGCGGCGAGCGTGTACAACTAACTCATGAGCGCCGACGATTCCACGACAGCCCCGCCGGAGGGAATCTCCGAACACGAGCCCGAGCAACCGCAGCAGGATGCGCCCTCGCGCGCCGAGCGCCCGCCCGCGGTCGAAACCGGACCTCAGATGCCGGTGATCGCGCCGCGCACTCAGCCCGAGGATGAGCCGGAACGGGAGCCCCAGGCCGACGCGCTTCCGCCCGACTATTTCTTCAAGTTTCACGAGCGTGCCCGCACGAAGGGCGTGAACATCTGGCTCTACGGAGTGGTGCGCCTCTTCCTGCAGCCGTTCTTCCTTGTCTATTTCCGTATGGACCGGATCGGTCGCGAGCACGTTCCCACCGGCGGGCCGATCATCTTCGCGAGCAACCACCGCAGCTTCCTCGACCCGTTCATCATCGCGACGATGACCAAACGGCCGCTGTTCTACGTGGCCAAGATGGAGCTCTTCAAGAATCCGCTGCAGGGCTGGTTCCTGAACTCGCTGGGCGCGATCCCGGTGATGCGCGAGCAGTCCGACCAGGAGTTGCTGACGACTGTTCGCGCACTGCTCGATCGCGGCGACAGTCTTGTGATCTTCCCTGAGGGGACGCGCATCCGCCCCGGTTCGCTGGGCCGACCGCGGCGTGGCGTCGGTCGATTCGCACTCGAAACCGGCGTGCCGATCGTCCCGCTCGCACTGATCGGCACGGAGGATGTGCGCAAGGGTTGGCGCGTGCGCCCGCACAAGGTGTCAGTCCGAGCCGGCGATCCGCTGGTCTTCCCGCACACCGTCGACGCATCACAGGACCTCGCCGTCGAAGTGACCGACCGCATCTGGCCTCGCGTGGAGTTGCAGTGGGAATGGCTCGGAGGACTGCCGCCGATGCGACGCGCAGCCGTGATCGGATCGGGCGCATGGGGCACCGCTGTAGCTGTCCTGCTGGCAAAGGCCGGCATGGAGGTCGAACTCGGAACCCGCGAGGAAGAGCTCGCCACGAAGATCGAGCACGAGCGGCGCAACGAGCGCTACCTGCCCGAGGTCGATCTGCCGCCGGAGCTTTCCGTCAAGGCTGCCGCCACGATTGAGCTCTCCGGTCAGGACCTGATCGTCTTCGCGATTCCCTCCAAAGAACTGCCGAACGCGGTGGCACAGGTGGCCGATCGAATCGGCTCGCGCAGCGCGGTACTGGTTCTGAGCAAGGGGCTCGTGCCACCGCTGGGCACGTTGCCGTCTGAGTACGTCGGAGCCCGCGTGCGAACCCGCGCGATCGCCTGTCTTGGCGGTCCCGCGCATGCCGCAGAAGCGGTGCTTCACGGCGCGTCAGTCGTGCTTGCCACTCCCGATGACGCGCTCCGTCGTCAGCTCGGGGACACGCTCGAGCAGGCCGGCCTGGGGGTGGAACGTTCAAGGGACCTGGTCGGCACGGAGCTGGCTGGCTGCGCCAAGAACGTCGCCGCGCTCGCAGCAAGTGCCGCCGGAGTCGCCGGGATGAACGCCGCCGGCGCCGCGGCCGGTCACGCCTTCCGCGAGATTGAAGAATTCGCCGGAACCTACGGCGCCGACCACGGGACTTTCCTCGGCCTCGCGGGTACCGGAGATCTCGTCGCCACGGTGCTCGCGGCCGGTAGCCGCAACCGTCGCGCCGGCGAGCTGCTCGGCTCTGGTGTGCCCGCCGACCAGATCAAGCAGGAGCTCGGCCACGTCGCCGAAGCCGTCGACACAGTGCCGCTGCTCGCGACGGTGATCGAGAACGCCGGCTTCGACGCGCCGACCGTCTTTGCCCTGCGCGACCTGATCAGCGGAGCGATCGAGCCTGCAGAGTGGGTTTCGATCGTGCGGCGGGCCGCCTGAATCAAAGTAGGCTGATTTTGTGGGCGCACCAGACACGTACGAAATGGACAAAAAGGAGCTCGATCGCGCCTTCACAGAGCTCTATGAAGCGAACCTCCGCGATGTCTACTCGTTCCTCTACTACCGGCTGGGAAATCACCACGACGCAGAAGACGTCTCTGAGCAGGTCTTTCTCCAGGCATACCGGCACCTGCCCAAGGCGCTCGCTGAGTCAAAGGGCAGGTCGCTGCGACCATGGCTCATCCGCATCGCGCAGAACCTCGCGATCAACCTCTATCGCGACCGCTCACGCAAGCCGCAGTCGCCGCTCGACGCGGCCGGCGAGTTGGCCAACACGCATGACACCGAGGACCTCGTCGAGGCTCGCGAAGAACTCGCCATGGTCTTCGAGAAGGTCGCCGAACTCTCTGACGATCGGCGCGAGGCGCTGATCATGCGCTTCGCGCTGGGCATGGACAACGGCGAGATCGCCCGCGCGATGGGAAAGACCGAAGGCGCCACGAAGGTGCTGCTTCACCGCGCGATCAAGCAACTCGAGCAGGCGCTCGCCGAGGACGAGGTGGAGGCCGCGTCATGACCGACCACAGCAACTTCGAGTACGAGCCGATCGAGAGCATTCTCGGCCGCGCGTTCGCCCCGGTCGAACCGCCCGCGCGAATGTACGAAGAGGTGCAGTCGCGGCTCCAGGAGATCTCGCTCAGCGCCGCCGAAGAGCTCGCCGACTGGGAGCTCGCCGCAATGGGCGACCCGCGCAACTGGGTCCGGCCGGCCGTGGCGCTGGCCGCCGGCGGGGCCGCTGCCGGAGCGCTGGTGGTGATCGGCCTTCGCCGCCGTAGGCACGATGACGACGCCGGCGCGGCTGCCGTGAAGGCGTTGACCGACGCAATCGGTGACGCGGCAGCTGAGGCGCGCGACGAGATCCGCCGCGCGGCGCGCGACTTCACCAACTGATCAGCCGCCCCCGCCCCGGGCGCGTTTACTCTCTGCGCCCAGTGGAAGCCTCCCAGCAAACTTGTTACCGCCACCCCGGCCGCGAGACCAACGTCTCGTGCTCGAACTGCGGAAATCCGATCTGCACCGACTGCATGACGCCGTCGCCTGTCGGCATGCGCTGCCCCGACTGTTCGAACGAGCGTCAGAAGGTCTACACGCGGGCGGACATCACCCCGGGGCCGGTCGCTGCTGTCTGGCGCGAGGCCCCGGTCACCACGGCGCTGATCGCGATCAACCTCGCCGCGTTCGTGCTGCAGATCGCCACGGGCGCGCAGCTCGGCCTGATGACTTCGAGCGTCCAGGGTTGGGCGACGGAGCAGGGCGTGTTCTTCGGACCGCTGATCGCCAATGGCGAGTACTGGCGGGTGATCACTCCGGGCTTCCTGCACTTCGGCCTCCTGCACATCGCCCTGAACATGTACCTGCTCTACGTGCTCGGACGCATGCTCGAGCCAGAGCTCGGCGCGGTGCAGATGCTCGCGATCTATATGACCTCGCTGATCGCAGGCTCGCTCGGCGCGATGATCCTCGAGCCGGGAACGCCGTCCGCCGGAGCATCCGGCGCCGTCTTCGGACTGATGGGGATGGCGCTGGTCGTCGCCTGGTCGAGGCAGAACAAAGACGCACTGCAACAGATCGGCATCCTCGTGGCGATCAACCTGTTCATCACCTTCGGCAACTCGTCGATCTCCAAGGGCGGTCACCTCGGCGGCATGATCGGCGGTGTGGTCTGCGCGCTCATTCTGTTCAAGCTGGGCGAGCGCATGGGGCTGCTCGGCGTCCACGGCAGAAACCGCTGGGTCGGCACTGCAATCGTCGTTTCGTTGGGCCTGATCCTCTACGCCGCCTGCATCGTGATCGCGCGCAACGAGTACCCGCAGTTCGTCGGCTGACGGACTCGCTTTCAGAGATCGAGCTGGATCATCGCGCCGACGGCCGGTTCAGCAACGAGCGTGGGGTGGAGCGTGTGCGCGAGCAGCTCGATGCCGTCTATCAGGCGCGGCCCCGGGCGGCTGAAGTATGCGTTGGCGTCGGTTGAGAAGATTCGGTCGGCGCCGAGCAACCGGAGCTCCGGCGCGAAGTCGTCGGCCTCCTCGGCGCTGCGCGCGGCGTCATAGCCGCACTGCATGAGGATCACAGTGTTCGGTTCTGCGGCGCGCACCGCTTCCCAGTCGGACTCGCGCGACGGCTCGCCGGGCAGTCCCAGGAAGTCGATCCCGCCGGCGAGTTCGATCATCTGCGGCACCCAGTGTCCGCCGAGGAAGATCGGGTCGAGCCATTCGAGTGCGGCGACCGGGAGGCGCTCTGGGCCGCCGTCGCGACCGACGTCCTTGAGCGCGATCTTCACGTCGTCGATCCGGTCGGCGAGTGACTGGACCAGATCGACTCCAAGATCCTTCTCGTCGGTCGCCTGAGCGATCTTGCGGACATCGCCGAGCACTTCCCCGATCGTGGTCGGGTCCAGGGAGATGACCTTTGGCTGTGACTCCATGCGCGCGGCAACCGCTCGAACGTCGTCGATCGAGACCGCGCAGACATCGCAGAGCTGCTGGGCGACGATCAGGTCGGGCTCTTCCTCTTTGAGCAGCTCCTCGTCGAGTGTGTAGAGCGAACGACCGTCTCCCACGCGGCCGCGCACCAGGGCATCGACTTCGCCAGGCGGCAGATTGGCGGGGATGACGCTGGTCGTCAGTTGCGGCAGATCCTTCGCTTCGAGTGGGTAGTCGCACTCGTGGGTCACGGCGACAACATCGTCGCCGAGGCCCATCGCGAAGAGGAGCTCGGTGGCGGAGGGGACGAGGCTGGCAATACGCATGGCGCAAGGTTAGGGCGCGGGGCGTAGGATCGGCCTCATGAATTCGGGGTGGGAGCACGTCCAGACGGGCGGCGGCGACAAACTGGTCAAGGAATTTGACCGCGGTGACTTCACGGGAGCGGTCGCGTTCTTGAACGCGATCCTCCCGGTCGCCGAATCGGCCAACCATCATCCAGATGTGGAAATCAGCTGGAAGACTGTGACCGTGACGCTGACCACGCACTCCGAGGGTCGCGTGACTGAAAAGGACTTCGCGCTGGCCGAAGAGATCGACGGGCTGGCATGAGCTGCTGCTAGCTTGGACAGGACTTATGGACGTCCCCGAAGACGCGCCTCCTCGAAGTAGCCAGCCCACATTGCGCCCGACGCGGGAGGACATTTCGTGACCTACCTCCTGCTGCTGGTGACGCTGCTGCTGGTGCTGATCAACGGCTTCTTTGTCGCCGCTGAGTTCTCGCTCGTGCGCGCGAAGGCGTCGCTGCTTGAGAACCAGGACGAAGAAGGCGTGGATGACTCGCGCCGCACCCGTGCTGCGCTGACGGCGATGTCGCAGATCGATTCGTATCTGTCTGCGTGCCAGCTGGGGATCACGATGGCTTCGATCGGCCTGGGTTTTGCCGGAGAGCCCGCCCTCGGACATCTGATCGAGGGTTGGTTCGGTGAATCCTTGAGCGACGGAGCATCGACGGCGATATCGGTCGCAATCGCTTTCACGATCATCACGGTGTTGCACATCGTGGTCGGCGAGCTCGCGCCGAAGTCGGTGGCGATCTCCAAGCCCGAGACGGTGGCGCGGTGGCTGTCCGGCCCGCTGAGCATCTTCAAGCGCATCTTCTCGCCGGCGATCACCGTGTTGAACGGAACGGCGAACTGGTTGGTCGGGTTGTTCGGGATCAAGCCGGCCTCAGAGATGGAGCTGGGCGCGACCGGCGAGGACTTGCGCGCGCTGGTCGAGCACGGGCGATCGCACTCGACGCTTGACCCGGGCGAGGCCCACATGCTCTCGGGCGTGTTCGAGCTGCACGAGAACGAGGCGCGAAACGTGATGACGCCGATCCCGGCCGTGGTCACGATCGACGTCGACGACACGGTCGAGGTTGCGCTGAGGCGATGCACCTCTTCAGGTCACACGCGTCTGCCGGTGACCGAGGACCGCTCGACCGACAAGATCAAGGGTGTGCTGCATCTGTCGTCGCTGGTGCGGTTGATGCTCTCCAAGGGCGAGGATGCGACGATCGGCAAGGCCGTGAAAGACGCGTACGTCGTCCCCGAGACAAAGCCTCTGGACGACCTGCTCGCGGATCTGCAACGCGAGCGGATGTCGATGGCGATCGTGGTCGACGAGTACGGCCGCACAGTCGGAATCGTCACCGTCGAGGACATCGTCGAAGAGGTCGTCGGTGAAATCGACGACGAGACAGACTCGGCTCTGAGTGCTGTGCGCCGCCTGGCAAACGGCGACCTGTTCGTGCGCGGCCATGTACCGCTGGTCGACCTCGAGGACCACGGCATCGAGCTTCCCGTCGATTCCGACGCCTACAACTCCGTCGGCGGATTCGTCTTCGCCGAACTAGGTCGCCTGCCCAAACGCGGCGACGCAATTCGCGCCGACGGCTACGTCATCCGCGTCGAGAGCGTGCGCGAGAACCGCATCGAAGCGGTCCGCATCGTCGAGGTCGGCCACGGCGAAACAGCCGACATCGCGGCAGTACCCGCAGAATAAGCCAGATTCTGCCCCAACCTACGTCTTGCCGAGGGTCGGCAGGACGTAGGTTGGGGCAAAAAATTGTCTATGGAGGGGGGTAAATGTTCGGCGCTCAAACCCTTAACCGAGTGGAAGGTTCATTTCTACTCGGAGGTTTTTGAATGGCCAGTGGTATTCAGCTCAAGCCGACAGACGCGGCAAACAGGACGTTTCAGGTCACATCACGCGGGGTTGGGACGATCAAGCCGTTTCTGAGAAACATTGACAAGCGGGAGTTTCTTGGCCGACTCTCCTGGTACCTCAGTCCGACGGTTACCCGCGATGCCAAGCGTCGACCGTATGCGCGGCTCTATGACGAAGTGGCAGTGCTCGCGTACTGCATCCTCGACAACCACTTTCACCTGATCGTTCATCAGTATTCCGCCGACGGAATGCGAAAGTTGATGACGCGGGTACTCGGCGGATACGGCAAGTACTACAACCGAGAACACAACTGGCGCGGACCAGTATTCGACGCTCGATACGCGGCCGATCCGGTCACGTCGCCCGATCACCTGAAGGAGATGCTCGGCTACGCGATCCTCAACGATCCGATCCAGCAACTGGGCAATGAGTTCTGCAGCAACGCGGTCCATCTCGGCGAGCGGAACTCACACTGGCTGCGCAACGATCTGACACTCGACGTCTTTGACGGCGTTAGCGGCTACCGCGACTACATGAACCGAACCGGTCCAGCGCGAGTCGCGTCAAAACTAAAGCGCTGGGGAGTCGACCCCAAACTCCACCCGTACCGCCCAATCTGATTGCTAAGCCAAATAACGCCCCAACCTACGTCTTGCCGAGGGTCGGCAGGACGTAGGTTGGGGCAGAATCTGGCTTAGAACGATCTCGGCGGATCTCGGCGGGCAGGCGGCGGCGACTACTTGTTGTAGTCGTAGAACCCCTGCTTGGTCTTGCGGCCGAGTTTGCCCGCGGCCAGCAGGTCCTGGCAGTTCCGCGGGATCTCGACGCCGATCTGCTCGCCGATCGCGATCGAGACGTCGAGCCCGACGTAGTCAAGGAGCGCGATCGGACCCATCGGGAAGTTCGCGCCGAGCTTCATGGCGGTGTCGACTGCCTCGGGCCCCAGACCGGAAGTCTCGAGGAACCGCGCGGCGTCGAACAGGTACGGGAAGAGCAGGCGGTTGACGATGAAGCCCGGGGTGTCCGGCACTTCCACGCCGACCTTGCCGATCGCCTCGCAGAGTCCGCGCGAACGCGAGCGCACGTCCTCAGAAGCTTCATCGGCGTAGACGATCTCGATCAGCTTCATGACCGGCACCGGGGAGAATACGTGGAAGCCCACGAAGCGCTCGGGAATCCCCGCAGCGGAAGCCAACTGATTGACGCTCAGTGACGAAGTGGTTGAAGCCAGGACCGCGTCACCGGCAATCACGCCCGCGAGTTCAGCGAGCAGCGGGTTCTTCACCGCGTAGTCCTCGCTGACCGCTTCCACCACGTACGTGCGATCCGCGAGATCAGAGAGCGCTGTGGTGTGAGTGATCAGCGCCTTCACGGCATCCGGGTCGTCAAGCCGCGAAGTCGCTTTGTCGATCGCAGCATTCGCCTTTTCAACCGAGGCCTCTGACCGCGCGCGGACCACGACGTCTCCGCCGGCCGATGCAGATGCCACGGCGAGGCCGGTCGCGATCAGGCCACTTCCGACGATTCCCAACTTTTCACTCACAAGATTCCCCTCAAAGATTGAAACAATGAACGGCAACAAATACCGACTGGTTCAAACCCTGAGCCAGCGAGCGACAAGGATAGGCATTCAGAACATGAGTATGCAGACGGGCAGCAGCCGCGAAGTCACGATCATCGATGCAGTACGCACCCCGGTCGGCCGCGGGCACAAGGAAAAGGGCTACTACAAAGACACACACCCGAGCGAACTTCTCGGCTCGGTGCAGAAGGCGGTGCTCGACCGCGCCGGACTCGACCCGCTGGAGGTCGACAACATCCTCACGGGCTGCGTGCAGCAGATCGGCGAGCAGTCGCTGAACATCGGCCGCAACGCCTGGCTCCAGGCCGGGCTGCCGGTCGACGTGCCCGCCACGACGCTCGATCTCCAGTGTGGATCGAGCCAGCACGCCACAAACCTCGGTGCGGGCCTGATCGCGAGCGGTGCCGACGACATCATCGTCGCCTGTGGCGTGGAGCACCTCGGCCACATCCCGATGGGGGTCGGATTCCAGCCGGGCATCAGCGATCTCGTCGGCGTCCCGTTCACCAAAGAGCTCTACGACCGCTACCAGTTGGTCCCGCAGGGCCTCAGCTCCGAGATGATCGCCGAGCAGTGGGAGATCCCGCGCAGCGAACTCGACGAGCTCGGGCTGCGCAGCCAGCAGCTCGCCAAGCAGGCCACGGAAGAAGGCCGCTTTGAGCGCGAGATCCTCCCGATGACCGTCGGTAGCAACGGCGACAGCGCCACCTACACGACCGACCAGGGCCTGCGCGAGACGACGTTGGAGTCGCTCGCCAATCTGAAGCCTGCCTTCAAGGAGAACGGTGTGACCACTGCCGGCAACTCGAGCCAGATCTCCGACGGCGCAGCGGCGATCCTGCTCGCCGAGAAGTCCAAAGCCGAAGAACTCGGCCTCACGCCGCGCGCGAAGATCGTCGACCAGGTCACCGTCGGCGTCGACCCGGTGGTCATGCTGACCGGTCCGATCCCGGCCACCGAGCAGATCCTGGAGCGCAACAAGATGACGATCGACGACATCGATCTCTTCGAGGTCAACGAGGCCTTCGCATCGGTCGTCGCAGCCTGGCGTCGCGAGCTGAATCCCGACTGGGACCGTGTCAACGTGAACGGCGGAGCGATCGCGCTCGGCCACCCGCTCGGCGGTTCCGGCGCTCGGCTGATCACGACACTGCTGCACGAACTTGAGCGCGCAGACAAGGAGTGGGGGATCGTCACGATGTGCTGCGGCGGCGGTATCGGCACCGCCACCCTGATCCAACGGGTCTGACCACAAGCGGTGGTGGCTGAAAGATCTCTTGCAGTGCTAAAGCGCGCGGGCCGGAATTCCGACCCGCGCGCAGAACTGAGTTCCCAGTAGTCGACATACACCCGTGTCGCCGCCGGCCCCGGCGATTTGCGGGATCATTCACAGAAATGTCAACAGAGGATCGAAGAGCGCAACGTGCGGTCTCGATCTTCCGGTAAGAATCAGGTGCCAGAGAGCTCAGGAGTTCTTTTGCAGTCGACCGACGCTGAAACTCGGATTCAAAACGTCATCTCCGTAGGCGCTGCCTACCGGCCCAGCCGCGACACGCGGGAGATCCTCGGATCGCTCTTCGCGATCGGCATGCTCGCCGCGAGCGTCGCCGCCGCGATCTACGCAACCATCACCGACCGCTGGTCCCCCGACACGATTGCGCTTGTCGCGCTGACGGCGATCTCTGCTGCGTTCGGCGTTCTTGTCCCATGGGAGCAGCTGCGCCGCGAATGGCAGATGACGATGTACTGGGTCTCCCTGCTCGCGATCACGGCATCGGTCTACACCTTTGACGTCTCGACGCTTTCGGTGTTTCTGCTCATGCCGATGATGGCGCTGACCTGTTTCTTCTGGGACCACCGAACGCTCGTCGCGACCAACCTGATCGGCGCAGCCGTGATCTTCACTCTCCCGGTCGGCACCGGTCACGCCAACGACGCGTCATCCGCGCTGATCATCACCTTGCCGGCCCTGATCGCCGTCGCGCTGCTGTCCGGTGCGCTCGCCGCCCGCTTCAACACGATGCGACTCAACGAGCGCACCCGCTACAAGGCGACGATCGAGGCGCTCTCCACCGCGCTCACGGCCCGCGACGGCTACACCGGCTCGCACTCCCAGGAGACGCTCTGGCTCGTGAACGCGATCTGCGACGAACTGCGCCTGACGACCAATGCCTGCGAGTACGTCGCTGACGTCGCGCTGCTTCACGACATCGGCAAGATCGGAATTCCCAATGACATTCTGCACGAGCCCGGCCAGCTCAACGACGCGCAGTGGGAAGTGATGAAGCAGCACCCGGTGATCGGCGAGCGCATCGTCGTGACCGTCCCGGGCCTCGAAGAGGTTGCCCGCGCAATCCGTCACGAGCACGAGCGCTGGGACGGCGGCGGTTACCCCGACAGCTTGAAGTCCGGCGAGATCCCGCTGGCCAGTCGCATCGTGCTCGTCTGCGACGCCTTCCACGCGATGACCAGCGACCGCCCGTACCGCAAGGCTATGAACGTCGATGAGGCGCGCCTGGAGCTTTCGCGAAACGCCGGGACCCAGTTCGACCCGACGGTCGTGGGCGCGCTGCTCCACGTGCTTGACCGCCGCGAGCCTGCCGAGCGCGATCGTCGTGCATTCGCCTCGAGCAGCAATTTCAACCAGCAGGCGCGGATGACCGCAGCTGCTGTCTGACGCTCCCGGGCAGGGAAGTTCACATAATCGCGCAATTCCGCAAATACCGCGTTTTCGGCTTGTTTTTGTTTGTGACAAATGTCATACTTAGTGCTCCTTGAGGGTCAGACCTCAGGGGAGGAGCACCGGAAGGATCTGGGGAGACTCGGTCGGTGCAGGAAGTTTGGGGACATGCTGTGCACTACGACGTCTTGAACAACGGTCCGACGACCGATGAAGATTCCGCGAGTTTGCAACGCCTGAAGGCCGAAGCCCAGCTGACGTTCGTCTGGGTCGGCCGTCTTGCTGCATTTGCGTGGTTTCTCGGCGGGACACTGGCGACGATCTACATGGTCTCGACCAACGACATCTCGACCGACTCCTACGCAATGCTCAGCCTCTGCGCGCTCGGCTTCATCGCTTCCCTGATCATTCCGTGGAGCCGCGCCGAGCGCTGGTGGGTGCTGCCGATGATCGG
>JBPPNF010000038.1:0-81432 GCA_051306435.1 Solirubrobacterales bacterium | reverse complement strand
ACGAGAACCCCGCTCACATGCGGCCAGCCGCGCGTTCGCGGCTAGGGTTGCCACCCGATGAGCGCTGACGTGGTGACCATGGAGAAGATCGTTGCGCTCTGCAAGCGGCGCGGCTTCATCTTCCAGTCCTCCGAGATCTACGGCGGCCTCGCTTCGACCTACGACTACGGGCACTACGGCGTGCTCCTCAAGAACAACGTCAAGGGCGAGTGGTGGCGGTCGGTCGTGCAGGAGCGCGACGACATGGTCGCCCTGGACGCCGCGATCCTGATGCACCCCCGCACCTGGGAGGCCTCGGGACACCTCGAGGGCTTCACTGACCCCCTGGTCCAGTGCCTCGGCGAGTGCAAGAAGCGCTGGCGTGAGGACCACCTCCGCGAAGACCAGCCCGAGGGGGAGCTGCGCTGCCCGCAATGCGGAGGCGAGCTGTCGGAGCCGCGCAACTTCAACCTCATGTTCGAGACGCACATGGGGCCCGTGCAGGACGAGGGCTCCCGGGTGTTCCTGCGCCCGGAGACCGCGCAGGGGATCTTCGTGAACTTCAAGAACGTCATGCAGTTCGCGCGCAAGAAGCTTCCGATGGGCATCGCGCAGATCGGCAAGTCGTTTCGTAACGAGATCACGCCGGGCAACTTCATCTTCCGCACCAGAGAGTTCGAGCAGATGGAGATCGAGTACTTCGTGCCGCCGGCGATGGCCGACGAGGCGCACAAACAGTGGATGGACGATCGCCTCAACTGGTACATCAACCTCGGCATCCGCCCGGATCATCTGATCCTGCGCAAGCACGAGTCCGACGAGCTCTCGCACTACAGCTCGGCGACCAGCGACGTCGAGTACTACTTCCCGATGGGTTGGAGCGAGCTTGAAGGCATCGCCAACCGCGGCGACTTTGACCTCACCCAGCACATGAAGTTCAGCGGGGAGAAGATGGAATACATCGACCCGGTCACCAACGAGCGCTACATCCCGCACGTGATCGAGCCGTCAGCCGGCGCCGACCGCGGCACCCTCGCCTTCATGGTCGATGCCTACGACGAAGAGAACATCGAGGGCCGCGAGCGCGTTGTCATGCGCCTGCACCCGAAACTTGCGCCGGTCAAGGTCGCCGTGCTGCCGCTGGTCAACAAGGAAGGCCAGCCCGAGAAGGCCCGCGCGCTTTACGAGGAGCTCCGCGTCGACATGCAGGCCGAGTTCGACACCGGCGGATCGATCGGCAAGCGCTACCGCCGTCAGGACGAGATCGGCACCCCGTGGGGAGTCACGATCGATCACCAGACGATGGAGGACGACACTGTCACTCTGCGCGACCGCGATTCGCTCGATCAGTCACGGATTCCGATTTCTGAAGTGCGCGCTGAGTTGAACGCGCGGCTGCTGGCCGACTGGAAGAGTCCGAAGCTCGGTTAGTTCGGCTCCCAGGGGTCGATCAGTTCGAGTTCTGGGATCCCAAGGAAGTCGCTGGTGTTACGGGTGGCCAAGGATGCGCCGGCCGCAATGCAGTTGGCGGCGATCTGCGCGTCCTCTCTGCTGATCGGCCTGCCGTCTGACATTCGATCTGCGACGAGCCGACCGTAAACACCTGCGGCATGGCTGTCAAAGCTGAAGGTCCGGTCATAGAAAGCAGCGACGAATCGCGCGTTGACATCCCCGACGGTGTCGCGCCGTTTCCCCTCAGGCATACGTCCGACTCCGAGGTTCAACTCGGAGATCGTCGTCGAGGTGAGCCAGAGTTCACCCGGGTCCTGTCTTTCGATCCAGTCAGAAACGTTCGCGTTGCACTCGCGCTTCCCCATCTCAGAGAGGACGTCGGTGTCGAGGACAATCAATCCGAGTCCCGCTTCTGTTCGGCGTCCCACTCGTCCGAGAACGGGATCTGTCGGCGATGTGAGAGTTCCCGTCGCGGGACGACCAGATCGTCGAGGTACCCGACGGATTCAGCCATCGAGCGAAATGCCTGTGCGACGTTCATGTCTCCGAAAGGTCTGCTGACAGCATCTTCGATCAGCGTCCGTGCTTCGGCTTCCATGGAGCGGCCGTTCATTGCAGCGCGGACGCGCAGTCGCTCCTTCGCGGCATCGTCGAGGTCCCGGATCGTGATTGCAGCCATAAAATCAATGATAGCGATGATTGCAATCCGGCGCTACGGCATAATCGCCCGATGAGCAACGACCTGACGACACGTATTTCCGCACTCATGTCCCAGGCAAAATCCGACCTCAGCGAGTTGGTCGCCTTGCGGTCGGTTGCCAACACCGATGTCGAGCCCGCCGAGGAGTGCGAGCGCGCTGCAGACTGGGTCGTGGACGCGTTCACGAACGCCGGGGCGGCCGAAGTGAAGGCCAATGTCACGTCTGATGGCAGCAAGGCGATCACCGGAACGTTTCCGGGACCGCAGGGCGCGCCAACAGTGCTGCTCTACAGCCACTACGACGTGCAGCCGGGCCTTGACCCTGCGCTGTGGCAGAGCCCGCCGTTCGAGCTGACCGAGCGGGGCGGCCGCTGGTACGGGCGCGGCGCGGCCGACTGCAAGAGCAACACGATCGCGATCCTCACGGCGCTGCGCGCGCTCGGATCCGAAGATGGCGCAGAGCTTCCCGTGAACGTGAAGTTCGTTGTCGAGGGCTCCGAGGAGCAGGGCACCGGCGGCCTCGACCAGTTCGTCGAGGCCAACCCCGAGTTGCTCCGCGCCGACGCGATCCTGATCTGCGACACCGGCAACTTCGAGCTCGGACTGCCGACACTCACGTCAAGTCTGCGCGGAATTGCAAACGTGGTCGTGAACGTGAAGACGCTCGAAGGCGCGCAGCACTCTGGCGTCTACGGCGGCTCTGCTCCCGATGCATTGACCGCGCTGATCCAGATGCTCGCCGAGCTGACCGACGCGAACGGCAACGCCACGATCGAAGGTCTCGATGCAAGCCAGGGCTGGGACGGAGTCGAGTATCCGCCAGCGCAGTTTGCGGCCGATGCAGGCGTGCTCGAAGGCGTCGGTCTCGCCGGCGACGGCTCGGTGCCCGAGATGGTCTGGGCGCGGCCGGCGGTCACAGTCCTGGGGATCGACGCGCCATCGGTTGCCGGCGCCGGCAACACCGTGAGCGCCGAAGCGAGCGCGAAGGTCAGCGTGCGCGTGCCGCCGGGGATGACCGGCGCCGACGCGCGCGACGCGCTGATCAACCAACTCAACGCGACGGCGCCCTGGGGCGCCAAGGTCACGGTCACGAGCGAAGCCGTCGCCGACCCCTTCACCGCAGCCCACGGCGGACCGGCATTCGACGCGCTGACCGCGGCGATGGGCGAGAGCTACTCCCGCGACGTCGTGACGCAGGGACAGGGCGGATCGATCCCGCTCTGCACGCTCCTTCAGCAGCTCTACCCCGAGGCGGAGATCATGCTGCTCGGCACGCAGGAGCCGCTCTGTCAGATCCACGCGCCCGACGAATCGGTCGACCCGTCAGAGGTTGAGAAGATCTCGCTGGCGCTGGCGCTGTTTCTTCAGCGCTTCTCGGCGCCGAGCAGGTAGAGCGCGGCGTCGATGTCCGCGGCGACGCAGGCGTCGTGGTCACCTTCGGTGTCCTGGAACATCTCCAGGGCCAGACCGTTTGCCATCGCCAGCAGCGCTGAGGCAAGTGCGAGCGGGGCGTGCCGCGGTGAAATCACGCCCTTCTCCTGCATCTCGGCGACGATCTCGCCGAACTGGGCGCGGGTGCGGCGGTTGTACTCGCCGACCTCGGCGCCGATCTCCGGGTGGCGGCGTGCTTCGCCGACAAGCTCGAACGCGAGCAGGTAAAGCTCTGGTTCGTTTTCGAGGATGATTTGCAGCTGCTTGAGCAGAACGTCGACGAGTTCCTCGGCCGAGTTGGCGAAACTCGCGGCGGCCTGGATCGTCTCGACCAGGCGGTCTGTCTCGCGGCGGACGACTTCGATCAGGAGCCGTTCCTTGGATCCGAAGTAGTAGTGCAGCAGCCCGCGGCTGACGCCGGCTTCCTTGGACACGTGATCAAACGTCGCACCTGCGGCGCCGTATTTGGCCACGCAGCTGCGCATCGCGGCCACGATCCGCGTCGCCTTGTCACCAGTTAGATCCTGTGCTGACTTTGTCTCTGCGGAAGACACGTGGCTCGCAGTTTACGGGCAGCTAAGGCGTGAATGGTGGGTAATGGCCGGGAATCACCAAAACGGGCGCGAGATCGCGGATCCTCTGCCACTGCTCAAGCAGCACTTCGCGGCCGGGAAAATCGCGCGGCAGGTCCATCTTCTCGAAGTATTCGGGCAGCGGACCGACGCAGTCGCTCGGCATTGCGACCAGCCCTTCGTCGGTGTCGACAAGCAGCGTGATCAGCCCGTCGGAGTGGCCCGGCGTGAGGATCCAGCGCAGGCCCGGCTCGAACTCGCCTTCTTCGCCGCTGAGCTCGATCACCTCGACGGTGTCCATCAGGCCCGACCACATTCCCGCGTACGGGGCGGCCAGTTCGATCTCATGCACATGGACGCGGCGGCCGGGGAACTCCATCAGCCCGCCGATGTGGTCGAAGTGCATGTGGGTGAGGATCACGTCCTCAAGGCCCCACGGGTCGACGCCAAGATTCCCGACCGCCGAGCTGTAGGGCGCACCCTGCATCGGGATGCCCGGATCGACGACGTAGTTCTTGGCAGCCTTGATCAGCGCGGCGTTGGGGATGACCAGCATCGCGGCGGCCTCGCCGGAATGCTGGATCTCCTTGTAGCGCGCAAAGCCAGCCGGAGAGTCAACCTCCGGCTGGAGCTCGGCCGTGCCCGCCCCGACGGCGAAGACCATTCGCCGCTCGGGGAAGAGCAGATCTATCGAGTGCGCCAATGCGACTCAGGGGCTACGACGCGCCGTTTGTGCTCGATGCCGGGGCGGAGGTCGTCGAGGTGTACTCGAACTCTTCCTCGGCGCCGAACAGCGTGTCGAGCGCGGCCTTGCGGGCGTCCTCGCTGACGACGATCGCGACAATTCCACCGATCACGGCGAGGGCGACGAGCTTGCGCAGCGGGTGGCGCTTCTTCTTGCCGGCGGCGGCGATGTCGTCTGAAGTCGTCTTCAGCGTGTCGGCGGCCTTCTTCAGGTCCTTCTTGATCTTCGGGTTCTTGGCCAGCTCGGAGGGATTGTCAAAGCCCTTCGCCTTGGCCTCGTCGAAGGCCGACTTGACCGACTGGAGCGCGGCGACGGCGTTCTCGCGCAGCTCCTTGTCCTCGATGATCTTGTTCAGGTACGGGTTCTCCTTGGCCTGGTCGGCGGCGTCGGTGAGCTTTGCGTTGAACTTCTTGGTCTTGGTGGATGTCATCTCGTGCTCCTTCGAAGATCTGGTTGAAAGGCGGATACTAAGTGTTTGTTCGTTTCGGCGGCGCGGCCTTGACGGGCTTGCGGGCGGGCGGCTTGCCGTTCGCGCGCGCGCGGCCGTCGGGTGAAGTCTTCTTCTTACCCGCATTCTGCTTCTTTGACCCCTTTGCCGGTTCAAGCGCGAGCGCGAGCACTTCGTCGATCGTGCTGACGAATTCGAACTTGACCTTCTTCAGCAGCGGCTTGGGGATCTCTTCGACGTCGGCGGCGTTGTCGGCCGGTGCGAGCACCAGCTTCATTCCCATCTGCTGCGCGGCTAGCGACTTCTCCTTCAGGCCGCCGATCGGCAGGACCTGACCGGTCAGCGTGATCTCGCCGGTCATCGCGACGTCGCTCCGGACGCAGCGGCCGGTGATCAGCGAAGCGAGCGCAGTCGTCATCGTCACACCTGCGGACGGGCCGTCCTTGGGCACCGCCCCTGCCGGAACGTGGATGTGGATGTCGTGGGTTGCGAACCAGTCGTCGGCGAGTTCTGCGCCGAGTTCCTTGTGGTGGCCCTTGATCCAGGAGAGCGCCGCCTGCGCCGACTCGCGCATCACGTCGCCGAGCTGGCCGGTGATCTGCAGGCCGCCCCTGCCGGGGTAGGCCGTTGCCTCGATGTAGAGGACGTCACCGCCGACCGGGGTCCAGGCGAGTCCCGTCGCGACTCCGGGCAGCTGTGTGCGCCGGGGCGCGTCGGCCTTGATCTTCCGCCGGCCGAGCAGCTCTGCGATCTGCGCCTTGCGCACGGTGCGCTTCGAGCGCCGACTGCCCTCGGCGAACTCGCGCGCGACTTTGCGGCAGACGGCGCCGATCTCTCGTTCGAGGTTGCGCACTCCGGCCTCGCGGGTGTAGCCGTCGATGATCTCGGCGAGCGCGTCGTCGGCGAACTCGATCTTCGTCTTCGTCAGGCCGTTGCGCTCGATCTGCCTCGGCAGGAGGTAACGCTTGGCGATCTGCAGCTTGTCCTGGGAGGTGTAGCCAGAGAGCTGGATCACCTCCATGCGGTCGCGCAGCGGGCCCGGGATCGGTTCGAGCTGGTTGGCCGTGGCGATGAACGTGACGTTCGAGAGGTCAAACGGCAGGTCGAGGTAGTGGTCGCGGAACGTGCCGTTCTGTTCGGGGTCGAGCACCTCGAGCATCGCTGACGACGGGTCGCCACGGAAGTCGGTGCCCATCTTGTCGATCTCGTCGATCATCAGGACTGGGTTGTTGGATCCGGCGTCGCGCATCGCGCGGATGATCGTGCCCGGCATCGCGCCGATGTAGGTGCGGCGGTGGCCGCGGATCTCGGCCTCATCGCGCACTCCGCCGACAGAGATGCGCTCGAACTCACGGCCCATCGCGCGGGCGACGCTGCGGCCGAGCGATGTCTTGCCGACTCCCGGGGGTCCGAGCAGGCAGAGGATCGTGCCGCGGGCGTCGGGGTTGAGCTTGCGCACGGCGAGGAACTCGATCAGGCGGTCCTTGACCTTCTCGATGTCGTAGTGGTCGGCGTCGAGCACTTTGCGAGCGTGCTTGAGATCGAGGTTGTCCTCGGTGTGCCTGCTCCACGGCAGCGAGACGATCCACTCGAGATAGGTGCGGATCACGGCGTACTCGCCGGCCGCCGCCGGCAGGCGCTCCAAACGTTCCAGCTCGCGGTCGGCGGCCTTGCGGATGTCCTCGGGCAGCTCGGCCTCTTCGATCTGTTGGCGCAGGTCTGCGGCCTCTGCGGCGTCCGGGTCCGACTCGCCGAGTTCTTCCTGGATTGCTTTCAGCTGCTGGCGCAGGAAGAACTCGCGCTGCGACTTGTCGACCTCGTCCTGGACCTGGCTCTGGATCTTCGCGCCCATCTCGATCACGTCGGCCTCGCGGGCGAGTAACGATGCGAGCTTGCGCAGGCGGCGGGTCACGTCGACCTCTTCGAGCAGTTCCTGCTTTTCCTCGGTCTTCAGGCGCAGGGAGCCGGCGATCACGTGCACAAGGGCCGAGGGGTCGTCGACGTTTGAAACCGCGATCATCAACTCTTCAGGAAGGTAGGGAACGCCTTCGACGATCTGGTTGAACGAGCCCTGCACCGAGCGCACCAGCGCTTCGAGTTCAGTCGATTCCTCGATCTGATCCGGCAGTTCAGTGACGCGCGCGATCAGGTAGGGCGTGGTGCTTGTGTACTCGTCGATCTTGATGCGCTGCGATCCCTGGACGAGCACGCGGAGCGTGTCGTCGGGCATCTTCATCATCCGCTGGATCGTGCCGGCGACGCCGACCTTGTAAAGCTGGTCGGGGCCGGGGGCCTCGTTGTCGGGGTCGGTGCTCGCGACCATCGCGATCATCCGGTTGCCGGCGAGGACGTCGTTCACAAGCTCGACCGAGCGGTCCTGGCCGATCGCCAGGGGCGTCAGCGTGTCGGGAAACGTGACGGTCTCGCGCAGCGGAAGCACCGGCATCGTGTCGGGCAGGCTCGATCCCCCGAACTCGACCTGAACGGGCTCTCCCGAAGAGATGATCTCGATGATGCTGTCGTCGGCCATCAGGAATCACCGACCGTCCTGCTTGTCTTCTTGACCGGGGTGAGCGAGATCTTCTCGGGCTCGGCGAGTGGGAGTTCGATGCGCAGGAGGCCGTCCTCATAGGTTGCGGTCGCGGCGTCGGCCACGACGTCGGCACCGAGTTCGATCACCTGCCGGAAGCGTCCGTGCTCGATCTCGATCTGTTGGTAGAGGCGGTTGGTCTCTTCGCCGTGCGAACGCTCGCCGCCGATCACCAGGCGCCGGCCTTGGATTTCAAGCGCGACGTCTTCGATCGAGATGCCGGCGAGGTCGGCCGTGACGATCGCCTTCGGCGGATCGCCGCAGTAGTAGACATCGACCTTCGGCGAAAAGCCGCGGCGCTTGTTGCTTGCAACTCCGACGCGCTCCCAGCTGTGCCCGAAAAGCTCATCGAGCTGCCTGCGCATGCGTTCGAAGTTGGCGAAGATGTCGTCGTCACGCATGAAGTGAAAAATAGCCCTACCGGACGTCGCCCGAGGCCGATTGGCCGCATAGGATCGGCGCCGTGACGCATTACGTCGAGCCGACGATCAAGTTTCGCTTCAGCGCCGAGTCGCTCGCGGGAACGATCTACGGCGTCGTGACCGCGATGGCGGTGATCGCCGCGCTCGCCGATTCCGACGCAAACGTCTTCTTCATGGCCGGTGTCGCGATCTCAACTTCGGTCGCGCTCGCCCTGACGTTCGTCTACTCCCACTGGCTCGCCGGCAGCTACTCGGATCAGCCGCACGACGGCGGTCGCGTCGCGTGGCGGTTTGAACTGCCGACGATCTTCGGCCCCGTGGCGCTCTCGGCGGTGATGATCGTCGTCAAGCTGGGCGGCGCCAAGGCTTACGAGGCCGCCGAGGCGTCGATGTGGGTCGGGGTCGTGATTCTTTTTGTGCTCGGTTTCAGGATCGCCCAGCACGGTGGCCGTACCCACTGGGCGGCCTTCAGGTTCGGACTGCTCGATTCAGCGATCGGCGCTTCGCTCGTGCTGGCGAAGGTGATCGTTCACTGACCGGCTGCGGCCGTGCCGTCGAGCAGCCACTCTGGCGCTCCGGCGCGGTCGGCGATCACGACAGATCCATCCTCACCGACGAACGGAATGCTCGCGACCTCCACGCTCAGGGCCTTGCGACCCGAGACGGCATCGATCGCTGTAACCGTGCTGTCCGCGGCCTGGGCGACGACGTGGGGCGAGCCTGCGGGGCTGAGCAGGCGCTGCGCGCCGAAGCTGTGCACCCAGAGCAGACGGCCGTTTGCCGAGTAACGCATCGCCTCGACCGACGATGCATCTGCCTTCGGCGTGACGACCGCCGTGATGCCCTTGTTGTCGACTCTGCAGGTTCCGCCGGTCACGGCGGGTCCGAGCGCCCGGGTCGGTGACCCGACGTTCGAAAAGCGGCGCACGCGCGTGCTGACTGCGCCGATCCAGTCGCCGTCATCACTGACGCAGATGTTCTTCAGTTCAGACTCGGTGGTCGAGCGGCCTGCAACGCGCCAGATGCCGCCGCTTCGGACCAACTGGCTGAGCGTGCCGACCTTGGCGACAGCCGATCCGACCACCGCTAGGTCAGTGGGCTGGACGGGCTGGACTTCGCCCGGGCTCACGGCGGTCATCGGCGATGGCGTTCTGCCGGGTTCGAGCACGTAGAGCCGGGGCTCGGATGTGCCGTCACGGATCATGCGGATGAAGGCAGCGTTGTCAGTTGACAGCGCGAGAACGTCCTCGGGCCTGGAGCGAACTGTGGTGAGGGCGTCGGCGAGTGGCCGGCTCGCGGTGCCGAAAGCCGTGTAGCCGGTGTCGTACTCGACGAGAGCATTCGGGCATGCCCCGGAACACCACGCGGTCGCGTCGTTGGCGTCGGCGCCGTCCGGGTTGCTCGGGTCTTCCTCGAAACGGTCATAGCTCGTTGACCAGAGCTCGCTGCCGTCGCGTTTGAACCCGGTCACGCGGCCGTTGCCCGTCTGCGTGATCACGCCGTTGCGATCGGCGTCGAGCACCTTTGCACCCTCACTGAGCGCGTCGCCCATCGACATGCTCATGCCGTGGAAGCCCTTGCCGTCCTGCGCGGCGGCGATGACGATGAGAACACCCGCGATCAGCGAGAACGCGAGGCAGCCGTAGACGAGCTTCAGCATCGGGCCAACCCGCCGCAGATCAGAGGACGTAGACCGCGCCCTCGCCGGCGACGGCGACCGGTCCGCCGTAGGACTCCTCGGCTTCGGTCTTGGCCCAGAGCTGGTCGAGTTCGTCGGAAATGTGCGTGAGCACGAGGCGCTTGGCAGCGGCGCGGTTGGCGTGCTCGCCGGCTTCGTCGGGCGTCATGTGCCCGCGGTCGCCGGCGCGCTCGGGGCGTGGCAGGGTGGCTTCCATGATCAGGAGATCGGCGTCTTTCGCGAACTCCACGATCTCGTCGTTGGGGCGATGGTCGGCACCGAAGACAAAGTTGCTGCCCGCGTCGTCGACCATCTTGATCGCCCAGGTCGGAACGTAGTGCGGCACGGCCTGGAAGCTGAGGGTCATCGGTCCGACCTGGAGGGTTTTGTCCGGGTCGTACTCGGTGACATCGAAAGCGCGCTCGATCAGATCCGGCACGCCGATGGCGGCGACGATCGAGTTGACGATCGCCAGGCCGTCCGGCGGCAGATAGAGCTTCGGGCGCGGCGGATCCTCGACCCCGGCCCAGCGGGCAACCGGCACCGGTTGCTGACGCGGCGCGTAGACCAGCGCGAAGGCGTACGGGATCAGGTCGAAGAAGTGGTCGGCGTGCATGTGGCTGATCACGACCGCGTCGGTGCGCGTGTAGTCGCGCACGCGGCGCAGCTTCGAGAAGACGCCGTTGCCGCAGTCTGTGAGCAGGCAGATCCCGCCGTCCTCGATCAGATATCCAGAACAGGCACCGCCGGCATCCTGCCAGGCGGGTGATTTTCCGAGCACAGTTACGCGCATGTCAACAGTGTCGCCGTTCCCTCATGCGGGGAAGAGTGTCGCAGCGTGGATTGCGAGTCTGTTCAGCTTGGCTGGGCGAAGACGAATGCCGAACGTGTTCGTTCCTGACGGAACACGAAGCTCAGCTGCTGCGGCGCCTTGAGGTTGTCGGCGGCGGCGCGGAAGGTCGGGCAGGGCTTGGCCTTGTCGAGCGAGCAGAGATCGTTCTGGTGGAAGAAGCAGTCCTCGCAGGAGATCTGCGGCGTGCGCTTCGGGCGCTGGACGCGTGATGCTGCGGGTGCGATTGTCGGGTTCAAGTTCGTGAAGTTTCTGTGCGCGCAGGTCCGCGTGCGACGGCGTGGCCAGTCGCTCAGGCACTCGGCGTGAGTCGGTCAAAATGGAGCTGGCGGTGTTCCCCAGGAGCACCGTTTCGCGATTGGTTTCCAACCTAGCGCAGAGTCGCAGAGGGCTCGCGGCACTAGTTCGCAAATCGCAACAAATTTGTTTCGGCTGGCGATTCGGTTACATGCAAAGAGCGGGGAAGTTGGCAGGAGGGATGGCTCGCGCGGCTGGCTCGGCATACCTGTGCGGGATTTTTTGCCATCGGCCTGTCCGGGCGACAGGCCGATGGCATTTTTGCCCCTCAGGTAAGCGGATCCACTCCCCCGTCGGTCGATCCCCTCCCGGCATCACCCCCCTTCGCCGCCAACCTCCACCGCCCCACGAAAAAGCCCCGCCGACCGAAGAGTCGACGGGGCCAGTTCAAACAGCGAACTGAATCCGGGCTCAGACCCGGGCCAAAGCCTCAACCAGCTCCTCAACAGCACCAGCCGAAGCCTTCAGCGCAGCGGACTCATCCTCGGTCAGGTCGATCTCGATGATCTCCTCGACGCCTTCGGCGCCGATCTTCACCGGCACGCCGACGAACAGGCCGTTCAGGCCATACTCGCCTTCGCACAGAGCGGCGCACGGGAGCACGCGCTTCTGGTCGAAGACGATCGCGTCGCACATCTCGACAGCTGCTGCTGACGGCGCGTAGTAGGCGCTGCCCTTCTGCAGGAACTTGACGATCTCAGCGCCGCCGTCACGGGTGCGCTGGACGATCTCTTCCAGGCGGCCTGCGCTGATCTTCTGCGCGACCGGGATGCCGGAGACGTTGGTGTAGGAGACGACCGGCACCATCGTGTCGCCGTGGCCGCCGAGCACGAAGCCGGTGACGTCCTGAGCGGACACGCCGAGCTCCCATGCGAGGAACGTGCGGAAGCGGGCCGAGTCGAGCACGCCGGCCATTCCGATAACGCGCTGACGCGGGAAACCGGTGATGTCGTATGCGACGTGGCACATCGCGTCGAGCGGGTTGGTGACGACGATGACGATCGCGTTGGGAGAGCGGTCAGCGACCTCCTTGGCGACGCCACCGACGATCTCCTTGTTCTTGGCGAGCAGGTCGTCGCGGCTCATGCCCGGCTGACGCGGGAAACCAGAGGTGATGATGACGATGTCGCTGCCGGCGGTCTCTTCGTAGCCGGTCGTACCGACGACGTTGGGCTCGTAGCCGACAATCGGGCCGGCCTGGTTGAGGTCCAGTGCCTTGCCCTGCGGGATGCCGTCGACGATGTCGACGAGGACTACATCGGCGTAGTCGCGCTCAGCCAGACGCTGCGCACAGGTCGCGCCTACGTTGCCGGCGCCTACGACCGTGATCTTCTTTCTGCTCATGACGGAAGGGAACTCCTTGGTTGGGGACCAACGCAGAAAATGAGTCTGAGTCGGCAGATGAAAAACAGTGGTCAGCGATCAGTCGCCGCGCAGATCTGAAGAGGGCGCGCCAGCGTCGCTTGTCCGCTGCAAAAAGTAGCGCGAATTGGCGAGCTGCCGCGGTTCCCTCGCGGCAGCTGCCAGTCCAGTCTTACTGCGTCGAACTAATGAACTCTGAGCGTTCGCGTTGCTGATGTCCCGGCCCCGAGGCTCGCGGTGGGGGACATCCTCACGCGGTAGGTCGCGTCCTTGTACACGCGGATGCGCTTGCTGTAGGAAGAGCGGATGTCTCCGGCGTCGGTCAACTTGATCCGTTTGACCGTCGCCCAGCCGCCGGTGCTCGTGCGCCTCTGCACCGAAACGTTGCTTCCGTCACGCGCGGGAGTCACGCTTCCGTAGAAGCGGACCAGGGCGCCCTTCTTGGGCGTCTTGTCGCTAACCGAGAAGGAGACACGCTGGTTGACGATTTGTGCCAACTCGCCACTGATGACCTGCGGGGTCTCCGTGGTGGTGGCGATGCGGTAACGCGTATTGATCAGCGGTTGCACAGTGAATGCATACGCGCCGGTTCCGGACGTCGTTGCCCCGACGACTGTTGTGTAGGCGGTGTAGGGAAACGGATTCGCCTGCAGCACGATCGCCACGCCGGCCGATGGCTTGCCCTTGAGCGCGCCGGTGACCTGGATGGACTTGCCGTAGGTCACGGGGTTGGCTGATGATTTCGGCGTAGGCGCGTTGGTTTTGGCCGATGCTCCGGGCGTCCAGATCAGCAGCGTCATGATGAACGCCGCGATCATGCTGACAACCATGCGGAGGGTTCGACTCGAATTTAGGTGTTCGTAAGTTTTTTGCACACCTATACAGACGAGCCAATGCGCGATAAGTGTCACGAGCCGAGCGCGCGGCCTGACAAACTCCACGCATGTTTGGTGGAGGTCGATCAATGCCGCTCTTCCGGGCCTGGGGAATCCAGGTCTCGGTCGACTGGAGCTGGCTGCTCGCGCTCGGCTACGTGATGTTCGTGATGGTCGACGACTTCCAGCAGCTGCTCGGACCCGATCAGCGCAACCTGGCGTTTGCATACGGCGTCGGCGTCGCGTTTGCGTTCTTCGCCTCGATCGTCCTGCATGAGTTCGGCCATGCAATCGTCGCCCGGCGCAACAACATCGGAATCCTTGGCATCGAGCTCTGGATGCTCGGCGGACTGGCGAAGATGGATCGCGACCCCGAGAGCCCAGGCGTGGAGTTTCGCGTTTCGGCGGCGGGCCCGGCGGTCACGCTCGCGCTTGCGATTGGCCTCCTCGGCGCGGCCTACGGCCTGAACCCCGGGCCAACGTCCGAACTTGAACCGCTGCAGATCACTGCCGGTCAGGAGCCCTGGATCGTCGCGCTCACCACGCTCGGTTGGATCAACGTCTTCCTGCTCTTCTTCAACCTCATACCGGCGTACCCACTCGACGGCGGACGCATCGCGCGGTCGATCATCTGGAAGGTCACCGGCAACGAACAGCGAGCAACGAAGATCTCAGCGACGCTCGGTACCTACTTCGGCTACGCGCTCGTCGGACTCGGGCTGCTCTTGATCTTCCGAAGCCCGCTCAGCGGATTTCTCTTCATCTTCATGGGCTGGACGCTGGCGCAGTCCGCTCGCGGGGCAACGATGCATAACACAGTGCTCAGCGAGGCACGTGATCTGCGTGTCGCCGATGTGATGGATCGCCAGCCCGTCGTGATTCCGGCGGAGGCCTCGGTGCAGAAGGCTCTCGACGAGTACTTCTGGCGCTACCGCTGGCCGTGGTTTCCGGTCGTCGATGAGGGCGGGCAGTTCATCGGTCTGGTCGAACAACACTCGGTCGATCGCGTAGAAGAAGGCGACCGCGAAACTACTTTTGCGGGCGATCTGATCGCTCCGCACTCGATCGCAGATCGATCCGTTCGCGATGACACTCCGCTGACCGCGCTGCTCGCGAACGAGCAGATCCGCGACTACGGCTCATTGATGGCAATCGACAGCAGCGGCCTGCTCAGCGGCGTGGTCACGATCGAGCAGGTTCAGCGCGCACTTCGTGATGCCATCGCGCGGGCGACCCGGACTGAAGAGCCCGACGCGCCGGCCGCGCCTTAAACGGCCGCCGGACCGGCGGACTCGCGTACGAAATTCCGCATCGGGTCATCCCTGTCGATCGAGACCAGGAATGAATGGATCTTGAGCCAACTCGCCTCGATGTTCTGTTCGGTGACCTTGCCCGGTTCGAGCTTTGCGAACGGTCCGTACAGGTGTTGTTCGTTCCAGCGTTCCCCGAGTTCGCGGCTGCGCCAGAACGTCATCACACGCATCCTTGTAGGCGTTTGATGCGCGATGTGCGCCAGTCGTCCCTCGGCGGGCGAATCGAAGAACCCCGGCATCTTGGCGATCGCCCGATAGGTCTCGATGTTCGGCTGCAGCGCCTCAGCGGTGAACGCGACGATGCCCTCGGCAAGCGCAAACGAGACCGGCTCTGATTCGACATCGGGCTCGACGAACAGGCGAAAGAGCCTGAATTCGTCGCGCGAGATGTCAGTCCCCACGCCAGACTCGATCATCTCGTTCTCGGCCTCGGGGACAACAAAGTCGACAAAACTCTGGTGCATTGAAACAGTGTCTCGAAAGACGGTCCCAACGACAAATTCGTCGTGCCAGATGGTGGAAAAGTTCAGCATCACGCCTTGCGGTTGATCACTCCGTTCGGAGACTCTCCGGAATACGCGTTCATACAGCGTGGGCCCGTACGCCGCTGAGACACGGGTCATGCTTATGTGCGGATCAATGATCATCGGACGAATCCCTTCCCTCTGGGCGACGCGAAGAATCCGCCACTGAATGATCCCAACTGAGTGCGGTGCACGAGAAGTGGGTAATCGCAGGATCGTTATACTCGCCGCGCCTTGCCTGAACACGACGTACTTGTAATTGGAGCTGGACTCGCGGGCCAAAGGGCCGCCCTCGCTGCTGCAGAGCAGGGAGTGACTGTCGGCATCATCAGCAAGATCCACCCGGTGCGCTCTCACTCGAACGCTGCGCAGGGTGGAATCAACGCCGCGCTGAACCCCGACGACTCCTGGGAGTCACACGCTTTTGACACCGTCAAGGGCTCCGACTACCTCGGCGACCAGAACGCGATCGAGATCATGTGCCGCGAGGCGCCGGAAGAGATCCTGCACCTCGAGCACCTCGGCGTCACCTTCCACCGCGACGACAAGGGCCTGCTCGGCACGCGCGCATTCGGTGGGGCTTCGGCCGCCCGTACGTACTACGTCGCCGACATCACCGGTCAGGCGATCCTCCACGTGCTCTACGAGCAGATGCTCAAGTACAGCGATCAGATCGACCGCTACGAAGAGTGGTTCACGGTCGACATCACGACCGACGACGACGGGCGCTGCTCCGGCGCGATCATGCGCAACATCCGCGACGGCTCGCTCGAGGTATTCAAGGCCAAGACCGTGATCCTCGCGACCGGCGGATCGGGCCAGATCTACAAGCCGACCACGAACGCGCTCGTCTGCACGGCAGACGGTCAGGCCATGGCCTACCGAGCCGGTGCTTCGCTGATGGACATGGAAATGATCCAGTACCACCCGACAACGCTGCTCGGTAACGGACTGTTGATCACTGAAGGCGCCCGCGGCGAAGGCGCGCACCTTTACAACGCTCTCGGCGAGCGCTTCATGGAGAAGGACGCGCCGAACAAGATGGAACTAGCTTCCCGCGACGTCGTCTCGCGCGCAGAGCAGACCGAGATCAACGAAGGCCGCGGCTTCCCGGACGGCTCGGTCCACCTCGATGTCACCGTCGTTCCGAAAAAGCGCATCCACGAAGCACTTCGCGAGATCGTCATGGTCGGCCGTGACTTCGCCGGTATCGACATCACCAAGGAGCCGATCCCGGTCAAGCCCGGCCAGCACTACATCATGGGCGGCGTCAAGACCGACGTCGACGGCCAGACCGACATCCCGGGCCTCTACGCCGCCGGCGAGGTCGCCTGCGTATCGGTCCACGGCGGTAACCGCCTGGGCGCCAACTCTTTGCTCGACACGCTTATTTTCGGCAAGCGCTCGGGCGTGCACGCGGCTGCAGTCGCCAAGCAGATGAACATTCCGGACGTTCCGGCGACGCGCCTCGACCAGATCCGCGACGAGATCGACGAGCGGATCAACCGCGCGCCCGGCACCGGTCGCCGCGTCTCCGAGGTCAAGGCCGAGCTCGGCGCGATCATGGACGCGAAGGTCGCCGTCTACCGCGACGAAGCCGGCCTGCAGGAAGCACTTGAAGTCGTCCGCCGCCTGAAGGAAGAGGCCAGGACGGCAACGATCGACGACAAGGGCACAGTCTTCAACCAGGACGTGCTCGGATCGATCGAGCTCGGCTATATGACCGACATCGCCGAGACGATCGTGCTCGGCGCGATCGAGCGCAAGGAGTCGCGTGGAGCCCAGTTCCGCACCGACTTCCCCGAGCGCAACGACGAGGAATGGCTCAAGCACATCGACATCAAGCTGGTTGACGGCGAGCCGAAGATCGAATACAGCCCTGTGACGATCACGCAGTGGCAACCGCAAGCACGCACGTACTAGTTTTCAACCTGTAAGCAGGGACCCCATGCCGAAGTACACCCTCAACATCCGTCGCTTTTCTCCCGAGACCGGCAAGCCGGCCTACTTCGAGACATTCGACATCGAGATGGAGAGCCACCGCCCCGTCCTCGACGCGATCCTCGAGGCCCGCGCCGACCAGGACGGTTCGATCGGTATTCGCTGTTCATGTCAGGCAGCGATCTGCGGTTCCTGCGGCGTGCGCATCAACGGAAACCCCGCGCTCGCCTGCAACACACTCTTGCGTGATGCCGTCGCCACCGCCGAAGACGGCGTGACGATCGACATCGAGCCGATGGGCAACATGCCCGTGATCAAAGACCTGATCGTAGACATGGACGCGGTCCACTGGAAGAAGGTCGATCGCGTCGTGCCGTGGCTGGTCCCGGCAGGCGACCCGCCAGAGCGCGAGTACGTCGTGCCGCACGAGGCGATGGTCGATGTGACCCAGTCGATGGCATGCATCCACTGCGGTGTCTGCGTCTCTGACTGCCTCTCGATGGAAGCCGACCCCGAGTTCATCGGACCAGCCGCATCCGCCAAGGCCTACCGCTTCGTCGGCGACCCGCGTGACGCCGCCACCAAGGACCGCCTGGTCCACCTTGCCAATGACCCGTCGGGCATCTACGACTGCACGCACTGCTTCAAGTGCGTCGAGGTCTGCCCCAAGGGCGTCGCGCCGATGAACCAGATCATGCGCCTGCGCCGTCGCGCCACGGGCGACCACAAGATCAAGGATCACAACAACGGTTATCGCCACGAGAAGGCATTCGTGAGCATCATCGAGAAGTGGGGCACGCTGCACGAGGCCAAGCTGCTTCCGGACTCCTACGGCGAGGGGCTGCTCGGCAAGCTCACGCCGGACGCCCAGATCAACCTGATCGGCTCGCTGCCTACCGCTCTGCGCGGGCTTGCATCCGGCAAGGTCACGATCCCGAAGGTCCTGCACCACCACAAGCTCGACGGCCTCGAGAACGTCAAGCGGATCTACGACGCGGTCGAAAACCGCCCCGAGCGCATTGAACTCAACTTGTACATCGTCGGCGACGAAGCCGAGATGATCGACGACGAGCCGGAAGCTGTCGGCGCACCCACCGAAGGAGAAGGCGCATGAAGGTTGCGTACTGGCCCGGCTGCGTTTCGCGCGGCTTCACGCCGGAACTGCACGGATCGATGGAACTGGTCGCCCCGAAGGTCGGCCTCGAACTCGCCGAGCTCGACCGCGCGAACTGCTGCGGCGCGGGCGTCATCGCCGAGCACAACCAGGAACTTGCTGACACGCTGAACGCGCGCACTTTCGCGATGGCCCAGGCCACCGACGGTGCTGAGCTGATGATGAACATCTGCTCGACCTGCCAGGGCGCCCAGTCTGAATGCCAGGAGCGCCTCGACGCATCCTCCGAGTACCGCGAGATGATCAACGAGAACCTCGCGCCGGAGAACCTCCGCTACGAGAAGGGCGTCACCAACAAGAACTTCCTCTGGGTTCTGGTCGAGGACATCGGCATCGAGAAGGTCCAGAGCCTGGTCAAGCGCCCGCTCACAGGCCTGCGCATCGCGCCCTTCTACGGTTGCTACATCATCCGACCGACCGACCGTCTCGGCTACAAGGAGTTCCCGCACCGCGACGAGTACCTCGAGCAGGTCATCAGCGCAGTCGGCGCAGAGCCTGTGGCCTACACCGGCAGCCACAAGTGCTGCGGATTCCCGGTCATCACGATGAACAAGAAGACTTCGCTCACGCAGGCC
Organism: Solirubrobacterales bacterium; assembly: GCA_051306435.1. GTDB lineage: Bacteria > Actinomycetota > Thermoleophilia > Solirubrobacterales > JACPNS01 > JACPNS01. The sequence goes on along the minus strand of JBPPNF010000038.1, from coordinate 62,504 downwards.
GGCCGCCACCTCGGTGACGCGATCGACGCCGGCGCCGACGCACTGGTCACGCCGTGCCCGCTCTGCCACCTGAACCTCGACCTTCAGCAGCCAGAGGCTCAGAAGTTCGTGGACCGCGATCTCGGCATCCCGGTTCTGCACTTCCCGCAGCTCGTCGGTCTAGCGCTCGGCTTTGAGCCCAAGGAACTCGGCATGGGCAAGCACGTCGTCTCGACATCGGAGGTGGCCGAAAAGGTCGCCGCGATGGCCGCAGCCGCGTAATAAATTTTCGCGCTTTTTCTGTGATGGTGGTCACATGCGTACTACACTGGTCATCAGCTGGTCGGCATTGAATTGGGGTTCAAACCGACAAGCTGGGGATGGGCTGCACGCAGAATTTGGGCGTAGCCCGCACAAAGCTCTCAGCACCGACATGGGGGAGGATGCTGAGCTCGAAACGGCCGCTAACGCGGCCGTTTCCATTTAACGGACGAAGGAGGTTTCTGACGCAGGGAGACCAGGGGCACCGGAACCAGCGCAACGCGGCGATTCTTCCGCCGCTCCGGCCGCTTGAATCGGGGCGTGGCTGAATTGATCAGGAACGAGCTCGAGGCGCTCGAACGGATGGGGCGCGTGACCGCGCGGGATCACCGCCCGGTGCACACTGAGTTCGGCTTCGATGCAGTGCAGCCCGACCCGGCGGCCGACCCCGTGGCGCTGGTCGGCGGCCTGAACGTCGCCAGCGATCTCGACGACGCCTGGTCGCGCCTCAGGCGCTCGATCAACCCCGAGTAGCGCAGCAGAACTCGCCCGCCAGATCGACGACCTCGGAATCCCCGAGGATGCTGCGCGAGGCGGGCAAATGAAGCGACGAAAGGGCAGAGCATGAAAGGCATCCTCAGCGAGTTCAAGGAATTCATCTCCCGCGGGAGCCTCTTGGAACTTGCAGTCGCGGTCCTGATCGGCACCGCGTTCGCAGCGCTGATCAAGAGCTTCGTCGACAACCTGATCACCCCGATCATCGCGGCGATCTTTGGTAAGCCGAGCTTCGCCGACCTCGCGTTCACGATCAACGGGAGCGAGTTCGGCTACGGACTCTTCATCAACGCTCTGATCACGTTCCTGTCGGTGGCTGCGGCGGTCTTCTTCTTCGTGGTCAAGCCGATGAACGTCTGGACCGAGCGCGCGCGGCGTGGTGAGGACCCGGATGTGAAGGACTGCCCGGAGTGCCTCTCAGAGATTCCGTTCGCCGCCACGCGCTGCGCCCACTGCACCTCTCAGCTGGCTTGACGTGACGGCGTCCGGCTCGAAGGTCAGTGGCAGGATCGCGTTTGCAGACCTCCCGGCCGAGGGCTTCACCCTCACCGTTGCCGGTACCTGTGACTTCGACGCTGCCCGTCAACCAATCGATCAGGAGCTTCCGTGACCGAGATCGAGCCGAGCGGACCGCAGACTGAAGAAGAAGCGCGCGCCTCCCACGCGAAGCTGAAGAAGCTGCTGCGCTGGTCGCCGGCGCTCTACGGACCGATCGTCGCGCTGATCCTCTGGATCGCTGACGTTCCGTTCTGGGGCGCGTTCGCGCTGGCGTTCGTCGCCTTCGAGTTCGCTTCCTACCCGTTCATCGCGCGCGCTCTGGATCGCAACATGGAGCGGCAGATCGCTGAGATCCGTGAGCGCGACGGCCAGACGCAGTACCCCGACGTCGGCATCTGAAGCTCTCGGCCCCGGCTGCTGAGAACTGGGTGATGGATTCCCCCGGGGGAACTAGATGAGCTCGCGCGAGACGAGCGCTTCAGCGATCTGCACTGCGTTCAGGGCGGCGCCCTTGAGCAGGTTGTCGCCGACGATGAAGAGGTTCAAGGAGTTCGGCGCAGATTCGTCTTCGCGGATTCGCCCGACCAGGACGTCGTCCTCGCCGGCCGCGTCGATCGGCATCGGCACGGTCATCGATGCCGGATCGTCAACGACTCGCACGCCCGCCTGGGCCTCGAGCAGCTCGCGCGCCTGAGCCGCTGACAGCGGCAACTCGGTCTGGATGTTGACCGACTCGCTGTGGCCGACGTAGACCGGTACGCGCGTACAGGTCGGGTTCACGGCGAGATTCGGCAACGACATGATCTTGCGGGTCTCGTTGATCAGCTTGGTCTCTTCGTCGGTGTAGAGCTCGCCCTCCGGGAATGAACCGGCGGCTGAGATCACGTTGAAGGCGATCTGGTGGGGATAGCTGTGCGGGGCCGGCTGGTTCTCGCCGTTGACGATCGCGGCCGTCTCGGCGCGCAACTCGTCGATCGCCGCCTTGCCCGTGCCACTGACCGACTGCATCGTCGTCACCACGACACGTTGAAGCGCGGCGGCCTCGTGCAGCGCCTTCAGCGGGACGACCAGCTGCATCGTCGAACAGTTCGGGTTGGAAACGATCCGCCTTGAGCCCGGCTCCGTGATCGCGTCAAGCGCGCCCGGGTTGACCTCAGCCACGACCAGCGGCACGTCGTCGTACATGCGCCAGAAAGAAGAGTTGTCGATCACGACCGCGCCGGCCGCCGCGAACTTCGGCGCCCATTCGCCGGAGGTGCCGCCGCCAGCCGAGAAGATGGCGATGTCAAAGCCTTGAAGATTTTCGTCAGCGAGCTCGACGACCGTCACCTGCTCGCCGCCGATCGGCACCGTCCTGCCGGCCGAACGCGCAGATGCCATCGGCACGATCTCGCTCGCGGGAAACCCACGCTCGACGAGGATGCGGAGCATCTCGGTGCCCACGACGCCCGTGGCACCCACAACTGCGACGCGGTAGGCCATCAGGGAGCTACCGGCCTGAAGTTTCCGGTCGCCTGTTCCTCGGCCACGCCGAGGTCAAACGCCTCGTGCAGCGCGCGGACGGCGTCGGGCACCTTGTCGCCGTCGATCACGCAGGAGATCTTGATCGGGGAAGTGGAGATCATCTGGATGTTGATCCCCTGCTCGCCGAGCACGGTGAAGACCTTGGCGGCGACGCCCGGGTGCGAGCGCATGCCTGCACCGATCACGGAGACCTTGCCCATCGTCGGGTCGTTCTCGACCGAGCTGAACTCGCCCATCTCGTCGAGCGTGTCGAGTGCGACGGGGAGATCGTCCTTGGGCACCGTGAAGGTCATCTCTGCCGGGTGCTCCGAGCCCAGCGGCTCGTTCTGGATGATCATGTCGACGTTGATGCTCGCGGCTGCGAGCTTTGTGAAGAGGTCGCCGGCGACGCCCGGGCGGTCGGGAACACCACGCACGGTCACGCGCGCTTCGTCGGTCGCGTGGGTGACTGCTGTGACTAGTGGTTGCTCCATCGTTTCCTCCTCAGAGACGACCATCGTACCTGTGCCGTCGTGAAAGCTGGATCTGCAGTGGATGCGTACGCCGTGGTTTCGCGCGTACTCGATCGAGCGCAGCTGCAGCACGCCGGCACCTGACGCGCTCATCTCCAGAACCTCTTCAAAACTGACGACCGGCAGCATGCGCGCGTTGGGAACGATGCGCGGGTCGGCGTTGTAGACGCCGTCGACATCGGTATAGATCTCGCAGACGTCGGCGCCGATTGCGGCGGCCACGGCGACTGCCGTTGTGTCGGATCCGCCGCGACCGAGCGTGGTCACGTCCTTTGAATCGGTCGAGACGCCCTGGAAGCCTGCGACCAGGACGATCTTGTTCTCGTCGAGCGCTTCCTTGATGCGGTCGGCGCGGACATCGACGATGCGGGCTCTGGTGTGCGAGGTGTCGGTCAGAATGCCGGCCTGCGAGCCCGTGAGGCTGATCGCCTCCTGGCCCATGTCGTGGATCGCCATCGCGGCCAGCGCGCAGCTGATGCGCTCGCCGGTGCTCAAGAGCATGTCCATCTCACGCGCGACCGGGCGCTCGCTGATCTCGTTGGCCTGCGCGACGAGCGCGTCGGTGGTCTTGCCCTGCGCGGACAGAACCGCCACGACCTTGTTGCCCTTTTCGTGCGCAGCGACGATCCGGCCGGCGGCATTTTTTATGCGGTCTGCGTCGGCGACGGACGTGCCGCCGAACTTCATGACGATTGTTTCGCTCACGGGTGGTCAGGTTAGTTGGGGAGTGGGATTGATCGGGTTTGCATCAACACATCAAACAACTGTGCTGTATGATGCGCATATGTCACGCACGACAGTCACTCTCACCGATCAGGCCGAGGCAGTGGTCCGCACGCTGATGGCGGATCGGAACATTTCGTTCAAAGCGGCGCTCAATCTGGCAATCATTGAGCCGGTCAGTCACGCTGAGCCGGTTCCGTTCGAGACGCCGGTGCGGGAGATCGGATTTCGGGTGCCGCTCGACCACGCGACGACGCTCGTCGGCGAGTTGGAAGACATCGAATTGATGCGCAGGCGCGCGCTTGGCAAGTGACCGGCGTGCAGCGATGAAGCTGGTCGACACGAACGTCCTGATCTATGCGGTTGATCCGCTCACTGAGCACCACCAGCGATCGCGTCGTTGGCTGGACGGGGAAATATCGAGTGGCCGGAAGGTCTTGATCCCGTGGGTGGCTCTGATCGGATTTCTGCGCCTGACGACCAATCCGTCCACCGCAGTCGATCCCTTGAAATTCGAAGAAGCTGCAGGGATTGTGAAGTTGTGGATCAGTCGTCCGAACGTCAGCTCCCCTCATCCGGATGCCAGTCACCTCGAACGCATGCGAGAGCTGCTTCTGCCCACGAGCACAGGAGGCAACCTGGTCAACGACGCGCATCTCGCGGCGCTGGCGCTCCAACACAACGCCGTAGTAATGACCTTCGACAACGACTTCTCACGCTTTCCAGGCGTGCGTTGGGAATCACCCTGATCGCAGCCCCGGCCCACCAGGGGGTCAACTTATTGCGCCGGCCGCAGCTTCGAGTTCGGCGCGGAAATCCGGATGCGCTATCGAGGCGAGCGCACGGGCGCGCTCGCCCACCGTCATCGTCGCCAGATCGACCGAGCCGTGCTCAGTCACGACGATGTCGAGCTGGTGGCGCGGGGTGGTGACGACGGTGCCCTCGGGCAGCGTCGGCAGGATGCGCGAGATGCGACCGGTTTCTTGTGCTGCGCTTGACGCGAAGCAGAGCAGCGAAGTTCCGCCCTCGACGTAGGCCGGGCCAGAGACAAAATCCTCGCCGCCACCGACGCCGCTGAACTGGTTGCCGCCGAGCGTGTCGGCGACGACCTGTCCGTACAGATCCACCGCGAGCGCCCCGTTGACGGTGACCATCTGGCGGTTCTTGACCATGATCAAGGGGTCGTTGACCTGATCGACGGGCAGGAACGCGATCTCGTCGTTCTCATGCAGCCAGTCGTAGAGCTCGCGGCTGCCGAGCGCGAAGGTGCAGACGGACACGCCGTCGTTGAGGCCCTTGTTGTTTGTGATCTTGCCGGCCTGGTGCAGCTTCATCAGGCCGTCGTTGAACATCTCGGTGTGGATGCCGTAGTCGCCGCCGCTGCCGGCCGCGAGCAACGAGGAGATCGCCTCGGGCACCGCGCCGATGCCGGTCTGAAGGGTCGATCCGTCGGCGATGTGCTTGATCGCGTTCGCCGCGATCGCCTCGGCGACGTCGCCGATCTCCTTGGGCGGGATCGCTGTCGGGCCGAGCTCGCCGCGCACGAGCACGTCGATCTCGTCGACGTGCAGCGCGTGGCGGTGCTCTCCGAGGCCGCCGATTCGCGGAAAGCCTTCGTTGACTTCGACGATCAGGAGCCTGTCCGGGTCTGCTCCGGCCGCCCGCAGCTGCGGGATCGTGCCGCCTGCGTGGAGTGAGAGGCTGCACCAGCCGTCGTCGTCAGGAGGCGCGGCTGCCGTCACCATCACGCGCGGCTTGATCTGCGCGAGCAACGGGCCGAAGCGTCGGAAGTCCGCCGGCACGTATTCGACGTTGCCGTCAACGCTCGCGACGTAACGCTCGATCGGTCCGAAGAATCCAGAGCGGTAGCGCACGCCGTTGCGATTGAAGAGCTCGGTGCCCGTCGTGATCAGCGCGCCGTCGACGGTCAGGTCCTCCCAGTCGTCACGCCGGCCGAGCGCGATCATCAGCGACGGCGGCCAGGACGGGCCGAGACCGCTCGCGAGCTGGTCGGTCGGATTGATCAGCGCGGCCGCGTCGGCCGCAGAAAGCTCCCTTGCCATCAGGTGACGGAACGCCTGCCCAGCAGCGCGCGGCCGAGGGTGACTTCGTCGGTGTACTCGAGGTCCGCGCCGACGGGGAGGCCGCTGGCGGGGCGCGTCACCGTGAGTTCGGGACGACGGGCCTTCAGCGCGTCGCCGAGGTAGAGCGCAGTCGCTTCACCGGTCGTGGTCGGGTTGGTCGCAAGCAGCACTTCGGTGACGGCCGGATCGTCGGCGCGCGCGAGCAATTCCCCGATCTTCAGGTCTTCTGGTTCGATTCCGTCGATCGGGCTGAGCGCGCCGCCGAGCACGTGGTACCGGCCGTGGTACTCGTTGGTGCGCTCGATCGGGATGATGTCGCCCGGCTCTTCAACGACGCAGATCAGGCTCTTGTCGCGGCGCTCGTCCTGACAGATCTTGCAGACGGGCTGATCGGTCAGGTTGAAGCAGACTTCGCAGAAACCGATCTTCTCCTTGACCTCGCGGATCGCGTCGGCCAGCGCCAGCGCCTCCTCTTCGTCGACGCGCAGGATGTGAAATGCGAGCCGCTGAGCCGTGCGGCGACCGATGCCGGGGAGCTTGTTCAGCTCGGTGATCAGTCGCTCGACGGGAGGGGAGAACATGGCGCTGAGTCTGACCTACATGCCGGGCAGACCGAGACCGCCGGCGATGCCGCCGAGGCGCTGCTCGGCGAGTGCCTGTGATGAACGGATCGCTTCGTTGGTCGCGGCGAGAACCATGTCCTGGAGCATCTCGACATCTTCGGGATCGACTGCCTGCGGGTCGATGATCACTTCGGTGACCTGCTGATCGCCGGTCACTCTGACGGTGACCATTCCGCCGCCGGCCGAGGCCTCGACGATCTCAGTCTTGAGCTTCTCCTGCTCTTCGGCCATCTGGGCCTGAGCCTGCTGGAGCTGCTTCATCATCTTGTTCAGGTTCGGCTGTTGCGCCATCGGGCGCTCCTTTCGGGTTATTCGGCGGTGCGCGCCACTTCGGTGGCGTCAAATTCTTGTTTGAGTTTCTCGACCAGTTCGTCGCGGTCGATTCCGTTGGCCGCCGTTGAGGCGAGCGCGGGGTTGAATTCTGCGTCGGGGATCTGCTCGGTCTGCAGGCTGAAGCGGAAGCCGGTCGCCTTCGTGAGGTGGACGAGGATCATCTCGCGCTTGTCGGACTGTTCGGCGTTCTTGCGGTAGAAGCTCGCTGACTGGGGAAAGCCGAGAATCAGTGCGCGGCCTTCGATGCGCAGCGGCTTTGAGTTCTCGAGGACGGCGGCGAGGCTGGGGCTTTCTTCGAGCAGGGTGCCGACGGCCTTGACCCAGGCGGCTTCGACGACTTCGATGGTCGGGGTTTCTCCGGCAGGCTCGGGGACGACGGCGATCGGCTCTGGCTCCGGTTCCGGTTCCGGTTCCGGTTCTGGAGTGACGACGTTCGTGGGCACCGGGGCCGGCGCTGGCGGCTTGGCCGCTGGAGTCGCTCCCGCCGGCCGAGACTCCAGCGCCTCGATCCGCGCAATCAACGCCCCTGGATCAGAATCATCCTCCGGCCGCGCAGCCTTGAACAGCGCGAGCTCCAGCAGCAACCGTGGCTCGCCGCCGCCACGCGCCGACTGGATCATCCCCGACAGAAGGTCAAGCGTCTGCGCTGTGCGCTCTGGCGTGAAGAGCTGTGCCTGCTCGACCAGCCGCGCCGACTGCTCGGCGGTCAGGCCGACCGAGGGCGGCGCCTCGCCGAGCGTGCGGGCGACGAGAAGATTGCGAACGTGCGCCGCCAGATCGCGCGCGAAGGAGGTCATGTCGCGGCCGCTGTCGGCGAGCTCGCCGACGGCGAGCAGCACGCCGCGTCGGTCCCCGGCGGCCACTGCGGCTGCTGTCGTGAGCAGCAGCTCGAAGTCGGCCACGCCGAGCACGGCCTGCACGTCTTCAGCCTTGACGTTCGTGCCGCTGTAGGTGACGAGCTGCTCGAGCGTGCCGAGCGCGTCACGGAAGGATCCGGTGGCCGCGCGCGCGATCATCGCGATCGCGTCGTCGCCGATCTCGATCGATTCGGCATCGGCCGCGCGGCGCACGACCTGCGAGAGCTGCTCGACGGTGGGCCGGCGAAAGTCAAAGCGGTGGCAGCGGTCGGCGACCGTGGGAAGGACCTTGTTGGCCTCGGTGGTCGCCAGCACGAAGACGGTGTTCGGCGGCGGCTCTTCAAGCGTCTTCAGGAATGCATTCCAACCCTGCGTCGTGATCATGTGCGCCTCGTCGAGGATGTAGACCTTCCATCCACCGGTCGTGGGCGCAAGCGCGACCGAGTCGATCAGTTCGCGGATGTCGTCAACGCCGTTGTGCGAGGCGGCGTCCATCTCGACGACGTCCATCGAGCTGCCGTTGGCGATCGCCTGGACGGCCGGGTCGTCGGCGCTGAAGCTGCTCGATGGGCCGCCGGTGGCGTTCAGCGCGGAAGCGAGGATCTTCGCCATGCTCGTCTTGCCGGTGCCGCGCGAGCCGACAAACAGGTACGCGTGGTGCACGTTTCCCTGATCGACGGCGTTCTTGAGCGTGCGCACGACATGCTCCTGCCCGATCACGTCATCAAACGTGCGCGGGCGGTGCCTTCTGTATAGAGACGCAGCGCCAGACATCGCTCGGATCTTAGGCGCCAACTAACCTCGCGCGGGCATGACCGGCGACCGACTTCGCAAATTGCTGCCCCCGGTGCTGGTGATCATCGGCACCCCGTTGATTCTCTGGCTGGTCTATGGACCGCCGTACCTCAACTACGACGCCTCGTACTCGCTCGTCTGGGCGCAGGACATCGCGCACGGTCGCACGCCTGACTACGTCGGATTCATCGCGCCGACGCCGCATCCGCTGCAGACGCTGATCAGTTTCCTTGCGCTGCCGCTGGGTTCCGGCGCCGAGACCGCGCTCGCCTGGGGCGTGATGCTCTGCTTCGGCGTGATCGTATGGCTGGTCTACCTGCTCGGCCGCGATCTGCTGAACCCGTGGGTCGGTGCACTTGCCGCGCTCGTCGTGTTGACCAGGCCCGCCTTCGACCGCAACGCCGTCGCGACCTACCAGGACATCCCGTTCGTGATGTTCGTGATCTGGGCGGTGCTCCTGGAGATCCGTAAGCCGCGACGCGGCTGGCCGGTTCTGGCGATGCTCTCGCTCGCGGGACTGCTGCGGCCCGAGGCCTGGGTGCTGGCCGGGCTCTACTGGCTCTATCTCTTCCCGGCGCGGACCTGGAAGGAGCGTGTCTGGCTTGCCGTGCTGACGGCATCCGGCCCGATGCTCTGGGCGATCAGCGACTGGGCCGTGACCGGAGATCTGCTGCATTCGCTGCACGGCACATCTGATCTGGCCGAACTGCTCGGCCGGCCGCGCGAACCCGAGGAGGCGCCGCTCTGGACAGTGCGCTTCTTCGGCTTCACGCTGCGTGAGCCGCTGATCCTCGGCGTGCCGATCGGCTGCGCCTACCTGTGGTTCTGCGCCCGCCGTGAGTTCAAGATTCTGCTCGGTGTCGCCGCGATCATGACCGGAGTCTTCATGCTCACGACGATCGCCGGACTGCCGCTGATCGCGCGTTACGTGCTGACTCCGACGATTCTTCTGGCCGTCGTGTACGCCGCCGGTGTCTTCGGCTGGCGCTCACTTCCGACCGAGTTCCCGCGACGGGACACGTGGAAGTGGATCGGGGTCGCGTCGCTTGCGCTGTCGATCATCTGGATCCCGTGGCACATCAACGTCGTGAACGAGACACGCCAGAAAGTCGAGAACTACGAGACGATCTCAACCGCGCTGCGCGACTTCGCGGATGACCCGCGTGTGCAGAAGTACCACGCGGTCTGCGGCCGGATTTCAACGACCGACCACCGACCGGTTCCGGCATTCAGGTATGAACTCGACGGCGCGCCGAACTCGGTGCAGTCAGACAATCCATTGAGCGGGTATCCGCTTGCGGAGTTGGCGCTCTATCCGGCCAATCGCGACATCGCCGACCGCTTCTACTCGAAGATCCCGGATCTCACCGCGCCGAAGGACGATGCGGGCGTTTCTTACACAGTCGTGGCGAGCAACTGGGCCTGGAAGCTCTACGCCTCGCCGGCCTGCGTCGAAAAGGTCAGCAGCACCGGTCCGTAGTCGTAACTCCGCGCGGCCGCAAGCGGACACCTGCTCGGGCCAGGCTTGCCCACGGCGCCCGAACGACGTCACTTAAGGCTGCTTCCTTCCGGACCTGACCTGGTTCGCGAGCGTTCGCCGCGTGGGACCCGGCAGTCAACACCGATGTCCGCATGCCGCCGCGCCGAGGCGCAACGATCAAGCGATGTCCGATGGTACCGGCGCGACGCCTGCGCTCTCGTCAGTATCGACGGATGCGCTTGTCCGGCGATTCGCGACCCATTCTGGCGACCGGTTTGGCGGTCTTCCTGCTCGGCCTGCTCGTCTTCGGCGTGATTCTCAATCGCGACACGCCGCCGAAGATCAGCGACGCCGCCGCATTGAGCGCAGCGCTGGCGTCGAGCGGCGTTGCGGACTGGCTGAAGACCCATCCGTATGACCGCACGGACGTGATTCCGTTCGACCGCGAGCGTGCGCGCGTCAGTTTCTTTGACGGCCCTCGCGTCGTGGCTGAGGTCGCGGTCGCAGCCGATGGCCAGATCGTCGGAGCGCAGTTGCTCGGCAGCGGCTACGTGCGAGCAGGTAACGAGACGATCCAGCACGGGCTGGCTCTGCTCGCGGCCGCGCTGCTCTTTCTGTTCCTGCTTGCGCAGCGACCGCTGGCCTCGCTGCGCAACGCTGACCTGACGGCGCTCGCCGCACTGAGCTTGACGATCTGGACCGTGAACGAGCGACTCTTCGGTTGGACGATGTTGCTCGGGGTCGCGCTGATGACCTACCTGCTCGTGCGCTGCCTGCTCGTTGTCGCACGACCTGAGGATCGACCCTCTCCAGATTTCCTCGTCCGCTTCGGTGAGAGCGAGACTCGCCTGCTCCGAATCATCGTGGGCGCGGCAGCAGTCCTCGCGCTGCTCGTGACGATTCCCGGCGGCGACGTCGGCGATGTTTCTCAAGCGTCGATCTCGGGCGCGACGCAGATTCTCGAAGGCAACACGCCCTACGGAAACATCGCCGAAGGTGTGGTTCACGGAGACACCTATCCGTTGTTCGCGTACCTGCTCTACACCCCCGCCGCATTGATCTGGCCCGTCCGCGATCTCTTCGACAACCTCGACGGCGGACTGTGGATCGCTGCGATCGCGTTGCTCGCGGGCGCGGCCGCGATGTTCCGCGCGGGACGCTCGGCGGTGGATGAGGCGTTTGGCCTGAGGCACGCGGCGGCGTGGCTGACCTTCCCGCCGATCCTGATCACGGCGACTTCCGGATCGAACGATCTACCGACCGCCGCCCTCGTGGCGTGGGCGGTCGCAACATTCGTTCACGCGGGGCGCACCAGCACGTGGCTCTCGGCAGCGGCCTGGGCGAAGGTCGCGCCGGTGTTTTTGCTGCCGCTGTGGCTGGCGCGCTTCCGCGGAGCTGAGCTGAAGCGCGCGCTGATCCCTCCGGTTGCGCTGACGATCGCGCTGCTCGCGCTGCTGCTCGCGCTCGGAGGAACCGACGGAGTGTCCAGGATGATCGAGGCGATCGCGTTCCAATCGGATCGCGGCGCACAGCTTTCTTTCTGGGTCGTGACCGGCGCTCCGGCGCTTCAGATCGTTGTACAGGCGGCAGGTTTCGCGCTGGCCGCGGCTGCGGCCGTCGCGGTCTGGCGGTCGACGTCACTGGCCTCGAGCATCGTGCAGGTGAGCGCGCTGTCGGCGGCCGTGTTGCTGGTCTTCCAGATCGGGGCGAGTTACTGGAGCTACGCATACCTGCCCTGGGCGTATCCGTTGATCGCCGTCGCGCTGCTCTGGACTCAAAGTGCCACTAGACTCCGACGCTCCGACGGATCACCGGAAACGGGATCTGACTCGGGCGCGTAGCTCAGTGGGAGAGCGCTCGCCTCACACGCGAGAGGTCGCAGGTTCGAAACCCGCCGCGCCCATTCAGAAGGCCTGGCTCGCACTTATTTCGCGATGCTCGGCACCTCTGGATCGGTCGCGACCAAAAGGTCACTCCCTCACCAGAAGCACCTGCGCGTCACGAACTAAGCACGATCCAGACCTTCTGAACATCGTCGTCCAAATCCAACTTTGGAGAACGTGGGGAGATGGGATCCGAATCTGACCTGGTCGTACTGCCGAATGAAATTCGCGAAGGCGACGCCCGAGGAAGTCGCGGACTACAAGAAGTTCGATGTCGCAGTCGCAACGCGCGCGGCGCAGGCCCACGAGGAAAATGGCAACGACGATCCGATCAGCGAGGCCGAGCAGGCAGCGTTGACGGCGATCTCAGACGCACTCGCTAGCTCCGCACCGGAGTCAGGCGCCGGGGGCGACGATGCCCGCCTCGTAGGCAAGGACCACCGCCTGAACGCGATCGCGGATTTCGAGCTTTCGGAAAACGCGCTTTACGTGGGTTTTGACTGTTGCTTCGCTGAGGACCAGCTCCTCGGCGATCTCGCGGTTGGACAATCCGCGCGCGATCAGCGTGAATACCTCGAGTTCTCGCGGCGTGAGTTCGCCAAGCTCTTCGGCGGCTCCCGCAACCGGCGCGGTGCGAACGTATTGCTCGATCACGCGCTTAGTTATCGCCGGGGCCAACAGGGCCTCGCCTCCTGCAACCACGCGCACGGCAGCCACGAGTTGCTCGGGCGGTACGTCCTTGAGCAGGAACCCGCTCGCACCAGCGCGCAGAGATTCGTAGACGTATTCGTTGATGTCGAACGTCGTCAGCATCAGCACGGCGATCTCGCCGTCGCCCGCCGACGCGAGTATCTCTTTCGTTGCGACGAGTCCGTCGGTGCCGGGCATGCGGATGTCCATCAGCACCACGTCGGGCTTGCGCTGCCGCGCCAGGTAGATCGCCTCCTGCCCGTCACCGGCCTCGCCGACTACGCACATGTCTGGCTGACCATCAAGGATCGCGCTGAACCCCGCGCGCACAAGCGACTGGTCGTCGGCGATCAGGACCGTGATTTCGTCGGGCCTGGCGAGCTGCGCATCTGCCTCCATGCGGGCAAGCTACCGGCTCGCACGTGCAGGCGAATAATCCTGGAGTGGTGACCTGCCTACCCTCACGGGGGGACGCGAGGCCGCAGCCCGGGCGTTAGTTTGCACCGCAATGAAGCGATACAGCAAGCACAAGGATCTGATCGTCGATCTCGCAATCTGCGCGGTGCTGCTTTTCGCCTCGTGGCCGCCGACGTTCTCGTCCGATCCAGAGATCGGCACGGGCTCGTGGATCGGAGCCCTCCTTCTCCCGACGGTGATCGCGCCCGTGCTCCTACGGCGGAGACACATCCTGCCGGCGGCCTTCGTCTATGCGGTCGCGTGTCTGGCGAGTGGCGCGCCGACGTTCGACCAGTTGCGCATTCCGGCCGTGATCGCTACGGCGCTGGTGCTGGGCTTCACCGCGGGCAGGAGTTCGTCGGGGCGCGAGCGGATTTCCGTGATCTGTCTGCTGCTGCTCGGGATCTCAATTGACAGCTTCACCGAAATCGTCACGCCAAACGTGATGGCCGTTATCGCGTTCGGATGGCCGCTGACGCTGGCGGCGACCGCGGCGGGGGCGTTGATCGGCTCGCGCGAGCGTCTGGCGATCGAGCTGGAGGACGCCTCGGAGGAGCTCAGACGCCGGCGCGACGACGTCGCGAAACTGGCAGTGGAGATCGAAAGGGCTCGGCTGGCCAGCGCGCTCGACGCCGCGGCGCGAAAGCGCGTGCGCGAGATAGTCGAGCTCGCCGATCGCGGCGCCGGCACCGAGGCAGGCGAATACGCCCCAGGCATCGCGCGCGACAGCTTTGCGCGGATCGAAGACCTCGGCCGCGAATCGTTGAACTCGATGCGCGAACTTCTCGGCGTGTTGCGCAGCGACGAGCGCGCGCGGCGCGCGCCAGGCCCAACTCTGGAGGATCTCGACGCGCTCCTCGCCGACGCGCGGCGCGGCGGCCACAGAATCGAGCTGGTCGTCGAAGGCGACCGCGAACTACTTCCCGGCGAAGTGGAGCTCGCCGCGTACCGCACTCTCCAGCACGCGCTGATGACCGTTCGCAGCAGCGACGCCTCGCCGGCGACAGTCCTCTTGCGCTATCTGCCCGATGCCCTCGAGTTGGAGGTGCAGGGACCGCCGGCTCACGGCGCGAATGCGAATGCCGCGATCGCCGCGGCGCGTGAGCGCGTTAAGGCGCACGGCGGCGACTTCGACACTGGCAGCGGTCAGGGGAACCGCGACCTGTTGGTGCGTCTGCCGCTCGAGCCAGCGTATGCGTAGTCGCATGCCCGGACCGGCGCTGGTCGCCTGGATCCTCTTCGTCGCGCTTGCCACTTTCGTCGCGTTCTTCTATTCCTCGGTCGGCGGCACGGCGGCACCCGCCATGCCGGTCGCGCTGGTGTGTTTCGCGCTCGGACTATGGGCTGCCCCACGTGCCTCATTCGCCGCCGGAATCGTGATGGCGGTTGAGATTCAGCTTGCTCAAGGTTTCGCTGACGGTCCGGATCTGGTGGTTCTTGTCCTCACGGTTGCTCCAGTCTGGCTCGGCTATCAGCTGCGCCGCCGCAGGGAGACCGTCGCTGAGCTTTCGCGGCGCAGCGCCGAACTCGAGGCCGCTGAGGACGCGTACGTGCGCATGTCGGTAAGGCGCGAGCGCGTGGCGATCGCTCGCGAGCTGCACGACATCGTCTCCCACCATCTCGCCGTGATCGTGGTTCAGTCTGGCGCCGGTCGCACTTCCTCCGAGCGGAATCCCCAGGCAGATCGCGATCGATTCTCCGTGATCGCGTCGGCCGGCGAATATGCGCTGACCGACATGGTCCGGCTCGTCGACATCCTGCAGTCACCGGCCCGCGCCGATGACGGGTTCGCCCGGCTGCCGCGGCTACTGGCGCAAGCTGCGGCGGGCGGCCTTGAGGTGACGATGTCCCCGCTGCCCGACCAGCTCGTGTTGCCCGGCGCAGTCGAAGACGTCGCTGCAGATGTGATCGGCGAGAGCCTCACCAACGCGATAAAACATGCGCCGGGCTCGCGTGTTCTCGTGAGCGTCGCGCAGCTTGAGAGTGCGCTGGCGGTGGAGGTGAGCGACGAGGGAGGAGCCTCTGCGTCAGCACTCGCTGTCACCGGGGCGGGGATGGGCCTCGACGGGATGCGCGAGAGGGTCGACGCCGTTGGAGGCTCGCTGACTGCCGGAGATCAGGCGGACGGCTGGCGCGTGCGGGCGTTGATTCCGCTGCCTGCGACTAATCCCACGGAGTGATGCCAAGTGTCCTCCGCGGGGGGACGGCAGGAGTCGCGTGCGGCTGTTGACTGAATGAGTCAGAGCCAATCCGTTCCCCAATTCGCATTCAAGGAGCATTCAAATGTCAAGTCGTTCAACCATCTCGGTCCTGTTTATCGCTATCGCGGCGATCGCTTCCGTCTTCGCGCTCGTGTCGTCGAGCGACGCAAGAGGCGGAAAGGTTCAGACCCTGCGCCTTTTTGAGAAGTCCGTGAGCGTGTCGATTGCGCACGCCGACGGCACAACCGTCTCGAAGCCGCCCTACCCGCGACCGGCAGCAGGCGACACGCTCATCGCCACGTCGCGCGACTTCGTCGGCAATCACAAGAAGCACGCCAAGGCTTGGACCGGAAGCTCGCGCACCATCTGCAAGTTCATCGCGGCAGACGCGCCGCCGACCTGCACATCGACGGTCGCGATCGGCGGCTCGCTGCTCGTGTTCGAGGGCGACCGCGGAACACTGATCGATGGCACCGGTGTCTATGAGGGCGCGACTGGAAGGACGCTTTCGAACAAGACCATCGGCGACAGCAACGACAGCGACGTCGTGGTGAAGATCACCCTGAAGTAGCGCGCTCGACTCGTCTCTGATCGGGCCCGCGGACGATTTGCGTCCGCGGGCCTTTTTGTTGACTCGAGGCGGGTGGCGCGTCGATCGCGCGGTAGTCGTACGACTCAGTCATGGACGATCGAATTCTGATGTACATCTTCTTGGGCGTGGTTCAGCTCGGCGGTCGGTCTGGTGAGTCGGTTGGCGCGTTGCTGATGCAACGCAGCCTGACCAGCGGATTGAGGCGAAGAATTTCTGGATCCCGAAGATCCGTATCGCGAAGAAAAGCGAAGACCGCGTTGAAACGCGCCCATGACTGAAGGGATATGCGACTATTCCACACCAATCGCGCCCATTTTCGCCAGCAGGCAACTGACTCAGAAGGAGGACCCAGATGACCAACCAGGCAGCTTTCACTGAGGAAGAATGGAAGCTCATTCTCGAGGGTCCAGCCGGCGCCGGTTTCACGGTGATCATGGCTCAACGCGGCGGAACCATCCGCGAGACGGTGTCGATGGCGAAGGCCTACGCGGAGGCTCAGCGGCAGCACGGCGGGAGCGAGCTGGTCGACGCGATTGTCTCGCAGAAGCCGAAGGCGGACCGCAAGCACAACCACTCCTTCGAGGAACTGCGCGATCACACAGTCGCGCAGCTACGGGCCGTCATTGCGCTGCTCAACGCCAAGGCGACGCCCGAGGAAGTTGTGGACTACAAGAAGTTCGTCGTCTCGGTCGCGACCCACGCCGCGCAGGCGCACAAAGAAAAGGGCAGCGAGGATCCGATCAGCGAGGCCGAGCAGGCAGCGTTGACGGCGATCTCCGAAGCGCTCTCCTAGTTTCGCGGCGCCATCTGTGGGCGGCGGTTGCCGTCAGCCACAACCTCGACCTGTTCGGCGTTCTCGCAATCGCGTTCGTGACCGCGCTCAAGCCCGTCGAGCGCGAGCAGGGCGAGCCGTGTTGCGCCGTCCGGCGCGATCTCGTTCGCGTCGTAGATCGCGCGGAAGATCAACCTGATGTCGGAGACGCTGGCGTCGCCCCGTATCGCTCCTTCGGCCCGAGCGCGATCGAGCATCTGCTCAAGGATGGCGAGAATCGGCTTGCTTGCGTCGCCGAGCCGCTCGTTGTTCATCTTCAGCGTGAGCATGTCGCGGCTGAGGTAGTCGTCGTGGGACTGCGCGACGGTCTCGAGCACCGCTTCACGGATCGCCGGCCACGCGTCGGGGCGCTCCGCGGCGGTCTCCCAGATCTTCCGCGTCCTGACGATGCGCTCAAGCACGAGGTCCGTGAGCAGGTCGTCCTTGGTCGGAAACTGTCGGTACAAGCTGCCGACGCCGATCCCGATCGATTTCGCCAGAACTGGCATCGCAACCTCGAGGCCTTCGCGCGCGAAGAGCCCGTCGGCGACTTCGAGCGTACGGGCGCGTTTCTGATCTGCGTCGAGCTCTGACCAGGGGATAACAGCTTCATCACGCGGCGGAATTGCCATTCCGCTACAGTACCGCGTCCGACCGGAATGGCCATTCCGCAGCAAACTTTTTCCCCAAGTCGAGGCCCCCTTGAATCACGCAGACCCCAACCGCCAGCACTTCAACGTCACGCTCGCGGTGCTCGCCATGGCCGGCATCTCGTTCGCGCTCCTGCAGTCGCTCGTCGCTCCGGCGCTCCCTGTCATTCAGCAATCGCTGAACACGTCCGAGACTGCGGTGGGCTGGATCCTCACGGCGTATCTCCTCAGCGCATCGGTGGCAACGCCGATTGTCGGTCGCCTCGGTGACATGTTCGGGAAGGAGCGCCTGCTTGTCATCACGTTGACTCTGCTGACCGCGGGCACGCTGCTCGCGGCGGTCGCCAACTCGATCGAAGTGCTGATCTTGGCGCGCGTGATCCAAGGCCTGGGCGGCGGAATCTTCCCGCTCGCCTTCGGGATCATCCGTGACGAATTCCCACGCGAGCGTGTCGCCGGCGGGATCGGACTGATGTCGGCGCTGGTCGGTATCGGCGGCGGCCTCGGCGTCGTGCTTGCCGGTGTGATCGTCGACAATCTCAACTACCACTACCTCTTCTGGTTCCCGCTCGTCGTGATCGGCGCGGCGACGATTGCGGCTTACTTCTTCGTGCCCGAATCGCCGATCAAATCGCCGGGCAAGATCAACTGGCTCGGAGCGTTTCTGATGTCGATCGGAATCTCTGCGGTGCTGATCGCGATCAGCGAAGGCGCGAGCTGGGGGTGGGGTTCAAGCAGGACGATCGGGCTGTTCGCGGCCGGCTGCGTAATGATCGCGGCATGGATCGCGGCCGAGCTTCGCTCCGAATCGCCGCTCGTCGACATGAAGATGATGGAGATCAAGGGCGTCTGGACGACCAACACCGTCGCCTTCCTGCTCGGCGCCGGCATGTTCTCCTCGTTTTTGCTTGTGCCCCAGCTGGTGCAGTTGCCCGAGAGCACCGGGTTCGGACTCGGTGCCAGCGTGACCCAGGCCGGCCTCTATCTGCTGCCGTCAACCGTGATGATGCTCGCCGTCGGCGCATGCGCCGGGCGGATCGAGGCGCGCTTTGGCTCGAAGCCACCGCTGCTCGCCGGGCTGGGATTCGCGGCAGCAGCATTCCTGCTGCTCGCGATCGCTCACGGTCAGCCGATCGACATCTACATCGCGACGACGTTGCTCGGCATCGGAATCGGCCTCGCGTTCGCTGCGATGGCAAACCTGATCGTGACCAGCGTGGGTCAGGAACAGACCGGCGTCGCGACCGGAATGAACACCGTGATGCGCTCGCTCGGGGGCGCGGTCGGCGCGCAGATCGCCGCTTCCTTCCTGACCAACAGCGTCTCGGTTGACGGTCTGCCGACGGATGCAGGGTTCACAGGTGCCTTTATCTTCTGTGTCGTTGCACTGGTGATCGGAATCGGAGCGGGCACGCTGATCCCGGGTCGCAAGCCGGCCGAAGAACTGGCTGCGATGCAGCCGGCGGCGGACGCAACCTGACTCAGGAAGCCCGCGGCGACGCGATCGAGTGGCGGCGCGGGAGCTGCGCCATCAACTTGACCAGAGTCTTCACGAACAGCTGCGGACGGGCGTTGAAGCCGAGCTGGCTCCCGGGTAGCTCGTAAGCCTCGACGCCGAGGCGTTCGATCGCGGTGCGGCGCAGCCACTCGATCGGGAGGTCGCGATCGTTGCTGTAGAGAATCGCCGACGTCGGGGTGCTCGGCCAAGCGGTCAGCGGCGTGACCTCGGTCAAGGGTCGGCGCGCCTGACGGCGCAACTGATCCCAGAGCCGCGACCTGGTCATCTTGTCGCAGTCGTGCGCGAGGAGCTCACCGAACCGCGCTTCGTCGGTCCAGAAGCTGCGCGCATCGCGGTCGTACATGCGGCCGGTGTCTTCGCCGAAAATGAAATCGTCTCCCTTGGTCTGATCTGTGAAGCTCGAACCGATCACGGGGAGCAGTCCGTTGACATGGACGAACTGCCTGACCGCAGTGCTTTGAGGAACAAGCATTCCTGTGAGCGACCCGCTCGTGTGGCAGACGACGACCGGTGAATCGTCGCCGGCGCAGGCCGCTGCGATGATTTCGGCGTGGTCGGAGCCGCTTGCGGTCGTTGATTCGATCGGCAGCTCGGGCACGGCAACGCGATGGCCGCGCTCCTCGAGCAACTCCGTGACAGGGTCCCAGACTGCGGGCGTGTGCCACGCGCCGTGGACGAGCACGATCGGATCGAGCGGGACTCGACGGTTGAATTCGCGGGTGTTGGGAGGCGCATTCATGTTCGGGAGCGACTACTAACTATTGACTATCACGAATCGGCCTGAGATTGTCCGCCCAGACGTCCGTTTTCAGATCGTTCATAGACTCGCTCCATGCTCTCCGACCTCAACTGGAAACGCGCAAACGTGCGCAGCGAGACCCGGTGCAGCAGGTGTTCAAGGGGATTGCTCGTCGGCCAGCAGTCAATTCAGATCGATCGCTCGCGTGTTTGCATCAAGTGTTGGGATGAAGTCCGCGTTGATCCGACGAAGTCCGCCCAGGAGTACAAGCGCGAGTTGAACATCGGCAACGGCAGCGCGCCCAACCGCAGCAGCACGAGTGGCCGGAGCGGTGGTTCGCGCAGAGCAGCGACTCGCAAGGAGCCCAACCTCAGCCCGTATGACGCATCGCTGTTGGTCGGCAACGTGCTCGATCGCGCGACTGCCGACACGATGGCCGAGCTGCTTTCCGTCGGAGACTTCAACTTCCACGAAGCTGGCTTCGACCACCTCGTCGTCGGCCGCGCAGGCGTGACGATCGTCAGCTCGCGCGCATATTCCTCGGCAGTGCAGATCGAGGCGCTGGTCAGCTGGGCCTCGACCTCGATCCCGGCAAACGTGCTCGCCAACGGGCGCAACATGCGCGAGCTTGTGGACCTGGCCGTTGCGCAGCGCACGGCGCTCGAGGCACTCGTCGCCGCGGGCAGGTTCGACTTCGAGGTACCGGTCGCCGCAGCGCTCTGTTTTGAATCCGTCGTGGGCGTTGACCGCACCCCCGTTCGCGAGAGCCTCGGCGTGCGCATCGACACCGCCGAGAACATCGCCAAGCACGTCACCCGCCGTGGCCCGATCTTCGAAGACGAGATCACGCGGGTTGCCGACCATCTGCGGGGTAACGCCGGCCGAGGGGAGTAGCCGTGTCTGGAATCGCAATCGTCAACGGAAAGCTGGTCGACCCGGCGTCGCCTGCGATTTCGGTCTTCGACGCCGCAGTGCTGCACGGCGACGCCTACTTCGAAACACTGCGCACCTACGGCGGCCGCCCGGCGCTGCTCGCCGAGCATCTCGCGCGGCTTGAAGCATCGATGTTGATCGCGGGGTTTCCCGATCCGCCCACCGCGGCGCAGCTGGGCGATGAAGTTGCTGCGGCCGTCAACGAGTTCAGCGAGGGCGATGTGACGGTCCGCGTGACGGTTTCGCGCGGCGTCCGCGAGCTGGGACTCACCGCCGAGCCGGAGAGCACGACGCGCATCGTCACCGCCCGGCTGATCACCTCAAGCGCGGCAGGAAAGAACGCCGACGTCGATCAGATCGAGATCCCCGGCTACGCGTATCCGCACAAGTCCGCGAACTACCAGTGGCAGGCGGCAGCACTGCGCGGCGCCAGTGCCGCGGGCTTCGACGAGGTCCTCATCTCCGACGGAGGCGAGTTGATCGAGGGGGCCACCAGCAACGTCTTCGTGATCCGTGGCGACGAGCTCGCCACTCCGGTGCTCGGCCGATGCCTGCCGGGTATCACCAGGCAGGCCGTGCTTGATCTGGCGACCGACGCCGGATTCACACCGACCGAACGCACGGTGATGACGTCCGAGCTCGAATCCGCCGACGGCGTCTTCATCTCCAACTCGCTGATCGAACTTCGCGCCGTCACCAACCTCGGCGGCGCCTGCCCCCGCATCGCCGAGCTGCGCGATGCGCTGCTTGCGCGCTACGCCGAGGATGCCGCTTGAGCGTGACGCGAACCGATCGCGCAGTTGATCTCTGGGCCGTCGCCTCAGGCGTCAGCGATTCGCGCGTCGCGATGCTCGACAACCCCGGTCCGGCCTCTCGGCTCGGAAGTACCTCGTACCTGGGCCTCTTCCCGCAGGAAGAAGCGCGAATCGGGCAATCGGACGACCCGGCCGGCGCACTCGAAGCCGTCGCTGCGCTCACGCGAAAGTCTGACCACGACGGCGACGGTCCGGCGCTTCGTTCAGGCCTGCTCGGTTACCTCTCCTACGAACTGCTGCACGCGATCGAGCCGGGCGTGCCGCGCTCAGACGCGCCCGCTCCGGCCGGGGAGCTTGCGCACTTCGTCCGTTACGGCGCGATCGTCGCCGTCGACTCCGCGCACGGTTGCACGTGGATCTGCGCCGAGGACCCGGCGCATCTGGCTGCCGCAGCTGAGCTGGTCGAGGCGGCGCCGACACGCGATGACCTCCCGATCCCGCCCCGCGCAACCGGCAACTTCGGCCTCGAGCAGCTGCGCGCGTGCGGTCTCGAACCGGTCACCGAGCCTGCGGCCTATCGCGCGCTGGTCGACCAGTCGCGCGATGAGATTGCGGCCGGTCGCTTCTTTGAAGTCTGCCTGACCCAGGAGTTCCGGGCGACTGGAGCCGGTGACGGACGCGAGCTCTACGCCCTTCTCCGTGCCAGAAATCCCGCGCCGATGGGCGCCTATCTGCGCGCAGACGATCTCGAGATCCTCTGCACGTCGCCCGAACGACTGGTGTCGGTCAGCGCCGCCGGTGCCGTCGAGACGAGGCCGATCAAAGGCACCCGCCCGCGTTCGAGCAACCCCGCCGAAGACCACCACCTGCGTGAGGCGCTCGCCGCCTCACCGAAGGATCGCGCCGAGAACACGATGATCGTGGATCTTGCGCGCAACGACCTGGGCCGCGTCTGCGAGACCGGCAGCGTCGCCGTTCCAGAGCTCTGCGTCATCGAGAGTTACGCCAGCGTGCACCACCTGGTCTCGACTGTGCGCGGGCAGCTTCGCGGCGGCATGGGCCCGACCGACGTCATCCGCGCATGTTTCCCCGGGGGATCGATGACCGGCGCGCCGAAGGTCGAGGCGATGACGATGGTCTCTGAGGTCGAACGCTCGCAGCGCGGGATCTTCAGCGGCGCGATCGGTTGGATCGGCGACGACGGGGCGATGGACCTGAACATCGTCATCCGCACGATCATCAAACACCGTGATCAGCTGAGCCTGCACACCGGTGGCGCCGTCACCAGCGACTCAGTCGCCGAAGCCGAGTACGCAGAGACCATGGACAAGGCCCGCGTTCTGGCCGAAAGCGTCGCCGCCGCGAGCGCGCGTACCGTGAACACGTGATCGACCCGGCATCAGACAACATCCTGCTTGGCGACAACCTCGAGTTGTTGCCGCAGCTGCCGGATGCTTCGTACCGCATGATCTACATCGATCCGCCGTTCAACACGGGCAGGGAGCAGACCCGCCGCACGCTCAAAACCGTCAGCGACGAAGACGGCGCGCGCAAGGGTTTCGCCGGCCGCAGCTACACGACCAAGCTGCTCGCCGAGTCCTCCTACAAAGACAGCTTCGACGATTTCCTCAGTTTCATCGGCCCGCGCCTGGAAGAGGCGCACCGCCTGCTTGACGAGCAGGGGACGCTCTACTTCCACATCGACTACCGCGAGGCGCATTACTGCAAGCTGCTGCTCGACGAGATCTTCGGTCGCGAGTGCTTTCTGAACGAGATCATCTGGGCCTACGACTACGGCGCCCGCGCCAAGTCGCGCTGGCCGGCCAAGCACGACACGATCCTCGTGTACGTGAAGGATCCCAAGCGTTACCACTTCAACTCGGAAGCGGTCGACCGCGAGCCCTACATGGCGCCGGGCCTGGTCACAGCAGAGAAGGCCGCGCGCGGAAAGCTGCCGACCGACGTCTGGTGGCACACGATCGTTCCGACCAACGGCGCCGAGAAGACCGGCTACCCGACCCAGAAACCTGAAGGCATCGTGCGGCGCATGGTGCTGGCTTCAACTGAAGCGGGCGACCGCTGCCTCGACTTCTTCGCCGGCAGCGGCACGCTGGGCGCGGTCGCGGCCGAACTGAACCGCCGCTACACGCTGATCGATTCGAGCGAAGAGGCGATCCGTGTCTGCACGGACCGCCTCAGCGCCACGAAGTCGAACAGCAGTGCTGCTTGAGAGTTGGTCGCTCAGCCGATCTTCACAAGGTCGACGACGAAGACGAGCGTCTCGTTGGCCGGGATTGAGCCCTGACCCTGAGCGCCGTAACCGAGATCCGGCGGGATGATCAGAAGACGACGGCCGCCTTCCTTCATGCCGACGACACCTTCGTCCCAGCCCTTGATCACGCCGCCCTCGCCGAGCTTGAACGTGAACGCGTCTTTGCCCCACGAGGTGTCGAACTCCTCGTTGTTGGACCAGTTCTGACCGACGTAGTTGACGGTCACTTCGTCGCCGCTCTTGGCGGCTTTGCCGGAACCCTCCTTGATGTCCTTCTCGATCAGCTTGGTCGGCGGGTCGCCTGAGGCGTCGCTGAGCTCGGGCTTCTTGTCGAGCGAGCCGGAGACCTTCGGCTGAACGGTCTTGCCGCCAGAGGATTCTTCTTCGGTGCTCGTGGTTTCAGAGGTGGGCGCTGGGGCAGTGTCGACGTCAGAGACGCTCGCACCGCCGCCCCCGCAGCCGGCGACAAACGCCGCGAGCGCGAGGATGGTGAACAGGAGTGTGACTTTGAATTTCATGGCGCGTAGTTTGACCGAAATTTCTCAATTCCTGCGAGAAGATTTCATGGTGCTCAAGTTGAGATCGCGACGATGCCGACACCAACGGCATGCCGCCGCGCCCGAAAACGCAGGATGGATCCGCCTGGCAACCGGTCGCTACGGCCGGACTGATCGCACTCATCGTCTTTTCGCTGCTGCTGATGCGCTGGATGGCGACCGACAGCGACGGCTATCTGCGCATCATCGATGACATCAATCTCGTGATCCACGAGGCCGGGCATCCGATTTTCGCACTCTTCGGCGAATGGCCGCAGTGGTGGGGCGGTACGTTGATGGAACTGCTGGTCCCCGGCGTGGCGGCAGGCGCCTTCATCTACCAGCGCTCGGCGCTCTCGGCGGCCTTTGCGGGCGTCTGGTTGTTTGAGAACCTCCACTACATCGCCTGGTACATGGCCGACGCCAGCACCGAGGCGCTGCCGCTGATCGGCGGCGGCGAGCACGACTGGAACACGATCTTCACGCACCACGGCTGGATCGAGCACGACACCGAGATAGCTCACGCCGTCAACACGATCGGCTATGTCGGGATTGTGGCCTGCCTGCTCTTTGCCGGCGGCGTCTGGCTCACACAGCGGAGACAACGCGAGCCACTCGCGCGCTCCCCTTACCCGACGCCTTGACGGCCATCAGCGCGCTGTCGGCGGTGAACATCAGCTGATCGATCGTCTTGCCGTGCAGCGGGTGCAGGGCGAAGCCGGCGCTCGCGCCGACTCCAGCATCGCGGGCCTCCGGCGTGTCGGCGACGGTCTGGACGAAGCGCTCGGCGAGTGCCCGCGCTCCGTCCACACCGACGCCCGGGAGCACCGCTGCGAATTCATCCCCACCGACGCGGGCGATGCAGTCATCCACTCGGGCCACCGCGTGCAGCGCCTCGGCGATCGCCTGCAGCACTGCGTCTCCGCCGCGATGACCGCGATTGGTGTTGACCTGCTTGAAGTTGTCAAGATCGAGCATCACGATCGCGAACTGCCCGTGGTCTTCAGCGTCGATCAACTTCTGCACGAAGGCGCTGAAGGCGCGGCGGTTGTTGATCCCGGTGAGCGGGTCGGTCGTTGACAGCTCGTCGGCGCGTACCTGCAGCTTGTGGAGCAGAACGCGGTCGTAGTACATCGCGAGGACGATTGCGATGATCAGGCAGCACTCGGCGAACAACGCCACGATCGTCACCCACGCGGGATCGCCGCTGCCGATCGAGTCGTAGAGCAGTGGTGAGAGCGCAACGGCAATCGGGCCAAGAATGCGCAGCGCGACACGGTCGGTGTTCCAGAACCAGGCCTGCGACGCCGCGAGCAGAATCAGCAAGGGCGGGACGGTGCTGTCAACACCGCCGGTCAGGGCAATCAGTCCGGTAAGGCCGACCAGTGCCATGCAGTCAAGAATCCCGTGCAGTCGTGATCGTGGCTTGGGATTCACCTTGAGGATTCCGACCGAGAGCAGGAGGCCGCCAAAGATGACCACCCACCACGGCAGCTTTGACTGGGGGGCATCGGGCATCAGCAGGCTGATCCCGAGGACGATCGATCCGAAGGCCCATGCGATTGCGGATGTGCGCGCGTAGAGCGAAATCGACCCGAAGCGGGTGTTTCCGCCGGTGACAGACTCGAGGTTTGCAAAGCTGTCGGGTGCCTCGGGCACGTGCAGGGTCTGCATGTCAACCCAGGCCGGTCGTGTCGCCGGCTCGGTCGATATGGCTTCAAGGTTCGGCAACGTGTGACGCTTTTCGCCCTTGGCCTTGTACATCGCGCGCTCGGCGCTGTCGAGAAGCTCGTCGAGGTCGCGCCCGTCCTCGGGGAATACGGCGCAACCGACGGCGGCGTCGATATCAACCCTGTCCAGCTCCAAGATCGAACTTGCGGCGCGAACCGCGGCCTGATAGATCTCGCCCGCCTCCTCGACGGCTGCGCGAGAGGACGCGCGCGTGAGCACGGCGAATTCGTCGCCGCCGACGCGGGCGACCACTGAGTCCTTCGATGCGACCCGCGTGAGCTGGTGGGCGACCATCCGTAGAGCGTGGTCTCCGCCGATATGGCCATGCACTGTGTTTGCCGACTTGAAGTTGTCGAGGTCGACCAGAAGCAGGCCCGTGACGTCGGGTGTCTTGTTGTGCACGTTCGGCGACAGCCGCTTGCTCGCCGCGCGTTTGAGTGCGCGCAGGTTCGCCAGACCGGTGAGCGGGTCCTCCATGACCCGACGGCGCGCCTCGTTGAGAGCGGCGAGCGTTTCGGTGTTCTGCAGGTGCAGAAGCAACGCCATCAGGATGAACGTCGGTATGTAGACGACGAGGAACGAGCCGATGTGCGGCGTGCTCGAGGCGGGCTCCAGGAAGAGCGTCGAGAGCGCGATTGCGACGCCCAGAGCGAGCGTCATCCCCAGCGCAAATCGCCGCAGGAAGTAGCCCGCGTAGATCATCGTCGCGAGCATGTTGAAGAGCACGGCAATCGTCGCCGGAGAAATCTGGAGGATCGTCACGTAGAAGGCCAGGGCCGGCAGCATCATCAGCTCGATCGCGGCCTGGAACGCCCTTGAGCTCAGGCGCGGACCGATCACCACCAGCGCAACTGCGACAAGCGTGGCCGGGATCGCAAGCACGGCACGCCAGAAGTTGAGGTTGTCCGGCGCGACGGCCGGGACGAATGAGACCCCGAAAATGATCGTGATACTCGCCATCAGGAGGGCGACGGCGCAGACGGTCTTCAGGTGGCGTTCGCTCAGCGGGGCGCGAGTGCGCTCGGCCAACCTTCGGTTGGCGGGGTCGTTGTGTCTGAGTCCGTG
The DNA here is from genome assembly GCA_051306435.1 of Solirubrobacterales bacterium. Lineage (GTDB taxonomy): Bacteria > Actinomycetota > Thermoleophilia > Solirubrobacterales > JACPNS01 > JACPNS01. Next base: position 35,447 of record JBPPNF010000038.1, on the reverse strand, counting down.
CATGTCCAGTGAAACCCGGTTACCCACGGGTCAGACCCTGAATCGACATTTAGGTGGGGCTATGGTGAGCGCTCCCCCGCCGAGTGGACGTTTGTACTACCCGGGGAGGGCGACTACCACTTGAACACCGGCAGCGGCGACGTCGGGTGCTCGATCGTGCGTTTGGCGGTGAGCCTGATCAGCGTGCGGTGAAACCCGCGGCCGGGGTAGGCACGTTTCGTCGCCCGCACAGTGCTGATCGGGAGTCCGAATCGGCGCAGCCCCAGGCTCACATCGATCGCGTCGGCGCGGCGGAAGATTTCAACCGCGCTGTCGGGCGGGCCGGCCGGGCGCTGCTTGTGGTGCATGTCGATCATCTCGGTCACAACAGGAATCAGTTCTTTGCAGTCGCGACCCTCGAGGTATGCGGCCGCAAGATCGATCGACGGCACGAGGTAGTCAAACGTCTCGTCGGTCCAGATCCCGAGGTCGTGGAAGGCCCCGGAGACGCGGTACTGCACCTGTCGGCTGGGCGGATCTCCGGCCGCTCCGGCGCGCTCCCAGAGCTGGTCGCAATAGAGCAGCACACGGATCACGTGGTTGGTGTAGCCGGGCCGATCCGAGCCGAGCGCGTCAGCGTAGGGGGCCAGCAGGGCTGAAACATCGACGGCAAGCGCGTCATCATGCATGGGTGCAGTTCATCACATGCACTTGACAACGCGGGAAATTCTGGCTAAGCTTCGCCGCATCGGCTAAGTGACCGGATAGTCACTTAGATAGGGGAAACATTTTCATCCACCTCGGGATCATCCCACGACCTGAAGGCCTATGTCACAAAACACACCAACAAAACCGCCAGCCAGGACGCCTGCTGAAAAGAGCATGGGTCTGGGGCTGCGCTGGCTCAACAACCTCGCCAGCTCAAGCACGATCGACAGGCTCAAGCTGCGCAAGCCGACCGAGAAGGCTCTCTACCACGGCTCCAAGAACGGATTCAAGGCTGCGGCAGCAGCCGGTCGCCAGTTCTCGGCCAAGTCAAAGCAGGACAGGCCCGCCCGTCAGCCCAAGGCAGATGGAGCAGGCAAGTTCGACCTCACTCCCAACGACGAGCAGCAGATGCTCGTCGAAGCGTTCGGAGACTTCGCGCAGAGCGAACTGCTCCCGATCGCAACCAAGTCCTCAAACGACTGCGTCACCCCGCCGGAGGTGCTGAAGTCCAGCACCGAGCTCGGCGTGACGATGATCGGTGTCCCCGAGGAGCTCGGCGGCGCAGTCGATCAGCGCTCGGCAGTCACCAGCGTCCTGATCAGCGAGGTCCTGGCCAGGGGCGACCTCGGTATGGCAGTTGCCGTGCTGGCACCGGCGGCGGTCTCGACTGCGATCGGCCTCTGGGGCGACGCAGATCAGCAGGCCACCTACCTGCCGGAATTTGTCGGTGAAGACGTCCCCGCCGCGGCGCTCGCCGTGATCGAGCCGACGCCGATGTTCGATCCCTTCAGCCTGCAGGCGAAGGCGACCAGGGACGCCGACGGCGGCTACACGCTGAGCGGCGTCAAGAGCCTCGTCCCGCGCGCGGCTGAAGCCGAACTCTTTGTGATTGCGGCAGCGCTCGACGGCGAGCCGCGCATGTTCATCGTCGAGAGCAGGTACGAAGGAATCTCTGTCACGCCAGAGCCGGCAATGGGTATCCGCCCGGCCGCCACGGCGACGCTCAGCTTCGAGCACACCAAGCTCCCGAAGGGCGCTCTGCTCGGCGAGCCCGCCGACTACACGGAGATGATTCGTCTCTCCCGTATCGCCTGGGGCGCAGTGACCGCTGGTTGCGGACGCGCAGTCCAGGACTACCTGATTCCCTACACAAACGAGCGCAAGGCGTTCGGCGAGCCGATCAGCTACCGCCAGGCCGTCGCGTTCACTATCAGCAACGTTGCCATTGAGCTCGAGGGCATCCGCCTGACCACCTACCGCGCAGCCGCACTCGCTGACGCCGGCAAGGACTTCTCGCGCGAAGCCGCGCTCGTCCGCCAGCTCACGCAGAAGTACGGCATGCAGATCGGCTCCGATGGAGTCCAGATGCTCGGTGGCCACGGCTACACGCAGGAATACCCGGTTGAACGCTGGTACCGCGACCTTCGCGCTGCCGGCCTGATGGAGGGCGTACTTCTCGTCTGATGGCTATCAATCTCGAAACACCCAGGAAGTTCAAGCCGCTGGTCGGCCAGGCCCACATGGTCGCCGAAGAGCTGCTTCGTCCGAACGCCCGCAAGTACGACAACTTCGACCATGAATACCCGGTCGAACTCGACATGCTTCGCGCGCTGATTGACGGTATGGAAGAAGGCGTCGGCCAGGGCGCAGGTGCCGCAGGCGTCGGCCAGGCCGACTCGCTCGTCCAGGAAGACACGGACGACAACAAGAACGGCACCAACCTCTCGACGATGCTCAGCATCATCGAGATGGGCTGGGGCGACTGCGGTCTGCTTCTGACCATGCCGGGCCAGGGTCTTGGCAACTCGGCGATCGCGGCGGTCGCGAACGAAGAGCAGCTCAAGCGCTTCAAGGGCAAGTGGGCCGCGATGGCCATCACCGAGCCCGAAGCCGGTTCCGACTCCGCCTCGATCCGCACCACTGCGGTCAAGGACGGCGACAACTACATCCTCAACGGCGAGAAGATCTACGTCACCTCTGGTAAGCGCGCAGACCTCGTCGTTGTCTGGGCCAACGTCGACCCGTCAGCGGGCCGCGCCGGAATCAAGTCGTTCGTCGTTGAACGCTCGAACCCGAACATGAAGCTCGACCGCCTCGAGGAGAAGCTCGGCATCCGCGCAAGCGACACCGCCGCCTTCATCCTCCAGGACTGCGTCGTGCACAAGGACAACCTGCTCGGAGACCCCGAGGTCGTGACCGACAAGGGCTTCGGCGGCGTCATGCAGACGTTCGACAACACCCGCCCGCTGGTCGCCGCGATGGCACTCGGCGTTGCCCGCGCCTCGCTCGACGAGCTGCGCACGCTGCTCGAAGCGAACGGCTTTGAGATCAACTACGACAAGCCCGCCGCGCACCAGCCCGGTGCGGTCGCCGAGTTCATCGAGCTCGAGGCCGACTGGGAGGCAGCAAAGCTGCTCACCATGGAAGCTGCGTGGATGGCGGACAACCGCAAGCCGAACTCGGTCCAGGCCTCGATGGCCAAGGCCAAGGCCGGTCGCAGCGGTACTGACATCACGCTGCGCGCGGTCAAACTGGCTGGTAGCGTCGGCTACTCCGAGAACTCGCTGCTCGAGAAGTGGTCGCGCGACTCGAAGATCCTCGACATCTTCGAAGGCACGCAGCAGATTCAGTTGCTGATCATCGCGCGCCAGCTGCTCGGATTGTCTTCGTCACAACTCAAGTAGAACCAACCCCTTCCTCTCAGGAGAACCCCAAGATGGCCAGCAAGCTTCCGCGCCCGGTATGGGTGATCGGTGGAAACCGCATTCCGTTCGTGCGATCCAACGCTCAGTACGCAAAGGCGTCAAACCAGGACATGTTCACGGCCGCCGTTGACGGCCTCGCCGACCGTTATGGCCTGGCCGGTGAGCGCATCGGTGACTTCGCCGGTGGCGCCGTGCTCAAGTTCGCCCGCGAGCTGAACCTCTCACGCGAGGTCGTGCTCAGCAGCAAGCTCGCTCCCGAGACGCCGGCCTTCGATGTCGGACAGGCCTGCGGAACCGGTCTTGAAGCGGCGATCCTGATCGCCAACAAGATCGCCCTCGGTCAGATCGACTCCGGCATCGCCGGTGGTACCGACACGACCTCCGACGCCCCGATCGAGCTGAACGAGGATCTGCGTCAGGTCCTGATGGACGTCAACCGCATCAAGGATCCGAAGAAGCAGGCGCTCAAACTGGCGACCAGCCTTCGCCCGGGCATGATCAAGCCGGAGATCCCGGTCAACCGAGAAGTTCGCACGGGCCTCGGTATGGGTGACCACACGGCGCTCACCGCCAAGGAATGGAACATCTCGCGTGAGGACCAGGACGAGTTGACCTACAACTCGCACCAGAACCTCGCAAAGGCCTGGCACGCGGGTTGGCAGGACGACCTCGTCACCCCGTACCTCGGTGTCGAGATCGACGGAAACCTGCGCGCCGACACCTCGATGGAGAAGCTCGCGAAGCTCAAGCCGGTCTTTGGAGGCAAGGACGGCACGATGACCGCCGCCAACTCGACGCCGCTTTCCGACGGTGCATCGGCGGTGCTTCTGGGCACGGAGGAGTGGGCGAAGGAGCGCGACCTTCCCCTGCGTGCACGCTTCGTCGACGCCGAGACTTCGGCCGTTGACTTCGTGATCAAGCAGGAGGGTCTGCTGCTGGCTCCGGTCTACGCGGTGCCGCGCCTCCTTGAGCGCAACGGCCTCACGCTGCAGGACTTCGACTTCTACGAGATCCATGAGGCATTCGCGGCCCAGACGCTCGCGACGCTCAAGGCATGGGAAGACCCGGCGTTCTGCAAGAACCGCCTTGGCCTTGACGCACCGCTCGGATCGATCGATCGTGCAAAACTGAACGTCAGGGGTGGCTCGCTCGCAGCTGCTCACCCGTTCGCCGCAACCGGCGGACGCATCGTCGCCAACCTCGCCAAGCTGCTCGAAGAGAAGGGCTCCGGCCGCGGATTGATCTCAATCTGCGCAGCTGGTGGCCAGGGCGTTGTCGCCATTCTCGAGCGTTAGGAGTCCAACATGCCAACTGACAAGTACGCAGAGTTCGTCCGTGGCCCCGTCGGTGGCTTCATCGCCCCGAAGGTCGGCCTGCCCCAGCCCACCGAACTCGAGCGCTACAAGAAGGGTCAGCCGGTCGTCGACGGCAAGGCCTTCATCGGCGCAGCTCCCGGCGGTCGCCTCGGCGAGTCGCTCGTCGCCGCGCTGAAGAGCGCAAGCGTCGAGTTCGACTACTCAGAGCCCGGTGTTGCCCCCGACGGCACAGAGTCCGATAAAAGCGCCCGCTACAAGGTGCTCGTGTTCGACGCGACGGGCATCGCCGATTCAACCCAGCTCGAAGAGTTGTGGCGCTTCTTCCACCCGACGATTCGTCGCGTGAAGTCCTGCGGTCGCGTCGTCGTGCTCGGCACGCAGCCGGAACTGACCGGCAGCGCCCGCGAGGCAACCGCCCAGCGCGCGCTCGAAGGCTTCACCCGCGCGGTCGGCAAGGAGATCCGCAAGGGCTCGGCCGTCAACCTGGTCTACGTCGCCCCGGGCGCCGAGGACCAGATCGAGAGCACGCTGCGCTTCTTCATCTCACCGCGCAGTGCGTATGTGTCGGGCCAGGTTGCCCGCGTTGTCGCCTCGATCGGCGGTGCCGTTGAAGACATCGACTGGAACATGCCGCTGGCCGGCAGGGTCGCACTCGTGACCGGTGCATCGCGCGGAATCGGCGCGTCGATCTCCGCGACGCTCGCCCGCGACGGCGCGCACGTCATCGGCCTCGACATTCCGCCGCTGAAGGACGACCTCGAGCAGCTGATGAGCAAGCTCGGCGGATCGTCGATCGTCGAAGACATCACGGCCGAAGAGGCCCCGAAGGTGATCGCCGATTTCCTCGACACGCACCACAACGGAGTCGACATCGTCGTCCACAACGCCGGCGTCACGAAGGACAAGACGCTCGGTCGCATGGATGAGGACAAGTGGTCGGTACTGATGGACATCAACCTGTCCTCCGAGGAGCGCATCAACGATGAACTGCTGGCACGCCAGCTGGTCAAGGCCAACGGCCGCGTGATCTGCGTTTCCTCGATGAGCGGAATCGCCGGTGGCGCAGGACAGACCAACTACTCCACCTCAAAGGCCGGAGTCATCGGTCTTGTGCAGTCCACCGCACCCGAATGGGCAAAGCACGGCGTGACGATCAACGCAGTCGCGCCGGGCTTCATCGAGACGCAGATGACTGCAGCGATGCCGCTCGGACCGCGCGAAGTCGGACGCCGCATGAACTCGATGCAGCAGGGTGGTCTGCCCATAGATGTGGCCGAGGGAATTGCCTGGTACGCCAGCCCCGCATCCACCGGTCTGACCGGCAACGTCGTCCGCGTCTGCGGACAGATGCTGATCGGCGCATAGGGAGAAACTGATGAGCGACGTTGAACTGAAGAGCGCCCCGGGCGCTGGCGGCCTGTACCTCAAGGCCGCCATCGGCATGACCCCGCTGGCCGGCACGCGCAAGAAGGAGCTGCCGGACACGGTGGTCTCTCTGGAGCCGCAGACTGTGGACTTCGATCGGCTGGCCGCATTCGGCCGCGTGACCGAGCACACCCTGACCGGCAACCTGCCCCCGATCTACTTCAACGTTCTCTCGCTGCCGCTGCAGCTGAAACTGATGACGGGGGATGGTTTTCCGTTCCCGGTGATCGGCCTGGTTCACGTGCAGAACAGGATCGAGCAGTCGCGCAAGGTTGATGCGGCTGAGCAGCTCGGACTTTCGGTGCGCGTGCAGGATCTGCGCCCGCATGCCAAGGGCCGCCAGTTCGACGTAATCTCTGAGGCGCGCGTCGGCGACGAGCTGGTCTCGAAGGCGACCAGCACCTACTTGCGCATCGGCAAGCCGTCCGAAGCGGCTGCTGCCGAGAAGACCGAGAAGACCGAGGAGATCGACTTCTCCGCGCTGCCGCAGGTCGCAACCTGGGCGCTGCCCGGCGATCTCGGTCGCCGCTACGCCTCGGTCTCGGGCGACCGCAACCCGATCCACATGCACGACCTCACCGCGAAGGCGTTCGGTTTCCCGAAGGCGATCGCCCACGGCATGTGGACCAAAGCCCGCGCGCTGGCTGCGATTGACAACAGGCTTCCGGACTCGTTCACGGTGGACGTGGCGTTCAAGCGCCCGATCCTCCTGCCCGCGAAGGTCGGCTTCCATGTCGCCGAAGTTGACGACGGCCTGAACTTCAGCGTGCGCAACGCTAAGAAGGGCACGCCACACGTCGACGGCACGACCCGCGCCGGCTGAACCGGCGATAGATTTGCGCCATGCGGATTGGCGTGTTTGGAACTGGGATGGTTGGCGATGTCTTGTCGAAGGCATTGTCGAAAAATGGGCATGAAGTGACGGTCGGCGCCCGCAGCGCTGACTCGGAGTCGTTACAGCCGTTTGCCGACGAGGGCCTCCTGACGGGATCGTTCGCGGATGCCGCAATCACCTCGGACCTCGTCATCAACGCGACCAACGGCAACTTCTCGGTCGAGGTGGTGGCGTCCGCTGCCGCGGAGCTCGAGGGCAAGACTTTGATCGACGTCTCGAATCGACTTGATCACTCCAGGGGGATGGCCGCCGCCGCGCTGGCCTCGCCGGAGAACTCGGTGGCCCTGGATATCCAGGCCGCGGTGCCGGGTGCGAACGTGGTCAAGGCGCTGAACACAATGAACTGCACGGTGATGGTCGATCCGTCGCTCGTGCCGGGCGACCACGTTGTCTTCGTCAGCGGCGACTCCGCCGTGGCGAAGCAGCAGACCAAGGACCTGCTGGCCCACTTCGGTTGGAGCGAGAAGCAGATCGTCGACCTGGGTGGCCTTGATACTGCGACCGGCCCCGAGATGCTCTTGCAGCTATGGCTGGACGTAGTGGTTGCACGTGGCGGCTTTGACGCCGGCCCGTTCAACTTTGCCGTGAACGGCTGAGCCCGCAGGCTGCCCGCCGTCAGGCCCTGGGAGAGGAACAAAGTGCTCGGGTCTTACGCCTAGAGCGCGACGACGAAGCTGCTGACGCGGTTCGGGTCGCGCCCTGAGGTCTTGGCGGCGGTGAGCGCGATGTCGGCCGCAGTCACAAGCTCGTCGGTTGTGCGTCCGTGCATTCCGTACAGCGCGAAGCCGGCGCTCGGTCGGACCTCGGCGTTGGACGGAAGATCGGAATCTTCGAGCGCATCGCGCACTGCATCCACCAGACGCTGGGCCAGCGCGCGGGCAGACTCGGCATCCACGTCGGGGGCGACGATCCCGAACTCGTCGCCTCCGAGCCGCGCGACGCAGTCCTCCTCGCGCGATGCCACGGTCAGTGCGGCGGCAACCTCGGTCAGCATCTGATCGCCGATCACGCGCCCGTAGTTGGCGCTGACGCTCTTGAAGTTCCCGAGATCGATCATCACGACCGCCAGCGCGTCGCGGTCGCCGTAGGAGAGGTGGTCGAGTTCGTCGCGCATGCGCTCTTCAAAGGCGCGACGGTTGTAAGTGCCGGCGCGCGGATCCAGCGACGCGAGTTGCGCCGTGAGCACCTGGGCGCGCTCGAGGTCGTAGTGGTTGTAGTAGATCACGACCAGCAGCACGGCTGACACCAGGACGCCACCGACGATCGTCACCGCGTCGAGCACAGTGGCCGGCGTGTCGTCGCCAAGCGCGTACGGCATGAAGATGATGATGATCGAGACGATCGAAACCGGGATCACGCGCTTCAGCGGCAGAAACCAACCGATGTAGATCAGAATCAGCAGGGCGACCGGTAGCGCGGGACTCGCAGTGTTCCCGGTGTAGTAGATCGTCAGAGCAAGCGCCACCGACGCGATCAGCACGTCGAGCACCTGCTGCGAAAATCGCACGTCCGTTTCTATGCCATAGCGAATCGCGGCCATGGCCACGCCGAAGAGGATCAAACCGCCGATCGCGACGACGCTTCCGTCGACCGCGTCCGGCATCCCGAGCGAGATCGCGACGGCGATGGTGCTGAGGAGCCACGAGATCGCCGTGAACTTGACCTGCGTAGGACGGTTGCGCCAGCGCAGGCGATCGCGTCGGGAGCTGCGTGTGCTGCCGGTCGCCTCGGACGGGTTCCATTCGTCGGCGTCGCGCTCAGAGTCGATCGACGAGCGACGCGAAGTCACCAACCGATCGTGCTCGGCCTTCACGAGATAGAGCGATCGATCGGCGCTGCGCACGAGCTGCTCGAAGCTCGATCCGTCATCTTCGCCGCTCAGCGCGACGCCGACGCTGGCGTCGATGTTCACGCCCTGCCCGGCAATCTGATCGATCGCACTCAACACCGCGAGGCGGTACTCGGCTCCGCGTGCCGCAAGGCTCGCGCGGTCGGCGTTGCTGCTCAGCACGCTGAACTCGTCACTACCGGTGCGGGCGACGAACTCGCCGTCGACCGAGGCGTTGAGCATCGCTCCGGCAGCCGCCAGAAGCAGTCGGTCGCCGTCGCGGTGCCCGTTGAGCATGTTCGCGGCGCGGAATCCGTCGAGGTCGAGCACGATCAACCCGATCTGGCGATGCAACCGCTCGTTGCGTGCGTCGAGCAGCGCCGTCGCGCGCCTGCGCAACATGCGCGTGTTCGGGAGCTGCGTCAGGGGATCGCTGAAGGCGGTGCGCTCGGCTTCCTCGAGTGCTTCGGCGCGGTCCTGCTTGAGCACGTAGACCGAGTAGCCGACCGCCCAGAGAACGATCACGAGCAGGACCGTCTGGGAGAATAAGTGCGGCGCGGCCGGGTCGTCGTTGTTGTAGTACACGCCCAGCCCCGCAAAGATCGTGATCAGCGCGAGCATCGCGGTGGTTCCGCGCGCGCCGAGGAACTGCGCGCTGTAGACGGCGACGGCAACCTGTCCCACGACCATCCCGCCGAGCGCGCCCGGCCCGTAGAAGCTGAGCGCGAACTGGGAGATCAGCGCGAACACCGTGAGGATGGCGATGGTCACGGCGGTGCGCTCGTCGTCGAGCTTGCGCACCCAGGTGAGCATTGAGACGCCGATCGCCAGCGATGCGGTGGCGATCACGAAGCGCAGCACGGTCTGGAGCGTGGTCTCGACCGTGTCGTCGAGCTGGCCCGCAGCCAACGCGAAACCGAACATCGCGAACCAGAGCACCGCGCCGAGATCGAGCATCAGATCGCGCTGCGAGAAGTGCTCGATCGTGTACTCGCGCTCGAACGCGATCAGCTCGCTGTGCTCTTCCGGGGCGCCGACGTACGGGCGCCAGTTGTCGTCGGCATGTAGCGCGCGTTTGATCATCCGAGATCGAAGCGCTTGCGCTGGTCCTCGGGCACGAGATCGAGATAGTCGGCGTGCGTCTTGATGAAGTGGTTGACGAATGGACAGAAGGGGAGGATGTCTTCACCCGCCTCGCGGGCGGCGTCGAGCGCGGCGGTGATCATCTGACCGCCCAGACCCTGGCCCTCGTAGGCCGGGTCGATCTCGGTGTGGATGAACGCGCGGATCCCGGGGCGGGCGCGGTAGACCGTGAAGCCGGCGAGCTCGCCATCGACAAAGATCTCGAACTGATGTTCATCGGGGTTGTCCTTGGTCGTCACGGCCACTCAGGCCACATTACAGCCGCTAGCCTTCCGAACCGTTGGACAGGTGGCGGAGCGGTTGAACGCGCACGCTTGGCAATTGGTGCGCATCGGGTCTTTTCACCGATTGGCCAGTATCCTTCCAGCGCTTGGGACAGGTGGCGGAGCGGTTGAACGCGCACGCTTGGAAAGCGTGTAATCGGTGCAAGCTGGTTCGAGGGTTCGAATCCCTCCCTGTCCGTCTTTGTGGCGCGGCGCATTTCGCGCGGATCGGGTCGTCGGCGGTCCACACGAACTGCTTGGCCACAGCGCCGGACAGTGGCGAAGCGGGTCAGTGGGCGAGTGATACGCCCAGCCAGACGATTGCGAGCGAAAGCAGGAAGACGATGCCTTCGAGCCAGTGCTGCTGGGGGCGTCGTGTGTGCCAGACGATCAGGGCGAGCGTCAGCACGACCAGGCCGAGCTTCAGGTGCAGCTTCCAGTCGCTCCAGAGCTCGAAGTGCCCGGCCATCGCCGATCCGGTGAGAATCAGGACGACCAGCGCGACCGCTGAACCGATGCCGAATTTCCGCGCCATTGCGCGCATCTGCTCGCGGTTCTCCGCGCCGCGCATGACCGGCACAACCGCTGCGACGAGCACCATCTGCCCGCCGACGAAGAACGCCATCGCGAGCAGGTGCAGCCATCTGACTATCTCCCAGCCGGTCATCGCCTGCGATCATATGCACAGGGGAGCGGCTCGCACGGAGCGCGGGCAAATCCGATGGTCGATCTGATTCTTTACGCAATTCCGTTCTTCGTCATCCTTCTGGTCGTCGAGATGCTGCTGCTCCGGCACGTGCATCACCACCCGGAAGATGAGGACGAGGCGCTCGACCTCGCGATCGGCATCGACGGGCCGATCGGCTACGAGATGCGCGACACGCGCACGTCGATCGCGATGGGCCTCGGCAACGTGATCATCAACTCGGTCTGGAAGCTCGCGCAGGTTGCGGTGCTCGCGGCGATCTACACCTACCTCGCGCCGTTCCACTTCCCGGCCGACCAGCCCTACACCTACCTCGTGCTCTTCCTGGCCGACGACCTCGCCTTCTACGCCTACCACCGCGTCCACCACGAGGTGCGGCTTTTCTGGGCCCAGCACGTCGTGCACCACTCGAGTCAGCACTTCAACCTTTCGACCGCGCTGCGCCAGCAGTGGGTTCTGATGACCGAGCTGCCGTTCTGGATTCCGCTCGCGTTGATGGGCTTTTCTCCGGCGATGATCGTCGGCATGCACGCGGTCAGCCTGATCTACCAGTACTGGATCCACACGGAGGCGATCGGCAGGCTCCCGCGCTGGTTCGAATTCTTCTTCAACACGCCGAGCCACCACCGCGTGCACCACGGCAGCAACCCGCAGTACCTGGATCGCAACTACGGCGGAATCCTGATCATCTGGGACCGCATCTTCGGATCGTTCGAGCCCGAGGGCGAACGCGTCAGGTACGGCCTGACCAAAAACATCCACACGTTCAACCCCTTCAAGGTCTTCGCGCACGAGTGGCTCGCGATCTGGCGCGACGTTCGCGCGGCAGACAACTGGCGTGACCGTTGTGGCTACGCGTTTCGCGGCCCGGGATGGCAGCCGGGCGACAAAGAGGACAAACGCGAGTCAGAGCGCGAGACGCCGCCCGGCCCGCCGCCGCGTATCGCCGCTTAGCCGGCGCTGATGATCGGCCACTCGCGCTCGATCGTCTCGTCCTTGCCCTGCGAGCGGAAGTAGTCCTCTAGTGACTCGGCCTGCTCAGCGGCCCAAAGTATCTGCGACGCGTGGAGCTCGGTGAGGCCGACGCCCTTCAACTCGTCGAACTTCTCGCCCATCCGCCACGCCACGCGCGCGGCGGCGATCGCATCGGCGTCTGCCGCGTGCGCGTCGTCCTCGGAGAGCGAGACGTTGTAGACCTCGCAGACGGCGGTGAGCGTGCGCTTTCCCTTGCGGTACTTGTCGAGCTGCTTGTCGATTATCAGCGGGTCGACCACGAAGAGTTCAGCGCCGCGTTCGGTGAGCGGCGCGATCCCGAGCCGGCGCGCCTCGCGATCGAGCATCGTCAGGTCGTAGCGGGCGTTGAACGCCACGACCGGCACGCCTTTGCTGATCTCTGAGGCGAGCTTCTCGACGACCTCCGTGACCACTTCGGCCGAAGGTCTGCCCTCGTCCTGCGCGCGCTCGGTCGTGATCCCGTGAACCCGGGCCGCGCCATCAGGTATCGGGATTCCCGGATCGGCCAGCCAGGAGACCGTGTCGAGCGGTTGCTGGCCACCGACCACGCTGACGGTCGCCGTGACGATCCGGTCGCTCTGCGGGTCAACGCCGGTCGACTCGATGTCGAATGCGGCGAGCCTGCCGCGGTGCCAGTTCTCGGAATTCATCTGCCACAACCTAACCGCGAGTGTGGACAGGGGGACAACGTGGGAAGATTTCCGGCTGACGCCTCAGATCACGCCCTGCATCTGGATCGACGCCGACCCGCGCGAGGCGCGCGACCACTACTTCGCAATCTTCGACGCCGCCGCCGAGGTCTTCGCGATGCCCGGCCCCGACGCGGAGGGCCGCGTACGACGGCACCGTTTGAACCGGTCGGGCGGGCAAAAATGAGCGGAGAGAGAGGGATTCGAACCCTCGGACGAGCTTACGCCCGTCAACAGTTTTCGAGACTGCCCCGTTCAACCGCTCCGGCACCTCTCCGCGGGAAATCCTAGAGGATCAACGCCGTGCAGCGAAGAACGCGCGCAGCAGCTCGCCGCAGGCGTCGGCCATCAGCCAGCCGCGCACTTCTGGGCGATGGTTGAAGCGCGGCTCGCCGGTGATGTCGAGCACGCTGCCGCAGGCGCCGGCCTTCGGGTCGGAGGCACCGAAGACAACCCGGGGAATTCGGCTGAGCACGATCGCGCCGGCGCACATCGAGCACGGCTCCAGCGTCACGTAGAGCGTCGCGTCCAGAACGCGCCAGCTGCCGACGGCCTCCGCGGCGCGGCGCAGCGCCAGAATCTCCGCGTGCGCCGTCGGATCCTGCAGCAGCTCGCGCTCGTTGCGGCCGACCGCGATCACCTCGCCGCCCTGCGCCACCACGGCGCCGATCGGAACGTCGTCGTGCGCCAGCGCGCCCATCGCCTGCTCGATCGCGAGGGCCATGAAGTGCTCGTCTTCAGCGCTCCAGTTTTCCGGCGTTTCGCTCATCGCATCAGACCGTAGAACAGCGCCGCGCAAGCGAATCTTCAGCTGGACGGGCAAGACTTCCGGGGAGATACGGTGTTTCAGCTTTCGCGGGGCACTGATCCGGAGCCCCGCTCTTACTTTCAAGCGCCACCTGGCCATCACCCTGACCATCCTGAATCGCATCCCGCGCCGCATGGCGCCGATCGTCGCTGGAGTCGCTCTGCTCGTGAGCGCGCAGAGCGCCGGCGCGGCTGGACAGGTGCGCGGCTTCGACGATCCCGCAGGCAGCTACTCGGCCGCTTCGGTCGTGGTCGGATTCGATTCCGAGACTTCCGCGAGCGCCGGTTCTGCCTCGATCGCCACCGCCGACGCCGGCGCAGTCGGACCCGGTGGGCCGCGCAGCGCCGTCGTGAAGATCGGCGACGGCGAGTCGCTGCGCAGCGCCGCCAAGAAGCTCGCCGCGGAACCCGGCGTCGCCTACGTCAAGCCGAACTACCTGCTGCGCACCAGCGCATTCGAGGACTGGACGCCCGACGACCCCGGTCGCGGAAGCACGCCCGGCGGCTGGCAGTCGACGCAGTGGAACTTCGCCGGGCAGTACGGCGTCAACGTCCTTCCCGCGTGGCGCAAGCTCCGCAGCCTGCAGCGCTCCGGCGGACGTGGCGCGGTCGTCGCGATCATCGACACCGGCGTCGCCTTCGAGAACTACCGCGACTACAGGCGCTCGCCTGACCTGCGCGGCGTGAAGGTCAAGGGCGCGTACGACTTCATCGATCGCGACCGTCACCCCGAGGACCGCAACGGGCACGGCACGCACGTGGCCTCGACGGTCTTCGAGCAGACCGACAATTCACTCGCCGTCACCGGGATCGCCTACGGCGCGACGATGATGCCGATCCGCGCGCTCAATGCCCGCGGCCTCGGCGATGAAATGACCGTCTCGCGCGCTATTCGTTACGCGGCCGACCGCCACGCCGACGTGATCAATCTTTCAGTCGAATTCGATGTGCAACTGAGCGCATCGGATCTGCCGGGGATCATCTCGGCGATGCGCTATGCGCGCAAGAAGGGCTCGCTGGTCGTGGCCGCCTCGGGCAACCAGGAAGCCACAAGGGTCGCCTACCCCGCACGCAGCGGATACGCACTCTCGGTCGGCGCAACCACCGCGAGCGGCTGCCTTGCTGACTACTCCGACTACGGACCGGGCCTCGATCTCGTGGCACCCGGGGGCGGAGGCGACACGTTTGATCTCGACACCACCGCCGGCAGCACCGACGCGCAGAACTGCAGAGTCACGAATGCGGCGCTGCCGATCTACCAGATGACCTTCCTGCGCAGCCCGAGCAGCTTCTCGCTGCCCTCGATCTACCAGGGCACCTCGATGGCATCGCCACACGTGTCCGGAGTCGCAGCGCTGGTTGTGGCCAGCGGCGTGATCGGAAAGAACCCGACAGCGGTGGCGCTGCAGCAGCACCTTCAGAACTCGGCAGTCGACTTCGGCGCGCCGGGTTACGACCTGCACTACGGCAACGGCCTGGTCAATGCCGCCGCTGCCGTCGGTGCGAACTAAGTCGTTCTGACGATCAGCACCGAGCAGGGTGCGTGGTGTGAGATCTTGTTCGGGACGCTGCCCAGCAGGAAGCGACGCGCGCCGGCCATGCCCTTGTTTCCGACGACGATCAAGTCGGCGCCTTCCTCTTCGGCGACATCGAGAATCGCGTCAGCGGGATTGCCCTGACGGGCGGAGATTTTCACGTCGATCTCGCGCTCTTCGAGCGGAGCGGAGATCTGGCTGAGCATCGCGTCAACATCCTCACGCTCGTTGATCGACCACTCGACGTCTGCCGGGGCGTCGGCGCGCTCTTTTTCGAGCCGGGCACCGGAGACCGGGTCGAAGGCGCTCACGATCACCAGCGACGCGTCGAGCCTCTCGGCGAGTTCGCCAGCCTGCATGACTGCTTGTGCGGCGGTGTCGGAACCGTCTGTACCGACGACGATCTTCTGAATCAACTTTTCCTCATTCGGTAGTTGGTGATGCGCTGCTCTCGATCATACGGGAGGCGGGCGCCGGCTTGTGTGCAGTCGCTAACGGATGGCGGGCGAATAGCATCACCTCCGTGCAACGCAACTGGATCGTGATGCAGATCGCGTTGATGGTTCTCGTCTTTGCGGGAATGATCATCGCGGCCACAAAGCTCTGGCTCTAGGCCAGTTCTTGAAATGCTTTGACTGACTACTTGACAGTGAGTTCCGTCTCGTAGCCCTGGTCGCGGTTGTTCTTGTAGGAGTCGAAGATCGTGTACCTGCCCTTGGTCACAGCGACCGTCAGGCTGGTTGAACGACCGGGGGCAACGGGCGCGCCCTTGATGTCCTTGTACTGGCCGCCGTCAATGCCGACGCCGTGCTTGCCGTCGGCGCTGCTCGGAACCGTGACCGTGATCTTGATCGTGCCGGGCTTGGCAGTCGCGGCCTTCTTGCTGAACGAACCGTCCTTGACGGTCAGCTCGATCTCAGAAGAAAGCTTCGGCTGTGCGGGCGTTGCGCCCTCGTCCTTCTTATCGTCTCCACAGCCGGCCAGCAGCAGAAGTGCCACCAGTCCGACCAGCAAACTGGCTACACGAAGTCCGGTGGAGCGAGAATTCAGTTTCACGATCAGTTACCTCCCTGGAACGGGTCCCCCATTGGTTACAGAACAAACTCAAAGTCTGAAAAAGACTGGCGAAGAGTACATCGAACGCAGCGCTTGCGCCACGTTCGTAACACTCGCCTAATGCGCCGGTATCGTGGGCGCCGATCAGCCTTGCACCCACAGACCTCGATCCGGTAGAGCTCCGGATCCTCGGCTGCCTGATCGCGAAACAGCGCACCACGCCGGACACCTGTCCGCTGACGCTCAACGCGCTGCGAGCGGGCACTGCTGCCGTTCTGCTAGCGCGGCTCGATCAGACCTGAGCGGCCGCGAGCGGCTTGCCGGTCGGCTCCTGGGAGCCACCTGCCGGTTCGCGGGTGATCATCACGGTGTCGCCGGCCTCGAGCTCGTGGTCGATGAAGGTGTGTCCGGTTCCGTCGCTGCTGACCGAGAAGACCGGGGCCGCGTAGACCGCTTCTCCGTGCTGCACCCAGAGTTGGTAGACGTCACCGCCGAGGTCTGCGTCCATGCCGCCGACGTTGACGACGGCGCCGCCGTCGGCCGACTGCACGTCGCCGCTCATTCCCGGGACGTCCGGGGCGCTGAAGCTCGCTGTCAGCGGAGCCGCTGCCTGCTCAGAGTTGAACCCGCCGCCGATCGCGAAGGCGCCAAGGCCGACGACCAGCAGACTGAGCGCGAGCGCCAGCGGGCGGAAGGCGCGAGCGCCGAAGCTCTTGCGCTGGGCGGCCGGCGCGCCGCGTGGTGACTGAAGGATTTCGCGGGCGTCGAGGTCGCGTTGGGCCTCGGCCATGATCGATGCGCCGAGCGAGTCGGGCACGACCAGCGGCGGCGAAGCGGTGAGCATCGCGTCGCCGACGCGTTCGAGCGACTCGACGTAGCGACCGAGTTCGCACTCGCGCATCGTCTTCACGCGGAATGCCTCGCGCTCGAGTTCGCTCATCGCGCCGAGCACGTAGGCCGCGGCATCGTCACGGAGTTCTTCGTTCAGCTGATTCATCAGGCTCGCGCCTCCTCAAGCTCGAGGCTCGCGCGCATCTTTTCGAGGCCGAGCCGCATCCGTCCCTTGACCGTGCCGAGGGGTTGTCCTGTCATTTCGGCGATTTCAGCCTGAGAAAAGCCGCTGAAGTAAGAAAGTTCGATCACCTTGCGCTGGTCCTCGGGGAGGTCAGTGAGCGCTTCGCGCACTTCGGCCGACTGCTCATTGGCCAGCGTCAGAGTTTCTGGCGCCGGGTCGTGGGCGGCCAGATCATCGACCAGACCCTCGCCGTCGGCGCGACGTTTCGCGTGAACCATCGTCGAGCGCAGCTGATCGATCGCGCGTCGGTGGACGATCCGCATCAGCCAGGTACGCACGCTTGCACGGCGCGGGTCGTACCGCTCGATCGATCGCCATACGGAGACGAAAGTCTCCTGGACGACGTCGTCCGCGTTGCCGTCGCCGCCGGTGATCCGGCGGGCGAGCGAGTATGCCGGCCCTTTGTGACGGTCGTAGAGGATCTCGAACGCCTCGATGTCGCCCCTCTGGGCCATCGCGATCAGGTCCTCGTCTGCGAGTTCCTGAAGCGTGTGATCTTCTGTGCGTCCGAACAGTTTCATCGTCGTCTGTTTCTACGCGGGGGATCGTTCTCCGGATCACTTGACCCGGACGAATGCCACGGCTATGTAACATCAAATCGTGCAATGGTGAACGAGAGTGCAAAACACACCCACATCGCGATCATCGGTTCCGGCTTCTCCGGGATCGCGATGGCGCGCTACCTGAAGAAGTCAGGACGCCACGACTTCGTGATCTTTGAGAAGGGCAACGACGTCGGCGGAACCTGGCGCGACAACACCTACCCGGGCATCGCCTGCGACGTTCCGTCAAATCTCTACTCCTTCTCCTTCGCGCTCAACCCCAACTGGAGCCGCAGCTACTCCGGCGGTTGGGAGATCAACAACTACATCCGCGCGACGGCGAAGAAGCTCGACATCCTCAAGCACATCCGCTTCAACGACGCAGTGCTCAGCGCCGCCTGGGACGACGAGGCGCAGCTCTGGCGCGGCGAGGCCGAGTCCGGCCCGTTCACCGCAGACTTCGTGATCGGCGCGATGGGCCCGCTCTCGGAGCCGCAGATTCCCGATCTTCCGGGCATCGAGAAGTTCCAGGGCAAGGCCTTCCACTCACAGGACTGGGATCACGAATACGACCTGACGGGCAAGCGCATCGCGGTGGTCGGCACCGGTGCCTCGGCGATCCAGTTCGTGCCACAGATCCAACCCGAGGTCGCAGAGCTGCACCTCTACCAGCGCACCGCGCCATGGATCCTCCCGCGCTCGGAACGCAGCCTGACGAATTTTGAGCACAAGCTCTTCCGCTCTCTGCCCTTCACGCAGAAGCTCGTGCGTGGCTCGGTCTACTGCTTCCTCGAGATGCGCGTGATCGGCTTCGTCAAGCAGCCGAAGATCATGCGCCTGCTCTCGCTCGGTGCGAAGGCGAACATCCGTCGCCACATCAAGGACAAGACCCTGCGCAAACAGGTCACCCCGGATTTTGAGTTCGGCTGCAAGCGCGTGCTGATGGCCAACAACTACTACCCGGCGCTGGCCAAGGACAACGTCGAGGTGATCACCCACGGCGTCACCGAGCTGCGCGAGAACTCGATCGTCGCCGACGACGGGACCGAGCGCGAGGTCGACGCGATCATCTGGGGAACCGGTTTCTATGTCACCGACAACCCCGAGTGGAACAACCTGACCGGTCGCGACGGTCGCTCGCTTTCCGAGACGTGGGAGCCCACAGGTATGCGTTCATACCTGGGCACGCTGACGCCGAACTTCCCGAACGTCTTCCTGATAATCGGGCCGAACACGGGACTCGGACACAGCTCGATGGTCTACATGATCGAGTCGAATGTCGAGTACATAATCAGCGTCATCGACCACGTCGAGAAACAGGGCGCTAATGAAGTTGAAGTGAAGGAAGCGACCGTCGCCGAGTTTGAGGACGACATCGTGCGCCGCTCGCAGGGAACGATCTGGACCTCGGGCGGCTGCGACAGCTGGTACCTGGATGCGAGCGGGCGCAACACGACGCTCTGGCCGGACTTCACCTTCCGCTTCCGCAAGCTCTGCCGCGAATTCGATCCCGAGCAGGTCACGCTTCACCACTGACATCCGACGGTGGTACAACTCTCTGCATGGACGAGACCCCGCCACCGCCAACTCCGCCACCAGCTGGAACGCTGAGCACGGGTCCCGAGCCGTACCCGGTTGACCTGACGATTGAGTACCAGGACCGCGAGCTCAACCGCACCACGACGTTCTTCCGAATCTTCACACTGATCCCGATCATGATCATCGTCACGCTGCTAGCCGGCGCGACGGCCCGCTACGCCGACTCCGGCGCGATGCTTGGAGTCGCCGGTGGAATCATCGTCCTCCCGACTGCGTTGATGATCATCTTCCAGGAGAAGTACCCGCGCTGGTGGTTCGACTTCAACAAGCAGATGACTTCATTCCTGCTGCGCGTGGGCGTCTACGCGCTGCTGATCGAGGATCGCTACCCGTCAACCGACGAGCCGCAGGGCGTCGAACTCACGCTGGAACACCCGGACGTCACCGGCGAGCTGAACCGATTCATGCCGATCATCAAATGGCTGCTCGCGGTCCCGCACTACGTCGTGTTGTTCTTCCTCGGGATCGGCGTGTTCTTCGCAACGATCTACGCGTGGTTCGTGATCCTTTTCACGGGGCGCTACCCGAGGGACATCTTCGAGTTCGTGGAAGGCGTTCTGCGCTGGAACACGCGTGTCGCGGGGTACACCTCGCTGCTGGTGACAGACCGCTACCCACCGTTCCGGCTCGGCCGCTGATCGCCCACCTGGGACGAACGTTCGTACGGGCAATCGCATATGATTGCCGCGATGACGTCGTCCACCGACACACGCTCCGAACAGCCGAGCACGCGTGACCGAATCCTCGAACATTCGGTTCAGATCGCGGCCGCCGAGGGACTCGAATCGCTCACGATCGGACGCCTCGCGGCCGATCTGGGCATGAGCAAGAGCGGCTTGTTCGGACACTTCGGATCGAAGGAAGAGCTTCAACTGGCGACGATTGACGCCGGCGCCGAGATCTTCGGCCGCACGGTGATCCGCCCGGCCAGAGACGAGGCCGCCGGCGCCCCGCGCCTCGCGCGACTGACAGCCAACTTCGTCGACTACCTCGAGCGGGCGACCTTCGAGGGCGGCTGCTTCTGGGGCTCGGTCTCGGCCGAGTTCGACAACCGCCCAGGACCGGTGCGCGACATGATCCAGGAAAAGCTCGGCGCTTGGCTCGATGTCCTGCGTGAACAGGCGACCGCCGCCGGAGTCGAGGATCCAGAGCAACTCACCTTCGAACTCTATTCGATCTGTCAGGGCGCCAACTCCTCGTATCAGCTGTTTGGCGACGCCGCGGTCTTCGGCCGCGCGCGCAAGACGCTGACGCGGATGCTGCCCTAGCCATTTGGACGGTGCACCGCTCCGGTGCTGGGCGTACGGTGTTCTGATGACTAAAGGTCTGCGCCCATGCGCCGACACTCAGTTGGGCCGTTGAAAAACAGATGAACCGTCGATCAGCTCCGCACGCGAACCCGCGGCTGCCCGCGCGCGCGATCGCCGCCGCGATCGCCGCCTGCGTCGCCCTGCTCGTTTGCGCGGTTCCGGCGCTGGCCGCGCCGACGGTCACGATCGGCAGCTTCCCGCCGCTGAACTCACAATCCGGCACCTTCAGCTTCGATGCCGACGGTCCGGCGCTGCGGCTCGAGTGCAAGCTCGACGCCTCGCCATTTTCCCAGTGCGTCTCGCCGCTGCCCCTCGCAGGCCTGGCGGTCAGCACCCACACCTTCAGCGTGCGGGCGATCGGCCTCGACGACAGCGTCGGCGTTCCGCAGGTCTACACATGGACGATCGACCTGACCCGGCCGGACGTGCCGGTGTTGCTCGCACCTCCCGACAACCTGCTCACCAGCGACTCGACCCCGACCTTCAGTGGAACGGCCGAACCGCTGGCCCACGTGCCGGTCTTCGACGGCAGCACGCAGATCGGCAACCCGCAGGCTGGGGTTGACGGACAGTGGAGCTTCACGCCGCTCGACCCACTGATTGACGGTACGCATCTCTGGCGCGTCCGCGCGATCGACTCAGCAGGAAACAGAAGCGACTACACGGTTCTGCGTTCAATGCGGATCGACACGCAGGCTCCGGCGGCCCCGGTGCTCGCCGCTCCGACCGAGGCCGCGAAGCTCACCACGCGCACCCCGCTCTTCAGTGGCACCGGCGAACCGCAGTCGACCATCGCCGTGTCGGAGGGTGCCACGCGCCTCTGCTCGACCGCTGTCAACCCGTCGGGCGGCTGGAACTGCCTCTCCACGGTGCAACTGGTCGACGGCGCGCACGCGGTCAATGTGATTGCGCGCGACGGAGCGGGCAACGAGGGCACCGCGACCGAGCGCAGCTTCGACGTCGATGCGACGCCGCCGGATTCGCCGCTGATGCTCGCGCCAGTCGACGGGCTTGCGACGACCGAGGCGTCGCTGACCGTCGCGGGGCTCTCCTCGCCCGGCGCCACGATCGTGATTCTGAACGGCGCCACCGAAGTGGCGCAGATCACGGCCGGTGGCGACGGCATCTGGTCACACACTCTTGAAGACCTCGACGAGGGCGAGTACGAGTTCACCGCCAAAGAGGTTGACGACTTCGGCAACCGCAGCGCACCGTCGAACGTGGCGAATGTGCGGGTCGACCGCACGCCGCCGACTGTGACGCTCGAAAGCAGTCCGCCGATTCGGACCAACCAGCTCGACGCGCATTTCGAGATCTCGGCCGACGAGCCGGACGTCGACTTCGAGTGCGAGCTCGACGTGGGCGGCTGGCAACCGTGCGATCCCGCGGTCGAGTACGCGGGCCTCGCGGCTACGACCCATGAGTTCAAGGCCCGCGGCACCGACCGCGCCGGAAACGTCGGCGAGGCCAGCGATGTATTTGCCTGGACGATCGACCTCGATCCGCCGGCGGCTCCCGAGATCGACTCTCCGACCCCCGGCGCGACGGTCACGAATCCACGCCCGACCTTCACCGGTGACGCCGAGCCGGGCGCCGACGTTGAACTCTTCGCCGGTACGGACTCGCTGGGCACCGTGCCCGCGAATGCAATCACCGGAGCCTGGGCCCTGACCCCGGGCAGCGCGCTCCCGCAGGGCGAGCTCGAGATAAGCGCGCGGGCTGTCGACGCCGCCGGAAACGTCGGGCCGAACTCGGCAGTCCAGCCTCTCACTGTCGACAGCGTCGCCCCGGCGACAACGATTCAGGGCGCGCCGACGCAGCCGCTGAACGCGAACACCGTGACCGTCACCTTCAGCGCCGACGATCCACTCGCGACCTTCAGTTGCAGTCTTGATTCAGCCGGGTTCGTTCCCTGTTCGAGCCCGCACACGACGGCCGCGCTCTCCGAGGCGACACACAACCTGCGCGTCCGCGCGCGCGACCTCGTCGGCAACCTCGAGGCGCCCGCAGCGGCCGTGAACTTCACGGTCGACCGCACGGCACCGGTGGGGCAGAGCGCGCTGATCGCAGGCTCGGCAGGAAGCGACGGGATCCCGAAGTTTCAGATCGCCAGCAACGACCCCGGCGCAAGCGCCCGCTGCAAGATCGACAACGGCGCGTTCGCGGACTGCAGTGGCCAGTACAAGCCGGCGACCACCTCGGGAATCCATGCCCTCACCATCCGCTACACCGACGCAGCCGGGAATTTCGACGATCAGGTCTTCGCCTTCAGCGTCACGCCGGTCACGGTTCTGCCTGAGCCGCCGACAACCCCGCCGCAGGACACCTACGACCAGCCGCCGCTTGCCAAGTCATGCAAAGTCCTTGGCCGTGAGGGACTCTTGAGCGGCCGGATGCGGATCGTCGCGGTCTCCGGCACCGGCCGCATTCTGAAACTGACGCTGAGCTCCGACTCGGCAGCGCTGCTGCAGATCGACGCTGTCGCCGGATCGACTGCGCTCGGATCAATCCCGACGGCGGTCAGATCCGGTCGATCGAAGCTGACCGTGAAGCTGAAGCGTGCTCCCGCCGCCGGCGCGAAGATCGCGCTTGCCGTGCGCTTCTACAGCGTCAGGCGTGAGTTCGGCACAGCGCGCCTCTCACTTGTCGCGGGCAGTTCAGGGCTGAAACCGGCGGTGGGCGCGCAGAGCACACTCGACACCGCCTGCCCGACCATCCGCGGCTCTGCGCCGGGCGCGCGGTTGACCGTGCCCGGAGCGACTGTCGGCGCGCGCAGCTTCGTGCTGAACTCAAACGGGAAGCGCCCCGGCCTGATCGCGATCAAGGCATATCGGTCAGGGATCACGGTGCCGGTGGTCGATGCGGTTTTTGCCGTCGGCGCCGGCAGGCAGAAGGTCAGGGTCAAGCTGCTCAGCGGAGCCCGGCTCGCTCGCGGCGGCTACAAGTTCACGTTTGACGCGCTCGGCGCCGGCGGACGCCCGAGCAGCGGCCGCGGGGCATTCGTCGCGCGTTGAATTTCTGCCTGACGAGGGCTTGACAAAGCCCGAACAACCCATAAATTGACAGTGATCGCCGATCGGGAGCAGGATGTTCCTGGCGCTGCGCGATCGCCGCGAGCGTTGTTGCTCGCTTTTTTTATGGCCGGGAATGCCCCTCTGAGTCCGGCACCTGGCCCCCGAAGACCAAAGGATTGGTTAAGACGTGAAATTCGAACCTGGAAACCGTGCAGCGGGCAATCGCATGATTCTTACGATCGCAAAACTTGCACTTGCAGCGTTGCTCATCGCTGCCGCGGTTCTCGTTCCGTTTGCTGTCTTCAGCAGCTCTGCTGAGGCCGCCAAGAAGAAGCAGTCGGCCGTCGCTCCGGCCCCGCAGAACTGCCTCCAGGCCGTCAAGGCCGTCAACGCAGCACTCCGTGCGCGTGCAGTCCCGCGCTACAAGCTGAAGACCGCAAAGACCGCCAAGGCGAAGAAGAGCGCCAAGAAGTCGGTCAAGAAGGCCGACAAGAGGGTCAACGCCGCTCGCGCCTCGCTGAAGGTCCAGTGCCAGGGCGCCGGCACCACTTCCGCGCTCGACGCCGAGTGCTCAATCACTTTCACGCAGCTCGACAAGTTGATCGGTCTTGAGTACGACCGCAAGATGCAGCTGAGCAAGGTCAAGGGCGACTCGAAGAAGGCGAAGAGGCGCAAGAAGGTTCTGCGCAAGCGCATCAAGCTGCTCGGCGACCAGATCAAGGTCCAGAACACGACGTTCTCGAAGGCTTGTGACAAGAGCAGCGCCGGAAAGGGCTCTGGCAACGATGGATCGACCGGCTCGGCCGCAGGCACGGCCGCCCCGGGCACCGTTTCGATCACGGGGCCGAGCACGACCAACGACTCCACTCCGACTTTCACCGTCACGGCCCCCGACGGTGAAACCGGCGGCCACATCGAGTGCAAGATCGACGACGGCGAGTACGTCACGGTGACTTCGCCGTGGACCACGCCGGCGCTTTCCGACGGAGCGCACACGATCACCTGCCGCTACGTCAACGCTGTCGGCACCGCCGGGGACCCGACGACCGTCACGGTCACGATCGACGCCACGGCCCCGAGCAACGGCCCGACCATCACGGTCCCGGGCAGCGACAACGGAGCGACCAACGGCGAGACGCCGACCGTCGACACCACGCCCCCGGCGGGCGAGAGCGGCGGCCACATCGAGTGCAAGATCTCCGGTGCCGACTACAACGGCCCGTTCGTGAACTTCACCGCGGTCGACGAGCACTGGGTCCTCCCGGTCCTCCGCGAAGGCAGATACACGATCACCTGCCGTTACGTCGACGAGGCCGGCAACGCCGGTCCGACCACGACGTACACCCTGACGATCGACCGCACCGCTCCCGGCGCGCCGACGATCGGCGGACCGACCAGCCCGACCAGGGACAACACCCCGACCTTCACGATCATGCGCGCAGAGCCCGGCGGAAGCCTCGGCTGCGCCGTCAACGGTTTGCAGGCCTGGAACATCTCCAGCCCGCTGACCACCGAAACTCTCGAAGACGGTACGCACCAGTTCCAGTGCGCACAGCAGGACGACGCCGGCAACCTCAGCCCGATCGCGCAGATCACGCTTGTCATCGACACCACGCCCCCCGGCGCGCTGACTATCAGCGGACCGAGCAGCGCGACAAGCGACACGACGCCGTCGTTCAACCTCAGCGGCGCGCTCCAGGGCGACAGCTACGAGTGCAAGACCGGCAACGGCGCATTCGCCGCGACCGGTGCCAGCTACACGACCGCGGTCCTCGCCGACGGCACGCACACCGTGACCTGCCACCGCGTGGACGCGGCCGGCAACGTCGGCCCGAACTCCTCGGCAAACGTCACGATCAACTCCGCCGCCCCCGGCTCGGTCACGATCACCGGCCCGTCGAACACCAACGACAACACCCCGACCTTCACGCTCACGACGTCCGCCAGCGGTGGTCACATCGAGTGCAAGATCGACAACGGCGCCTTCACGACGGTCACTTCACCGTGGACGTTGGCGACGCTCGCCGACAGCGCACACACCGTCACCTGCCACTACGTCTCAGGCACCGGCGTCAGCGGCCCGGACAGCACCTACACGGTCGTCATCGACACGACTGCGCCGAGCGCGGTCACGCTCAGCGGCCCGAGCGGTCTGATCAACGACAACACCCCGACCTACACCCTCGGTGGCGGTAGCGGCGGAAGCTTCCAGTGCAAGCTCGACGGCGGCGCCTGGGTCACGGTCGTCAGCCCGTTCACCACCGCGGCGCTGAGCGAAGGCGCTCATACGGTCACCTGCCGCGCGATCGACACGGCCGGCAACACGGCCGCAGAGGTCACCAGGTCGATCACCGTCGACACGATGGTCCCGACGATCACGATCAACGACGGCTCACCGCGCTGGGACGGCAGACACGACTTCACGTTCAGCGCCAACGAGGCCGGCACGAGCTTCCAGTGCAAGGTCGACTCCGGCTCATACGCCGTCGCGACTTCGCCGTACACCACCGCGGTGCTCGCCGACGGCAGCCACACCTTCACGTGCATCGGCACCGACGCAGCCGGCAACGCGACGGCCCCGGTCGTCAAGGCCTTCGGCGTCTTCAAGGACCCGGTCACGGTCTCCAGGACCGGCGGCTTCCAGTGGGGCATCCTCTGCACCGGCAACGCCAGCCTGAACTCGCTGCTCGGTTGCCCGGACGACACGCTCACGATCGACATTCCGGCCAACCCGAACGGCCTCACCGGCACCTACACCGTTGACCTCGCCGCCCAGATCAACGGCCTGGCGAGCACCGTCGGCTTCGGCAGCACCTACACGATGAACATAATCGTTGACGGCAACGTCGTGGCAGGCGACAACGCGACCGTGCTGTTCGACCTCTTCGGGATCTTCCGCACCAACCTCGATGCGACCAAGAACAACCTGACGCTCGCGGCGGCCTCAGGTCACACGATTCAACTGAGCCTGAAGTCAAGTTCAGTCCTGAGCGTGCTGCCGACGGTCAGCAGCAGCAGCCTCACGGCTTCGATCCACCACTGAGCGTTTCGATCGGGACAGATCTCGGCCGCGCTCCTTTTAAGCTCGACTGGTGCCTGTGACCGAAGAAGACCGGGAACTGATGATCAACGGGCTGCTCGGTCTGCGCCGGTTGCGGGAGCTGCTTCCCGGGAACAGCGATGTGGATCGCGGGATTGAAGGGATTCAGATCGCACTGGGCGAGGCCGTTCCGCAGCGAACGGCGGCGCGGGCGCTGGGCGTTCCCCATCCCGAAGTCTCGAAACTGATTTCAGCGAAGAAACTGCGGACGATTGACAACGCGAAGGGGAAGGCGCAGATCGAGGTCGCCTCACTGCTTGAATTGATTGAAACCCGCGATGGGACCCATGCCGTCGTGGCGTTGAAGGAGAAGCGGCGAGAGAAGTTGAAAGCTGCGCTGCCAGAGCGGAAGCGTGACCTGGAGCAGGTCATGGAAATGCG
Organism: Solirubrobacterales bacterium; assembly: GCA_051306435.1. Taxonomy (GTDB): domain Bacteria; phylum Actinomycetota; class Thermoleophilia; order Solirubrobacterales; family JACPNS01; genus JACPNS01. The sequence continues at coordinate 8,357 of JBPPNF010000038.1, read as the reverse complement.
TGCGCTGGCGTTTCATCGCGCGATGGCACGGAATCTCGACCGGGCGACCTGCGAGCGGGCGCAGAAGGTTGTCGCTGATCAGCGCGCCGCGGGCGCGATCTCGGACGAACAGGCCGACGAATGGGAGGCCCTGCTCGACCGCCCGGTGAGCGACGTTGCGGCGAAGATGGTCGATTACTCGCCGGCCGGAGTGGAGCTGCGCAAGTCATCCCCCTTCAAATCGATGGGCCGCCGCGCCGAGGACTGACGCGTCGTCACACGTAGGCAAGCCAGATATCTGCCATCGGCCTGTCTCGCGGACAGGCCGATGGCAGATTCAAGGCTCAGGTATGCGGCGAGCTAAATCCCCAGCGACTTGCCGAGGATCTCTTTCATGATCTCGTCGGTACCGCCGCCGATCGGGCCGAGGCGCGCGTCGCGCAGTGCGCGCTCGATCTTGTACTCCTTCATGTAGCCCCAGCCGCCGTGGATCTGCAGGCATTCGTCGCAGATCTTCACCAGCAGCGACTGGGTGAAGAGCTTGGCCATCGTCACTTCGCTCAAAGGCTGCTTGCCCTCAATGAACAGGCGGAGTGCGTTGTACGTGATCGCACGAGCTGCCTCGATCTGCGTCGCCATGTCGGCGAACTTGTGGCGGATCACCTGGAAGTTGCTGATCGGCCGGCCGAAGGCGTTGCGCTCGTGGGCGTAGTCGATCGTCTGCTGGTAGACGAACTTCATCGCCCCGACGGCGCCCAACGCCATCATCAGCCGCTCCCACTGGAAGTTGGCCATGATCATGTAGAAGCCCTCATTCTCAGTGCCCAGAAGATTCTCTTCCGGCACGAAAACGTCTTCGTATGAGATCTCGGCGGTGTCAGAGGCATGCCAACCGAGTTTCTCCAGAGGCGACGAGGTGACGCCCTCGCCGCGCTCGACGATGAAGAAGCTGATGCCGTGGTGGCCGCCGTCCTGCGTCGTCTTGGCGGCGGTGACAATCGTGTGCGCGCGGACGCCGTTGGTGATGAAGACCTTCGAGCCGTTGAGCACGTAGCCGCCGTCGACCTTCTCGGCCTTGGTGGCGATGCTCGCGACGTCGCTGCCCGCGCCGGGCTCGGTGATCGCGAGTGCCGCGATCTTGTCGCCGCTGATGCCGGGTGCGAGGTACTTGGCCTTCTGCTCATGCGTGCCGAACTTCCAGATCGGGGTCAGCGCGATACCTGCGTGCGCCCACAATCCGGCGGCGACTCCGCCGCTGCCGCAGACCGGGAGTTCTTCGAGCAGGATCGAGTCTGCGAGGTAGCCGTCGTAGGCGTTGTCGGGTCCGCCGGCGCACGATCCGCCGTACTCCTCCTCGAACTTCAGTCCCAGATAGCCCTGGCTTGCGACCTGCTTGAAGACGTCGTCGGGGAAGTACTTGGCGTCCTCCCACTGGTCGGCGTGGGGCAGCAGATTCGTCGTCACCCAGCCGTTCACCGAGTCCCTGAAGTCCTCGAGTTCTTCCGTGTAGGGCGGGGTGATGTCCTTGGCCATCCCCCGCGGGCGCGTTGCGCCGCGCATGCTTGAAGCTTTCATGCACGAAACCATATTCGATCGGACGTACCGATCGGTGCGTTTTGTCTACATGACGGGTGTGGCCAGCCGGGTCGGCTCGGCACGACCGCGCAACGTGACAGCGTCCCCGAGCGTCCAGTGCTTCTGCTCGCCTTCGCGGGCTTCGGCGAGCACCGCGCCCGAGGCGACCACGCCGCCATCAACGGACTTGGCAATCTCAGTCAACCGCGCGGCCTCGTTGACTGCATCGCCGATCACCGTGTACTCGTGGCGCTCGGCTGATCCGACGTTTCCGGCGAACACCGATCCGTATGACACTCCGATCCCGACGCCAAGTTCCGGCAGTTCGCGCCGCAGTCCCGCAGTCATCGCTCGCGCGGCGGCCAGCGCGTCGCCGGCGGCGTCGTGCCGGGAAACCGGCGCGCCGAAGATGCAGAGCGCCGCATCGCCCTCGAACTTGTTCACCGATCCGTCGAAGCGGGCGACTGCGTCGATCACGACGGCGAAGAATCGGTTGAGCAGATCGACCACCTCGGATGCAGGCCGCGATGCCGCCATCTCAGTCGAACCGACGACATCGACAAAGATCACAGCGACGTCGCGTACTTCGCCGCCAAGCTCGGTCCCGACCAGCAGCGCCTGCTCGGCGACGTCCTCACCGACGTGCCGGCCGAAGAGATCGCGCACGCGCTCACGCTCGCGCAGCCCGGCGACCATGTCGTTGAAGCCGCTCTGAAGCAACCCCACTTCAGATGCGTCATACACCGGCACCTCAACCGAAAGGTCCCCGTCAGCCACGCGATCGATCCCCCGCCGCACGGACTTGATCGGATCGGAGATCGAGCGCGAAACCAGGAACATCGCCAGCATGCCGACGAACAGCGCCACGCTGCAGATCAGCATCGTCGACCAGCGCAGCTGCTGTGAATCGTCGGGCAGGATGTCCAGCGTCACGCTGGCGACGATCAGCACGACGCCAAGTACCGGGGTGCCGGTGGTTATCGCCCACGTCAGCATCACGCGCGTCGTCACTCCCGGGACGGCGACGTGCTCACGCGGCCCTTCCTCGAGGGCACGCCGCGCCACTTCACGCATCGCGCGTTCGGCAACCAGATATGAGAAGGCACAGGTTCCGAGCCCGCTGAAGATCCCCGCGATCGCAACCACAAGCGCCAGCCGCGGCTCGATCGCGGCATTCAACACGGTGAAGATCACAACGCCGAGTCCCCAAAGCATCAGCAGTCGAAGCAGCAGTCGTGAGGGTCCGAGCAGCGCGAGTCCCTGCTCCTCGGCGGTCGGCGGACGATCTGCGAGCAGCCAGCGCCGCACTGGATTGATGTCGCGCACCGTCTTGACGATCCCGGTCGTCACCGCGAAAAGCAGGTAGACGCCGAGCACGATCAGATTGACCAGGCGGATCTGCTGGTCGTCGTCGAGATCCGGTATCGGGATCACCCAGGAGACAAGCGCAAACAGAATCACCGTGCCGACGAGGTTCGACCCGATCACGCCGATCGTCAGCGCCGGGGCGGCCCGGGCGATGATCACGGCTCCGGAGCGGCGCTCGCCGTCGCGTTGCGCGCGCAGCAACGACCTTGCCCCGCTCGTTGCGCTGCGCAGTTTCTCCGCTCCCATAGGGAGCGACCCTACAGGGCTACCACGCGGTCAAAGACCGCAGCATCGCGCTCTCGGCGCGCACAAGCTCGAGGACATCGATCGGCGTCTCGCAGATGTTGATCAGGCCGAGGTCGCGCGCGTCGATGTTGCCGTCGGCCAGCATCCGCTCGCGCAACCAGTCGATCAGCCCGCCCCAGTGCTCCTTGCCGACCAGCGCTACCGGGTAGTGGCGGATCGTCCCGGTCTGGGCCAGCGTCAGCGCCTCAAAAAGCTCATCCATCGTGCCGTAGCCGCCCGGCATCACCACGAAGGCCTGCGCGTAACGTACGAACATCACCTTTCGCACGTAGAAGTGCTCGAAGGTCAGGCGGATGTCCTGGTAGGGATTGGGCTGTTGCTCGCGCGGGAGCCTGATGTTGCAGCCGATTGAAGTCGCGCCGACGTCCTGCGCGCCGCGATTGGCTGCTTCCATCGTCCCCGGTCCGCCGCCGGTGATCACTGAATACCCGTTGCGGCCAAGCTCCGCGGCGATCGCGCGGGCGCGGATGTAGTCGGGGTCGGTGGCCGGAGTGCGCGCCGACCCGAAGATCGAAACTCCGCGCTGCACGCCGGCGAGTGCCTCGAAACCCATCTTGAACTCGGCGGCGATGCTGGCGATCCGCGCCGGGTCGTCCGCGGCGCTGAGCGGCACATCGGCGCCGACTCCGAGCAGCAGGTCTTCGTCGAAGGTCGCCGCGAAGCGCGGGAGGTCTGATTCGTCTTCAGGCACGTGCGTACCGTAACCTCCTCGCGATGCCCGGGCAAGAGGTGAACGTCGAGCTTGCGACCCCGGGCGACGAACTGCTCGCCAGCGCATCGCACCTCTCGGGCCCCGATTTTCTACGCGCGATTCCTGGACTCGCGGTACCCGAAGGTGAAGTGCCGTTGCGCTCTCCGGCGGCAAGTGGCGTACACGTTGGTCCATGAATAGGGACGATTCAACGCACAGCTCACCTACCGGAGGGTAGACTCTTGAACCTGGAAAATTCAGTAACAGGTCTGGATCGTGAAGCTGCACTGCGGGAGTTGGGGGCGGCCTATTCCGGCGTCGCCAGGGCCCAGCGCAGGCTTCGCGGCAGAGACGCGATGCAGCCGGGAAGACTCACCGCTCCGCAGGTGAACCTGCTCGGACCGCTCGCCGAGAACGGACCGATGTCATCCGGTCAGCTCGCCGAGGCGGCCGGCCTGACGCCGGCGACGACAACGCACATGCTCGATCAGATGGCAGTCGCGGGCTTGGTCGAACGCAATCGCCAGGAGCACGACAAGCGCGTCGTCATCACCAGCCTCACCGACACCGGGGTGGCGATGCTCACCGCGCGCGTCGACGAGATGACCGAGGCCTGGGATCACGCGCTTGCCGACTTCGAAGCCGATCGGCTGTCGACCGCGACCGAAGTGATCGTCGCGATCTGCAAGTTTGTCGACGACCTCTAGGCCGCTGGCCCTACGGAACCAGAATCAGCTTGCCGGTGGTTCCGCGTCCGCGGATCGCCTCGTGCGCTGCACGCGCGTCCTCAAGCGGGAAGTTGCCGCCGTCGATCGTCTTCAGTTCGCCCGAGGACACCAGCGCGATCAGGTCGTTCATCGCAGCATCCATCATGCCCGGCTTCGTCATGCAGTGCACGAGCCAGAAGCCGATCACCGCGCGTGACGTGCCCATCAGCATTCCGACGCTGACGTCCTTGGGCGGGACGCGGCCGGCCATTCCGTAGACCACGTGCCGTCCGAACGGGGCAAGTGCCTTCGTGCCGCCGTCTGTGGTCGGACCGCCGACCATGTCGAGGATCACGTCGACCTTCTTGCCCTCGTTGGCCTCGCGCAGTCGCTGGTTCATCTCTTCAGCCGTGTCTACTCGCGAGTCGACCGCGATGTCGGCGCCGAGCTCCAGGGCCTGCGCGCGCTTCTCCTCGGTCGAAGCTGTGGCGATCACGCGCCCCGCGCCCCAGCGCTTCGCGAGCTGCACGGCGATCGTGCCGACTCCGCCACCGGCGGCGTGCACGACAACGGACTCGCCTTCGGCGAGCTTGGCCGATGTCCGCAGAAGGTGCCATGCGGTGGCGCCCTGCAGAACGATCGAGAGCGCCGAGCTTGCGCTCATCTCGTCGGGAATCTCCCATGCCGCCTGTGGCCAGGCCACGGCCTTCTGGGCATAGCCTCCGCCGCTCAGCAGTGCGACGAAGCGACGACCGTCCGACGCGCGACCGACAACCTCGCCGCCCGGAACCAGCGGAAGCTCTGCCGGTGCAAGGTAGGAGTTCTCGGCCTGGTGCGTGTCGGCGTAGTTGACGCCGATCGCCTCGACATCGATCAGCAGCGCGCCGTCGGGCGCGACGGGCTCGTCGATCTCCACGAACTCCAGAACCTCCGGCCCGCCGAACTCTTTGACCTGAATCGCCTTCATGACTTCAGTCTCCCAGTCCTGACAGCTCGTTTGCCTCAACGTCGCGCAGCGTCGCGAGCGCAGGCGCGTAGAGTCGCTGCTTGATGATCCTGAGCGTCGCGCCGTCCTTGTCGGCGAGCGCATCGGCGCGCTCGACTGCGGCGGACAAAACCTGATCCTCCGGCACCGCAGCCTGGACGATCTCCGCGGCGACAGCCTCGCCGCCGCCGTAGCGCCTGCCCGTGAGCATCGACTCGTAGGCCACCTGCGGCTTCAAGCGCGCCTTGATCAACGCATCCATTCCGGGCGTGAAGGGGAGGCGGATGTCGACCTCCGGAAAGAAGAAGTAGCCGCGGTCCTCGCGCATGATCCGCTCGTCGAAGGCCACGGCGAGCATCGCCCCGGCCGCGAAGCAGTGGCCCTGGATCGCGGCGATCGTCGGCGCCGGAAACTCCAGCGCCCGCGCGTACAGCCCGTGCAGCTCGGGGATGAACGCCGGCACCTTCTCGACGTTCGCGCCGAACCACTCGAGGTCCAGGCCGTTCGACCAGATCTTGCCGCTGGCGGTGATGACCAGAGCGCGGGGCGAAGGCGCCGCTTCAACTTCGTCGAGCGCTGCGTTGACAGCACCCACCCAGTCAGGGTTGAACAGATTCTCGCCGTCGCCGAGATTGAGGACAAAGACGTTTCCATCACGATCAAGGGCTGGCACGAGCGGCTCCTTTCAGGAAGGGGATGGTGGCCGTGCGCGATCATATGCCGGATGAACCGCTCGGTGGCAGTTTCGGAGGACGCGCGTCCGAGTTTCGCGGCCGAGTGCGCAGCGGTGTTCATCGGCGGATTCGCCGGCGCGCTTGCGCGCTACGGGTTGGTAGAGCTGTTCGACTCGTACGGCGGCGACTGGCCGTGGCCGATCTTCATCGCCAACGTCATCGGCTGCGCGATCCTCGGATTCGTGATCGCGCATCGCGGAACGGGACTGCAGGTGTCCTTGGTCGGCACCGGCTTCTGCGGCGCGCTCACCACTTTCTCCACGTTTCAGCTCGAGATCTACGAACTGCTCGACGCGCATTCGTATCTCTTGGCAGTCGCCTATCCCGCAGTCAGCATCTTCTGCGGATTTCTGGCGGTGACGTCGGCGCGACGATTTGTCGACCGCGGAAAGGAGCTGGCGTGATCATCACGATCGCGATCGGCCTGCTCGGCGGGCTCGGATCGGTCGCGCGCCTCGCCGTGCACCGCGGCATCACCCACGAGGATCCCAGCGCGTTCCCGCTGGGCACCTTCATCGTCAACATCCTCGGCGCGTTTGCGATCGGGATCCTCTTCGGCGCGAACGCCGATCGTGACCTGACGATGCTGGTCGGACTCGGCTTCCTCGGAGGCTTCACCACCTTCTCGACCTGGATGTTCGAGAGCGAGCGGCTGAACGTTGACGGCTATCCCGTTGCCGCGATCCGCAACATCGCCTTCAGCACCGCGATCGGATTTCTCGGTGTCGTGACGGGCGTGGCGCTCGGCACTGCGCTCTGATCAGGCTGCGGCCAGGCGCGCGCGCGATTCGGGGCTGAATGCTGTCCAGACAGGTGGGCAGCGCTTCGACTGAGCCTGGATCGAGCTTCGTTCCCGGCTCCTAGTGCACCGTCTCACAATTAACTACCAAGTTGATCCAACGCCACCCGACCCCGCCTGACCTTCTCGAGAATCGATTCGGTCGTGGCGGTCCAGACAAACGGCTTGGGGTCGTCGTTGGTGGCCTTGAGGTACCGCTCGATCGCCGCAATCAACTCGGGGACTGATTTGAAGACCCCTCGGCGCAGGGCTTTGTCTGTCAGTTTTCCGAAGAACCGCTCGACGAGGTTTACCCATGAGCTTGAGGTCGGCGTGAAGTGCAGATGGAAGCGCGGATGCTTCTCCAGCCACACGTTGACGTTCGGGTGCTTGTGGGTGGCGTAGTTATCGAGGATCAGGTGAATCTGGAGGCCACCTGGCACTTCGCGATCGAGCGTGCGCAGGAACCTCAAGAACTCTCCGTGGCGGTGGCGCGGAAGGCATTGGCCGATCACCTCGCCGCTCAAGACATCGAGCGCAGCAAACAGCGTCGTCGTTCCGTTGCGTTTGTAGTCGTGAGTCATCGTGCCCGCCCGGCCCTTTTTGATCGGCAGCGATGCCTGAGAGCGATCGAGCGCCTGGATCTGGCTCTTCTCGTCCATGCACAGCACGACGGCCTTCTCTGGCGGATTCAGGTAGAGCCCGACGACATCGATCAGCTTCTCCTCGAACCGTGGGTCGTTTGAAAGCTTGAACGTTTTGATCAGATGTGGCTTCAGGCCTCGCGCGGCCCAGATTCGCTGCACCGTTGCCGGACTTACGCCCTGAGCCTTTGCCATCGTGCGGCAGCTCCAGTGCGTTTCACCTTCGGGCTTTTCATGCAACGTTGCGCGAACGATCTCTGCGATCTTTTCGTCGCTCAGCTGCGGCTTGCGCCCGCGTCCGGGACGCACGCCGCCAAGCGAGGCCAGGCCTTCGAGATCAAACCGATCTCGCCATGATTTGACGGTGGCCGGAGAGACACGAACTTCAGCGGCTATCTGAGTGCCGGCCGTTCCCTCTGCGGCGAGCAGTAAGGCCTGTGCCCGCATGACGTCGCGATGTGCCGCGACTCCGGATCTGGACAACTTTTCAAGCACCGCTCGCTGGCTCGCGGTGATCTGGAGTGGTGGTGTCGGGGTGCGCATAAGGCACCTTACCATAATCGTCAGTTATTTAGGAGACAGTGCACTAG
>JBPPNF010000037.1:0-97461 GCA_051306435.1 Solirubrobacterales bacterium | reverse complement strand
CCCCTAAACAGCCCAAGCCACCCCCTCACCCCAACGATCTTGCATGCCTCCGGCATGCAAGCCGAGAGCGGCGAAAAGCACCCGATTCCCAAGCCATTCTCTTTGCATGCCTCTGGCATGCAAAGGATCTCCCTTGTTCAAGGGCCACTTGATGGCCGATTCTCGTTGCATGCCAGAGGCATGCAACAGGAGGGTGCGGGTTCTGGTTTTGCGGCTGCTTGGGTGCGGGGTGGACAGATTGAGACGTTCTGCGCTTGGGCTCAGGCACTGGTTGCCCTCCATGCGGTTCGCCGGGAAGTGCTCGAGCTGATCGTCATCCGAGATCTGCTTCCAGACGGCGGCGTGGTTGGTGAATTGCCGCGCGGTCGGGCGGATGCCGCGGGTCTGCGCCGAAGGCGGCCATGCGGTGCTCTTCAGGCCGGCTCCGCCCGGGTCGGTTGCGATCACGCGCGAGCCGCAGGTCGCGCAGAACTGCTTGTCGAAGCCGTCGCCCGCGCTCCAGGAGGTCAGCGCGTCAGCGCCCGGCGTGATCTCGAAGCTCCCGAGCGCCGGAATCGCGCCGGGAGCCGCGCCGGCCCCGCTCCGCAGTTGCAGCCGCCAATCAGTGGGTGGTAAGTCATGGTGCCAACCCACCGGCGGCCGGACTGACTCAGGCCGTGCTCTGGAAGAATGCGCGGACTACTTGATCTCCCGCGAAAGGAACTTTTGAAATGGCAGCACGTATCGGCAGCGCAGAGTGGCAAGGCACGCTCAAAGAAGGAGTCGGACGACTCACGGTCGGCGAGAACGGCCTCACCGGCCCGTACTCGTTCTCATCACGATTTGAAGAGGGCGACGGCACCAACCCCGAAGAGCTGATCGCAGCCGCGAACGCAGCCTGCTTCACGATGGCGCTCAACAACGAGCTCTTCCAGCACGACCACGCGCCGGTGTCGGTCAAGTCCGTCGCCAAGGCCTCGATCCGCCAGATCGACGGACTGCCGACGATCGCGACGATCGAGATCGAGTGCGAGGCGGTGATCCCGGACATCGACGAAGCACACTTCATCGAGCACGCCGAGAACGCCAAGACCAACTGCATCATTTCGCGCGCGCTCGCCGGCGTCCCCGAGATCACGGTGACGGCGAAACTGGTCTCGTAGCGAGGCTCAGCCGACGGTTGTGTTGAGCAGCGAGCCGATCGCATAGGTCACGCCCGCGGCAGCCAAACCGATGACCCACTGACGCGATCCCGAGAACAGCGGCCCGCGCTGCGCGAAGCGCGAGGTCGCTGCTCCGATCGCGAACAGCATGATCGAGCTCAGGACGATGCTTGTGTAGATCGCGGTTGAGCGCTCCAGAAAGGCGAACGGAAGCACTGGCGGCGTCGCGCCGACAAGGAAGAGCGAGAACGAAGCGGCGGCAGCGTGCAGCGGTGAGCCGCCCATCTCGTCGGGGTCAAAACCGAGCTCTTCACGCGCCATCGTCTCCAGCGCCTTGTCGGGATCGGCCAGAACGCTGTCGGCCGCGCTGGTCGCGATCTCCACCGAGATCCCGCGCTCGACGAAGATGTCGATCAGCTCCTGGCGCTCGAACTCCGGGTGCGAACTCAGCTCCTCGCGCTCCTCGTCGAGCTGGAGCTCGTAGAGCTCCCGGGCGCTCTGCACGCTGATCCATTCGCCCATCGCCATCGAACCGGCACCGGCCAGCAACCCGGCGATGCCGGCGATGAAGATGTCGCCGGTTGCGAGACCGCCTCCGGCGACGCCCATCACAAGGCTGAGAACTGAAACCAGGCCGTCGTTGGCGCCCAGGACTCCGGCGCGCAGAGCGTTCGCGCTGCCCGCTCCCGTGTGGTCGTCTCCCGGGTGTCGCTCGGCGGTGGCCATCGTGAAGTTACTATACTTTATGAAGTAATGGAATCTTCGGCCACGAGCACAATCATCAGCGAGGCACAGGGCGAACGCCGCAGGCTGCTGCCGGACGCACTCCGGCTCGGCGCCGCCCACCTGAAGGTCTCCGAGATCGACCGTTCGATCGCGTTCTACCGCGATGTCCTCGGGCTACAGCTCGCGCGCCGCGAAGACGCCGAAGCCGCGCTCGCCGCCGGCGCCGAAGAGCTGATCGTCCTGCACGAAACACCCGGCGCGCGCAGCGTCAGCCGGCACTCTGGTCTGTACCACGTGGCCCTGCTCTACCCGAGCCGCCTCGAGCTCGCGCGCGTCGCCCAGCGCATCATGGTGAGCGAAACGCCGATCCAGGGCGCCTCCGATCACGGCATCTCCGAGGCGATCTACCTGCCGGACCCCGACGGCAACGGCATCGAGCTCGCTGCGGATTACCCGCGCGAGGGCTGGCCGGATCTCTCTGACGTCGATTCGATTGCGCCCAACCCGCTCGACATGGGCCGGCTGTTCAACCTCGTCGCAAGCAGCGAGCCCGAGCCCGTGGCCGATCCCGGCACCAAAATCGGCCACGTGCACCTGCACGTCGGCGACATCGCCGAAGGACTCGCGTTCTATCGCGACCTGCTGGGCTTTGACCTGGTCACCTACATGGACAGCGCCGCGTTTCTCAGCGCCGGCGGCTATCACCACCACATCGGATTCAACATCTGGCAGGGCAGGGGCGCGCCGCCCGCGCCGCCGGAAGCGGCGGGGCTGCTCTATTGGACGATCGAGCTTCCGACCGCCGAAGACGTCACGGCAGCTCGCGACCGCCTGCGCGCAGGTGGCGCGGAGACGGTCGAAGTGCTTGGCGGTTTTGAAGCGCGCGATCCGTGGCAGACCGCGGTGCGCGTGGTCAGCGCCTGGCTGTAGTAACCGACAAGGTTGTTCAGCTCACCGAGCCGAGTTTCCGGAGTCTTATTGACCGCGCCCTCGCAGGTCGTGCCCGGCGCGACGTTCACGTAGTAGCTGCCGCGCGGGAACTCCATGCCGGCAAGCACGCCCGGCGTGGTCACGCTGAGCTTCTTGGAGCAACGGATCATCCCCGTCGGGGTGTGACAGCCGCCACCGGTCCTGCCGAGGTACTTCACCGTGAAATAGTGATCAGGTGAGCGCTCGATCTTCATCATCGCGGCGTCAACAGTCCACGGGCTCGGCAGTTTGCCGCTCGTGCTGAGATTCAGGAAGTAAGCGAACCTGGTCACGTCAAACCAGCAGAAGAGGCCCGTGGTCGTGATCCGGTACTGACCGGCCTTCAGCTTCAGCGCGCCGATCCTGTCGTTGTGCAGCACGTGGAAGGACGGGCAGGCGGCGGCGATTGTGAGGGCGAGAACGAGGCGCTTGATCATGGGGGCAACTGATCCCACGTCACAGTCCGACGCCGGGCACCTGACAAGGCGGACCAATTCGCGGTAGTCTCGCGCGATGATCCCCAATCGCGCTCGGCTCAGCGTTTTGTTCGCCCTCGTACTGTCCGTTTTCGCGCTCGCGGGACTGTTGCCAGCGACTGCCGGCGCCGCAGCGCTGGGCGGAGAGAACGGCACCATCTTCTTCACCAGCGGGCGCGGTGGCCCGGCCGGGAATGACGGCGAGGCGAAGATCTTTGGCCGCACGATTCTCAGCAGTACCGGCCTTGGAGTCGTGAACGGGCCGTTCACGACCACGACCGGCAAGCAGCACAAGCACTCGAGTATCTCGCCGGACCGGATGTTGCTCGCCTTCTCGCGCGGAACACCCGGGACTCCGCTCACCGAGGACTTCGACATCTTCCTCCTGAACATCGACACAGGCGTGGAAACGCCGATCACCACGCCAGGGGACGGCGTCACCTCAGACCGCCCCGCGTTCTCTCCGGACGGCAAGTTTCTTGCCTGGGACAACGAGGAGGGCGCCAACGACACCGGAGGCCGGGACATTCTCGTCCGCAACCTTCAATCGGGCGTGACTTCAAACATCACCAACACGGCCGGGATCGCGAACGCCGAGACCAAGCCGGCATGGACCCCCGATTCGCAGACGCTCTACTACGCGAAGGGTGATCCAACGGGGGCGAACACAATGAACATCAACAAGCGCCCCGCGACCGGCGGTTCTGAGACCTCTGGGGTGCCCGACTCCGGCGCCAGTGAGTTCCAGCCGTCAATCTCCCCCGACGGCACAAAGGTCTGCTTCACCCTTGGCACGGGTTTCAACAGCTCCACCAGCGTCTACTACGCACTGACTGCCAGCCCGGCAACCCAGACCTTGATTCACACCGGCGATGGCGGAAACATCAACTGCGTCTTCTCGCCCGACAACACGCTGATTGCGTACACGCAGGGTGTGTTCACCGCAGGCGCGTTGGTGATGGAGAAGGCCGATGGCAGCGACCTCGCGCCGATCACGCTCACCGATGAGCCGGCCCACTTCGACGGCAACGCCGACTGGGCGATTGACGGGCGCGCGCAGTGCTCCGATGTCACCGTGAAGACCACGCCCGGCAAGCCGGTGACGGTCCCCCTGAAGTGCGTCGACACCGGGCCGCAGTACGAACAGACTGACGTCGTCGAGATCCTTCGCAGCGTCCCAGCCCCGGTCAACGGCAAGGTCAGCGAGGAAGTACAGGGGAATCCCGCCACCGTGGTCTACACGCCCAACGCCGGCTTCCTCGGCACCGAGGTGCTGAAGTTCACCGGCTTCGACGCCCACAACTTCGCTGCGGGCGGAGACAAGACGATCACGATCCAGGTCGCGCTGGAGCCGCCGGTGCTCAGCGGCCTGAAGATCGCGTCGAAGATCAAGCACGCCAAGAAGAACCCGAAGCTCAGCACGAAGAAGAAGGGCACGACTATCTCCTTCACGCTGAGCAAGGACGCGAACGTGAGCTTCAGCTTCAAGCGCACCGGCAAGCTTTCCAAGTCCGCGACGTCGGGCAAGTTCACGCTGGCCGGCAAGGCCGGGCTAAACCGCGTCGTGTTCTACGGCAAGACGAGCAGGACAAAGACACTTGCGCTCGGTAAATACAAAATGAGCGTCAGTGCGGTGGACTCGGACGGCGCAAAGGCACCGACTCAGACCAAGCGCTTCTCGCTCAAATGATCAGCGACTGACCCAGGCGTCCTCGTTGGCGGCGCGCTTGCCGACGATCTTCGGAAGATCGTTGGCGGCGACGTCGGCGAGCGTGACGTGCTCGAGAATCTCGCGCAGATTCGCGCGCACCGCGATCCAGACATCCTGAAGTGGCTTTGCCGAACCGATGAACTCAAGCTCTTCCGGGTGCTGGCCGGAGACGCCCGCGAGCGGACCGTCGATCGCGCGGATGACGTCTGCGATCAAGATGTCCTTCGCCGGCTTTGACAACTTGTGGCCACCGACCGGCCCACGCTTGCTGGTCACAAGCCCGGCCTGGCGCAGGGCCTGAAGGATGTTTGTGAGAAACGCGTGGGGGATGCCCTGACGTTCGGCGATCCCTTCGGAGGTGAGGAGTCGTTCTTCGTCCTCGTGCGCGGCCAGCTCCACGGCAGCGCGCAGTGCGTAGTCAACTTTTGCCGAAACCCTCACTCAAACACCCTTTTTCAGACCTATTCATCACCAAGCCGACCAGCTCGGTCGAAGTGGTTCAGTTTACGGGCTCGGCGGTGGCCGTCGCTTCTTCGACGGGCAGATCGAAAGAACGCTCGACGCGAACGTGGACGATCTGTCCCTTCGCGATCTCAAGTGCTTCGGTTTCGCGACGCGTCAGAAGCACCTCGATCGGGTCGCCGCTCTCAAGCAGAAGCTGCACGCGGACCTCAAAGCCCACTCGGGCGACCCGCTGCACGAGCGCCTCGCGGGTGCCGGGCTCGGCGTCGTCGAGCACGGTCAGGTCGTGCGGCCGCACCAGTTGGCCGTCGAAGTTCGCGACCGGGCCGATGAAACCGGCGACAAAGCCGGTGGCCGGGTTGTCGTAGAGCTCGTCCGGGGTGCCGGTCTGCTCGACTCGGCCGTTGTTGACAACGACGATCTGCGAAGCAAGCTCCATCGCTTCCTCCCGGTCGTGCGTGACGAGGATCGTCGTGACCGGCCACTCGTCGTGCAGTCGCAGCAGCCAGGCTCGCAGGTCTGCGCGCACCTTCACGTCCAGCGCGCCGAACGGCTCGTCGAGCAGCAGCACGCGCGGCTGCACGGCAAGCGCGCGGGCGAGCGCCATGCGCTGGCGCTGACCGCCCGAGAGCTGATCGGGGTAGCGGTCGGCAAGACCCTCGAGCTGCACCAGACCGAGCAGTTCGTCGACGGTCTTGCGCGTCTCCGCCTTGCCTCGCTTGCGGATCTTCAGGCCGAAGGCGACGTTGTCACGCACCGACAGGTGCTTGAACGCCGCGTAGTGCTGGAAGACGAAGCCGACGTCGCGCGTCTGGGGCGCTTCGACCGTGACGTCCTCGCCGGCGATCCGGACGATCCCGCTGTCGGGAAGTTCGAGCCCGGCGATCACCCGCAGCAGCGTAGACTTGCCGCCGCCGGACGGGCCGAGCAGCGCGGTCAGCGAGCCGTCCGGCACGTCGACAGAGACGTCATCCAGAGCGACGAAGTCACCAAAGCGCTTGGTCACGTTTTCAACCCTGATGGCCATCAGGATTCCTCCTTGGTACTGCGTTCCTGGCGCCGCTGGAGCAGCGTCATTGAGAAGATCACGAACAGCGCCCCCCCGGCCAGCACGACCGACACCGAGTAGGCGACCGTGAGATTGAAGTTTTCGAACTGGTTGGCGACAAACAGCGTCGCCGTGTCGGTCTGGCCGACGATGTGACCGCTGACCACGCTGACGGCACCGAACTCGCCGATCGCGCGCGCGGTGGTGAGGACCACTCCGTAACCGAGCGCCCACTTGATCGACGGGAGCGTGATGCGCCTGAGCGTCTGCCAGGTGCTGGCGCCGAGCGTGTGGGCGGCCTGCTCCTGCTCGTCGCCGATCTCGCGAAGCGTCGGGATGACCTCGCGGGCAACGAAGGGCAGGCAGACGAAGATCGTCGCCAGGATCATCCCCGGCAGCGCGAAGATCACCTGGATTCCCGCGTTGGCCAGCTGCGATCCGAACCAGCCGTTCTGGCCGTAGACCAGCACGAGCGCGAGTCCGACGACAACCGGCGATATCGCGAAGGGCAGATCGATGATCGCGTCGAGCGAGCGGCGGCCGGGGCCCTTGCCGCGCACGACGTAGAGCGCCGCCGCGATCCCGAAGATCGTGTTCAGCGGCACCGCGATCACCGTGCAGACGAAGGTCAGCCAGAAGGCGTGCTGAGCCTCGGGGGTGCTGATCGCGTCCAAGAACGCTTCGAGGCCCGGTTCAAACGCGCGGTAGAAGACGAGCCCGACCGGCACGAGCAGAATCGCGAAGAGGTAGAACAGCGCGACGCTGCGCAGCGTGATGCGGGAGGCGCGCTCACCCACTGTGCTCCGCCCTTCTGGCCAGCGCGCCGATCGCGATGATCAGTGACAATGCGGCAAGCAGCAACACCATCGACACGGCAGATGCGCCTTGAAGGTTGTCGTTCTCGATCTGACCAAACAGGTAGACCGGCGCAACCTCGGTCTTGAACGGCAGGTTTCCGGCGATCAGGACGATCGAGCCGAACTCGCCGAGCGCGCGACCGAACGCCAGCGCGCAACCGGCGAGGATCCCGCCGCGCAGGTTGGGCAGAATCACGCGGCGGAAAGTCGTCCACGGAGACGCGCCGAGCGACCTCGACGCATCTTCCATCTCCTTGTCAAAGCTGATCAGCACCGGCTGGACCGAGCGCACGACGAATGGAAGGGTGACGAACAGCAGCGCGAGTCCGACGCCCACGCGCGTGTACGCGATGTTCACGCCGAGCGGGCTCTTCGGCCCGTAGAGCGCGAGCAGCACGATACCGGCGACGATCGTGGGGAGCGCAAATGGAAGGTCGATCACTGTGTTGATCAGCTTCTTGCCGGGGAACTCGTCGCGCACCAGCACCCAGGCGATCAGCGTGCCCATCACGGCGTTGATCAGCGTCACGATCGCGCTGAGGCCGATCGTCAGCTTCAGCGCGGCGAGCGCCTGCGGACGCGTGATCTCATCCCAGAATCCCGAGAGGCCGTCACTGAACGCGTTGCTCGCAACGGCGATCAGCGGCAGCAGCACGATCGCGCTGAGGTACAGCGTGCCGAGCGCAATGCCCGCCGCGCCCCCGGCAGAACCGAAGGGGTTCCGGCGGCGGCGGGCGCGCGGCGCGGGAAGTGCGGGGGTGGCGCTAGTTGCCACCGACCCCGAGCTCCTCGTTGATCTTGGTGACTTCGCCGTTCTCCTCATCGAAGAGCTGCTTGTTGAGCTTGCTCCAGCCCCCGAGTTCGTTCACCGTGAGCAGCGTCTCCGGGGTCGGGAAGACCTTCTCGTCGACGAGTTCCGGATTGACCGGGCGGTAGCCGGCCTCGGCGAAGATCTTCTGGCCGGCGTCGCTCTTCAGGTAGGCGACGAATGCCTCTGCGGCGGTCGCGTTCTCGGTCGTGGTCGTGACCGCGATCGGGTTCTCGATCAGCAGCGTCGTGGGCGGGATCACGTAGTCGAGCTGCTGGCCTTTGGCCTTGGCGGTGATCGCCTCGTTCTCGTATGTGAGCAACACGTCACCCTTGCCGCCGGCGAATGTCTGCAGCGCCTCACGCGCCGACTTGTCCTGCACCGAGACGTTCGAGAGCAGTGATTTGACGTATCCCAGCGCCTCGGCCGGAGTGTTTCCGGCCTTCAGAGCCTGGCCATAGGCCGCCACCAGGTTCCAGCGGGCGCCGCCGGAGACGACCGGGTTGGCGGTGATCACGTCGACGCCGGGCTTGGTGATATCGGCCCAGGTCTTGATGTTCTTCGGATTGCCCTCGCGGACGGCGAAGACGACGACGCTGTCGGTGACGATTCCGTCGGTCTCGTTGTCGGCCCACTCCTTGGCGACATCGCCTGATTCGACGAGCCGCTCCATGTCGGGCTCGAAGGAGAACTCGACGACGTCGGCCGAGAGGCCGTTGGCGACTGCGCGCGACTGGTCGCCCGAGGCACCGTAGGACTGGGAAAAGTTCACGCCGTTGCCGTCGGGCGTCGCCTGGAAGGCTGGGATCAGCTTGGAGTAGGCCTCCTGCGGGGTGGAGTAGGCGACCAGGGCGATCTTGCCGTCTGAGTCGTCGCTCGATCCGCAGCCGGCGACGACGACTGAGGCGGCGATTGCCGCGACTGAAATGACGATGAGTTTGAACGTGCGATGCATTGAGTGCTCCTCCTGAATTTCTATCTGAATTACCCGGCTCAAGCAATCAAGCCGATCAAACCGATCTAGAGGATCGATTCAGTGCGGAATAGGAAGATAACACGTAAACCGGATCAGTTAGATCGGGATTAGGTGAAGAATGGGTGCGAGGTCAGCGCGGGCGAAGCCCGTCACGCATCTGCGTGATGGCGAGCGGCACGGCGTCCTTCAGGAAGTCCGGCTCGATCATGCCGCTGCCGGCCAGCGATGCCAGACCGTGAATCGTCGCGAATGCGATCGAGGCGATCACGTTCGGGTCGCCGGAAACGATTTCGCCCGCATCCTGTGCCCTGGCGATCAGTTCGATCGGCCGCTCGAAGGCTCGCTCGCCAGCCTCGACGATCGCGTCGGCGCCTTCCTGGTGTTTGGAGCGGTACATCAGCTCGAGCAGGGGGCCATGCTCGAGGGCGAAAGCGATGTAGCTGGTCGCGACCTTCTCCAGCCGGGTGTCGAATGATTCCTTGTCGTTCCCGGCGGCCTCGTCGAGCAGCGCCGCGAGTTGCTCAAAGCCGTGAATGGCGAGCGCGTCGAGCAGCGCCTCGCGGTCGGGGAAGTGGCGCGCGGGCGCTGCGTGGCTGACGCCGGTTTCGCGGGCCAGTGCGCGCAGCGAGAGTCCGTCCAGCCCGCCCTCGTCGACCGCGCGCGCGGCAGCGTCGAGCAACTCGGCGCGGAGGTTGCCGTGGTGGTACGGGGTGCGTGTCGCCTCTTGCGTCATCTTCCGCTGATTTTAGTCGCCGGATGTTGTCAACGCAAATATTGTTGTCATTGTCTACACTGTACCGATGAGCAATCACAAATTCAGCGCTGAAGACCTCCCCGACATGTCCGGCCGCACAATCGTGGTGACAGGCGCAAACAGCGGCATCGGCAAGATCGCGGCGACGGAACTCGCGGCGAACGGTGCGCGGGTGATCCTCGCCGTGCGAAACACGGAGAAGGGAAAGGCCGCGGCCGCAGAGATGAGCGGCGAGACGGAAGTGCGGCAGATCGACCTGTCAGATCAGGACTCGGTCCACGCGTTCGCCGAGGGAATCGATGGAGAGATCGACGTGCTGATCAACAACGCGGGGATCATGGCCTGCCCGTTCCAGCGGACGCCGCAGGGTTTTGAGTGGCAGTTCGGGACGAACCACCTGGGGCACTTCACGCTCACAAATCTGCTGCTGCCGCAGATCACCGATCGCGTGGTCGTGCTTTCGTCGAGCGTGCACGAGATGGGCAAAATCGATCTCGATGACCTGAACTATGAAGTGCGCCGGTACACACGTTGGGGCGCCTACTCGCAATCCAAGCTCGCCAACCTGATGTTCGCCTACGAGTTGCAGCGCAAGTTTGAAGCGGCGGAGTCGGAGCTGCGCGCCTACGCCTGCCACCCGGGGTACGCGAGCACCAACCTGCAATCCCACACCGGCAGCAGCTTGCAGAGTGCCGTGATGTGGTTCGGAAACCACACGGTCGCCCACAGCGCCGAGATGGGCGCGCTGCCGACGCTGCTGGCGGCGGTCGGCGATGAGCCGGCCGGAAGCTACATCGGCCCCGGCGGCCTGCGTCAGGTGCGCGGCCACCCGAAGGTCGTGCGCTCGACCAAAGCCTCGCGCGACCCGCTCGTTGCGGGCCGACTCTGGGCGCTGTCGGAACAGATGACCGGCGTCAGCTTCCCCCTCGAAGCCGTCCAGGCATAGACAAGCGGTTCAAATGCCATCGGCCTGTCCAGCAGACAGGCCGATGGCATTTTCGCGCGCATACCTGAGCCAAACCCGGGCGCCCAGGCAATCCGTTGCCGAATGGACAGAGCATCACGTTCATCCGCCACGGGACGGAGCTCGAGACGGCGTATGAGGACACGCGGGGCGACGTGGCGCGCGCGCAAACAGGTGAGCGCGCCAGAACGGAGAGGGAGGGATTCGAACCCTCGATGGAGCTATAAACCCCATACTCGCTTAGCAGGCGAGTGCGTTCAGCCTCTCCGCCACCTCTCCCGGAGAGTGGTGGAGTTTATCTGCGCGGACCGTCTTGCTCGGGGTGCTGCTTGAAGAGCCACCACAGCGCGAGCGCGGGAACGACCAGCGGCAGCCAGCCGTAATCAAGCCCGTAGAAGCTCCAGACGGTTCCGACATCGAACGACGAGTCGCCGAGCGTGGTGATCGTGCCGATCGTCAGCACCCCGATCAGTTCAATCGTGCAGGCGATCTTCCCGACCTTCACGCCCAGCGCGTCGCCGCGCCAGATCGCCCAGACCGCCGCCAGATAGATGACCGCCGCGGCGAGCGAGAAGCTGTAGGGAACGGGCGCCTCGTCAAACTTGAAGAGCAGCTCGTAGGTCGAGCGGCCTATGGCGGCGAAAGCGAGGAGCGCGTAGGCGGCAAGCAGGGCGACCTGTGCGTCGCCGCGGATTTTTCTCGATCCCGTCAAGGCGCTCGCACGGTAGTGCAGCCGGAGGCTTAGACTGGGCCCCGATGCCACAGCAGGTACGCAACTGGTCGGGGCTCCAGCGGTTTGTCCCGCAGCATTTTGAGGAGCCCGCCACCACGGGACAGGTGGTCAGAGCGGTCAACGACGCCCGCGCGCGCAGCCAGCGCATCCGCGTGCGCGGCAACCTGCACAGCTTCAGCGAGATCGTCAAGACCGACGACACGCTGATTTCTCTCGCGGCGATGAGCGGCGTGATCGACACAGACGTGCCCTCTGGCCTGGTGCGCGTGCGCGCCGGGACCTCGATCTACAACCTCAGCCGCGCGCTGGATGCGATCGGGCTCGCGATTCCGAACCTTGGCGACATCGATGTGCAGAGCATCGCCGGGGCCGCGGCCACGGGGACCCACGGCACCGGCCTGCGCTACGGAAACATCTCTGCGCAGGTGATGGCGGTGCGGCTGGTGACGGCCGCGGGCGAGATCGTCGAGATCGACGAGACGGATCTGAATGCTTTGAAGGCAGCTCGCGTTTCTTTGGGCACGCTGGGCGTCACCACAGAGATGACTATGCAGTGCGTGCCCGCGTTCCGGCTCGATCGTCTTGACCTGCCACGGCCGATCGGCGAGACGCTCTCGCAGATCGACGATCTGTGCGAAGGCTTCGACCATTTTGAGTTTTACGTGCTGCCGTATTCAGATCTGTCACTGCAGAAGCGGATCGATCGATCGGTTGCGCCGGCGAAGCCCTTGCATCCGGCGAAGAAGTTCTTCAGCGACGTCGTGATCGAGAACATCGCCTTCGGGGCCACGGTCAAGGCCGGCAAACTGGTGCCTAAAGCGATCCCGCCGATCGCGCGTGGGCTTGCGAAGGCCTTCACATCCGAGCGGCGGCTCGACAAGTCGTTCGACGCCTTCTCGACGGTGCGCATGGTGCGCTTCAACGAACTCGAATACGCGATCCCGCGCGAGCATCTCGCCGAAGCCGTCGAGCGCGTGATGGCGATGATCCAGGAACACAACTACCCGGTCAACTTCCCGATCGAGGTGCGCGTCGGCCTCGCCGACGAAGCGAGCTTCCTGTCAACTTCCGCCGGCCGCGAGACCGGCTACATCTCCGTGCACATGGCCAAGGGCATGGACTACGAGCCCTACTTCCACGCCGTCGAGACGATCATGGACGGCTACGACGGCCGCCCGCACTGGGGCAAGATGAACTGGCAGACCGCCGACAAGCTCGCCTCGCGATATCCGGGTTGGAGCGACTTCCAGGCCGTGCGCGCGTCGCTCGATCCCGAGGGCGTGTTTTCGAACGACTACACGGATCGAGTCCTCGGCCCGGTCGTAGCCGTCCCCTCGCAAGGCTGATATCTGAATCAGCGCTAGAGGAATGCGTGGCCTGCGCCGCGATACGTCGCGACCTCGTCGATGATCTCCGTTCCTTCGACCAGCAACAAGGAGTTGAACCGCTCGCACAGCTCGCCGGCCTTCGTGTGACGGAAGTACGCCCGGTCGCCGACGCGAAGCGCGCGCGCCGCCTTCCCCAACAGCGGCGTCTGAACTTCTCCAGCGCCCTCGTTCGGATCAAGCTTCAGACTCTCCGGCAGATACGGCGAGGGCATCCGATCCTTTGCGCCTACGCCGCTGGCCAGGTATCCGCCGCCGAGAGCCGTCGCCACCGAGTCCGACGGCTTCCGCACGATCGGCAGCGCGAAGATCGCGGCCGGCTCGAGCCGAAAGGAGGTGTAGGTGTCAAAGAGCGTCGGAGCGTAGAATCCGGATCCGGCGGCAATGTCGGAAACGGCCTCCTCTTTGCTTGTCGTGTGCAGACTGCCGGTGCCGCCGCCGTTGACGAACTCGAGCGGCGTGATCTTGCGCACGGCGTCGACGACCTTCCCGCGACGATCGGCGAGCTCGGCGATCGAGCGCTTCTGGAGCTGCCGGATCGCCCGGTTCTTCGCCTGATTCACGGCGCCCGGCGCGTTGTCGCCAAGCCCGGCGATCTGCCCCTCGTAAAACATCATCCCGACCAGTCGCGAGCCCGCACGGCGGTCGATCTCACGGGCGAGCGCCGCGGCGTCATCGGGCGTGTGCACCGGTGAGCGCTTGGGACCGAGCTTCACGCGATCTCCCGCAGTCCAGAACCCGCTGTCGACATCGATCGCCACGCGCACGGGCGCGCCGCCGCCGTGCACGCGATCGATCAGGTCAAGGTGCGCGGGGGAGTCAACGACGATCGCGGGGGCGGTGTCGGGATGCTCGGTCGTATGGGCCGACAACGCGGCGAGCAGTTCAAGATCAACGCA
The DNA here is from genome assembly GCA_051306435.1 of Solirubrobacterales bacterium. Taxonomy (GTDB): domain Bacteria; phylum Actinomycetota; class Thermoleophilia; order Solirubrobacterales; family JACPNS01; genus JACPNS01. Next base: position 83,551 of record JBPPNF010000037.1, on the reverse strand, counting down.
CGGATAGGCAAGCAGCAGATCGCTGAAGCCCTGCTCAGCAAGCCAGAGCGTCTCAGCCAGCGTGAACGTGAGCTGCCCGCTGTAGCGACCGTCGCTCTCCAGGATCCGCCGCACCAACGGCGCGCAGCGCAGCGACTTGCTGGCGATGCGGATCGGCACGCCGTTTGCGCGCTCGAGCATCTGCCGGGAGTTCGCCCACATCGCGTCGAGATCGACAAACGCAAAGGGCGATCCGCGATCAGCGAAAAGCTCTTCGTAGCGCGCCAGACGCGCGGCGGGATCCAGCGCCGTCCCCATCGCGCGGAGTCTAAGTGTTGGTGGCCGTCAGCCGGCATTTCCTCGGTAATTTCAGTCCATGAACTTCTTCACGCGCCGCGCCCCGGAAATGCCCGCCGCCGAGCAGGCCCTGCCGGGCCGCGAGGACGCGATCGACCCGGGCGATCGCCACTTCGTCAACGGCAATCCGATCAAGGGTCCGTTCCCGCCGGGATTCGAGCTCGCGGTCTTCGGCAACGGCTGCTTCTGGGGCACCGAGGAAGACTTCTGGCAGATCGACGGTGTCTTCAGCACCGCGGTCGGGTACGTCGGCGGCTTCACGCCCAACCCGAGCTACGACGAAGTCTGCAGCGGGATGACCGGACACACGGAAGCGACGCTCGTCGTCTTTGATCCCGGCCGCGTGCAGTACGAGCAGCTGCTGAAGACCTTCTGGGAGCACCACGACCCCACGCAAGGGATGGGCCAGGGCAACGACATCGGCACGCAGTACCGCAGCGGGATCTACCCGACCTCGCCCGAGCAACACAGGATCGCCGAGGCCTCACGCGATCGCTACCAGCCGGCGCTGACCGCGCGCGACTACGACGCGATCACGACCGAGATCAAGGACATCGATTTCGAGCGCGACTTCTACTACGCCGAGGAGTACCACCAGCAGTACCTGGCGAAGAATCCGAACGGCTACCGCTGCCACAGCGCGACCGGGATCGAGTATTCGCTGGGCGCGGCCGCGGCGGTTTCCTAGAGAAACAGCGAACCAGCCCCGACCGGGAGATCGACCCCCGTCAGTTCGTCCCGGCCAGGGTGGTTGCAGTTGGACGTGGCTTCAGCACGGTTGCCCGTGTGCTTGCCTGAAACACACACGAAACGCCTCGTGGGCTAATTCCTGGCCACGCGGTCGGCATTGTATTAGGTCACCCTAACTATTTGCGGAGATCTCGCCAAGAAGCTGATCAACAATGGCCACGCCAGGGACCGCGCACTTACAGGTGAGTCTCCAATTGGCTCAGTCGGCTACGCGTTGACGCCGTGCAGCAAGCCGAGGACGACCCGCTCGCTGTCATCAGGGTCGCGGAAGACGGTGTCTGTCTGTCCAGGCTGTAGCGACGGCGGCCACGTGTCGTTCAACGCCTCGACATGCGAAATCTGCCGTCTGGCGCCGTCTTGCGCGAACTCGAGGACAAGCGTGTAGACCGGCGCGCCGCCCTGCTTCTCACCGGTCGGCGTGCGCGAGATCACCGTCGCCAGCACGGGAGTGCCATTGGCGCGGACGTTGCGACACCGCACCGCTTCGGCAGCCTGCGCTGGGCCATCGGCCTTGAAATCGGCAGTCATTTCGCCGAGCGCGTCGCTCCAGTCCCGCTTTGCATGGCGAGCGAGGTCCGGCAGCTCCTTGGCGGTGGTAGCCGCGTCCTTCGCCTGGTCCACCACATGACGGATGCCGCCAAACAATCCCGTAGTTTTTTGGACCGCCGAGACCTTGGCGTCGAGGGCTTCCTGCCAAGTTGTGAAGGTGTCGGGTTCCTTCGCCAGGTAGTACTTGCCGATGGCCTCGTCCATCGGTTCTCCGAGCCCGACGATCTCGTCGCCACGGATCAGCACCGGGATCTCCATGCCCGAGGCGATCAACTCAGCGTGCATCGTAGGAATCAGGCCGCGGAACTCCTGTTCCGCTCCGCTGGGCAGCACCGCCAAGCGGATCTTTGCAGTCGTCTTCAGGCTCGACTGTCCGATCTCCACGCCGGGCGAGCGGTTGACAACTACGCGCGCTTGCGCCAGCTCGCCGGACGGGCCGCTCCGGAACTTGTCAAACAGTGCCATCAAGCGGAGGGTGAGGGATTCGAACCCTCGAACGAGTTACCCCGTTACTGGTTTTCAAGACCAGCGCATTCAACCGCTCTGCCAACCCTCCGCGGGGAAGATTACTGACGGACGGTCGATGATCTGCTTCTGAGGCCGCCACGGCGAACGCAGTGGCAGGTTCGTATTTCGTCGCCGCGTGCGCGGATGGTAACAACAAGGTGAAGGAATCGAACGAGTAGGGACAACTGCCGTTTCACCATGAAGCAGCTGAAGGTCGTTGTTCCCGAAGCCGGCGTACAGGGCAATCTGTCGGGCCCGGTCGTGCTGTTCGTACTTGTCGGAAACACCGTGCGATCGCTCCAAGGGATCGGCTGGATGCCGGTGGGTCCACTCGACCGGGAGCCGCCGCTGTGGCTTGGAACCTGGCTCGGAATCTTCCCGAGCAGTCAGCTCCCGAATCCAGCGAAGAAGCAGACGCCCGTGTCACCGCCAGCAAGACCGAATCGCGCGAGCGCGAGCCTGTCGCCTAGTTCCAGATTGTCTCGACGTCGTAGCGGGCGATCTGCGCGTCTGATGTGATGATCGGAATGCCTTCGGCGGAGGCCTGTGCGATGAGCATCCGGTCGAATGGATCGCGATGGACGTTTGGGAGCGCGCCGGCGATTTCGGCATGACGGGCAGTCATCGAAAGAGTGGTCACACCTGCGTGTTCAAGAACATGCACGAGGTTCTTGGGAGCCACAAGTTTGCCCAGGCCACGCTTTATTGAGATCTCCCACACGACCGCTGCGCTTACGACAACGTCCACATCAGGAAGGGAGAACAACGCCGTGACCTTCTTGGGCAGCGCCTCTTCGTCGGCATCAAGCCACCAGAGCAGCACGTGGGTGTCGATCAACACCGTCAACGCATGCCGAAAGACTCGGCGATGTCGTCCGGCAATTCATCAAAGTCCGAAGCGATTTCAACCTTGCCGCTCCAGGCGCCGCGGATCCGCGCAAAGTTGTTCGGCGCTGACTCAGGGACCAGTCGCACCGCCGGCTTCCCGCGGCGGGTGAGCACAACTTCCTCGCCGGCGATCGCGCGCTCGACGAGCCGCGAAAGGTTGGTTTTTGCCTCGTGCATGCCAAATTCAGCCATGCAGCAAGTATAACAATCTCTAGCTAGAAAAACTAGCTAGTCAGCCCGTTCAGCTGTTGGGCAGAACAGCTCCGTTGTCGGCGCCGCCCGTGGCTTCTTCTTCGGCCTCGAGTTCCGGCGCGTCCACGAGGTAGCGGAAGCGCACGGCGAGGGCGACTGCCTGCGTGCGGGTGTCGACTTCGAGCTTGCTGATCGCGTTGCGCACGTGGGTGTGCACTGTCGCGGGGCTGAGCGAAAGTTCGTTGGCGATGTCCTTGGCGCGCTTGCCTTCGGCGAGCAGCTGGAGGATCTCGACTTCACGGGGGCTGAGCGCTTCGAGGTTTGACACGCCGGGCGAGGGTGCGTCGAAACCGCCGTTCACGAACGTGCCGCCGCCGGCGACCGTGTGAACTGCTTCGTGGAGCTCCTGGGCGCTCGAGGACTTCAGGACGTAACCCGTGGCTCCGGCGCGCAGGGCGAGTGCGAGCAGGTCGGGCTGGGGGTGGGCGGTGAAGATGATGACCTTCGTACCGGGAGACTGCTCGATGATTGTCTTGGTTGCCGCGATGCCGTCAATTGCAGGCATTTCGACGTCCATGATCACCACTTCGGGCTTCTCGGACTTGGCAAGATCAATCGCCTCCAGGCCGTTTGAGGCCTCACCAACGACTTCGATGTCGTCGTTCTCGAGCAGGCGCAGCTTGATTGCGTCTCGCACGATGTGGTGGTCGTCAGCGATTAGTACCTTGGTCATGATTCTCCGATCGTGGATGGTGCCCCATACTTCTGAAGCCGATCCGGGATTGTTACTACCCCGTTTTCGCCCTGATGATTTTCAAGTATTGCAATTATTGTCCGTCCAAGGGCTGTTGCGGTGCCGTTCAGGGTATTCGCCGCGACCGGTGAGCCTCCGCCTTCGGGGCGAACACGAATGCCAAGACGCCTTGCCTGGTAGTCAGTTGTGTTCGAGCAGGAGGTCAGCTCGCGGTACTGCTGCTGACTCGGGAGCCATGCTTCGATGTCGAATTTCTTTGCGGCAGATGACCCGAGGTCATCGACGGCGATGTTCACGACGCGGTACGGGAGCTGCAGATCCTGCATGATCGACTCCTCGATCGCGAGGATGCGTTCGTGCTCTTCGGCGGCCTGCTCCGGGCCGCAGAACACGAACATCTCGACCTTCTCGAACTGGTGCACGCGGAAGATCCCGACCGTGTCCTTGCCCGCGGCGCCGGCTTCACGGCGAAAGCACGGGCTGATGCCGGCGTAGCGCAGCGGCAGATCGGCGGCCTCGAGGATCTCGCCGTCGTGCAGGCTGGCGAGCGCGACCTCGCTCGTTCCGGTCAGGTGGAGCTCGTCCTCCTCGACACGGTAGATCTGCTGTTCGGTGTCCGGAAACATGCCGGTGCCGTAGAGCGCGCGCTCGCGGACGAGCACCGGCGGGATGACCGGCGTGAAGCCCTTGCCGGAAAGCTTGTCGACCATGTACTGGACGATCGCGAGTTCGAGTCGAACGAGGTCGCCCTTCAAGTACGCGAAGCGTGACCCGGCAACGCGCGCGCCGGCCTCGAGGTCGATCATCGAGCCTGCGAGCTGCATGTGGTCAAGGCCGCTCGGCGCGCCTTCGCCCCAGCGACTGACCTCGGTGTCCTCGTCGGCCGCTGACGGGTCTGGAGGGTTCGGGAGGCTGCCCTGCACCGTCGCGAGCAACTCGTCGACGTTTGCGAGCTGTTCCTTGAGCAGTTTGTTCTCGGCGGCGACCGATTTCATCTCTTCGATCGCGGCAGTCGCGTCGCCGCCGTCGCGCTTTGCGCTGGCGATCGCGTCGTTGGCCGCGTTCTGTCTGGCCGAGAGTTCTTCGGAGCGCGGGAGCAGCTCGCGGCGGCGGGCGTCCAGTTCGAGCGCATCCTTGAGTCGGTCGTCCGAGCCGTCCTTGCGTCGCGCCAGCGCGTCAAGCACCGGCTGCGGGTCGTTGCGGATCGCCTTGAGGTCGAGCATCAGGTCACCGTATACCGGCCGCGTCGGTTACCCGATCCGCGGCGGCGGTCAGTCCGGGTTGCGACCCGAGTACTTGGCGAGGAAGAGCGCGACGTCTTCGGCTTCCTGGCCGGTGACGATGTTGCCCGGCATGACTGCGCCCGAGAAACCGCCCTGGCGGATCGCGGTGATCGCCGACGCGTAGGTCTCTTTGCGCTGGTCGAAGTTGGGGCCGTTGGTGCGATCCTTCGTGTTGATCTCGCCGTCGGGCTTGGAGCCGTTGGTTCCGGCGTAGGAGAGCGTGTGGCAGCCGCCGCACTTTTCGGAGAAGGACTGCGCACCTGCGCTGGCCGCAGTGTTCTCGGCGACGCTGACGCCCTGGCTGCCGCAACCGGACGCAGTAGCGGCCACTGCGACGAGGGCGAGCACGAGCAGGGATCGTGTGCGGTTGAACATCGGCGGGGATAATACGCGACCGGAAACCATTTGCTGGTTGAATAACGCCCCGAATGACAGATCCGGAGGAAATCAGGCGTTTTCGCAGCGCGATCGGGCAGTTCGCCACGGGCGTCTGCGTGGTCACCGCGTTCTCGGAGAACGGCCCGACCGGCATGACCGCGAACGCGATCACATCGCTGTCACTCGAGCCGTTGCTGATGATCGTCTGCTTCGACCGGACCGCGCGCACGCGCGCCGCCGCCGAGGCGAGCGGCCGCGTGGCGGTCAACGTGCTCAGCTCGGAGCAGGAAGAAATCTCGAAGGTCTTCGCATCGAAGGCGACCGAGGAGGAGAAGTTCGCCGGGGTGGGATGGAAGGGACATGCCGGCGCGCCCGTGCTCGACGGCTCGATCGGCTGGTTCGCCGGTGCATTGACGGACCTGCGCCCCGGGGGCGATCACGAGATCGGCATCGTCGCCGTCGAGGACTTCGGCGTCGGACCGGGCGACCCACTGCTCTACCACCGCGGTGCCTACGCCCGGATGATGGGCGAGACGCCGTAGCCCTCTCGCCGAAGCACTAGAACCCGCCGCTCGTCGTCCCGGCGCGGAATGCCAGGCCGGCGATGATCAGGCAGCCGAGCGCCATCACGCGGGTCTCGGCGATGAAGATGCGCATCGCGAGGTCGCGCGCCTGATCCTCGGGGAGCTGCTCGTAGTCGATCTCGCCGACCACCTGCTGGGCGGCACCGACGCGCATCATCTCGGTGACGAGCATCAGCGGCAGCGGCAGTAAGCCGTAGAGGTAGTGGATGTCCGAAGCGGCCTTGCTGTCGCCGAGCAGAAGCGACACGCCGAGCACCGTCTGAACGATGATCGCACCCTGCGCGACGCGCAGCAGATACCAGAACGCGACGCTCGGCCGGCGCGTCAACCAGGCGAACACGCCCCAGACTCCGGCGAGCAGATTGAGCGCCACGACGGCGACTCCGACGATCAGATGGACGTTGGCCACGGCGCGAACACTACGCAGCGCTGCGGGCGCTCGTAGCGCATAAGTTTGCGCCAAACTGCACTATGTAACAGGTTGTCACAATGTCATATGATGGGCGAGTGGTCGTGCTCCCTGGTGCGATCGAGACTTCCCGCCCCCGCAGTGACACACGAACTGGGAAAGGTCATCAAGGATGCTGAACAACTACCTGCCCGTACTGGTCTTTCTCGTCCTCGGCCTCGGCGTGGGAATCCTCTTCACGATCGGCAACATCTACGTCGGCCCGAAGAAGCCGAAATCCTGGACCCCGACCAGGTCGGCCCAGGAAGATCCCTACGAGTGCGGTCTGCCCTCCGAGGTGCAGGACGGCTTCCGTTTCGGGATCAGCTTCTACCTGATCGCGATGCTCTTCATCCTCTTTGACGTCGAAGTGTTGTTCCTCTATCCCGTCGCGGTCGAGCTCGAGGCCTTCGGCGCCTTCGCACTCGTCGAGACGCTGACCTTCAGCGTGCTCCTGCTTGTCGGGTTCGTGTACTCATGGCGCCGCGGCGCACTGGACTGGAAGCTTTGACGGACGGACTGCCAACTCCCTCGTACGCAACCCAACCGGGTTCGCCCGAGGAGTTCCGCGCGCGCCAGCTGAAGGCGCGCGACATGCTGCGCGGAGACCTCGTCGGCGACGACTTCGAGCGTTACGTCGAGGATTCAGTCGGCCTGACCACGCTCGACAAGGCGCTCAACTGGGCGCGTTCGCAGACCGTCTTCCCGATGACCTTCGGCCTCGCCTGTTGCGCGATCGAGATGATGTCGATCGTCAACTCGCGCTACGACATTGCGCGCTTCGGCTCTGAGGCCTTCCGCGCCTCGCCGCGCCAGGCCGACCTGCTGATTCTTTCGGGACGCGTCTCGATCAAGATGGCGCCGGTCATCCGCCGTATCTACGACCAGATGCTCGAGCCCAAGTGGGTCATCGCGATGGGCGCCTGCAGCAGCAGCGGCGGCGTCTTCTCCAACTACGCCGTCGTGCAGGGCGCAGACAAGTTTCTCCCGATCGACGTGCACGTGCCCGGCTGCCCGCCGCGCCCTGAAGCCCTGATGTACGGGCTGATCAAGTTGCAGCGCAAGATCAAGGGCAACCCCGACGACTCCTGGCGCGTCCGTTACGGCGCCCACGGCACCGAGGAGTACCCGTACGGCACCGCCGGCGCGCCGGCAGATGTCGACCTCGACAAATTGATCGCAGAGCGCAGGAAGCAGCTCGGCAACGGCCGCCCGAGCGGGATGATCCTCGCGGAGGACGCAAATGCCTGACGCGCCCGGCCTGGAGCTGATCGCCAACGAGCTGCGCGAGTTGATCTCGGAAGACGCGGTGCTCGCCACCTCGTACCACCGCGAGCAGGCCTGCCTTGAGGTCGCGCCCGAGCACCTCGTGCCGGTGCTGGAGTTCCTGAAGTCCGACGCTGACCAGGGCTACACGTTTCTTGCCAGCGTCCATGGCTGCGACTACCTGCCCGAGGCGCCGCGCCTCGGCGTGCACTACGAGCTGCTGAACATGAAGAAGGTCGAACGCCTGCGCGTGAAGATCCGCCTCGACGTCGAGTCGCCGACGGTCAGGTCCGTGGTCGACCTGTTTCCGACGGCTGACTTCCAGGAGCGCGAGATCTACGACATGTTCGGCGTGGAGTTCGAGGGCCATCCGGACATGCGCCGCATCCTCATGCCCGAGGACTATGAAGGATTCCCGCAGCGTCGCGACTTCCCGCTCGGCGGCGAGCCGGTGATGTTCACCCACAACGAGCCCGAAGGTCCGGGGTGGTACGAGTGAGCGCCACGCCGCCGGACGTCACGCCGAAGGATCCACTCGGCATCCACTACCGCGAGCGCGAGAAGTCGATCACGCTCGAGTCGCTCACGGAGCAGATCGAGAATCAGAGGGAGGCGCGCCGCCGCGACCGCCCCGACGGCTACCACGTGACCAGCCAGGCCGAGACTGTCCTCGAGCCCGAGACCGAACTCCTGACGATGAACATCGGGCCGCACCATCCTGCGACCCACGGAGTGCTGCGTCTGCTGACCACGCTCGAGGGCGAGGTCGTCAAGTCTGCGGTGCCGCTGGTCGGTTACGTCCACACCGGCATCGAGAAGAACTGCGAGGACAAGTCCTACTGGAAGGTTATCCCGCTGATCGAGCGGATGGACTACGTCTCCTACTACTTCAACGCACTCGGCTACTGCATGGCGGTCGAGAAGCTGCTCGACGAAGAGGTCCCCGAGCGCGCCCAGTGGCTGCGGATCATCCATCTTGAGATGTGCCGCATCCACAGCCACATGGTCTGGCTCGGCACGAGCGCCCTGGACCTCGGCGCGATCTCGATGTTCTGGTACTGCTTCCGGGAGCGCGACAACATCCTCGACCTCTTCGAGATGTCCTCCGGTCAGCGCATGCACACGCGCTTCTTCCAGATCGGCGGCGTCGCCGACGACATCCCCACGGGCTTCGCCGACAAGCTGCGCGAGTGGGTCACCCAGATGCCGGGCCGCGTCGACCAGTTCGCCGACCTGCTCGACAAGAATGAGATTTTCCTCCAGCGCATGAAGAACGTCGGCGCGGTTTCCGAAGAGCGCCTGCTTGAGCTGGGCGTCACCGGGCCGCTGCTGCGCGCGACCGGCAACCCCTGGGACCTGCGCAAGGCCGCGCCCTACAGCGGCTACGACAACTTCGACTTCAAGATCCCGGTCGGAACGGTCGGCGACAACTACGACCGCTACAAAGTCCGCCTGATGGAGATCTACGAGTCCTGCAAAATCATCGAGCAGGCGCTCGACGGTCTGCCAGAGGGACCGTGGATCACCGACAACCGCAAGGTCGCGCTTCCGCCCAGGCACGAGCTGGCCACGTCGATGGAGGCTCTGATCCACCACTTCAAGCTCGTCACCGAGGGCATCCGGGTGCCCGAGGGCGAGGTCTACATGCCGATCGAGTCGCCGCGCGGCGAACTCGGCTGCTTCATCCTCTCCGACGGATCGAGCAAGCCGGCGCGAGTGCACATGCGCGAGCCCTCGTTCGTGAACCTTCAAGGCCTTTCGGACATGGTCAACGACACCTACCTCGCCGACATGATCGCGACGCTCGCGATGCTCGACCCGATCCTCGGAGGCATCGACCGATGAGTGGTTTGATGTACGGCAGCGCCGCGTGCGCGATGCTCGCACAGCGTCGGAACCCGATCCTCGGAGGCATCGACCGATGAGTGGTTTGATGTACGGCAGCGCCGCGTGCGCGATGCTCGCACAGCGTCGGATCCCGATCCTCGGAGGCATCGACCGATGAGCGAGATCAAAGAGACGCGCCGCTTCGAGGACACGATTCCGCAGCTCGCAAACGTCGATGTCCCCAAGGAGCTCCACGACTGGATCGTCGAGCGCATGGCGATGTATCCGGACAAGAAGTCGGCGATCATCCCTTGCCTGATGGCCGCGCAGAAGACGCACGGCTGGCTCAGCCCCGAGGCCGTCGACCAGGTGGCAGCGGTGATGAAGCTGACCCCGGCGCAACTCGTCTCGGTCGCAAGTTTCTACGACATGTTCGAGCTCAAGCCCTCGGGCGATCGCACGATCTACATGTGCACGAACATCAGCTGCATGCTCCGCGGAGCGGATCAGGTGATGGAGGAGCTTGAGCGCCAGGTCGGCGTGAAGAACGGTGGCGTCAGCGAGGACGGCATCTTCCTGCGCAACTTCGAGTGCCTTGGCGCCTGTGACATCGCGCCGATGGCGAGCGTCGACGGCCAGTTTGTCGGACCGCTCACCGTTGAGGATGCGAAGACGCTCGTCGAGGACATCCGAGCCGGCCGCGAGGTGCTCGCGGCCAAACAGCTTTCCCGCCGCCCCGTCGCCGCGACGCTCTGGGAGAACGGCGGACGCGCAGAGGGTTACGACGTTTCTGAAGGGGGCGAGATCTAGATGTCATTCAGCGACGAACTGCTCTTTGAGAACATCGATGAGCCCGGCCTGAAGACGATCGATGTCTACGAGCGGCGCGGTGGCTACGACGAGCTGAGGCGCGTCCTGCGCGAGCTGCCGCCCGAGGCAGTCCTGAACGAGCTCCAGGCCTCCGGCCTGCGCGGCCGCGGCGGCGCCGGATTTGCGATGGGCACCAAAGCCGGCTTCCTGCCCAAGGGCGAGATGGACAAGTACCTCTGCTGCAACGCCGACGAGTCCGAGCCGGGAACGTTCAAGGACCGCGAGTTGATGCAGAAGAACCCGCACCAGCTGATCGAGGGCATAATCCTCTCGAGCTACGCCGCGGGCATCAACAAGGCATTCATCTACATCCGCGGCGAATACGAGAAACAGGCCGACGTGCTCGAGGCCGCCACCAAGGAGGCCTACGAGAAGGGTTACCTGGGCGAGAACATCCTCGGCAGTGGCTTCGGCGTCTCACTCGTGGTGCACCGCGGCGCCGGCGCCTACATCTGCGGCGAAGAGACCGCGCTGCTCGACTCGCTCGAAGGCAAGCGCGGCAACCCGCGCCTGAAGCCGCCTTTCCCGGCCAACGCCGGTCTCTTCCAGGGCCCGACGCTGATCAACAATGTCGAGACGCTGTCAAACGTCGCGCACATCACGAAGATGGGCGGTGCCAGGTACGCCGAGATCGGCACAGAGAAAAGCACCGGCACCAAGCTCGTCTCGATCAGCGGTTGCGTGCAGAAGCCCGGCAACTACGAGATCGAGCTCGGCACGCCGTCGCGCGAGCTGCTGTTTGATCTGGCCGGCGGCCCGCTGCCCGGCCGCGAGTTCAAGGCCTGGTTTCCGGGTGGATCGTCCTCGCCGGTTCTGACTCCCGCCGAGTTTGATCTTCCCTACGACTTCGACTCGATCGCCGCCGCCGGCAGCATGCTCGGCTCCGGCGCGATCATCATGATCGACGACTCGGTCTCGATGGTCGACGTCGCGCTGCGCACGGCGAAGTTCTACAAGCATGAGTCCTGCGGAAAGTGCACGCCGTGCCGCGAGGGCACGAGCTGGACCGTGAAGATGCTCCAGCGCATCGACGACGGCCTGGCCACGCCGATGGATCTCGACATCATCGAGAGCGTCTGCGAGCAGATCATGGGCAACTGCCTCTGCGTGCTCGGCGACGCGATGGCGATGCCGGTGAGCTCAATGGTGAAGAAGTTCAGGCCAGAGTTCGAGGCCCACATCGAGGCCGCGCGCCTGAAGCGCACGCCGCTCGACGAAGCGACACTCGCGGACGAACTCAACCTCACAGAAATGGCCGCCGCCCAGTGAGCGACGCGGGCCTTCAGCTCAGTTCCAACCACGTCGTGGTTGACGCCCTTCCCGCGGGCTATTCGTCGAAGCCGGCCGGCGAACCCGACCGCGCGGCGATCGTCTTCACGATCGACGGTGCAGAGGTCACGGCGCCCGAAGGCCTGATGCTGGTCGACGCGGCGAAGTACGGCGGGGTCGAGATCCCGGTCTTCTGTTACGAGCCCAAGCTCGGCGCGCCGGTCGGCGCCTGCCGCATGTGCCTGGTCGAGATCGAGGGCATCCCCAAGCTTCAGACTGCCTGCTCCACGCCCGTCCGCGACGGCATGAGCGTGATCACGAAGTCGCCGCGCGTGATCGAGGCGCAGAACTCTGTCGTCGAGTTCATCCTCGCCAACCACCCGCTCGACTGTCCGGTCTGCGACAAGGGCGGCGAGTGCCCGCTGCAGGACATCTCTTACGGCTGGGGCCGCGGCAAGTCGCGCTTCACCGAGCCCAAGCGTCACTTCGAGAAGCCCGTCGCGCTCAGCCCCTCGGTCGCGATCGACCGCGAGCGCTGCATCCTCTGTTATCGCTGCGTGCGCTTCAGCCAGGAAGTCTCCGAGGATTATCAACTGGTGCTGCTCGAACGCGGCGCCGATGCGCACGTCGGTACCTTCGACGGCACCGAGTACATCGCTCCGTTCTCGGGCAACATCATCGAGCTCTGTCCCGTCGGCGCCCTGACCAGCCGCGCCTACCGATTCAAGGCCCGCCCCTGGGACATCGAATCCGGCGGATCGGTCTGCGCGATGTGCCCGGGTCAGTGCAACGTCACCTACACCGTGCGCGACGAGAAGGTCATGCGCGTGCTCCAGCGCGACAACCACGCAGTCGACGACGGCTGGCTCTGCGACCGCGGCCGCTTCGCCCACCAGGCCTGGGAGAGTGAGGCGCGGATCACGCAGCCGCTCGTCCGCCAGGGCGACAAACTTCTGCCTGCCCGTTGGGACCATGCACTTGACGTCGCGGCCGCTGCGCTGAAGAAGGCCGGAGCGCGCAGCGCTGCTCTGGCCGGCGGCGGCACCACCAACGAAGAAGGCTGGCTCCTGCGCCGCCTCCTGATCGAAGGCCTCGGCTCGCGGAACATCGACTCGCGCCGCGGTGGCAGACTCAGCGCCGACGTCGCCCGCACACTCACCGAGCCCGATATCACGCTCAGCATCCCCGACATCGAGTGGGCCGACGCGATCCTCGTACTGGCCACCGAGCTTGTCGACGAGATGCCGATTCTTGACCTGCGCGTGCGCAAGGCCGTCAGCCGGCACGGCGCGAATCTGGCAGTCGCCACGGCGCGCCCCAGCTCACTGGACGACAAGGCGCAGATCACCGCACGCTTTGCCCCGAAGGCCGTTGATGCCTTCGCCCAGGCCCTGCTGCGTTCGATCAGCGGCGAGGATCTCGGCGACCTGCCGACGCGCGCCGGAGCCGACGGCGATGAGATCGCCGCGATCGCGCAGCTGCTCACCGGCGCGGAGCGCCCGGCGATCCTCTGGGGCGAAAAGGTCCTCTACTACGCAGGCGGCGCGGCCCCGGCGATGACCGTCGCGAACATCGTCGACAAGCTCGGCGCCGCAAACACGGCCGGCGCGGGCCACCTGCAGATTCCAGTCCAGGCCAACGGCCGCGGACTGCGCGAGATCGGCTTCCTGCCGAACCTCGGACCGGCGCTGACCGAAGAAGGCGACGGCAGGTCATCCGACGAGATCGCCGCGGCGCTCGGCGACGAGGTCAACGCGCTGATCCTGATGGGCGTCGACCCGATGGTCGACTACCCCGACGGCGCCGAATGGGACGACGCCTTGGCAAAGGCCGGAACCGTCATCTCCTTCAGCACATGGCTCTCCGGCACGGCCGAGCGCCACGCCGATGTCATCTTCCCGCTTGAAGTCGGGCCGGAGAAGGAGGGCACGCTGACCCATCCCGACGGCCGCCTCCAGCGCCTGCGCCAGACGGTCGAGCGCGCCGGCGAAGTGAATGCCGGCTGGTGGGCGATCGACCAGCTCGCCGCGCGCATCGGGCTGGACCTCGGTGTGAAGGTCGTGCATCAGGCGACTGCGCAGATCGCTGACGCCGTGTCGATCTATGCCGGAATCACGCCCGAAGAGATCGGCGGCACGGGCGTGCGCTGGCAGGAGCGCGAGGCCGCCGCCAATCTTCCCGCGCCTTCCCGCACAACCTTTGAGCTTGCCCAGCCGGCTGCCGCAGCCGAACCCAACGGCCGCCTGCGCCTGGGCACTTTCCGCTCGCTCTGGGGCGGCGGCGACGTCGAGAACGCCGCGACCCTCGCGCCGCTCATCTCGCGCACCCGCGTTGAACTTTCGCCGGCCGACGGCGAGCGCCTCGGTGTCAACACCGGCGATCAGGTCACGCTGAGCACCGACTCCGGCGAGGTCACCGCGATCGTCGCGCTGCGCGATTCGATCCCGACGGGATCGGCCTTCCTGCTCGACAGCCGCGACGACGGCGTGCGCCGCGCGGTCGCCGGCGCGCCGGCACTGGTCGAGGTGGTCAGGTGATCTCCACGCTCGCCACAGTCGGTTTTGAGGTGTCGGTCTGGTCGCAGATCATCGTCTCGTTCCTGATCTTCTTCGTCGTCTTCAACATGATCCCGATGGTGCTGCTGGTCGAGCGCAAGGTGCTCGGGAGGTTCCAGGGCCGCTACGGCCCCAACCGCGTCGGCCCGTTCGGAATGTTCCAGCCGATCGTCGACATCGTCAAGCTTGCTTCCAAGGAGGACTTCATCCCGCGCAACGCGAGCAAGATGATCTTCATCCTCGCTCCGGTGATCTCGCTGTTCACGGCCGTCGCGACGATCGCGATCCTGCCCTTCGGCAACACCGTCGAGGACGGCCTCTTCGGAGCCAGCTACACGCTCTACGGAATCGACGTCTCGATCGGCGTGCTGTACGCGTTCGCCTTCGGAGCGATCGCCTTCTACGGCCTGATGCTCGGCGGCTGGGCCTCGGGCAGCAAATACTCGTTCCTCGGGGCGATGCGCTCGGCCGCGCAGCTGATCAGCTACGAGCTGGCTGCCGGGCTCTCGCTCGTCGGCGTGATCATGATGAGCGGCTCGCTCTCGATGACCGAGATCGTCAACCAGCAGACCGGAATGTGGTTCATCGTCCCGCAGGCCGTCGGCTTTCTCGTCTTCATGATCGCGGCCTTCGCCGAGACCAACCGCGCGCCGTTCGACCTCGTCGAGGCCGACGCCGAACTCGTCGCCGGCTACCAGACCGAGTACGGCGGAATTCGCTTCGCCGCCTTCATGCTCGCCGAGTACATGAACATGATCGTGCTCTGCGGCATCGGCGTGACGATGTTCCTCGGCGGCTGGCACGGACCGGGGCCGGACTGGCTCGGACCGATCTGGGTGCTGGTGAAGATCTTCGTCCTGCTGCTGCTGTTCATGTGGGTGCGGGCGACGCTCCCCAGGCTCAGGTACGACCAGCTGATGAGTTTCGGCTGGAAAATTCTGATCCCCCTGGCGACGATCAACCTGATGGTCACCGCAGTCCTGGTGGTGTACCTGTGAGCCTTCCCGAAGCAAACATCTACGACCCGCAGGCAGACGCCTTCGAGGTCCGGCGCGGCCCCGACGTCGGCGGCGCTGCGAGTTTCTACCGCGCCTTCGGCGAGACGCTGCGCGGCCTGAAGACCACGATGGGTCGCCTGATCGAAGGCCCGGTCACGATCCAGTATCCCGAAGAGAAGACGCCGGTCTACCCGCGCTTCCGCGGTCGCCACAAGCTGCACAAGTTTGAGGATTCGGACCTCGAGAAGTGCGTCGGCTGCTCACTGTGCGCGGCTGCCTGCCCGGCCGACTGCATCCGCGTCGTCGCGACCGACAACGATCCGGCCAACCCCACCAGCGCGGGCGAGCGCTACGCCGCGGTCTACGAGATCAACATGGCGCGCTGCATCTTCTGCGGCTACTGCGAGATGGCCTGCCCGTTCGACGCGATCACGCTCGGCCACGACTACGAACTCGCCGACTACAACCGCTCGGACCTGATCTTCACCAAGGACATGCTGCTCGCCGAGCCGATCGAGCGCACGCCGCTGCGCCTGGAGGGCGAGTAGCGGTGGTCTTTCAGGGCATCCTGTTCTTCATCGCGGCGGCTGGAGCAATCGGCGGTGCCGTCGCCGTCGTGCTGCTGCGCAACCCGTTCTTCTCGGTGCTGGCGCTGGTCTGCCACCTCTTCGCACTCGCCGTGCTGTTCCTGCTGCTCTACGCGCAGTTCATCGCGGCCGCGCAGTTGATCGTCTACGCCGGCGCGGTGATGGTCCTGTACGTCTTCGTCGTCTCCTACGTCGGCGGCGCCGATGAGCCGATCGACCAGGGCGGCGGCGTGCCCCGCGCGCTCGCGCCGATCTTCGCCGGCGCGTTGCTCGTCGTGCTCGCACTCGCGCTCGCCGCGACATCGCTGAAGCTGATCGACACCAACGGAGTGAAGCTCCCCGACGACGGCAACGCCTACGGAACTCCTGAGCAGATCGGCGAGCTGCTGCTGACCAAGTACCTCCTGCCGTTCGAGGTCGCCTCCTTCTTGCTCACGATCGCTGCGGTCTGCGCCGTCGTGCTTGCACGCCGCCGCCGCGGCCTCGAAGAACTGACCGATGACTCACCGCTGCTCGGCGAAGGACTCGGCAGGCGATGAACGTCAGTTGGTACATCGCGCTCTCGGCCGTGCTCTTCTCGATCGGCGCCGGTGGCCTCGTCGCGAGGCGCAGCCCGCTCGTGATGCTGCTCTGCCTCGAGATCATGCTCAACGGCGCAAACCTCTCGCTCGTCGCCTTCGCGCGCATGTGGGGCGACGGCGGCGGGCAGATCTTCGCGCTGATCGTGATGGTCGTCGCGGCCTGCGAAGTCGTGGTCGGTCTTGGACTGATCGTCGCGCTCTACCGCAACCGCCTGCCGATCGACATCGATGAACTTGATGAATTGAAGGATCCGGCGTGATCGCAGCAGTCACGCCGATCCTGGCCCACGCGGCCGACTTCGCCGAGGGCGCGCGTCCCGACGACGCGTCGGTCTGGGGCTGGGTGCTGCTGCTGACGCCGCTCGCCGGCGCGCTGATCATCGGACTCGGCAGCCGCATCTGGAGCGATCGCGCCGCCGGGCTGATCGGCACCGGCGCGATCTTTCTCGCCTTCGGCGCCGCGCTCGCCTGCCTCGTGCAGCTGCTCGGGATGGACTCCGAAGAGCGCCACGTGCTCTCGGGTTTCACCTACGCGCAGGCCTTCGGCGTCGACTTCCGCTTTGACATCTACTACGACCAGCTCGCCGTGATGATGGCGCTGATCGTGACCGGAGTCTCGGCACTGATCCACCTGTACTCGGTCGCCTACATGAAGTCCGACAAGGGCTACCGGCGCTTCTTCGGCTACCTCAACTTCTTCGTCTTCTCGATGCTCCTGCTGGTGCTCGCCGGGAACATGCTGCTGCTGGTGATCGGTTGGGGCTTCGTCGGCGCGGCTTCCTACCTGCTGATCTCCTTCTGGTACCGCCGCAGCAGCGCGACCAGGGCCGGCGCGAAGGCCTTCGTGATGAACGTGATCGGCGACGTCGCGCTGGTGATCGCGGCCTATCTGCTCTGGAACGAGCTCAACACGCTGACGATTCCGAGCTTGCTCGCGAACTCCGAGGACGCCTTCACGGTTGCCCCGTCGGCGACCTACACGGCGATCGCCTTCCTGCTGATGATCGGCGCTTTCGCGAAGTCGGCTCAGGTGCCGCTGCACACCTGGCTTCCGGACGCGATGGAAGGCCCGACGCCGGTCTCAGCACTGATCCACGCCGCGACGATGGTCACCGCCGGCGTCTACCTGATCTGCCGCTTCCACCCGTTCATCGAGATCTCCGACACGGCATCGCTGACGGCCGCCGGGCTGGGCGTCGCAACGCTGCTGATCGCTGCGACAACTGCGCTGGTGCAGACCGATCTGAAGCGCATCATCGCCTATTCAACGATGAGCCAGATCGGCTACATGATCGCCGGCGCGGCAGCCGCTGCCTACAGCGCCTCGATGTTCCACCTGATGACCCACGCCTTCTTCAAGGCCCTGCTGTTCATGAGCGCAGGTTCCGTGATCGCCGCGATGGGCGGCATCCAGGATGTGCGTCGGATGGGCGGCTTCAAGAAGTCGATGCCGTTCACCTACGGCGCCTTTCTGATCGGCGCGCTGACGCTTGCAGGCTTCCCGCTGCTCTCCGGTTTCTGGAGCAAGGACGAGATCATCTCCTACACGCTCTTCCGCGGCGGTGCCTTCACCTGGATCGCCGCCGGTATGTACATCGGCGCGATCCTCACGGCGTTCTACTCGATGCGCGCGGTCTTCCTGGTCTTCCACGGCGACAGTTGCGACGAGGCCAAGGAGCTTGAGGGCGGCCACCTCGCCCATGGCGACCACGTCAACCCCGCCACCGGCGAGCACGAGGACACCGAGGTCGGATTCCCGGGCGCAGAGCACCACATCGCAGAGCGCGAGGGCGAGATGAAGGTCGCGATGGGCACGCTCGCCTTCCTTGCGATCGTCGCCGGTCTCGTGCAGATCCCCGGCGTCACCCACGTGATCGAGAAGTGGCTCGAGCCGGTCTTCGAGGACTCGCGCTACCGCGACAGCATTCCGTCCTACAGCGAGCAGTGGATCGGCCTCGGGGTCGGTGCCGTGATCGCGCTCACCGGAATCGCGATCGCATACTGGGCCTACAAGGTTCGCCCGGGCGTCACGCAGGGCTGGAGCGACCGCTTCCGCAGCGTCAACGACTGGCTGATCAACGCCTGGTACTTCGACTGGCTCTACGACCGCGTCTTTGTGCGCCCGACGGCTGCGTTTGCCGTGTTCTGCAACAAGGTGGTCGAGCGTTATGTCGTTGACGGAATCGTCGACGGGACGACTGGCCTGGTGCGTTCAGGCGCGTCGCGCGTGCGCGGGATGCAGTCCGGTCTTGCGCGTGCCTATGCGCTCTCGATCATCGGCGGCACAACACTGATCGCGCTGTACTTCCTGGTGGTCGCACGGTGACTGGATCAACAGCATGAACTGGGGCCTGACCATCCTGCTGATCGTGCCGCTGGTCGGCGCGCTGATCGCTTCGCTGATGCCGCTCAGGCAGGTCGGCAGCGTCGCCGGGATCATGACGCTGATCCAGGTCGGTTTCCTCGTGCCGATCGTGCTCGACTTCGAGGCCGGAACCGATCTGACCGGCTACGTGAACGAGTCGTGGATCCCGCAGCTCGGTGTGCACTACTCGCTCGGCATCGACGGCCTGAACCTCTTCATGATCTGCCTGGTCGTGCTGGCATGGTCGGTCGCGACCTTCGCGGCCGGCCGCCATCAGTTCGATCAGCCGAGGATGTTCTACGCGATGCTCGCGCTTGCCGAGGTTGGCACGCTCGGCGCCTTCATGGCCCAGGACCTGATCCTCTTCGTGCTCTTCTTCGACCTGCTGCTCGTCCCGTTCTACTTCCTGATCGGTATCTGGGGCGGGGGTACCGAGCTCGGCAGCGCCCGCCGCGCGACGGCGACGTTCATGATCTACACGCTGGCCGGCTCGCTGCTGATGCTGGTCTCGGCAGTTGCCCTGGGCGTCCTGACTTCATCCCAGAACGACATCCCGCTGAGCTTCGACTTCGTCGATCTCGCGGCCAACCCGGTCACGCACGAAACCCAGAACTGGATCTTTCTCGGCTTCATGATCGCGCTGCTGGTCAAGATGCCGATCCCACCGCTGCACGGCTGGATGCCGATCACCTATAAATCCACGCCGCTCCCGGTGCTGATCGTGCTCTCGGCCGTCGTCGCCAAGCTCGGCGCATACGGCTTCCTGCGCGTCGTGCTGCCGATGATGCCGCACGCAGTTGATGTCTTTCAGCCGTTGCTGCTGCTCTTCGCCGTGATCGCGATCATCTACGGATCGGTCATGGCCTTCAGTCAGGACGACACGCGGCTGGTCGTCGGCTACAGCTCGATCGCGCAGATCGGGTTCGTGCTGCTGGGAATCTTCGTGATCGATCCCAAGGGTGCCGAAGGAGCGATCCTGCAGATGATCAACCACGGCATCGTCGTGATCGCGCTGTTCCTGATCATCGGCTTCCTCGCCGAACGCGCGGGCAGTGAAAAGCTCTCCGAAATGGGCGGACTCGCCAAGCGTGCGCCGTTCTTCGCGACGATGTTCCTGATCGTCGCGCTCGCAACGCTGGCGATGCCGGGCTCGGCCAACTTCGTCGGCGAGACCTACATCCTCTTCGGCGCCTTCCAGACCAAGTTCGTCTGGGGCGTCGTGGCGAGCATCGGCGTCGTGCTCGCGGCCGTCTACATGCTGCGCTTCTTCCAGCGCGCGATGCACAACCGCGGCACGGCCGGAGACGAAGCGACTGACGTCCGCGCGCGCGAGCTCGATTCGACGGAGTTCGGGCTGCTGCTTCCGGCGGTGCTGATCATCCTCGCGCTCGCCGTCTACCCGCAGTACGTCGTCGAGCGGGTCGAGCCGAACGCCAAGCAGGCCGTCAACTTCGTCACCACGCCGCTTGAATCGCTGGCCACCGCCGGCACGAAGGACCAGGTCAGATGAGCGCTCTGCTTGCAGCCGCGAGCGTGAAGGCCCCGTCGGTCGAGTGGAACACGCTGATCCCGTATCTCGTGCTCGCCGGCGGCGCGATCCTCACACTGTTCGTCTCGCTGATCGCCGGCCGCACGGCGCAGCGCGGTCTGGCTCCGCTGACGGCGGTGGCGACGCTGGTCGTATCGGGCGTGTTCTTCGCACTCGGCATGCACAGCCCAGACCTCTATGTGCTCTCGGGCGCGTTGCGGGTCGATGACCTCGCGTGCGTCTTCAGCCTGATCTTCATCGCCTCCGCGCTGGCCACGATCGTCATGGCCTTCCGCTCGGACACGTTGCAGAACTTCGGCCGCGGCGAGTTCTACGCGCTGCTGATCACGGTCGTGCTCGGAATGTCGCTGCTTGCGTCAGCGCAGAATCTCGTCACGGTCTTCCTGGCGCTCGAGCTCTTCTCGATCCCGCTCTACGTTCTCTGCGCCGCCGATCTGCGCCGCGAGGGTTCGCTCGAGTCGGGCATCAAATACCTGATAATCGGCTCGCTCGGGTCGGCCACGCTGCTCTATGGCATGGCGCTGACCTACGGCGCCACCGGCTCGACCGACTTCGCCCGCATCGGCGACGCGGTCACGAACCCTGCCGTCGGCGGCGACGCACTGCTGCTGGTCGGGGTGGCGCTGACGTTCGTCGGAGTCGCCTTCAAGGCCTCGATCGCCCCGTTCCACCAGTGGACGCCGGACGTCTACGAGGGAGCCCCGACCCCGATCACCAGTTTCATGGCGGTCGCGACCAAGGCCGCGGCCTTTGCGCTGTTGCTGCGTTACACCGGTCAGGCGGTGTTCCCGATCGCCGATCACTGGCAGCCCGTGCTTGCGGCGCTTGCGGTTGTCACGATCGTGGTCGGCAACCTCGGGGCGATGGGGCAGAGCTCGCTGAAGCGCATGCTCGCCTACTCGGGCGTGGCGCAGGCCGGCTACCTGCTCGTCGGGGTGACGGTCGTCTCGCTGCTCGGCGGGCGAGCGCTGGTCTTCTACATGCTCGTCTACCTCTTCATGAACGTCGCGCCGTTCGCCGTGATCACCGCGCGCGAGCGCGCCGGCGCAGGTTCTGGCTTTGACAGCCTGCGCGGTCTGGGTCGCGAGGCGCCGGCGCTGGCCTGGTCGATGACGATCTCGATGATCGCGCTCTCGGGGCTGCCGATCACCGCCGGTTTCATCGGCAAGCTGTTCCTGATCCAGGCTGCCGTTGACGCCGGCTACGCCTGGCTCGCCGTTGCGATCGTGCTCGGTTCTGCGATGTCGCTGACGTATTACCTTCGCGTGATCGCGACGATCTGGATGGGCGCAGACGTCACCGCCAAGAACGTCTCGACCGGCGATGCGGTTCTCGCCGGCGCTGCTCCTGAAGCAGACTCCTCGAAGCACCCCGAGCTTGTCGCGATCGCCGTGCTCGCAGCGATCGCCACAGTGGTCTTCGGAGTGTGGCCCGGGCCGCTGCTCGATCTGGCACGCGACGCGGCACTCGCGTTCGGCGCACTCGGCGGCTGAGGCCCGTCCAGGCCCGTCCAGCGGGGCGCAAAGCCGCATCAACACGACCGTTTGCGGGAGTGCGCCTGCAACGGAACTCGCACTGCGTGACACTCCGCCTGGACAGACGTTCTAGGGGGCACGACCCCATGGGAATTCTAGTATTCGGCCGCGCAATGCGGGTTTGCGCGTTGAGCCGAGATTATGGAGACTCTCACCCGATCAAGCGATCGGTGCTCGCGGGACGATAGATGCAGCGAAATGGAGGAAAGCACTGAAGCAGTCGGAAGCCGGAACGCTGTTGGGGATGCACCGGCAGACGCCGGGGCGAAGGCCCAGCAGAAGGCTCTTCGCCTCGAGGGCGCAGCCGATGTGAACGCCGAACTCGCCGAGATCGGCCTTTCGGACAAGTCGGGTTGGTATGCGTCGATCGTGCTCTACGGCGTGGGCGGTCTGGTGACGGTTGCCGCGAGCCTGCTCCGTCCGGATCTCGTCCCGACCGGCGTGCTCTACCTGGGATGCTTTGCGGTGCTGCTGTCGTTGCTTTCAGTCGTCGGCGCGCGCTACCTGACCAACGCCGACTGGGCGACGCACGTGCGCCTCATCTTCGGGCTGATGATCTTCCTGATCGGAGCGGTGGTGGCGGGGCCGCTGCGGCTGGCGTTCATCATGCTGCCGCTGTTTGTTCTGATCACGCCGACCTTCTTGTACGGGGCGCGGTTTGCGATTCCGTACGTCACGGTCACGACGCCGATCGCGGTGATCGTCCCCCTGGTCACGCCGGGACCGGCCCAGATCGCGCACGCCGTGATCGCCGGCGGAGCTCTGCTGATGGTCGTGCTGTCCTTCATGGCCGCAGAACACCGAACGCGCTCGCTGGCGCGCGCCAACCGCCGCCTTGCCTACACCGACCCGCTGACGGGGATCGTCAACACCCGCCGCCTGCGCGAGACACTCGCGTTCGCGCTCGGTCGTCCGCCGGCCGAGGCGCAGTTCGCGCTCTTCGCGATCGACCTCGACAACTTCAAACTCGTCAACGACACTTTTGACCACACGATCGGGGACGCAGTTCTCTGCGCCGTCGCGGAGGCGCTTGAAGCAGAGGTCGGGGCAGACGACCTCGTGGCGCGCCGCGGCGGTGACGAGTTCTCCGTGCTGATCATGCACCCGGCCGGAGTTGACCTTGGGCGCACGAGCGAGCGACTGAGCCGCGCGATCGAACGCGCCCGCCTGGCCACCTGCCCCTCGATCACTCCCAGCGGAAGCGTCGCCTACGTGCTTTCCAGGCCCGACGACTCGATTTCCAGTGTCCTCCAGCACGCCGATGACAACCTTCACGAGTCCAAGCAGGCCTTCCGCGCCGAGCATGGCGACCGCGAGGAGCTGCGCGCGAAGATGGAGGCCGAAGCGAACGGCGCCGAGTCACTTCCGCGCCTTCCAGGCCGAGAGGCGGCGATGCGCTCGGTTTCGGCTGCGGTCAGTCGTGCCTACAGCCGCCCGCGCTCGGGTCAGGGGCAGAAGCGCCTCGAATCACTTGTCACCCGGGCGACAGGCTGGGCTCGTGGGCTCGACGTCATCTGGGCTTACGTCGCTGCGACCTGCTTTCCGATCGGACTCCTCCTCGCGGTGCTCTCGCTGACCGGCGCGCTCAACCCGCTGCCGCGCTTGATCGGGATCTCGAGCGGCGTTGTGCTGATGGCGCTCGGCGGTCTCTCGCTGCACGCAGCGCGCCACCACGGAAGCAAGCGCCGGCTGATCTGGGTGTTTCTCGCCGCGGCTGCCGCGTTGACCGTTGCGGTCGCGAACGCCGGAGCTGCCGGAACGGCGATGATCGACATCTACCTCGTGCTCTCGCTCTACGGCTTCTACTTCCTGCGCCCGCGCCAGGCGCTGGTCATACTGCTGCTGTGCTCGGCGCTCTTCGTCGGCTTTGCGGTGGGCGGCAGCTACGCCTATGGCG
The DNA here is from genome assembly GCA_051306435.1 of Solirubrobacterales bacterium. Lineage (GTDB taxonomy): Bacteria > Actinomycetota > Thermoleophilia > Solirubrobacterales > JACPNS01 > JACPNS01. The sequence continues at coordinate 59,583 of JBPPNF010000037.1, read as the reverse complement.
GAATCCGCTCGGCCGTCACGGTCAGCGTGATGCTGGTGTCCGTGGCGATCGTGGTGAAGGTGCGCAGCGTCACGTTGCGTTTCGTGCGCACCAACCGTGAGCTCTCTGAAGTCGATGCGCTGACGGGTGTCGCGAATCTGCGCGCTCTGCGCCTGCGCGTCGAGTCTGTGCTCGATGAGCTCCCTGCCGAGCCCGGCGAAGGTCGCCCGATGCTGATGACCGTCGACCTCGACCGCTTCAAGCAGGTCAATGACCGTTACAGCCACACGACCGGCGACCAGGTGCTTGAGGCCGTCGCCCGCGCGATCTCCGAATGCGTGCGGATCGACGAGATGGTCGCGCGTCGCGGTGGGGACGAGTTCTTCGTGTTGTTCACGAAAGCCACCCCTGAGCACCTCGAGAGCGTGATGGCGCGGGTGCGCGAGGCGGTCGCCCACGCGCGTGGGCGCATCTGTCCCGATCTCCCCCCGACGGCCAGCGTCGGCTACATCGCATGGGAGCCCGGCCAGGACGCCGCGCAGTTCATGGAGTCAGCCGACGCGATCATGCACGACGAGAAGATCGAGACGCGCGCCCGCGACTACGAGCAGGTCGCCTGAAAGGTCGCAAATAGCGACCAACCTGTCAGACCGGGTCCGACAGGTCGAGCGCAAATAGCGTGAAACGCCGGCTGGTGTGTCCGACGCGTGTGGGAAATTGGCGACCCTTCAATGCAAGTTCAGGACCCGCCAATGCCCACAGATCAAGTCGTCCGCGAGAGCTTTTCCCCCGAGCAACGCGCGCTGCTTGAACCCTGGTTCACCAACAGCGACCTTCCGGTTTTCGGCCTCGTCAATCTGCCCGAGACGGTGAAGGGTGCGATGTTCGCGCGCTACTCGCGCTATCAGGGCACGCTCAGGCAGATGTTCCTCGACGAGTTCGCCCAGGACATGGACGCCCGCGCAGCTTCGATCCCAGGCGACGTCGAGGGCGATCGCGCGGCGGCGCTCTACGAGCGGATCTTCCTCGGCTACGGCGACGACTCCGTGTCCCAGCTCGGCGGCGCGCACGTGGCGATCGAGTGGGTCTCAAACGTCATGACCAAAGTCGTCCAGCGCGGACGCCTTGCCGCATACCTCGAGCAGTCCACGCGCTACATCGCCTACGACGCCCCGATGCAGGGTGTCAGCGTCGGGGCAGATGCCGCCCCGGGCTACCGCTTCTATCGCGGCGCAGACCTCGGTCCGGCCTACGAAGAGACGATGGACTTCCTGTTCTCCACCTACTCGCAGTCACTGCCCAAGGTCGCCGCCTGGGTGGCGAGCGAGTACCCGGCCGCACCCGGCGAGGATGAAGCCGCCCACGCGCGCGCCGTCAAGGCCAAGGCTCTCGACCTGATGCGCGGCCTGCTTCCGGCCGCATCGCTGAGCCACATGGGCATGTTCGCCAGCGGTCAGGCCTACGAGTCGCTGCTGCTTCACCTCTTTGCCTCGCCGCTGCCCGAAGCGCACCGCTACGGCGAGCTGCTGCTCGGCGAGCTGCAGAAGATCATCCCCAGCTTCGTCCAGCGGATCGAGCGCCCGGAGCGCGGCGGGCGTTGGATCGAGTACCTGCAGTCCCTGAAGGCCAACAGTTCCGAATGGGCGGACAGGCTCGGCATCGGCGAGCCGCAGTCAGACACAGAGACGGGGCCGTACGTGCGGCTGATGAGCCACGAGGGCGACGAGCGTCGCCTTGCCACGGCGCTGCTCTTCGAGGCCGGCACCGTCGCCGAGTCCGAGACCGCGGCTGCGGTGGCCAATCTCGACCACTCAGAGCTTTCGGCGCTGCTCAGCGACCTCGTCGGCGACCGCGAGAACCGCCGCCACCGCCCGGGTCGCGGCTACGAGGCTTTGAGCTACCGCTTCGAGATCGTCAGCGACTACGGCGCTTTCCGCGACCTGCAGCGACACCGCATGTTGACCTGCCAGTGGCAGTCGCTGAGCCCGCACCTCGGCGCCGAAGTACCCGAAGAGCTCGACGCCGCCGGCGTGGGGGATGCCTTCCGCACTGCCCTGGAGGCAAGCCGCGCCGAGTACGAGCGCCTCAGCTCGGCAGGCCTGCACGATCAGGCCCCTTACGCGCTCTCGCTGGCCTACCGCCTGCGCTACATCCTCGATCTCAACGCCCGTGAGGCGATGCAGCTGATCGAGCTGCGCTCCGGCCGCGAGGGCCACCCGAGCTACCGCGCCGTCGCGCACGCGATGTGGGATCAGATCAACGCCGTCACCCCTGCCGTCGCCGCCGCGATGACTCACGTCGACCGCGAATCCGAGCCGCGCCTCGAACGGCTGATGAGTGAGATCAAGAACGAACAGCGCTGAAGCGGCAGCCAGCGCCACGAACAGCCTGGTGCAACTCCCCTGAAACCCCGCACCCATAGGATGGGGTGAGGCTTACGCAGTGCTTGTTGAAGGAACGTCTGTGGGAGGACGCACATGCCTGGAACTGGATCTGATCTTGAAGTGACGATGCAAACCGAGGAGGTCTATGACCCCCCGGCCGATTTCGTCGCTGCGTCCGAATGGAGCGACCCTTCCGTATACGAGCGCGCGGAGGCCGACCCCTCTGGCTGGTGGGCCTCCTGGGCCGAGAAGCTCAAGTGGAGCGAGCCCTGGCACCAGGTGCTCGACTGGAACGCGCCGTGGGCCAGATGGTTCGTCGGCGGCAGGCTGAACGTCTCTGAGAACTGCCTTGACCGCCACGTCGAGGCCGGCCACGGAGGCAAGGTCGCCTACCACTGGATCGGTGAGGACGGCGCGCAGAAGGACATCACCTACGCGCAGCTGCTCGACGAAACCTCCCGTATCGCCAACGTCCTCAAAGGGCTCGGCGTGAAACCCGGCGACGTCGTCGGCATCTACCTGCCGATGATCCCTGAGGCCCCTGCCGCAATGCTCGCCTGCGCGAGGATCGGCGCCGTGCACAACGTCGTGTTCGGCGGCTTCTCGGCCGAGGCCGTCCGTGAGCGCATGGACACATCCGACGCCAAGGTGCTGATCACCGCCGACGCAACCCTGCGCCGCGGCAAGCCGCTGCCGATGAAGGCCGCGCTCGACGAGGTGCTCGGCGTGCTGCCGAAGATCGAACACGTGCTGGTCGCAGACCGCACCGGCGGCGAGGTCGAGACGCCGATGACCGAGGGACGCGACATCTGGCTGCGCGCCGCGATGGCCGACGCAGCGGCCGACTGCCCGCCCGAGCCGCTCGATTCAGAGCACCCGCTCTTCATCCTCTACACCTCTGGATCGACGGCCAAACCCAAGGGCATCCTGCACACGACCGGCGGATACCTCACCGGCGTCACCGCCACGCACAAGATGATCTTCGACATCAAACCCGAGTCCGATGTCTACTGGTGCGCCGCCGATATCGGCTGGGTCACCGGCCACAGCTACATCGTCTACGGCGCGCTCGCCAACGGAGTGACCAGCGTGCTCTACGAGGGCGCGCCCGACCACCCACACCAGGGTCGCTTCTGGGAGATCATCCAGCAGTACGGCGTGACGATTCTCTACACCGCGCCGACCGTGATCCGCAGCTTCATCAAGTGGGGTCGCGAGATCCCCGACGGCTACGACCTGTCGCGCCTGCGCCTGCTCGGATCGGTCGGCGAGCCGATCAACCCGCGCGCCTGGAAGTGGTATCGCTCGGTGATCGGCGGCGAGCGCTGTCCGGTGGTCGACACCTGGTGGCAGACCGAGACCGGCCACGCGATGATCACGCCGCTCCCGGCGATCACAGCGACCAAGCCGGGTTCGGCCACGCGACCGTTCCCGGGGATCAGCGCGGCGGTCGTGAACACCGAAGGCGAGATCGTCGAAGAGGGCGGGGGCGTGCTCACGCTGCGTCGCCCCTGGCCGGGCATGGCCCGCACGCTCTACGGCGACGACGACCGCTTTGTCGAGACCTACTGGACGCGCTGGGGTGCTGAGGTCTACGACGTCGGCGACGCCGCGCGAATCGACGAGGACGGCTACATCTGGATCCTCGGTCGCACCGACGACGTGATCAACGTCTCCGGCCACCGGCTCTCGACGATGGAGGTCGAGTCCGCGCTCGTCGGCCACGAGGCCGTCGCCGAAGCCGCGGTGATCGGCAAGTCCGACGAGCAGACCGGTCAGGCGATCGTCGCGTTTGTGACGCCCGAGCACGACGTCGAGCCCGACGACGAGCTGAAGGCCTCGCTCTCGGCGCATGTCGCCGACAAGATCGGCAAGCTCGCGCGGCCCAAGCAGATCATCTGGTCCGATGAGCTCCCGAAGACCCGCTCGGGCAAGATCATGCGGCGGCTGCTGCGCGACATCGCCGAGGGCCGCGAGCTCGGCGACGTGACGACGCTGCGCGATCCGTCCGTGGTCGGCCTGATCAGCGAGCGCGTCGCATCGGGCGACGAGGACTGAGCGCGCGGCCTACTGCTCGGACTTTTTGAAGTCTGAGGGTGCTTCTTCGCCGCCGCCGCCGGCGTTTGCCGCGACCTCACGCCAGGAGACCGGGCGACCGAGCTTCCACGCCGGGGGCGTCTGCGGTCCTTCGCCCAGCAGCATGATCGCGAAGGCGCTGATCCAGAAGACCTGGAGCAGTGCTGCGAGCGGCGGGACAACCACGCTGGCAAAACCGATCGCGATGGCGACGGCGCCGACAAGGCGCGTGAGCAGCCCGAGGCGCATTCCCCACAGTCCGGCCATCACCCAGGCGATCGCCACGAGCAGCTGCGCGAAGAGGTACGCCGAGGTGGTGACCTGGTTCACGCCAGACGCCAACAGATCCGAGGCCATGGCCGCCGTCTGGACCGTGCCGTCGACGAAATCGTTTGCGACGGACAACTGCGTGAGCGTGTAGGCGGGGTAGATGAGCGCGGAGAGGACGGGCCCGCCGATCGCCATGTAGAGGGCGATCTTCGGAACGCTCGTCGAACGTGAGCGCGCCGCGAGAATCAGGTGCACGAGAACGGCCGAGACGAGGATCGCCGCGACCGCGAAGCAGAAGCCCGACGCGATGAACGGGAGCTTGTTCTCGGCGATCGTCGTGAGCTTCTTGGCGTTTGTCCCGCCTGATGCGTCGCGCATCGAGAGCCAGGTCAGAAAGATGAAGGCCGAAAACATCGCGACCGCCAGCACCGACGCCATGCCGACCATGCGGCTGCGCGCGGATTCGATCTGGAGCTCTTCGTCGGTCATCTGACGGGCGCCGATCACTGCTGTTTGTCCATCTGCCACGCGGCGAGCCTAGATGACCGATCAGCCGCGCTGCCTCTATGCTGGCCACCAGGAAGACGGGAGAAGCCTTGAGCAAGTACGCAGTCGCAGTAGTCGGACGAGATCAACCGGGGATCGCAGCCGCGGTTGCGCGCGCGTTGTTCGAGACGCGGGCCAACATCGAGGATTCGCGCATGTCGATCCTCGGCGGGCACTTCGCGATGATGTTGGTGGTGTCATTGGAGGACGGGGTCGGCGCCGACGGTTTGAATGCCGAGCTCGAAAAGGTGCGGTCAGCGATCGGTCTCGAGCACGCGCTCGCGCAGCAGATCGAGGACGCCAGCAGCGAGGCCCGGCCCGCGCCGACACATGTACTGACGGTCTACGGAGCCGACCACCCCGGGATCGTCGCGGCGGTCTGCGATGCGCTCGCCGCGCGTCAGGTCAACATCGACGACCTCGCGACGCGCGTCGTCGGCAGCGAGCAGCAGCCGGTCTACACCTTGATCTGCGAGCTGACGCTGCCGGGATCTCTGGAGCCCGCCGCTTTGAGCGCGGACCTCGACGGCGTTGCGGTCGCGCAGGGCGTCGAGGTCTCGCTGCGCGAGCTCGATCAGGACATTCTCTAGTCACCGATGGCCGTTCGCAAAGTTCTTCTGTACCCGGATCCGGGATTGAAGCGCGTCTGCGATCCAGCGCCGTCAGGTGACCAACTGCTGACGATCGTCGAGGATCTCACCGACACGATGCGCAGTTTTCCCGGATGTGTGGGAATTGCGGCGCCGCAGATCGGTTACTGCAGCCGCGTCGCGGTGATCGATCTTTCGGCGCACAAGAAAGCGCCGGAGAGTGTTCACGGTCTGACCGTGCTGGTCGATCCCGTTGTCGTGTCCGGCGAGGGGAGCGAAGTTGCCAGGGAGGGGTGCTTGTCGGTCCCTCAGTTGACCGCGAATGTGCGGCGGTATGTGGATGCTGCGGTGACCACGCGTGGCGGCGACTTCGAGTTCGAAGGCTTCGAGGCCCGCTGCGTCCTGCACGAGATCGACCACCTCGACGGCCTGCTTTTCCTCGACCGGGTCACGTCCCTGACCGCCGACGTCTTCCCCCGCAGACAGCGCAAGCAGTAGATCTACTTGCCGACCGGCCAGACGCGGTCGAGCACTTCGAGCGTCATGCGCGTGGGCGCGAGCTTGCCGCTGTAGGCGCCGATCTTGTTCACGGCCTTGGGGATGTAGACGCGTTTCTGCCTGAACATCGCATCGATCCCGGCTCGGGCGCAGTCCTCGGCGCTCTGCCAGGCCCAGTCGGGCGAGTCGTTCTCCAGTTCCTGCTGGCGCTCACCGAAGAACTCGGTACGAGTCGGGCCCGGGCACAACGCCGTGAAAGTCACGCCGGTGCCTTTGAACTCCTGCGAAAGACCCTGTGACAGCGAAAGCACGTACGCCTTGGTCGCCGCATAGACAGCTTGCCGCGGCATCGGCTGAAACCCGGCCGTGGAGGCGACGTTCATGATCGCGCCGGCATGCTTCTCGAGCATCGGGGGAAGCACCATGTGGGTCAGCGCCGTCAGCGCGACGACGTTCACCTCAAGCTGCTGCAGCTGCGTCTCGAGCGGGTCGGCCATGAAAGATCCGTCGGTGCCGACACCCGCGTTGTTGATCAGGATCTCGACGTGATCGCCGCGGGCCTCGATCGATTCGAGCAGTTCCTGGCGCTGAACGGCGTCGGTGACATCGCAGGCGACGGCGATCGCGCGCACGTTGTGCTTCTCCTGAAGCTCTGCGGCCAGTTCGGTGAGCAGGTCGATCCTCCGCGCGGCGAGCGTCACGTTGTAGCCGCGATCGGCCATCTGGCGGGCAAACTCAGTGCCGATACCGGCAGAGGCACCCGTGATCAGGCATGTACCGGTCTCAGACGGAATCGGAATGCTCATCGGCGTCAATCTACCTGAGCCGCGTTAGCATCGGGCGTACGATGGATGAATTCAATCTCTTTGGTGACCCCGACGAACTCCAACGCCGCATGGCAGAGTTCGCCGAACAGATGCAGAGCGGCCAGCGCGTCGCCTGGGCCGACAACGCGATCAGTCTCGCAGTGGACATGACCGTCGCGGCGATCGAGAAGATCGACACCTCGGGCAGCAGCGACGAGCAGGCGATGCAGATCCGTGACGCGATGCGCATGATTTTCCCCGAGGCCGTCACGCTCGTGCGCGAAGCGCGCGAAGGCCTGCAGTAGCGCCGGTTCAGTAGTCGCGCGGCGCGTCCGGGCGATCCCGGTCGTACTCGAGCGTGGTCTGTGAGTCGATCGTGGGGTGTTCGGAGGCCCACGTGTCGTCGCCGAAGTTGTCGTGCTCGTAGGGAAGGTCTGCCTCCTCGGCCTCCTTCTCGGCCTTGCCCGCGCGCATCAGCGATCGCCAGTCTGTCGTCTTGAAGACGAAAGCCAGCGCGACCAGTCCGAACGCCGCGTTGAAGACGGCGAAGGCCAGTTGTTGCCCGACCGAGTACGCCGCGATCGCCGACGTCGACGCCACTCCGGCAAGCGCCGTGAAGAGCAGGGCCTGCTGAACGCCCGCGCCCTGCGGTGTCAGCGGGATCAGGCTCGCCGCGATCTGCACGGAGATCACCGTCAGCACGATGTCGATCGAAGAGTCGATGTTGAACGCCCGCAGCATCAGCCAGATGCTCGCGAGACGGAAAAGCAGCGCGAGGAACTGCGGAGCGGCAGCGCCGCGCATGTACAGCGGACGCGAGCGCAGCAGCGTGACCCCCTGCCGCACGTTTGCCCAGAAGTCGCGCACGCGCACCGACAGGTAGGCAAACAGGGCGAGCAGGAGGATCGGCACCAGCGTCACGAAGAAGACGGCAAAGCGCGGGTGCTGCGCAAGGAATGACAGATCAAATGCGTTCAGCTTTGAGAGATCGGGGAGCTCCGGAAACACGCCCTGCGTGAAGCCGTAGCTCAGGATCAGGATTCCGATCGCCAGGTCGAACGGCAGTTCGACCATGAACGAGGAGCCGACGGTCGCGTAGTTGGATCCGTGGACCGTGTGCTTGCCCAGGTAGAGCCGCACGAAGGCCCCGGCGTGCGCAGGCACGATGCTCGAGATTCCGTTGCCGGAGATCTCCGCGGCCCAGATGTTGCGCCACGGGAAGCTCTCGGTCGGGTAGGCCGCGCGCAGACCGCTGTACCAGGCACGGGTGCGCAGCGAGAGGTAGAGCCCCTGGCAGGCGAGCGCCCCGAGCAACGGCAGAACGTGAATCGCCGAGATGTTGTCGAGGAACTTCCCGACCGCATCGAAGAACTGCGCAAATGAGCCGTCGGCCAGAGGCAGGGTCATCGCCATACCGTAGGCAACACATAGGATTGCCGCGTGAGCTTCTCGGGGAAACGCATTCTGCTGACCGGTGCTGCCGGCGGCCTGGGCGAGATCACGGCTGCGGCCTTTGCCGACGCCGGCGCGACGCTGATTCTCAGCAGTCGCAACGAGGAGAAGCTCAATGAGATGGTCGCCGGCCTGCCGGGCGGGCCGCACGAGGTGATCGCCGCTGACCTGATGCAGCCCGGCGCGCCCGAGGAGGTCGTCGCAAAGGCCGGCCGGATCGACATCTTCGTCGCCAACGCAGGTCGCCCCGGCGGCTGGGCGCTCGACGAAACGCCCGCCGACGAGATCTCTTCCGTGATCCGAGTCAACTTCGAGGCCCCGATCCAGATGGTCAAGGCCGTTGTCCCGCAGATGAAAGAGCGCAAGGACGGCCAGATCGTCCTGATCGCCTCGCTCGCGGGCAAGTTCGCCCTGCCCGACAGCACGATGTACTCAAGCACCAAGTCGGGCCTGCGCGCATTCGGCTGGGCGCTGCGCCCAGAGCTGGCGCGTGACAACATCGTCGTCACCGTCGTGACCCCGAGCTTCATCGGCGAAGTCGGCATGTTCGCCAGGCGCAAGCGCAAGGCCCCGCCGTTGGCCGGTGTCGTGCCGCCGGGCAGGTACACGAAAGCGCTTCTTGACGGCGTGGCGAAGGGCAGGGGCGAAGTCACGATCGCCACGCCCCAGCTACGGGCGCTTTCGCAACTCTCGGTGCTTGCACCGCGCGTCTTCGATTTCGCATTCCGGCGTTCGGCGCCGCAGCGTAAACCTGTCGGGGAGTAGCCCGGTCTAAATAGACTCCTACTGCAAGTGGAGCACGCAGATTCAATCCTGATTGCCGGTGTTCTGCTCGCGCTCGCAATCGCGACGACTCTCGTGGCCCGCCGCGCGCGCGTTCCGGGTCTGGTGCTCTTCCTGATCCTCGGCATCGTCGTCGGCCCCGAGGGGCTCGACGTGGTGCACTTCGTCAGCCTCGATCTCGCCCAGACCGTCGGCGTTGTCGCGCTCGCCCTGATCCTCTTTGAGGGTGGGCTCGCCTCGGGCTGGAAAGAGATCCAACCTGTCTTCGGCGTGAGCATCTCGCTGGCGACGATCGGCACGTTGCTGACGGCCGTCATCACCGGTCTTGGCACCGCGTACTTCCTCGACTACTCCACGCTGCAGGCAATGCTGATCGGAGGTATCGTCGCCAGCACCGACGGCGCCGCGGTCTTCGCGCTGCTGCGCGGATCGACCTTGAAGAAGCGCCTCGCTCGCACGCTCGAGGCCGAGGCCGGACTCAACGACCCGGTGGCGATCCTGCTCGTGATCGGGTTCATCGACTGGATCACGATGCCGAACTACGGCGTCCTCGACATGGCCGTGCTGTTTGTCGAAGAGATGCTGATCGGTGCGGTTGTCGGCGTCGCGATCGGCTTCGTCGGTGTACGCGGCATTCGCGCAGTCGGCAACGTGACTTCCGGTCTCTACCCGGTCGCGACTGTCGCGACCGCTGCGTCGGCCTTCGGCCTGGCGCAGGTCATCCATGGTTCCGGCTTCCTGGCGGTCTACATCGCCGGCCTGATCCTCGGCAGCGCGCGCCTACCGGCCAAGCGCGCCATCTCCGATTTCCACGACGGAATTGCCTGGGTCAGCCAGATCGCGGTATTCCTGGTGCTCGGTCTGCTTTTTGCCCCGGGCTCGCTTGAGTCGCTCTGGGATGAAGCGTTGATCGTCACGCTGCTGCTGATGTTTGTCGCGCGCCCCGTCGCCGTCTTCGTGGCGACGCTGTTCGCGAAGTTCGAGTTCCGCGAGGTCGCGCTGCTGCAGTGGGCGGGAATGCGTGGTGCTGTCCCGATCGTGCTCGCCACATTCCCCTTGGTTGATGGCATCGCAGACTCCAACGCGATCTACAACATCGTCTTCTTCGTCGTGCTCGCATCGGCGATGTTCCAGGGCACGACCTTCGAGTTCTTCGCCAACAAGCTCAAGCTCACGACGACTGAGCGGGCGATCATCCCGCCGGTGATCCAGGCCGGCAACATCCGCAAGCTCGGCGCCGAGTTCTTCGAGTTCCCGATCCGCGAAGGCGATGCGGTTGCCGGTCATGTGGTGCGCGAGCTGCAGCTCCCGCGCGAGGCGCTCGTGAGCGTGATCGTTCGCGGCGAGGAGGCGCTGCTGCCGCGCGGGTCGACGGAGCTTGAGGTGGGCGACCGACTGCACATCCTTGTGCGCGGCTACCTGGTCAAGCGCATCGAGGAACTCTTCGAGCTCTGGCGCGAAGGCCCGATCGGCGAGGAAGAGCGCGAGTACGCGCGGCCGGTTGCCGGGCGTCCCGCGATCTTCTCGGTCAAGCCGTGGGAGGCCGATGCCGGCGATCAGGGCGACCCGCAGGAGATCGGCGGCAAGGCAGTGTTGCGTCGCGTGCGGACCCGCCACGACCAGCCGGGCGCGCTGGTGATCCTTGAGGACGGTCGTTTTGCCGTGAGCAGCAGCGGGCTGGTCGCCGCCGGTAGTCCAAGACAGATCAGGGCATTCGCTGTGCGCCGGATCGAGCGATCGGAAACGCGTTCTGAGCGGGCCTGGTGGCAGGAGGTCGCCGGTGCCGTTGCTTGAGTTTCAGGGCGAGACGGCCGATTTCAATCTGACAGTTCAATTCTGAGCGCAGGAGACAGCGTGTACGCCCGACTCAGCCTCATCTGCCTTGCCACGATGGCATCGCTTGCCCTCGCCGCATCGACGGCTGGAGCAGCAACGACCCTCGGAAGCGATCTCGCCAAGCCGCCCGGTGAACTTGACTTCTGTGACACGACCTGTACGAGCGTGCAGTCGGCACTTCCGGGGCGTGTGGTGGCAGCACCGTTCGATGGAGTCGTCGTGCGCTGGCGGATCCGCACCAACGCCGCCGGCGGCCCGTTCGCTCTCCGCCTGGCTGCGCCCTTCACGGGAAATCAGCGCACGAGTGGCGCCGTGAGCGTGGCGGTGTCACCGACGGCCGGCGGAGTCACGGAGACGCTGACCCGCATGCCGATCAACATCGGGGACAACATCGCACTGGACCACGACCCGACCAACACGGCGTTCTTCAAGTCTCTGGAGCCCTCCCCCGGCGCAGCAAGCCTCTACTTCAAGCCGGCGCTCGCACCGGGCGCGCCACAGGATCCGCTCCTGATCAACAACGACGAGGAGCTTCTGTTCAATGCCGATATCGAGGCTGACGTCGACCGCGATGGCTTCGGCGACGAGACACAGGACACGTGTCCGAACAACGCGGGAACGGTCGGTGGATGCGCAAGCGCAAAGCCCGCGCTCGTTCTCTCGGCGAGCAGAACCCAGCGGATCTTGAAGCTTTCGGGGAACGTGACGCTCGACCGAGCGGCTTCCGTCGAAGCTCGCGCCGTTGTCAAGTACAAAGTGGGCAACAAGCAGTTCACGAGCAGGAGCAAGGTGGTCAAAGCTTCTTCGGCCCCGGGCGTCAAGTCGAAGTTCGCCTTCAAGTTCACCCGGAAGCAGCGCTCGCAGATCAACTCGCGACTGAAGCTGAAGAAGAAGCTGACCGCGGTGATCACTTTCACCGCGAAGGACGCTGCGGGCAACAAGGCGACCGCGACGTCGAAAGTACGCCTGAAGCGCTAGTCGAGCGAAGCCCCGGCGCATTCGCGCGGCGGGACGTGTCCGACGGTGTCGAGGTCGCGCGGGTTGGCGCGCTGCCCGCCGAAGAAATTGACCAGGTTGCGGTTCTTGCGGAAGACGCGGTAGGGCGTGGACTTCAGGTAGGCGCTGGCAACGAGATTGACCTGCGTCTGGATCCACTTCGGCGGAGCGTCGACACCCATCGCCTCGCGCAGCGTCGGGTCAAGCAGTCCGGAGAGCGATTGGCGCGCGAGCCATTCACGCTTTGGCAACCACGTCGGATACCAGCGCAGCCAGTCCTCGACGAGGCCTTCGTAACAACCATGGCCGTCGACGGTGTTCGCGTAGGTGGCCGCTTCGAAATCGAGCATCCATTGCAAGAAGCCCTCGCGTGTGTCGGCCGGCAGCTCAAGACCCATCGCGTGCGCGATCCCGCACCAGAAGTTCCAGCGCGCCTCGCGGTCGATCGGGCTGAACGGATCATGTCCGAACTGCCGCGCGAGACGATCGGGCTCCAGCATCACCGTGGCCAGCGTGTAGAGCTTCAGCTCGTCGCTGATCAGAAAGCGGCTGTGGATCTCTTCCATGCGTTGGACGGCGGCGACGCCTTCCTCCGACTTGTAGCCGAGGCGGTAGAACTCCGTGAAGAAGATGATCGTGTCGTTGTTGCGTCGGCGCGGGTCGGTCGCGATGTCGCCGTTGCCCGATCGGTAGAGCACCTTGGCGATCGCCGGGACCGCGGCCTGGCGGGCAAACGTGACGAGGTAGATCGAGTGTGCGAAGTAGGCGTCGGCGAACAGGACGTTCGAGACCTTTGCGGTGATCTCTTCGTCATCGGCGACGGGGTCCAGCGAGTCGACGTAGCGGCGCAGTGCGCGGCCGGTTGTCCAGTTGTCGAACACTCTGGACGCCAGAGTAACAAGGGGTTTGGCTGGTCGACAAGCGGAATCCCGCAGGTTTCTAGGCGAGTTTCTCCAGCGCCGTCAGCACAAGATCATCGTGCTTCTTCGGCTGCACCTTGGGCAGGTACTCGACCACCTTGCCGCTCGGCGAGATGATGAAGGTGCTGCGCTGCACGCCCATGTACTTCTTGCCGTACATCGACTTCTCGACCCACTGGCCGTACTGCTCGGCGATCTTGTGGTCGGGGTCGCCGATCAGATCGAAGGGGAGCTTGTACTTCTTCTTGAAGGCGGCGAGCTTCGGCGGCTCGTCCGGTGAGACGCCGACAATGACAGCGCCGGCTTTCTCGTACTCCTCGAAGCGGTCGCGGATCCCGCAGGCCTGTGTCGTACAACCGGGCGTGTCCGCCTTGGGGTAGAAGTACAGAACGAGCGTCTTGCCTTTGAAGTCGGCGAGCCTGACGGCCTCGTCGTTCTGGTTTTTCAGCGTGAATGCGGGTGCTTTGGATCCGGGCGCAGGTGCTGACATGGCTGCAAGTCTAGGTTGCCGGGACAGCGACGACTGCGCCGGCGACGATCTGCCAGCGATCGTCTTCGCAGAGCCAGGTGCGGGTATATCGACAGGTCCCGTGAACGAGCTCGCCGCTGACCTCGACTTCGAGTTCGAGCAGCGCGATCGTCACGCCGGTGGTCCCGTAGGCGTGCACCTCAAACTCGACTGGAGTCGAGGACTTGAATGCGACGAGCCCGGCCTGATGCGCCGCAAGGTCTTCGGCCTTGTCGTGGACCCCGGTGTCGGGCCCGATGAAGCGCAGGTGATTGTGCAGCAGCTGCTCGAGCGCGTCGACGTCGCTCGCGAGCTGCGCGCGCTGAAGCGCCTGTTCGACTTCCATCAATGAGTCGTGGTCGGCGGGCATGAATCTGGAGCCAGCCTGTGCCTATATCTTCGAGCGATGCGTATTGCCGTGTCGACCGACATGCTCGAAGGGGTCGCGGGATCGGTCGTTGAGCGGCTCGAAGCCGACGGGCATGAAGTGCTTCGCTTTGGTGCGTTCGATCCTTCGGGCCGCGCCGACTGGGCATGGGGGAGCGAGGCCGCGGCGCGGGCGGTGGCATCTGGCGCCGCCGATCAGGGAGTCGTGTGTTGCTGGACCGGGACCGGCGCTTCGATTGCGGCGAACAAGGTGCCGGGTGTGCGGGCTGCCTTGTGTGTCGATGCGGAGACGGCAGCGGGAGCGCGCAAGTGGAATGACGCGAACGTGTTGGCTTTGTCTTTGCGGTTGGTCAGCGAGCCTGTGCTGGGGGAAATCCTTGCGGCGTGGATCAGCTCTGCACCGAGCGATGACCCGGACGACGCCGCCAACGTGGCACACGTCGATCAGATCGCCTAGAAGTTCGCAATTTGCGGGCCACATGTGGCACCGGGTGCCACATCACGGTTGCAATTTGCGACTTTTTGGCCCGGGTCAGTCGCCGGCAGCTACGCAGCGGCCAGCATGACGACGCCAAGCAGCGCCATCGCCACGCCAACGCGTTGGCTGACCGCCAACCGCTCATGCAGGAACACAAATGCCAGCATCACCGTGATCACCGGGTAGAGCGAGCTGACCACTGATGTGATCGAAAGCGCGCCCTGCTGCGTCGCGGCAGCAAACGTGATGTTCGCGGTCACGTCGAAGAAGCCGATCGAGATCGGGAAGAACCAGCCGGTGCCGTGCGGGCGCTCGCCCAGCGCCGACCGCCGCGTCACCCCGATGAGCATGATCAGCACAACCGCGCCGAGCGTGGTCAGCTTCAGCGTGGCGGCCGGCCAGAAGATCGACTCCTCGCCGGCCTCGGCGATCAGCGTGAAGATCGTGCCGAAACCGATCGCCGCGACGATCGCGAGCAGAATCGACCTGCGGTGCGTGGCCGCGTCGACCCCGGTCGTCTCTGCCTTGTCCTGTTCGCGCGAGGCGAGGATCACGCCGCAGACGGCGACGGCGATCGCGAAGATCGCAAAGGCCGTCAGCGTCTCGCCGCGCCCGATCACGCCCCAGAGCACGGGGATCGAAGACCCGGTGGCCGTTATCGGTGCCACGATGCTCATCGTCCCGATCGCGAGCGCCTCGTAGAACGCCGCGAGCGCCACAAGACCAGCGAGCCCCGCGAACGCCGCGATCACCAGGTCGCCCTGCGGCGGAATCGGGTCGCCGCTGATCAGCGAGCCGGAGACCGAGACCAGCAGCCCGCCGAGCGACGACGCGAGCAGCACCCACAGCAGCGCATACCTGCGCGCAGCAATGCCACCGAGAAAATCGCCGGTGCCCCATGTAATCGCCGCCGAGAGGGCGAGCGCGATGGCGAGCATCTGTTCCCCCTGACTAGGAGGTTTCCGCCACTACGGCGTCGGCTGCGACGGTCTCGCCACGCAGCTGCGCGCCGTCGATCGCGCCGGCAACGCTTGCCGCCTTGTCGCTCGGCACCTGCATCAGCGTGTAACGGCTGAGCACGCGCACGCGGCGAACGTCGCTACCGGTCAGATCGCTTTTCGAAGTCACGAGCTCGATCACGTCAGCCGGCTCGACGCCACGCGAGGTGCCGCCGTTGACGATCAACAGGCTGAAATCACCGTCGAGTTCGACCTGGTTCGGCTTGATGTGACGCGGGTGGCGCAGCTCGCCGGGCTCGGACTCTACGGACGCTGCCTCGGGCTCGGGCTCCGTCTCCGGCTCATCCTCGGTCGGTTCCTCTTCGGGCCTGGCCGGGGGCGGGCCCCAGGAGAACGGCGCGGGCTTGGCTTCTTCGGCGGACGGATCCGGGATCACGCCAGCAGACTCTTCGGCGACCTCATCGACCGCTGCCTCTGCCTCTGCCTCGGGCTCGGTCTCGGGCTCATCGGCCGTCGGCGGCGCCGGCGGCTCGATGATCGCCTCTACGACTTCTTCGGCGGGAGTTTCTTCCGCGGGAGCTTCTGCGGTCCGCGCGGCACGATCACGCGGACGACGCTCGCGCTGCTTGCGCTCGCCCGTCTCGGCAGGCTTGTCCTCGCTCGTGACTTCCTCGACCGCCTCGGCGTCTTCGGCCTTGACCGGCTGGCGCATCGGCGCAGCGGCACCCTTCGGGGTCCACTCGGGAATCTCGACGTTGATGTGCTTCTCGATTGCCTTGAAGTCTTCTTTGTCGCGCGACTCGACCAGCGTGATCGCGCGGCCTCCACGACCGGCGCGGCCGGTGCGGCCGATGCGGTGCGTGTAGATCTCTGCTGAGTTGGGCAGGTCGTAGTTGATCACGTGGGTGACGTTCTGAACGTCCAGTCCACGCGCGGCGATGTCGGTCGCGACCAGCACCGGCACGCGGTTGTCCTTGAACGCGATCATCACGCCGTCGCGCGAACCCTGCGACATGTCGCCGTGCAGCGCGCGCACCTTCAGGTTGGGTTTGCGGCGGTCGAGGTCGCGGGCAAGGCGGTCAACGCCGATCTTCGTGCGGCAGAAGATGATCGCCTGGGTCGGGCGCTCGGCCTCGAGCACCTCGATGATCGCGTCGACTTTGTCGTTGCGCGAGCTCGACTTCTGGAAGTGCTCGACGGTGTCGATCGTCAGCGTCGAGGCCTTGACCTTGATCGTCACGGGATCGTGGAGCTGCTCGGAAGCGAGCTTGGCGATCGCCGGCGGCATTGTCGCGCTGAAAAGCGCGGTCTGGCGACCACGCGGGCACTTGTTCAGGATCTTCTCGACGTCCTCGAGGAAGCCGAGGTCGAGCATCTCGTCGGCTTCGTCAAGCACGACGAAGCGCGCGTCGTGGAACATCAGCGAGTGGCGCGAGTGGAGGTCCATCACGCGGCCGACCGTTCCCACGACGACCTGCGGACCGGACTTCAGGCGGTCCATCTGCTGGCGGATCGGTGCGCCGCCGAATGTGGCGAGCACGTCGATTCCGGCGACGGCGCCGTAGGCGCGCAGTGACTGGGCGACCTGAATGCAGAGTTCTCGGGTCGGGGTGAGGACCAGTGCCTGCACCTCACGACGTTCTGGGATGATCGACTGCAACATCGGCAGTCCGAAAGCGGCAGTCTTGCCCGTACCTGTCTGGGCCTGGCCAATCACGTCGGAGCCTTTGAGAAGTTCCGGAATTGCCTGCTCCTGGATCGGGGTGGGATCTGTGTATCCGACCTTCTCAAGAGCATCTGCGAACTCGGCCTTGAGTCCTAATTCTTTAAATTTAGTCATATGGACCTGAGGGTATCTGGCTACTCTCTCCCGCCTATGAGCCTCGCAGTGGTTGGATCAATCGCATTTGACGCAGTCAAGACCCCGTTCGGAGAGCGCGAACGCATGCTCGGCGGTTCCGCCGTGCATTTCTCGCTCGCTTCGAGCTTCTTCACCGACGTCTATGTATACGGCCCGGTGGGCGACGACTTCGGCGACGAGGAGTACGGAATCCTCGAGAAGCGCGGCGTCAACACCGACGGAATCGAGAAGATCCCGGGCGGCAGGACCTTCTTCTGGAAGGGCCACTACGAGTTCGATCTCAACACCGCCCACACCGACGACACCCAGCTGAACGTCTTCGAGACCTTCGAGCCCAAGCTCAACGACGCCGCCAAGGAGGCCGACGTGCTCTTCCTGGCCAACATCGAGCCGGGCCTCCAGCGCGCAGTGCGCGAGCAGTGCCCCGACGTCACGTTCGTCGCACTCGACTCGATGAACCTCTGGATCGACATCGCCAAGGACTCACTGGTCGAGACGATCAAGGGCGTCGACGCGGTCTTCATGAATGACGCCGAGATTCGCGCGCTCACCGGCCAGAGCAACATGATCAAGGCCGCTCGCGAGATCCTCACCTGGGGTCCTCGTCTCGTGATCGCCAAGCAGGGCGAGTACGGCGCGGCGCTCGTGACGCGCGACAGCTTCTTCGCCCTTCCGGCCTACCCGCTCGAAGACGTGATCGACCCGACCGGCGCAGGCGACTCATTCGCCGGCGGCTTCCTCGGCTACATCTCGCAGCACCTCTCCGAGGGCGGCGAGCTCGACGATGACGCCTTCCGCCGGGCGATGACCTTCGGCTCCACGATGGCGAGCTTCAACGTTGAGAACTTCGGCACAGAGCGCGTCCGTGACCTGACCGGCGACGAGATCGCCGAGCGCTTCCAGGGCTTCCTGGCGATCACGCGTTTCGCAGAAGTCGCGGCGACGTTCCGCTAGACCGCCGCGAGCGGTAAAATCACCGCCGTGGACCTGTTCTTCGTATTCCTTGTCGCCGTGGCCATCAAGTTGCCGCTGGTGTGGTGCTGTTGGTACATCTACAAAGCCATCCATGATGTCCCGCCGCCGGAGATCGACCGCAACGGCGGCGAACTCACCAGGGCCAGTTTCGAGCCGGGTCCGCGCAGGCGTGGCCCACACGGCGGCCAGTCAGCGGCCGGGGCCGCGATACGGCGCGGCGACAAGGGTCATGAAGACCCCGCGCCGAACCCGCACGTCACAATCGACGCTTGAGCGCCAGATTCACGTAGTAACCTCTCGCCCCAGATGTTCACCCCGTACTACATCCTTGCGGTCGGTTTCGGTGTTTTCGCCGTCGTCGTCTCCCTTGTCGGCATAAAGCGCCCGAACGACTTTCCCGGCAAGTTCACCAGCCTGGTCGTCGTGATCGGTGTGCTCTTCGCCGTCGCCACCTTTGCCATGGTCTGGAAGGGCGGCGAGGAAGAAGTCGATCACCGCGAGCACGAAGAAGCCGCAAAGGCGCTCGAGGCCAGCGGCTCAAGCGAAATGCCCGCCGGCGTCAAGCCGTCAGCGCACTAGCGGCGCCACGAACCTCCGCGCGAACTCGCGCACGTCTTCCTCCGTGTCGAGCCGTCCGACTGTCTCGGGCGCGACCGTGAACGACACGGCAAGCCGGCTGATCAGCTCGCCTGCGACCGACGCGTCAAACTGATCGACCTCAAGCCGACCGGCGTGCACGGCGTTGTTGAAGCGCTCGAGCATCAGCTCGCGCGCGCGGTCGATCGCCTCGCCGGACTCGAGCGTCGAGCGCACGATCTGCGTGTTGTTGCTCACCACGACGGCGCGAAAGACCGGGTGCTCTCGCAGGGCGATCAGCGCCGCAGCAAAGCCCGCCGCCAGACGCTGCTCAAATGTTTCGGATCCGGCGGCTGCGCGATCGGCATCGGCGAAGATCTTCTCCAGCTCACGCGTCGTCCAGGCGCGGATCAGCTCATCCTTGCTTGCGAAGTGGCGGTACAGGCTCGCCCGCGAGACATTCGCGCGCGCCGCGATCTCGCCCATTCGGATGCGCTCGGGACCGACCCGTACGGCTTCTTCGCCGGCAACAGCGAGGATTCTTTCGATCGCTGCTGCCCGGCCCGCTGCGGGGCTCGAGCGAACGGTTTCGGTAAATAGGCTGTGCATAGTCTCAAATGCGTACTACCCGCATACGGGAAGTTTCGACCATTGGTGACGTGAATGTCGCACCGCCTGATACATAATCTGATGCAGACAGAGAAATCGCGATACGGGAGCCCCTAAAACATGTCGGATGATCAGGTTCAAGTAGTGGAACCGCCCGCCTCCGAAGCCGGCGATTCAAGCGCCGTGACCGTCACGGATGGACGGACGGGCCAGAGTGAAAAGCTCATAATCACCGATGGCACCGTGCGTGCCTCCGAACTGCGCCAGTTCAAGACAGACCCCGACGATTTCGGTCTCATGACCTACGACCCGGCGTACACGAACACCGCTTCGTGTCGGTCCGCGATCACCTACATCGATGGCGACAAGGGGATCCTCCAGCACCGTGGATACTCGATCGAGCAGCTCTGCGAGCACTCGAGCTACCTCGAGGTCGCATACCTCCTGATCCACGGCGACCTGCCCAACGACAAGCAGCTCGAGGACTGGAAGTACGAGATCACGATGCACACCTTCGTGCATGAGAACCTCAAGGTCTTCGTGCAGGGCTTCCGCTACGACGCGCACCCGATGGGCATGCTGCTCGCGACCGTCGGCGCGCTGTCCACGTTCTACCCCGACGCGAAGAACATCGGCGACCCGGAAGAGCGCCGCATGGCCGCAATCCGCATGATCGCCAAGATGCCGACGCTCGCGGGCTTCGCCTACCGCCACAGCCAGGGCATGCCCTACGTCTACCCCGACAACGACCTCGACTACGCGAGCAACTTCCTCGGAATGATGTTCAAGATGACCGAGCTCAAGTACGAGCCCGACCCGCGTCTGGCCAAGGCACTCGACACGCTCTTCATCCTGCACGCCGACCACGAGCAGAACTGCTCGACGGCAGCTGTCCGGGCGGTCGGATCGAGCCAGGTGGACCCGTACTCGGCGGTCGCCGCCGGCGTCGCAGCTCTGTACGGACCGCTCCACGGCGGTGCCAACGAAGCAGTGCTGCGCATGCTTGCGCGGATCAAGACGGTCGAGAACATCCCGGACTTCCTGACCAGCGTGAAGTCCGGCAACGAGCGACTGATGGGCTTCGGCCACCGCGTCTACAAGAACTTCGACCCGCGCGCGCAGATCATCAAGAAGCACGTCGGCGAAGTGCTCGAGGTGACCGGCACCGACAACCCCCTGCTCGAGATCGCCGTCGAACTGGAGAAGCAGGCCCTCGACGACGACTACTTCACCTCGCGCAAGCTCTACCCGAACGTCGACTTCTACAGCGGCCTGATCTACGAGGCGCTGAACATCCCGCGCGCGATGTTCACAGTGATGTTCGCGATTCCGCGCACGTCCGGCTGGATCGCGCAGTGGCTCGAGATGCTCGACGACCCCGAGACCAGGATTGCGCGCCCGCGTCAGATCTACACCGGTCACCGTGACCGTGATCTGCTCGAGGGACGCAAGGCCGTCGGGCGCTGAACTACAAACTCAAAGTCCGCGTGACCGGCAAGGTCGCGAAGTTCGAGTTCGATTCTGAAGATGCGCTGTTCGCCAAGTTGGCCGACGAGCTGGCCACGCATGTCGATGACACCCGTGGCCTTGGCGGGATCAACTCGCCGCTGCGCGACTACGAGGCGATCGAACTGGTGCACACGCGGCTCGAAGTGACGATCGTCGACGGACTCTTCAGGAAGCGCCGCGGCGGGATCGATGTGCGCCGCGACGGCTCCACGGAAGGCTGGCTCGGCGGCGCTTCAAAAGCGTTGATCGAGCCGCAGCCCGGCGAGTCGCTGACCAACGCCCTGCGTCGGGAATTAGACTCAGGATCATGACTGAAGAGAAAACCCGCTGGTCCAAGGTCGACTTCCCCGCCGACGCCGATCCTGACGCCGCCGAGAGCATCGAGGTGTACTGCAACGGCGTCAAGCAGGAGCCGGGCAAGGACTACGAGCTCGGCAAGCGTGAGATCTATTTCTACAAGCCGATCCGCAAAGAAGAGAAGCTCTCAGGCTTCCGCTGGCTGATCATGTTCATCGGCATCGCCGGCAGCTACAAGCAGAATGACTCGGTCGACGTGGTCTGCAGCTCCCACGGTGCGCGAAAGCACCACGTGAACCTTCCGATCGACGTGCTCGTCGAGCCGACCGAGGAAGAGCGCGGCATGCTGATGGGCTCCTACTCACCCGGAGGCTGACCCGGATGGCCCGTATCGACCAGCTCCTTCAGCAGGCCGGCGATGAGCCGGTTTTCTCGTTCGAGTTCTTCCCTCCGAAGACCGACGAGGGCATGACCAACCTTTTCGAGACGGCTGGCGCGCTGCGTGAGCTCGAGCCGGCGTTCGTGTCGGTCACCTACGGCGCGGGCGGATCGACCCGCGACCGCACGATCGCGATCCTCGGCCGGATCAAGAACGAACTCGGCATCGAGGCGATGGCGCACTTCACCTGCGTCGGCTCGACCGTCGAGGAACTCACAGAAACTTTGAACGCGATCATCGAGACCGGCGTCGAGAACATCATCGCGCTGCGCGGCGACCCGCCGCAGGGCGAGGAGACGTTCGTGCGCACCGAGGGCGGCCTCGGCAACGCCGACGAGCTGACCAGGCTGATCGTCGACAACTACGACGTCTGCGTCGCCGGCGCGTGTTACCCGGAGGTGCATCCGGAGGCCGTCTCCGCGGAGTCGGACCTCGCCTACGCGAAGCAGAAGGTCGACAACGGCGCGAGCTTCCTCGTCACGCAGCTCTTCTTTGACAACGACGCCTACTTCGAGTTCGTCGATCGCGCCCGCGCGGCCGGGATCGACGTGCCGATCGTCCCCGGCATCATGCCGATCGGTGGCTACGAACAGATCAAGCGCTTCACCAGCATGTGCGGTGCGACGATCCCCGAGCGACTGATGAAAGAGCTCGATGCGCGCAAGGACGATCCAGAGGCGATCCAGGATCTTGGCGTTGCCTTCGCGACGCTGCAGTGCGCCGACCTCCTGTCACGCGGCGCTCCGGGGATTCACTTCTACACGCTGAACAAGTCGCCGGCCACGCGGGCGATCCTCAGCTCTCTGCGCGCTGCGCGTCCTTGGGACCGCGCGCTCACGCCTTCCACTTGACACCGCAGCCGACCGAGTCCGACTCGGCGAGCTGAGGCGTGGAGCCTGCCAGCGCGGCGTCGATCGCTGCGCGCATCCAGACCGCTGCCTGAACGTCGTCCTCGTAGTCGCTGTCGGGGGCGCCGCGGTAGACGAGCCTGTCGTCTGCGTTGAACACGAATACGTCCGGCGTGGTGCGCGCGCCGTAGGCCTTGGCGACCTTCTGCTTCTCGTCATGGAGATACGGGAAGGGCCAGTTCTGTTCTGCATGGCGGATCTTCATGTTCTCGAACGAATCAGCGGGCTTGATCGTCGCGTCGTTAGGGTTGATCGCGAGGAAGCGGACGCCGTGCGGCGCGTAGTAGCGGCCGGCGTCGAGCAGGCGTTCTTCCCAGGCGAGTGCGTACGGGCAGTGGTTGCAGGTGAAGATGATCACGGTGGCGTTCTCGTCCTGGCCTCCGTAGGCGTGTTGGTGGCCGTCTGTGCCCGGGAGCACGAAGGTGGGGGCGGGGTCGCCGATTTGAAGGGACATTCAGAATCCTTTTTCGGTTGCTGCGTACTGCGCGATCGCGTCGCGGAGGTCTGCTGGGTCGGGGAGGGGAGATACTTTTCCGTCGCGCCGGAAGTAGATACGGCAGTCGAGTGCATATGCAGTGTCGCCGGTGTCGACGAGGTCTTCGCCGTTCAAGCGGATCGTCGGCGAGCCGATGAAGCGCTCGCGTCGGGCGTCGGCGTCGGTTCTGACTTCGATCAGGCGCAACTGGTCACGATCAATCTTGAATGCATCGAGCAGCCTGGTCAGCTCGGCGAGCGCGCGCGGGTGGGACGGGCAACCCTCCCAGAAAAGCAGCTCGATCACGTGGCGGTGAAGGGCGAGCGTTCCGGCGTGACCGGCGCGAGCGGGCGCTCTGCCGGCTCTTCGAGCGGGATCTGCTCGGGAGCGTTGACGAACTCTTCGAGCGCGTCCTCGATCCCCTTTGCGGAGCCCTCGCACTGGATGCGGAATCGCTCGGGCTGGACGTCGTCAGCGGCAATCACCGGCACGCCGTTGATGTCCTCCCAGTCGAATCGCTCGCGGTCAAAATGGCTGATCAGCACGGCCTGCGCCGGCATCGGGCAGGAGGCGTCGTGGTGCTGGAGACCCTTGACGATGTTTTCAAGCATTTTCGCTTCAAGCGACATGAGATTGATTCTACGGAGCCGGCGGCTCAGGCGACGCTGTCGACGAGCTCGCCGTGCTGCTCGTGGATCTTGCGTGCCCGCAGCTCACCGAGTTCGGTCGGATCGCCGCCGAGCGCGATTGCGTGTTCGCATGCTGCGATGCAGTCGGCGATGTTGCCGGTGCGGTCGAGGCCGTGGGCCACGGCAGCCCAGACGAGCGGATCGGTGTCGTCCACGCGTTGCGCGGCGCGGGCCGATTCGAGGGCGGCGACCGGCTCGCCCAGCAGGTGGTCGGCAAGTGAAAGATCGAGCAGCGTGTCGATCGTGACCCCGGGGATGCGGCGCGCACGAGTCAGCGCCTCGCGGGCGGGTTCTGGCTGGAGCAGGCGCAGCCTGAGTGCGCCCAAGCGCGCCCAGGCGGCTCCGTCACGCGGATTGGTGGCGCATTCACGCTCGGCGGCCTCGGCGGCCAGCTCGTGCAGCCCCATGGCCTCATATAGGCGTGCTGCGTAGCGGTGGGGTGCGGGACGGCCGGGCTCTACGCGGGCCCAGGCGCGCACGCTGCGCGCGGCTGCGGCCAGGTCGCCGCCCTGCCAGAAGGCGACAGTCATCAGTCGATGGATCGTGGGGTCGGTCTCGTCGGCGTCGCGGGCGAAGATCAGGCGCTCTGATGCCAGCGCGTAGTCACCCTCGGCCATCGCGTGCTCCGCGCTGAGCAGGAAGCGGCGGGCGCGGTCCTTCGCCTCATCCGGCTTGCCGAACTCGACGAAATCAAGCGTGCCGGCGGGCACGGTGCGAACGCCGACCTCGAAATCGACGCGAGCCCACTGCAGCATGGCCTCCTCCTCGCCGGTGAAGTAGATGCCGAGAATGCTCCCGACGCCCCACTCCGGGTAGGCGTTGCAACGCGCGTAGCGGTAGACGACGCTGTGGTCGGGCAACTGAGAGTGGAACGGGTCGTACTTCTGGCGATCCTCGTCCTGCTCGGCCTGGCGCTGGGCCTCCTCGTAGGCGCGGCGGCCTTCGTCGGCGCGGCGCCTGCGCGCGGCTTCGGCGCTTGCGCGCAGGGCGTTGGCCGTGATCGATCCGCGGGGCATCGTCTCGAGCAGCGACTGGAGATCGTCTGCAGCCTTGTTCAGAACCTTCAGATGGTCTTCGTGCGCCTGGCGCTTGCCGGGCGGCGCGATGTCCGGATGCCACCGCTTGGCCATCTTCTTTTTGGCCTTCTGGACGTCCTCGATCTCGAAGGGAGCCTCGAGTTCAAGCAGCATTGAGAGCTGTTCGATGTCGAGCACTGCCGATGACGGGACGTAAGCCATGAAGGGGCATTTTACCCGCGCCCGTGCCCTCGGCGTCCGCGAGTAGTCTTGACGGCCAGATGAACGTCACCTCAATCGGATCAGCTCAGCCATCAGTGCAGCACAAGGATCGACGCGTCGCCCTGGTGGCCGGCGGCGCCGGCGGCATCGGCGTCGAAGTCGCCAAAGAGCTGCTGCTCGACAACATGGCCGTCGCGATCGGCGACATCGATCCGCAGAAGGCCGCGGCAGCCGCGACTGACCTGATGCAGGCCGTCAGCGGAGCCGAGGTGATGTGGGTGGACCTGAACATCACCGAGCAGTCCTCGGTCACGCGCGCAATCGGAGAGATCGAGCAGCGCCTCGGCCCGATCGACGCGATGATCAACGCCGCAGGCTGGAACCACGCGATGAGCCTCTTGAAGAGCGACGAGACCTACTGGCGCCAGATGATCGACATCAACCTGCTCGGAGGCATCCGCCTGACCCATGCTGTGCTCGGTGGGATGATCGACCGTGGCTACGGCCGCATCGTGCACATCGCCGGTGAGGCGGGACGTGCCGGGGTTTCTGAGCAGTCCTTGATGAGCGCTGCGAACGGCGGCACGATCGGCTTCGTGAAGGCGATGGCGCGCGAAGTGCTCGACAAGGGCGTGACGGTGAACTGCCTCTCGCCCGGGCCGACCGCCACCCCGATGCTCGATCAGATGATCCAGTACGCCGAAGATGCTGCGGCAATGGTCGCGTCGTTGCGCGGTGCCGTCCCGATGGGCCGCCTCGGTCAGCCGAACGACATCGCGCCGGTCGTTGCGTTTCTCGCATCTGAAGGCGCGGGCTTTGTCACCGGGCAGACGATCAGCGTCTCCGGTGGCATGACGATGGTCTGAACCGACGGCCCAAACAAGTTGAACATCCTGCCTGAGGCGCCTCACACGGTTGCCGAATCGGTGCTGGTGGCGCGGAACAGACCATGTCGGCGATTTGCAGCCCGGCATGGTTCTCGCTCTGGCCGAAGGTGACGCTCTCAACTATCCGCGGCAGCGTGTCAGTCCCGCGAAACTTCTCGATCTACATTGAGTGCGCGAGTTGCCGGTTCCGAACACTGTCGCGATTGTCCGCGATCACGACGCCGTCATCGTCTGCTTCGGCGAGGCGGTGGTTGAAGCGCCTGCAGATGTGCCGGACCGCACCGTGATAAGTCACCTCACCCGGGCCTCGATTACTCCACAGTCGCTCCCTCCGGGGCAGACTGTGGAGTAAATCTGGCTTGAAACCGGGGGGGCGTGTTCTCCGGCCAGGGCGCGGTCAGTGGGAGAGCTCGAACGCCTCGCACAGCCACCCGTCGACGGCCGCGTCAAGATCGCTCGCATCGGTGATCAGCACATGGTGCATCGAGCGCCCGGGATTCGGCTCGACGATCTGATCGATTCGCGGGTCGTGGACCTCGGGGCGGTGGCTGCTCGGGGACCGCCGCCATCCCACGAGCGGACTGGATCTAAGCGCCGGTCTTGATGACTGGTGAGTGCTGCGAGATCATCGGAAGCTCGAAGCCCAGTGGCTCGGAGGCTTCCTGGAACATCGGCAGCTCGACCGGGGTCAGGGCGATGATTCCGCGCGCGGCGGAACGGATCACCTGGGCGGCCGGATCGTCCGGGTCGGACACGACCAGCGGCACGCCCGCGTCGGCCTGAATACGCAGTGACTCGCTGATCGGCGTCTTCGCCAGCAGCGGCACGTCGAGCTCGTCGGAGAGTTCCTGTCCGCCGCCCTCGCCGAAGATCGTGAAGCGCTCGCCGTCAGGCGTGGTGAATCCGCTCATGTTCTCGATCACACCGATCACCTCGATGTTGACCTTCTTCGACATGTCGGCGCTGCGCTTGGCGACGGTCTGCGCTGCCGGCTGGGGGGTGGTGACGATGACGAACTTGCTCTGCGGCAGCAGCTGGGCCAAGGTCATCGAGACGTCGCCGGTGCCGGGCGGGAGGTCGAGCAGCAGGTAGTCAAGCTCGCCCCACTCGACGTCCTCCAAAAACTGCTGGATCGCCTTGTGCAGCATCGCTCCACGCCAGACGACGGCCGCGTTGTCCTCGATGAAGAAGCCGATCGACATGACCTTCAGGCCACCGGCGGCATCGACCGGAAGAATCTTCTGCTTCTCGTTTACCTCGGGGCGCTTGTTCACGCCGAGCATGCGCGGGATCGAGTAGCCGTAGACGTCGCAGTCGACGACAGCGACCTTGTTGCCCTCCAGCGCCAACGCGGCTGCGAGGTTCGCGGTCATCGTCGACTTGCCAACTCCGCCCTTGCCGGATCCGACCGCGATCACATTACGGACCTGGGCGAGCGCGCCTTCAGGCAGCGCTCCGCGGCCGAGCTTGCTCTTGAGCTCGCCCTTCTCGGCGTCGCTCAGAACGTCAAATCCGACGTTTACGACCTCAACACCGTCGAGACGACCGGCGCTCTCGGCCACGCCGTTCTGGAAGTGCGAACGCACCGGGCAGCCGGGGGTGGTCAATGAGATGACGATGTCGACGACGCCGTCGCCCTTGAGGTCAACCGAGCGGACCATGCCGAGATCCACGATCGAACGGCGCAGCTCCGGGTCGATCACGGTGCGCAGCGATTCGCGGATTTCTTCTTCTGTCGGCATGCTGATGACTTCGCTCATGCCGGGAATTATCGCAGGGTCGCTGCGATTTGCGGACCGCGGTCCGTTACTGCTGCGTTCGTGCGCGGCGCTCGCAAGGTGTGCAGTGCGCCTCGTAGCCGTGCGGAAAGATCTGCACCGTCAACTTCGCGTCGCACTCCTGGCAGCGCCGGTTGACGTCATAGTCGCGCTCGGCATCGAGCTCTGCGCGGGCCGCTTCCAGGCGGGCGTGCGTCAGGGCGTCGGCTTCGCGTGTCAGTTGTCCTGGTTCAAACATAGGGTCCGTCCTCAGATGACTTTGCTCACTGCCTTGATCGGCATCTTCAGGTCTTCGAGCATTCCGAGGTCATTTCCTACATTCTGCCCCAGAGTTGTGAGGTAGTTGCCGGTGATCAGCGCGTTCACGCCGGACTTCATCCCCATCTCCTGGAGGTCGCCGAGGGTGATCTCGCGGCCGCCGGCGTAACGGATCGTGGTCGCCGGCATGATCAGGCGGAAGAGCGCGATCGTGCGGATCGCCTCGGTCGGGCTGACCAGTTCGCGGTCTTCCATCGGCGTGCCCGGTCGCGGGTTCAGAAAATTCATCGGGACTTCGTGTGGCTCAAGCGCAGCCAGCTGGAAGGCAAACTCGATGCGCTGTTCGCGCGTCTCGCCAAGGCCGATGATGCCGCCCGAGCAGAGTTCCATTCCGGTTTCGCGGACAAGTTCGCAGGTCTCCATGCGGTCTTCCCAGGTGTGCGTCGAGCAGACCTCCGGGAAGTAGCTCTTCGCCGCTTCGAGGTTGTGGTTGTAGCGGTGGACTCCGGCGTCGGAGAGCTCTTTCGCCTGATCGGGGGTGAGGATCCCCAGCGACGCCGCCACTTCGAGGCCGGGCACGTTGTCGTGGACGAGCTTCGTGCACTCGATCACGTGATCCATCAGGCGGCGGTCCGGGCCGCGCACGGCGTAGACGATGCAGAACTCGGTGGCGCCGGTCTCGGCCGTGGCCTCTGCGGCGGCGAGCAGTTGCTCGGGCGGGATGTAACCGGTCGGCGCGACTTCGCTGCCGAAGACCGACGATTGCGAGCAGAAGTTGCAGTCCTCCGGGCAGCCACCGGTCTTGCCGGAGATGATCGACTCGACCTCGACGGACTCGCCGCAGTAGTCAAGGCGCACGCGGTGGGCGAGGTCAGCGAGGTGGCCGAGCTGGTTGTCCGGCAGCTGCTGGATCGACAGCGCATCCTCGAGAGTGATCGGTTCGCGCTCGACGAGCAGCTTCTGCTCGGCAGTCACGAGAATCTCGGCGGGCTCGGCGGCCAGCTCGATGCTTGTCTTTTCGGCCAGGGTGGAGGATGCGTCAGGTGAGGTCATGGAGGCCAGTCTAGGAGTTGTCGAGGTCGGCGAATGCCTGAAAAAGTGGGACGAGCACGCCGCTCTGGACCTGCTCATCGATTTCTGCAGCGAACTCAGAGCGCATCGCCTGCTTGGTCAACTGGTAGGTGAACGGCGACAGCTCTGCGGCTCGGGTGGCGATGGCCGCGACGCGCGCGTCGAACTCGGAGGCCGGCGCGAGCTCGTCGAGATATCCGATCTCGAGTGCGCGGGCGGGGCGGAATGTCTCGCCGTGCAGCAGGCCCGAGCCAAAGGCCGAGGGCACAAGGTGCGACTGCGCGAGCTTCATCGCGAAGCCGCCGAAGGGAATGCCCAGCGCGACCTCGTTCAAGCCGATCTTGTACTCGCCCTCGACGCCGACAGAGCGGTCGCAGGCCAGCAGGATGATCGCGCCGCCGGCGATCGCGTGGCCGGTGACCGCGGCGATCACGGGCTTGGGAAACATGTACAGGCGGTGCGCCAGGCGCGCCATGTTCGGGCCGATCGTCCCGAGCTCGTCGCGGTCGATCGTCTGCATCCATTTGAGATCCATCCCGGCCGAGAAGAAGTCGTCTCGGCCGCGCAGAACCACTGCGCCGGCGCCGTCGTCGGCCTCGATGCGGTCGAGCAGTTCGAAGTACGCCTCGAAGACATCGGTGCGGAGCGTGTTGGCTCCGTCATCGTCGTGGACGATCGTCGCGACGCGTTCGTCGACGACACACTGCAGGACTTCGGTCGGCATCGCGGCCCAGAGTAGCGCCTCAAAACGCTGCAAGATCGCATTCGTGCACCCAAATTATTGACAACCTTTGAAGGGAACGTTCGGCCAGAACAGGGCCAGAACTACCACTGATGCGGTAAACCTGACCACTTCGCGCGTCGAACATACGTCCACCCCGCAAAACCGCGCGCAAGGTGCTGGCCCCGGGTCCCGATAACTGGAAGGTCATCTGACGGATCCCGGCACCGACTTGAATTCGCACTCTCTCCACAACCACAGCACGCGCCTCGACGACTTCGGCCTGACCGCCGACCGCGATCTGGTGCGCCGCATCGCGATCGCGATGCTGGCCTTCGGCGGCGCGATCGAGGTGATGTACTCGGTGGTCTTCAATCAGCCCGACTGGACCGACGCCGCGGCGATCGGACTCGTGGCACTGGCCACGGCCTGGGTGCTGATCGTGCGTTGGGAGCGCAGCTCGCCGAGGCTGATCGTCGGCCCGGTTCTGATGGGCGTCGCAGCGGTGGCACTGGTCGGGATCGGCGACAACGTGATGGTCGGCCTTTCATTCCTCTTCCTTCCGGCAGCCGTCGTGATGGTCTTCTTCTGGGATGACTTCGCCGTCAAGCTCGCGGTGATGCTGCCGCTGACCGTCGCCTACGTCGCGGTGCCGGCGATCTGGGGCAGCGAGGAAGCGCTGATCGAGGCGCTCACAACTTTGCCGCTGCTGCTCGGCAGCAGCGTGATCCTCGGCGCGATGTTCAACCGCTTCCGCACGGCTTCAGTCGAGCAGGCCAGGTTTCGCGGCACGATCACGGCGTTGCTGATGGCACTCGACGCGCGCGACGACTACACGGCCGAACATTCCTCCGAGGTGCTTTCGCTGGTGATGGCCGTGTCAGAAGACCTCGGGCTTGAGGGCAAGGAAACGCTGCACATTGCCGACGTCGCGCTGTTGCACGACATCGGAAAGATCGGAATCCCGAACGAGATTCTCGACAAGCCTTCGGCGCTCTCCGAGGACGAGTGGACGGTCATGCGCCGCCACCCGGTGATCGGTGAGCGGATCCTCAATGAAGTGCCCGGCTTTGAAACCGTCGCCAACGCGGTCCGCCACGAACATGAGCGCTGGGACGGCACCGGCTACCCGGACAGCCTGAAGGCCGAAGAGATCCCGGTCGCAAGCCGCGTCGTGCTCGCCTGCGACGCCTACCACGCGATGATTTCCGAGCGCCCGTATCGCGAGCCGCTCTCCGAGGCGCAGGCCCGCGAGCAGCTTCGCCAGGGCTCTGGCTCCCAGTTTGATCCGTCGGTCGTCCACGCGCTGCTCGCGGCGCTCGAAGCGCGGGACGGCGTTCCGGCGACGCAGCGACCCGGTTGGCGCGAGTCGATCGAAGAAGGCGTCGTCAACAACCTTCGCGTGCTGCACGGCGAAGTCTCGAGCGGAAGGACGGCATCGCTGTGAACGTGTCCTACACGGATCTGCCCTCGACCCGTCGCCGCGAAGTTGGCGAGGCCCGCGCCGAGTACGTGATGATGTGCCGCGCGATGTCGCTGATCTACTTCTCGGGCATCGGCTTCATCGCGCTGTGGTCGGCGCTGCTGGGCAAGGTCGACGTCTACGCCTACGCGATCGGACTCGTCTGCCTGATCGGCGGCTGCGTGGGGATCCTGCTCACGCACTACGACCTGCCAAAGCGCTCGTTCATCGTCGCCCTTGTGCTGATCGTGATCACCCAGACGATTCTCGTGATTCATTTCCAGCAGATCACCGCGGGCTTCTTCCTGCTGCTGCCCGCGATGTACTGCGCGATCTTCTTCTGGAGCGACCGTCCGGTCGCGATCGGCGGAACGATTTTCTTCACGCTCGCGTTCATCATCACGCCGCTGATCGTCGGCGGCGACAACGTCATCGCGCGCATCGTCACGACCACCCCGATCTTCCTCGGCATCGTTCTGGTCACCGGCTACCTGGGCCACGAATCGGCGCAGATGGACCGCAACCGTGGCCGCTTCCAGTCGACGATCTCATCTTTGCTCGTCGCGCTCCAGGAGCGCGACGGCTACACAGCTGACCATTCGGAGGAAACGGTCGAGCTGGCGCTGGCGGTCGGCGATCGCCTGGGCATCACCGATGAACAGCGCACGGTGCTCGCCGACGTCGCGCTGCTGCACGACATCGGCAAGATCGGAATTCCGAACGAGATTCTGAACAAACAGGATGGCCTTGAGGATCACGAGTGGGAGTTCATGAAGCGCCACCCGGAGATCGGCGAGCGCATCGTCTCACCGGTGCCGGGCTTTGCGGCCGTCGCCAAGGCGATCCGCCACGAACACGAGCGCTGGGACGGCGTGGGCTACCCCGATGGTCTGATCGGCGATCAGATCCCGCTGCCGAGCCGCATCGTGCTGGTCTGCGACGCTTTCCACGCGATGATCACCGATCGTCCGTACCGCAAGTCGATCGGCATGCACGCGGCGCGCAACGAATTGAGCCGCCACGCCGGAACGCAGTTCGACCCCGATGTGGTCGAAGCGCTGCTCGCGGTGATCGATCAGCAGGGCGTGCCGGGGTCGGTCGGACGTGCGTCCTGGAACGGGACGACGAACGCGGCCGAAGACGCGGCCTGACCGCGCCCGGGTCGGTTCCCGCGCCGATCGCGCCGAAGGAGCGCTCATGAGGCCCGCGTGGTCGGTCCGGCTTCGGACCAGCTTCCGCCTGGTCCGAGTTGCCTCAGACGTCAGCTGGTCGCGCCCGCGGTCTCGGGCGCCTGCGTGCTCGGCTCCTCCGACAGGCCGAAGCGCCCGTAGATCCGCTTCATCCAGCGCGGCGCCCACCAGTTGTACTCGCCGAGCATCGCCATCAGCGCCGGCACCAGAAGCGCACGGATGAGCGTCGCGTCGATCGCAACCGCGAGCGCCGTGCCGATGCCGAGCTGCTTGATGAAGACGATCCCGGAGAGGCTGAACGCACCGATCGCGACGCAGAAGAGCAGGGCGGCGGATGTGATCACGCGGCCGGTCCTGGCGACGCCCTGGGCGACCGACTCGTGGTTGTCGAGCCCCTGGTCGCGCAGTTCCTTGATCCGCCCGAGCAGGAAGACGCCGTAGTCGGTGGCCAGGGCGAACGCGAGGACGAAGAGCAGCACCGGCTGCGTCATCTCGAGCGCGTTCTGCGAGCTGTAGTCGAGCAGTCCTTCGAGGTGTCCCTCGGCGAAGATCCAGGTGAGGATTCCAAACGTTGCCGCCAGCGTGAAGATGTTCATGATGAACGTCTTCAGCGGCAGCACGACCGAGCCGGTCATCAGGAAGAGCACGACAAACGTGATCGCGAGGATCAGCAGCAGCGCAAGCGGAACGCGGTCGAGAATCGTCGCGCGCTGATCGACGAACACCGCTGAGTTGCCGCCGACTCTGATCTGCGCCGCGGCGTCGAGCGCACGGATCTCTTCGACGGCGTCGAGCGCGGCGGCGTTGTAGAAGAGCTGCTCGGTGTAGACGTCGAACGACCAGGTGTCCTTGTCCAGGTAGGCCGGTGGCGAGGTGCCGGTGACGCCGTCAACGGCGAGCACCTGCTTGCGCAGCGCCGCGACCTTCGCGTCGTCGTCCTCCGGGGCTTCTGCGGCGATGAAGATCGTCGAGGACTGGCCCTTGGGGAAGTCATCGGCCTGCGCAACCTGGACGATGTGCGCCGAGTTGTCCTTCGGCAGGACGGTCGCGTCCACCGAGGTGAAGTCAAGGTTGCGCAGCGGCATCGAGAGGATGAGGATCAGAAGAGTCACGCCGAGGGCGACGATGATCGGGCGCCTCATCACGCCGTCGGCGAGGCGATACCACCGCGCCGTGCTCTGCTCGACCGGGTTGCGCGCGAGCGAGAAGCGGTCGATCCTGCGGCCGAGCAGCATCAGGACGGCGGGAAGCACGGTCAATGAGACGACCGCAGATGCGATGGCCACCGTGGCTCCTGCGAACGCCATCGAGTAGAGGAACTTCAGCGGGAAGATCCCGAGCACGAGCACCGAGCCGGCGACGATGAGCGAGGAGAAGACGATCGTGCGGCCGGCGGTGTTTAGCGTGGTCGCGATCGCACACGGAGGCTCGGCGCCCGCGGCCAACTCCTCGCGGAATCTGGTGATCGTGAGCAGGGCGTAGTCGATCGCGAGTCCCAGCCCGAGGCCGGTCGTGAGGTTGAGCGCGAAGACCGAGAGGCTCGTGACCTGGTTGTAGCCGCTGATCATCGCCATCGTCACGGGGATCGTGATCGCGCCGACCAGCAGGGGAAGCGCGGCCGCGATCAGGCTGCGGAAGACGAACAGCGAGATCAGGAAGAGCAGCGGAAAGACGATCAGTTCCGAGCGCGCGAGGTCTTCGCTGACGGTCTCGCTGACCGCATCCTGGGCGACCAGGCCGCCCCCGAGCTGGACCGATTCGTCGCCCTCGAAGGCCGCGACGGCATCGGCGGCTGCGTCGGATTCTTCGGAGTCAGCAGCCATCTGCGTGATCGCGACGGCCTGCGTCCCGTCTTTCGAAATCGCAAGCCGGGCGACGTCCGGCGGGGTTCCGTCGGCGAACGGCGTGACGACGGCTGTCACGCCATCAATCGCCTCGAGCTTCTTCGCCGTGCTCGCCACGAGCGCGCGACCGGCGGGCGTGTCGATCTGCTCGCCGTCCGGCGCGGTGACGAGCGCGACGATCTGCTGAGACGGGTCAAACCCAGCCGCTGCCGCTATCTGATCGACGGCCTTGGACGACTCGGCCTTCTTGTTGTCAAAGCCCTGGGCGGCGAGTTGATCAGGCAGGCCGTTGCTGAGGACGAGGCTGACAACCGAGACGAGCGCCGCGATCAGCAGCACGCGCCTGGGGCGGTTGGTGGCGATCTGAGCGAGCTTGGAGAGCATGGGGGTGACTCCTTATTGGTCTTCTACAGCTTTGATCGCCTGGTCGCACCAGTCGATCACGTATTGGTGGAGGCCGAGTCCGTAGTCCAGGACCAGGCAGGGCATGTCCTTGATCTGCCCCTGCGTCATCGCCTCGACTGCCTTCAACGTTTCGAAGCTGCTCACGCGGTCGGCGCGCATCTGCCGGAGCTTTCCGAGCCGCTCCTGCTTGCTGAGGTCGCCGGAGAAGAAGACGCGCAGCACCGCTTCGTCACGCATCTCGAGGCGCGTCTCTGGTTTGAGTATCCAGGTGCGCAGCTCCTGGCGGCCGGCGTCGGTGATCGAGTACTCGTTTCGGGCGCGGCCGCCGGTGGCGTTCGATGCGCCTTCGACCAGGCCGGCTTCGCTCAGTTTTTTGAGCTCCGGGTAGAT
This sequence comes from Solirubrobacterales bacterium, assembly GCA_051306435.1. Classification (GTDB taxonomy): domain Bacteria; phylum Actinomycetota; class Thermoleophilia; order Solirubrobacterales; family JACPNS01; genus JACPNS01. Next base: position 24,533 of record JBPPNF010000037.1, on the reverse strand, counting down.
CTGTCCGAAGCTGGCGGCGAAGAAGAACCGCACCGATGTGTCGACCCATTGCTTGATGTCGTAGCCGCTGAGCGGAGCGTCGGCCTTGGCGAGAAACCCGAGGATCACGTAGGCGACGTTCGAGTACTTGGTGAGGGGGGCGGGGGTCATGCCGCCAATATATCACCGAGATATATCTATGCGCAACATGTGTGTAAAAAAGAGGCCGGACCTTTTGGGTCCGACCTCTGAAAATGAGCCCCTGGCCAGCCCCAGCCTATGAAGCTGGCAGTGTGGGCCGAGCGCGAGGGATCACCTCGCGGAGGGTGGATCGTACACCGGCTGGGCGCGTGAAGCCTTCTGCTTCTTCGCGCGCGGCGCCCGCGAGACCGAGCTGACCCGAACCAGGAACATGATCGCCACGAGTCCGGCTGATCCCAGCAGCGGATAGTTGAACCAGGCGCTGCCGGCGTCGGTGCCGGCGCCCAGCGCATGTCCGACCGAGAGCGCGTAGGCCGCGATCGTCCAGCGGTGCATCTTCTTCCACCTGCTCGTGCCGATCCGGCTCCGAAAGTAGAACGAGAGCCCGAGCGCAAACGCGACGTAGCCGCCGATGATCCCGAGCCCGACGTAGAAGGAGCGGTAGTCGATCGTGAACGGGAGCGCGATCTGAGCCGGCGTCGGGTGCAGGTAGCTGTCGCCGAGCAGGGTCACGCCGTGCACCGCGATCGCGATCAGCGCCGCGATCGACGCCATCTCATGTGTCTGGAGCAGCTGCTTGACCGCCAGCGCGCCGCGGCCGGGTCGGCCCGTCAGGCGCTGCACCAGCTTGCCACCCATCATCAGGCCGATCAGCATCGTGTAGGTCAGGAGGATGACCGCCACGATGCCCGACGCGCGGCTGGCGATCCACCAGATGTGCTGCGTCGGGTCGAGTGCGGGGTTCATGCGGCCAGCTCGGCGCGCTCGGCGACGACCTCGGTGATACTGCCGTCGAACAGGGTGATCACCCCGCCGTGGCGGGCGAGGACTTCACGCGCAGCAGCGGGTCCGGAGAGCAGCGCCACCTTCGCGATGCTTTCTGCGATCAGAGCGGTTGGCGCAAGCGCGGTCGCCGAGGCGACGCCGGTCCATGCCGGCAGGCCTGTGCCGGGATCGATCAGGTGGTGGGCGAAGCCGTCGTCGGTGCGCCAGATGCGGTTGCCGATGCCCGATGTCGCGACGCCGCCGGCATGCAGGCTCAGCGCGAGCTGCGCCGCCTCGACCTGAATCTCGTAAGGGAGTTCGGACTGGTCGAGCGCGCCGACGCGCATGTCCCCGCCGCAGTCGACGATGAAGCCGGTAGCGGGCTCGAGCAGCGTCGACCAGATCCCTGCGACCAGATCGGCAGCAAGACCTTTGCCGCAGCCGCCGCTGTCGAGCCTCAGGCCGGGCGTGCGGGTGACGCTGCGGGCGTCGATGTCTGCCGAGACCTCCTGCCAGCGCGCGGCCGTGTCGGGCGTCGCCGGCGCAGGCTCGGGGGCCTTCGCGAGCGCTTCGCTGAGCGGCGCGCCGGTCACGCCGGCGAGCGACTCGCGATAGCCGAGGTCCTCGACATCCTCGATCAGGGTCGGGTCAATCAGCCCGTCGCTGATCTGCGCGACGCTCACTGCAGCGTCGACAAAGCGCGCCATCAGGCTCGACACCGGCACCGTCGCGTGTGGGTCGGCGTTCAGCGCGCAGAGCTCGCTTTCGGGCTTGAAGCGCGAGAGACGCATGTCGAAGTCGCGGATCAGCGTCTCGCCTGCGCTGAAAGCTGCTTCCGCCCGGTGGCCCGCGGAGTGGTCGATCCAGAAGCTCACGCGGGTGCCCATCGCGTCGAACGACCGGTACGCGTAGTCGCCTGTGTGCTCGCTCATGACGCGCTCGTCGTCGGGGCGGGTGCGGGGGCAGGCGCCGGCGCTGGAGCTGGAGCTGGAGCCGACTGCACCGGCGCGGGTGCCGCCGACGGCGCGCTGCCGGCCGGAGCGACGTAACCGCCACCACCGGCCGGCGAACTCGCCGGCAGCGCGGGACGATCCTCGATCACGTGGATGACCTTGCGCTTGATGATCAGCTTGCGCCTGATCACCTGCTGCGGAGCGGCCTGCGCGGTTGCCGCGCCGATCGCCGGGTCGTTCCCGATCTCCAGTCGCCAGAACAGCACCGCCATGATCACCAGGAAGATCGCGACACTTGCGAGGCCGACGCTTGTCGCGTGCTCGGCGCGAGGATTCTCAGTCGTCTTCTTCATGCTCGCTGCCGTGGTCGTCGTCACGCTCTTCGCCGTGTTCGCCCTCGTCGTCGCCCTGATCCTCACCGTGATCGTCGTCGGAGCTGTCGGGAGCTGCGTTGGTTGCGGTGTTCGACACGCTCCGCACCGCGGGCGCGGGAGCGGGCGCGGAGCTTTTCGCAACGCCGGCCGGGACGCGGCGCTGGCGATCGCGCCTGCGTACGACCTGTGTGCGCTGCTCGACGATCGTCTCGACCGACGGACCGGCGGCCGGTTGCTGCGCAGCCTTCGCCGGTTCGGGGTTGGCACGCGTGCCAGCTGCCAACGCTGCGATCGCGGCCACTCCGACCACCGCGCACGCTGCAAATACTTTCCTTGTCATCGAGTCCCCTCCTTAAGGAGATCTGAGAATTCGCTTGACTGCACCTTGGCGGGGGCGCAGCAAAGGGATCGGCAAGTGTGCGTAAGCGTGTGTCAAAGCCTTGGCAAAGCTTTGGCAAAGCCAGCATCTGCAGGCAAAAAGTCGGCATAAGATGGGTTGCATGGAGGCCGCTACACGCATCCTCGTCGTCGAGGACGAGGCCTCAATTTCTGAGCCACTCTGCAGCGCGCTTGAGCGCGAGGGCTTTGTTCCCGCAGTCGCGAAGACCGCGGCAGAGGCGCTGACGATCGCCCGCGGCACAGACCCCGACCTGATCCTGCTCGACCTGATGCTCCCCGACGGCGACGGTCGCGACGTCTGCCGCGAGATCCGGATCTTCAGTCAGGTGCCGATCATCATGCTCACCGCGCGCGGCACAGAGGTGGATCGCATCGTCGGCCTTGAGATCGGCGCAGACGACTACGTCGTCAAGCCCTTCAGCAGCGGCGAGCTGATCGCGCGCATCCGCGCGCTGCTGCGTCGCACGGCCGGGCCGTCGCGCCAGCCGGCCGAACACGTGGTCGGCGGACTGATCGTCGACGAAGCTTCACGGCGCGCGACGCTGGACGGCGAGCAACTCGATCTCTCGCGCAAAGAATTTGACCTGCTGGTTGAGCTCGTCCGCGCCGCAGGCACCGTCGTCTCGCGCGAGACGCTGATGGCCGAGGTGTGGGATGAGAACTGGTTCGGCTCGACCAAGACGCTCGACGTCCACATCGGCTGGCTGCGCAAGAAGCTCGGCGAGGACTCCAGCCACCCGCGCTACCTGCACACGGTGCGCGGCGTCGGCTTCCGTTTCACCACCGCAGAGGAGTTCGAATCACAAGCCTGAGCACACGGATGATGGCCGCGATGGCCTACGTGCTGGTGCTCGCGATCATCGCGCTCGAGCTGCCGCTCGCGCTCAGCCTGCGCGAGCGCCTCGACGACGAGGTCAAGCAACAGGCTCGAACTGGCGCGAACGTGGTGGCCGTGCTCGCCCACAGCGCGCTCGAGAACGACAACGCCGACGCGCTCCAGGATTTCGTCTCCGTCACGGCACGCGACACGCGCGGCCGCACGGTCATTGTCGACGACAAGGGAGAGGTGCTCGCAGACAGCGCCAGCGAGTCTTCGGTCGGCAGCAGTCTCGCCAGCCGGCCCGAGATCAAGATCGCGCTGACCGGTCAGACCGCGCAGATCTCCCGATCGAGCGAGACGCTCGGTCGCGAGTTACTCGCAACGGCGGTGCCGATCACCGATGAGGGTCGGACGACCGGCGCCGTTCGCGTGACGCAGGACGTGGCCGACGTTTCCAGCGCGTTCAAGCGCACCGTCGCGGGCCTGGCGCTGATCGGGCTCGCGGTTCTGATCGTCGGGTTGATCGCCGGCGCGATCATCGCCCGCCAGGTCGCGCGGCCGCTGCGCCGCTTCGAAGGCGCTGCGCGCGCCGTGGCCGACGGCGACCTGCACGCCCGCGCGCCGGTCGAAGGCAGCAGCGAGCAGCGAGAACTGGCCCGCACCTTCAACGAGATGACCGACAGGCTTTCGAGCTCGCTCGAGGCCCAGAGCCGTTTCGTCGCCGACGCTTCGCACCAGTTGCGCACCCCGCTGACGGGCCTGAGACTGCGGCTTGAGGAGGCTCGCGCGCGCAGCATCGATCCGCTTGTCAACGAGCAGCTCGACCACGGGCTGGGCGAGGCCGACCGCCTCGCGCGCACCGTTGATGAGCTGCTCGTGCTCAGCCAGACCGGTGAGCGGGATGCGCGGGCAGAGTCGCTTGAGCTGTCCGCGGTGACCGAGTCGGCGGGGATGCGTTGGCGGCCGATCGCTGAGTCGGGCGGTCACGAACTGATCGTCGAAAGTGACGGGGCCGAGTACGCCGAGGCTTCGCGCGCCGATCTCGACCGGGTGATTGATGCCCTGATCGAGAACGCGCTGGCGTATTCGCCGGAAGGCTCAACCGTCGAACTGGCTTCGGCGGGCCGCCAGATCACCGTGCGCGATCACGGGCCCGGGATCTCAGACGGCGAGGCGGTCTTCGAGCGTTTCTACCGCGGCAAAGCGGGCGTCGCGCAGAGCGGCGGCACCGGACTTGGCCTGGCGATCGCGCGTGAACTTGCGCGTCGCTGGGGTGCCGATGTGAAGCTTGAAGAAGCTGAGGGCGGTGGCACGCTCGCCGTGATCGCCTTCAAGGGGACCTCATGAACGGCCAGTCGCTGAAGATCGTCGGCGCCGGGCTGCTGGGGCTGATCGTCGCCGCTTGTCTCGGGTACCTGGCGTTGCAGCTGGTGAGTCAGCCGGTCGGCCTCTCGACGGTGGACGCGAGCGCCGGAGACGAGTTGGTCGCCACGCGGAAAAAGCACAAGCCCGCGGTCAAGAAGAAGCCGAAGAAGCCGGTCATCACGACGCCGTACGTTCCGCCGCAGACTTCGAACGACAGTGACATCAGTGGCTCGGGTGGTGATGACTCCGGCGGCGACGACTCAGGCGGAGACGATCACGGGGGCGATGACGACGACTGAGCCACGCCCCCGCGGATCTCAGTTGCTCTTGTCGGTCTGACCTTCGTCGTCCTGCTGGTTCTGCTGGTTCGGCTGGGTCGGGTAGCCCTGACCTTGCGCGCCGGGTCCACGCTGCTCGAACCAACCGTCGCCGCGCATGCCGGGACCACCCTGATTGCCTGGGCCGCCCTGCATCATCCATAGGCCGCCGCGGTGGTCGCCACGGCCGTGCCAGCCGTAGTCACCGACCAGCGCCGCACCGGCCAGAGCGATCATCGCTCCGACGACAGCCGCGCCGCCGATCACGGTGTTGCGCTTGAACTTGTCGAGCGCCCAGCTCGGCGGAGTATCGCTCGCCGGAGCGATCGGTTGAGTAGGTGCTTCAGGTTCAGTTGTGCCGCCCTCGGGCGGAGTGTTCTCATTCATGCCTGAATGATCGACCCTTCAGCAAAGAATCGCCTCATACAACCCTGAGAGTTCCCTGAGTGTCGACCGACGCCACGCAGTCGCGCGACGCCGGTCGTGCTCAATCAGACGTTCTTCAGCTCCGCGACGATCTCGCTCAGCGAAGCCTTGGCGTCGCCGAACAGCATCTGCGTCTGGTCGAGGTAGAAGAGCTCGTTCTCGATTCCGGCGTAACCGGAGGCCATTCCTCGCTTGAGCACGATCACGTTGCGCGCGTGGTCGACTTCGAGGATCGGCATGCCGTAGATCGGTGAGTCGGGATTGGTCTTTGCCGCCGGGTTGGTGACGTCGTTCGCGCCGACCACGATCGCGACGTCTGTGCGCTCGAACTCGGGGTTGATGTCGTCCATTTCCACGAGCTGGTCGTACGGCACGTCGGACTCGGCGAGCAACACGTTCATGTGACCGGGCATGCGACCTGCGACCGGGTGGATCGCGTACTTGACGCTGACGCCGCGCTTTTCGAGCTCGTCGGCCATCTCCTTGACGACGTGCTGCGCCTGGGCGACAGCAAGTCCGTAGCCGGGGACGACGATGACGTTCTGCGCGTAGGCCATCAGGATCGCCGCCGAGGCCGCGTCCGTTGACTTGACGGTGCCCTGCGGCCCCTCGGAGCTACCGCCGCCACCGCCGCCGGAACTCTGACCGAAGGAGCCGAACAGCACTCCCGCGATCGTGCGGTTCATCGCGACGGCCATCAGGTTGGTGAGGATCGTTCCCGAAGCACCGACGATCATTCCCGCAACGATCAGGGCGTTGTTGCCCAGGGCAAAACCAGCGGCAGCTGCGGCCAGACCGGTCATCGCGTTCAGGGTCGAGATCACGACCGGCATGTCCGCGCCACCGATCGGCAGCACGAAGAACAGTCCGAGCACACCGGCGAGCACGGCGATTCCGACGGCGTATGCATACGGGTCCATGCCGGTGGAAGCGAGCATGTAGCCGGCGATGCCCAGCGCGCCAAGTCCGAGCGCAGCGTTGATGAACTTCTGGCCCGGAAGCGACTTGGGCTTGCCATCGATCTTCTCGGAGAGCTTCAGGAAGGCAACGATCGAGCCCCAGAAGCTGATCGATCCGATAATCAGCGAGAACAGCGAGGCGACTTCAACGTCGGTCGTGATGCCGATGTCGCCATCGGTCCAGGCGTAGTACTCAGAGAGGGCGATCAATGCAACTGCGCCACCGCCGACGCCGTTGAACAGCGCGACCATCTCCGGCATCGAAGTCATCTTGACCTTCTTCGCCGAGAGGAAACCGAGCGGCGCGCCGAGCACGGCGCCGAGGAGGATCCACTCGTAAGTGACGATCTCCTCGAGAAACAGCGTCGCGACGATCGCAATGAACATTCCGATCGCGGCGATCTGGTTGCCTTGGCGGGCCGTCGACGGGCTCGTCAGCTTCTTCAGGCCGACGACGAACAGAATGATCGCGATCAGGTAAGCAAGGTTGATGATGTGGTCGCCGGTGGACTCACCACCGACGACGGTCGTCAGGAACGGAAAGCTCATGAAGCACCGCCCTTGGGCTTGTCGGCCGACGGCTTCTTCTTGAACATCTCGAGCATGCGGTCGGTGACGACGAATCCGCCGACGACGTTCAGCGCGCCGAAGAACACGGCCAGCGTGCCGAGCACGATCTGAACCGTGCCCTGCGATGCCGCGCCGGCGACGATCAGGGCGCCCACGATCACGATGCCGTGGATCGCGTTGGTTGCCGACATCAGTGGCGTGTGCAGCGTTGCCGGAACCTTCGAGATGACCTCGAAGCCGACGAACGCGGCCAGCACCAGAATGGTCAGCTGCTGGAGCAGGTTTGCGTAATCCACGGTCTATGCCTCGGCTTTCTCGGTCGGCGCCGGCTCGGGCTCCGGCTCCGGGGGCGCGAAGGATCCGCCCGGGGCGTCCTTCTTCAGAGTGCCGCCGTAGGTGAGCACGCAGCCGTCGAGGATGTCGTCGGAGAAGTCGATCTTCACCGCGGCTTCCTCGCCGATCATCAGTTCAAGCAGGTTGGAAACGTTCTTGGCGTAAAGCTGGCTGGCGTGCAGCGGCATCGAAGCAGGGATGTTCTTCGATCCGATCACCTTCACGCCGTTCACGATCACTGTCTCGCCGGAGACCGAAGGCTCGACGTTTCCGCCGGACTCGGCGGCGAGGTCGACGATCACGGAGCTCGGGGCCATGCCCTCAACGACGCTCGTCGGAATCAGCTGCGGCGCGGGGCGACCCGGGATTGCAGCGGTCGTGATCACGATGTCGGACTGCTTGACGGTCTCGCTCATCAGCTCGGTCTGCTTGGCCTTCTGCTCGTCGGTCAGCTCCTTGGCGTAACCGCCGGCGGTCTCAGCGTCGTCGGTTCCGAGGTCGATCTCGACGAACTTCGCGCCGAGCGACTCGACCTGCTCCTTGACTGCCGGGCGCACGTCGAAGGCGTGGACGATTCCGCCGAGGCGCCTGGCCGTTGCGATCGCCTGCAGACCAGCGACGCCGACACCGATCACGAAGACCTTGGCCGGGCGGACGGTGCCCGCGGCAGTGGTGAGCATCGGGAAGAACTTCGGGCTCTCGGTCGCGGCGATCAGAACGGCCTTGTAGCCGCTGACGGTGGCCTGGCTCGAAAGTGAGTCCATGCTCTGTGCGCGAGTGGTGCGCGGAATCGACTCCATGGCAAAGGCGCTGACCTTCCTGGCCGTCAGCGCGGCTGCGGTGGCCTCGTCGGTGAGCGGGTCGAGATAGCCGATCACGATCGATCCCTCGGGGATCTGCGCGATCTCTCCGCTGGTCGGCTTTTGCACCTTCAGGACTGCGTCTGCGCCGCTGACGGTCGCCGCGAAGTCTGAGGTGATGGTCGCGCCGACGTCGGTGTACTGCGAGTCGGGGTGTCCCGCTGCTGCTCCGGCGCCGGTCTGGACAGTCACTGTGTTGCCCGTTGAAACGAACTTTTGAATGGTGTCAGGGGTGGCCGCGACGCGCGTTTCGCCGTCGGCCGACTCCCTTGGAACCGCGATCCTCATCGAATACCTCGTGGGAATGCCTGGTGGATGGGGTGGAACGGGAAATCAGCGCGCAAGGGTAGCCGACTGGATGGGTCGGAATACGGATTTTTGGCGACCGAATGCTTCGCAGCGTGGCCGGGTTAATAGAGAGTCGGTGCTCAGCGGCCAGTTTCCGCCGTCCGAGGGTCGAACAAAAGTTGATTTTTCAGCTCAAGGCTAAAGCCGGTCAGGCCGATGCTTGACGTAGGTGCGTCTGTCTTCCGGGCGCGAACAAGGTGGATTGATGGAATAGATGCAACGAACGGAATTGAGTTGCGGATCGATTGGAGCGCTGGGTACGCGTACGCTGCGCTTCGCACTGCTTGTGGCAGCGCTGACGATCTCTGCCTGCGCGCTTCCCGCGTTTGCCGTGGCCGACGACGAGGACGACCGCCCCGACTTCAGCCAGTACCTGACGATCAAGTTCGTCGAGGGCACGAGCTCCAAGGAACGGCTCGCCGTGAGGCGCTCGATCGACGCAGTCTTCGAAACGTCGTTGACCTCGCCACTGCTCCAGCAGGCATCGTTGCCGGAGGGAAGATCCACGACCGCCGCTGCGGATTCGCTGGCCGACAACCCCGTCGTCGAGTTCGCCGTCGCATCCGGCGAGTGGGCGGCCGACCTCGCCAACCCTTACTTCGACGACCGCTTCCTCGAGAAGCAGTGGTCGATCAACAACTACGGCCAGGTCTTCATGTCGCTCCTCGTGGACGGCAACTTCGAGGACGTCAGCGGCACGCCCGGTGCCGACATCGATGCCCCCGAGGCCTGGGACCAGATCACGCCCGGCGACCTCACGCCGGAGAAGATCGGCGTGATCGACACCGGTGTCGCCTATGAGCACACGGACCTCGTCGCGAACATGATCCCCGGCAGCGACTTGTACGACGCCGACAACGACCCGCGCGACATCAACGGCCATGGCACCCACGTTGCCTCGATTGCGGCCGGCGTCGGCAACAACGCGATCGGCACCTCGGGCGTGAACCCGTGGGCGCAGGTGATGCCGCTTCGCGCCGCCGACGAGTACGGCAGCTTTTCCTGGGCGGCGATCGAGCAGGCCGTTGCGCACGGAATTGCGAGCGGCGTGCGCCTCTTCAACGGCAGCTTCGGCGGGCCGGACGGTGACCCGGCCTTCGAGGCACTGATCGCGAGCAACCCCCAGGCGCTGTTCGTCTTCTCGGCCGGAAACGGCGGCGGCGATCAGACCGGCGACAACCACGACGCGACGAGCGGGCTCGCTCACCGCTACCCCTGCGACATCGATCTGCCCAACGTGATCTGCGTCGGTGCGAGCAACTGGCTCGACGCGATGTCTCCGTTCTCGGACTACGGGGTGGCGTCGGTCGATCTACTGGCCCCGGGTTCAAGCATCTACTCGGCCAAGCCGTGCACGGTTCCGGCTCCCGACGTCGACCACCAGACCGAGTGCCCGTACGACGCAGCTGATCCGACCGCCCCGGTCGGGCTCGGCGGCGGGCCGTTCGCGTTCCAGCTTCTGTCCGGCACGTCGATGGCGGCGCCTGCCGTGACCGGTGCGGCGTCGCTGCTCTGGTCGAAGTGTCCGACCTTGCAGTCTTCGCAGATCAAGAGCGCGATCGTGGGCTCGGTCACGCCGCTCGCTGCTGTGCAGACGAAGGTCGCCTATGGCGGGCGCCTGAACGTCGCGAACGCGGTCAGCTCGATCGGCGCCTGCCCGGCACCGTCCGACGGAACTGACTGGCCGACTCCGCCAGAACAGCCCAGCGCCCCGGGCGGCGACGGTGGCACCACCGGCTCTACGGCCCCGACGACCCCGCCCGTGATCGACGTCGGCACCGGCTCGGGCGGCAGCGCAAAGGCCAAGCCGCTGACCTTCCGGATCACCCGCCCGCGCAGCGCAAAGGTCGGCCGCGCGACCAAGGTGAAGTTCAGGCTCAAATGTTCGGACGTCTGCTCGGCCCGGGCCGTGGTCCGGCCACTTTCTTCCGGGGTGACCTTCAAGCCCTTCAAGGGCAAGCTTGCACGCGGCAAGGCCGGCACCCGCACGATGTCGGTGAAGATCCCGCGCGCGACGCTGCGGGCGGTGCGCGCGCTGCTGGCGGGCCACACGAAGATCCGCCTGAGGTTCTCAGTGACCGTCGCCGACAAGGCCGGCCTCTCGAGCAAGCCGATCGCCTTCTCGGTCAAGCTCGCCAAGTAGTTCCCGCCACGCCGTTAGCATCGGCGAGGCGATGTCGCAGGTCAATCTGCCGAACACTCTCACCGTCCTGCGCGTGCTTCTGGTGCCGGTCGTGCTCGTCGGCCTGCTGGCCGAGTCCCCGACCGGTGACGTGATCGCCGGCGTCGCCTTCGCGATTGCCGCGGCCACAGACTGGTTCGACGGCTACTACGCGCGCTCACGCGAACTGGTCACGACATTCGGCAAGGTGATGGACCCGATCGCAGACAAGCTGCTGATCGTCGGCACGCTCGTCACCTTGAGCGCGCTCGACCGCATGAGCTGGTGGGCGACTGGACTGGTCCTGGGCCGTGAGTTCGCGGTCACCGCGCTGCGCTACACGCAGAAGGGCGAGGGCGTGATCAGCGCCTCGCAGTATGGAAAGGCCAAGACCGTGATCCAGGCGTTCGTGCTGCTGATCGTGATCGTCGCGCAGCCGTCGCCGGCCGTTGACGTCTTGGTGTGGATCATGGTCGCGGTGACGCTGGCGACCGGGATTGATTACTTCGTCAATACGGGTCGGCGGATTGACGAATCGTCACCCGAATGACCTCTGGGGTCATTGCCTCTTCCATACCCGCACCCAGCTCACCTTCGTCTGGGTGCCCGGCTTGGTGAGGGGCTTGGTGCGGTCGCCGGCAGCGATGTGCAGCACGAGGTAATGGGGCGCTCCGGCGTCGTCAGTCGGGTACTTCGCGACGAGCGCGTTGTCGTAGTAGATTGAGTTGTATCCGCGCTCGCGTAGTAGCGCGTAGGTGTGGAACTTGTTCGCCCACTCCCCGGGGATGATCTGGGGGTAGAACTCGACGGTCGACGAGTGGTACACGGCCATCAACTTTTCATTCAGGGTTTCGGCGATATCGGCCTCCCCGTCGCCTGGCCAGTTCTCGCCGTTTGTCCACCAGCCAGACCAGTTGTAGAGACGTTGTCCGTTGCCGGGGAATTTTATGCGCGCTTCTACATAGTGGCCCGTTCCGAACCGGTAGCCGGGGATCCCGCAATCGCTGGGGTTTGTGTTCACCAGCGCCCCGCTCTGAGGTGAGGAGAGGTTCAGCGACAGGTTGCCTCCCGAGACGGAGACATTCTTTGGGTCGGTTTGCGTTGAGTCCAACACACTCTCATGAAACCAGCTGCTGCACCATTTCGAGGTGTCGAGCGCGAAACCGCCGAACTCATCATCGAACTCGAGAGACCATTTGCCTCTCAACGCGGGTGCAGTCAGGGCATTTGGCGAGGTCGCTCGCCTCCGCTTGGCCGGGGTTCGCTGCTTTGAGACCTTGAACGTCCTGCGCGCGATCGAGAATTTGATCTTTCGTTTCGATCCGGAGACGGGATAAGTAAATTTCGTCCTCGAGATCAGCATGTGTTTGCCGGGGGTGAGCTTCGACGGGTCCAGCACGCCGGTGAATGGCTGACGCCTGTCACGCGCGAACGCCTTCGCCCCGTCGATGCTGATCTCGGCGCGAACCGCGTTTGCTGCGTCCGTCTGGGGCGTTACGGACACAAGCGTTTTCCCGGTGACGAGGGTCGTCGGCATCCAGATTGCGGTCGTCGGTGCAGCGGCACTTGACGCGCTCGAGTGGGCGAGCGCGATCAGTAGCGCGGCGATCGCCGCACGCATTGTTTGCGAGACGCGCATCGGGGTCGTTGAGTTGTGCCAACCCGCGCTTGCTGAGTCGCGGGTTACTGGAAGAGGTTAGTTGCTCCGACGGGCCCGCGCAAGTGCAGGCCCACCTTCAACTACTGCCGCTTCCACACCCGCACCCAGTCGACATTGACGCGAGATGCAGCGCCAAAAACTTCATCGCCGCCGACATTGAGGATCAGATAGTGGAGCGCCGCAGCATCGAACGACGGGTAGTTCGCGACGAGCTTTCCATCGAAGTAGATCGAGTTCACGCCGGGCTGGCGATCGACGGCAAACGTATGGAACTCGTTTGCCCAAGTGCCCGCGATCGGCCCGGAATGGTGGTCGTAGCTGCTCGAGTGATAGTTCGTTGAAAGCTTTCCTTCGAGGACCTCAGCGATGTCGATTTCGCCGTCCAGTGGCCACCGCTGGCCGTCGGTCCACCAAGTTGGCCAGTTGTAGATCTGTGCGCCATTGCCGGGGAACCGAATACGCGCTTCGGCGTAGTAGCCCGTTCCAAATTGATAGCCCGGCGTTTCGCAGTCGGTGGGGTTCGTATTGACGAGTGCCCCGGTGCCCGGCGCGGAGAGCGTGAGCGCGAGGTTGCCGTCGGCGACCTTGACGTTGTCCGCGCTTGTCGCAACGCCGTTCATCTTACTTCCACGGAACCAACTGCTGCACCACTTCTTCGGATCGAGTGAGGTGCCGGAGAACTCGTCGGCGAAATCGAGCGCCCAGTCACCAGGCGGTGGCCCGGAGTCATTGGGCGGTGGCCCGGACTCGACGGGATCAGGCCCAGTGGTTCCTTGAGCAGCTCCGGATTTGGTTCCGTTAGCAGCTCTGGATGTGGCAACTTCAAAGTTGAATCGCGACGTCGCGTACCGAGCCCGTGCGCGCGAGCGGCGAGGCTTCGACGAATCGGCGCGCCGGACAGCGAACTTGGTGCGGGCAGAAAGGATGTGCCGGCCGGGCGTCAGGCTGCCCGCAGTGATCAGGAGGGAGAACGGCGGCTTGCGATCGGCTGCCCCGATCTTCCTGCCGTCGACGTAAAAGGTGGTCCAGATGGCGCTCCGGCTCTTGTCGCTCACGCGCACTGTCGCGCGGGTATTCCCGGAGACGGATTTCGACGGGAGTGAGACTGCCGTGGGGACCGCTTTGGCGGGTGGCGCGTACCCGAGCGTGAGCAGCGCCAGGACAGGCATGCACATCGCGATCGCTTTCAGCGTATGAATCCTCGCGTGTGTAAAACCCATGGCTCATCGGCCTTTCCAAGTCTCTGCGGTTGTCTGAGCTGTCCAGCGAGGGGCATCGCGTGGACGTGACGACCGGGGGGTGAAATGCGGTGGCGCCCAACAGGGGCATGCACGGCCGTCACCTCATGGCTCGGCAGATCAGGGCCGGACGAACAGAACATTCGTCCAGTTGAGTAGATTTACGCCGCCTTGACCACGCGCGCGCAGCAGGTGATCGGGAAGAACGGGTCGTCAACCATCAGGTCGCTCTCGTCGATTTCTTCCGCGGCGATTCCCATGAAGAAGGCCGTCCCGCTGTGGGCGTTGCCGTGGCCTTCGACGTGAATCTGGACCTCGGCTGGCAGGCAAAGCTTCGGTCGCTGCTCGAATCCGTGCGGCGTGTGGCGCAAGAAGTCGACCTCTGGAATCTCGTGGTCGAGGCGACGAGTTCGATCGCCGTCACGCCAGAGAGATCAAATCAACAGAGATGACTTTCGGGGGTGGACCAGAAGATGGGGTCAAGCCACATCCTTCGGGACTGTTCGGCGTCTATGCGATTAACGCTTTGAACGGTTTGGGCCGCCACCGGGATTATCACGCGGTCCGCGCCTTACCGGCGTCGTGACGATGGTTGCGGTCGTCGGCCTCGCGGCGACGGACACGTTGACTGTTGCCTCCGGAGTCCTGAGTTTCGTCGCCGGTGGACTCGCACTCAGTCTCGCCGGAATGATTCTCGTGAATCGCGAAATGAGCGCTTGGCCCAAACCGAGGCAGGAGGTCGCTCGGCCGATGCTCGGTTACGGCCTTCGCAGCTACATCTCGTCGGTACCGGTGCAACTCAACGATCGCTTGGACCAACTGCTCATTTCGGCGTTCCTGCAGCCAGCGGCCCTCGGTCTCTACACTGCCGCCGTGACGTTCACGTCCATAACTCAGTTGATCGGCGTTTCCGTTCAGTTCGTCGCACTGCCGGGCGTGGCTCGTCAGAAAACCCGCGAAGCGCGGGCCCTGCTGAGCCGAAAGTACATCCGTGGAACGCTCATCGCGTCTGTGCTTGTTTCGGCTCCGCTGATTATTCTGGCGCCGCAGCTACTTCAATTGCTGGTCGGATCCAAGTACGACGGCGCGATTCTGCCGGCTCAGATCCTTCTGGCAGGCTCAGTGGCGCTGAGCGTCCGTTCGGTCATGGACGGATTGCTCAAGGGAGCACGCAAACTGCTCTCCGTTGGAATTGCAGAGGGAGTCGCAGTCATGGCAACGATTGCGCTACTTCCTCCTCTGCTTCATCTATATGGGATCGCAGGCGCTGCCCCCGCCTCGTCCGTCGTGTACGCCGCGAGCGCCATAGGGATGAATGTGTTGCTCGCCCGCACTTTGCAAATCAAGTGGTACGAAACGCTGTTTGGAAAGGAAGGGGTCGGATAATTGAAAATCGCTCGACTCTCAGGTGGTCTCGGAAATCAGCTGTTCCAGTACGCGTGTCTGCGGGCGCTGTCGGCGCGGACTGACGATGAACTCTTTCTTGATGCGAGCTACCTCCGCTGTGACCGCTTGAGGAGCTTCGCGCTCGCTCCGTATCGGTTGGACGCGCAGATTCTCGACCGCCGTTGGCTCTGCGGAGCGACGTTCGCGGGTCAAAACGCGGACTCGGCCCTCGCGGCAGTCGTCAATCGTTCGAGGGTTCTGCGCGAGGCGCACTTTCAGTTTGATCCTCGTGTCGCGGCGGTTTCGGATTCCCGCCGTCTCTACCTGATCGGTTACTGGCAAAGCGAGCGATATTTCGGTGACATCGCAGACGAGCTCAGAGCTGAGCTCCAACTACCGCTAAAGGGCGAGCTCAGGAAGATCGCGGAAAGCATTCAGTCGACAGAATCCGTGAGCATTCATGTCCGTCGAGGCGACCTGATCTCCAGGCCCAAATTTGCCAAGCTACATGGCTCGCTCACTCTCGACTACTACAACAGGGCGGCAGCTCTCATTGCGGACCACGTTTCGAATCCGCGGTTTTTTATCTTCTCCGACGATCCGGAGTGGTGCCGTGAGAACCTGAAACTGCCGGGTGAGTCCGTGACGGTCTCGGGTCCCGCCGTGTCGGAGCACGCAGACATGGCACTGATGTCGGTGTGCGACCACAACGTGATCGCCAACAGCACCTTCAGTTGGTGGGGAGCTTGGTTGGGCGATCCCGACGGACGCACCGTGATCGCGCCGAACGATTGGTTTGCCGGGGTGAATCACGACACCTCCGACCTAATACCGGAGCGGTGGACTCGAATATGAGTTCAAATCCCGATCTGGCTGTCACGCCCTAAGACATTCTGAGTGACCTGAAGTAGATCCGGGCCCGCCGAGAGTCGCGATGCAAACTCGCTGAACGTGCAGCTCGCGCGTCCGCTCGCGGCGATCAGATCGAGGTGCTTGCGGAAGTCGTCCGGAGTGAGCGAGAAGTCCGCGATTCGCGGGCCTGGATCGGCGGCGACCGGGTGATACAAAAACACCGACGCGCACGCCGCCGCTACATTCCCACCGATGACGAGTTCAGGTGGCGAGACCACGGGAAGCGAGTCGCTCACGGCTGCGGTGCTCATCTGCGCCTACTCAGAGGATCGTTGGAGCGACATCCAGGCAGCGGTCGATTCTGCATTCGAGCAGACCGTGGCGCCGCAAGATGTGGTCGTCGTGATCGACAACAATCCACAGCTGCTCGAACGCGCCCGCGCCGAGTTTGAGCAAGCGACCGTTGTCCCGAACGAAGACGTGAAGGGTCTGTCTGGCGGTCGGCTGACGGGCTCGCGCCACACCAGCGCTGAGATCCTGATCTTCTTGGACGATGACGCCAGGGCAGACCGAGAATTTGTTCAGCGCCATATCGCGGCATACGACGATCCGAAAGTGCTCGGGGTCGGTGGCCGCATCGACCCCGACTGGCGAGCTGGCAAGCCGGAATGGTTTCCGAGTGAGTTCCTCTGGGTCGTTGGCTGTACGTACAAGGGCATGCCCGATCACGCAACGCCGATCCGCAATCCGATCGGCGCAAACATGTCCTTTCGCGCAGCCATGCTTGAAGCAGCTGGAGGATTTGTAGGGAAGCTCGGCCGAACGCAGTCAGCCAACGGGCGGATTAGCGGGACGGCCGATGAGACTGAGTTCGCGATCCGCGCGACGCAGTTGAACCCTGACTCTCACTGGCTCTACGAGCCGCGAGCGATCGTGAGTCACGCGGTGACGAAGGAGCGAACGACATGGCGCTACTTCCTCGACCGCTGCAAGCTTGAAGGCACCGCGAAGGCGTTCCTGAGTGACGTCGCAGGTAGCGACTCCGCGCTCGAATCCGAGCGCACATACGCAGCAGTCACGCTGCCGAAGGGGGTTGTTGCGGGATTCGTCGATTGCATGCGGGGTGACTTCTCAGGTCCAAAACGGTCCGGCGCGATCCTCATTGGACTCGGCGTGACGGCGATTGCCTACCTACGAGCCCGCCTGAGTTTTCGCGCCGGCGGCCCGGAACCGAGCGCAACCATCGGCGACGACCGCGCCTGAGCGCGCGGTCTTTTTTCGCTCGCGGTCGGCGTCGCGTGGTTCGTCGCTCACGGTGAGTCCGGGACCGCGTACGGGATGATCTTCGTCGCGATCACTGCATTTGCGCTCCGGGTCGCCCGCGCGAGCCCCTGGCTCGATCTGACTTTCGTCGCTCTGCTGTCGCTCGACTCATGGCTCACCGCAACCGGCATGATGGAACACATCAGTCGCGATGACCACGGTGGCCACTTCCTGCTCACGGTGGCCCTGGTGCCGATGCTCGCCGCCCTGATTGCGAGAGTCTCCGGCCCGAAGCGCACGATCAAGCCCGCGAAGCTCGTCGCCCTGCACGGTCGGGCTGGCAGTCGGGACGGGACTCGCCTGGGAGCTCCTTGAGTACGGCTCAGACATCATGTTCGGCACAGACATGTCGCTGAGCACGGGCGACAGCGTCTTCGATTCGGTTGCCGACGTGCTCGGGGCGTTCGCGCGCGGGGTGATCACATTCCTGTTGCTGATCGGGCCGCAACGCGATCAGCGCGGATCAAGCCATTCACGCAGCGTTAGGGGTGAGATCAAAGCTCTGTGTTGGCGCCGACTCACACTCGGAAGGACCCTTGTCCCTCGACGATCGCTGAGCGTAAGTGAATTCCGGGAGTCTGTAGATGCGCGTCACTCTGCCGCCTCCGGAGTGACGCGATAGATCCGAGCCTCGGAGTTTGAGTACCAGAGGCTGAACTTCGGCGACGCTTTGACCGCAGCCTCAAGGGCTTCAAGGGAACCCGGCGGCGTTCGCATGTTGATCCGGGCATCGTCAAACTGTGAATCCGAGAACGCCAGGAATCCACTCGTCTCGGTGTAGCCGTCGATCAACTTCGCAGTGCTGGCGATGTCCACATCACTCAGCATGTGGTTCGTGAACTCCGGCTCATTGAGCAGAGCGGGGCCGTTTCCGCTTGGAGACGATGCCATTTCGGCGTAACGTGGGTCAACTCGAGTTGGGAAGTTCGGGGCGGACAACATCAGGACTGAGCCCGGTGGAGCATGGGTGCTGAAATAGCGTGACGCGGATACGTCCGCTCGACTGACGATGTGTTGCGAGGCATCGCCAGTGAGGGCGAACAAAAAGAGAACCGCGGAGCCGCACATCAGTGCAGAGCTGGCGATCAACTGACTGCGCTTTGAGAGAAGCACGATTCCGGAGACGGCGAGTATCGCCATCGCGGGCGCGCCGAACATAAACACCCGTAGTGAAATTTCACCGCCGTAGCTGTTGCCAATTAGCATGGCAGCCGGCACCATCATGAGCAGGAGCAAAGGGATCGTGAATCGCGCTAATCCAGCCCGCATCAAGGCAATTGAAGAGCCGAATGCGACAAAAAGTAGAATCCCGGCATTGAGCGGACTCGAAATTCCGTATAACCACGGGCGCTCCCTGTTGAGACCTGGCTGGACTCGTGCGTTTTCCGTTGGATTGAGACTGTCGAGCAGCCCGTACTGCTCATTAACCCATTCGAAGTGTGGGACGAGATAGATTGCGGTGAGGGCAGCGCAGGCTAAGACGACCCACAACGGTCTGATCGTGCCGACCAGCGCTATAGCGCCGAGTTGCAAAATCAACATGTAGGGAGTCAGTTGATGCGTCGTCACGAGCGCACCGTCAAGGAGAAGTAGGAGGAAAATCGCTAAAGGCTTCCCGACGTCCAGTAGCGGCGGTCGAACGGAATACTTGGGCTGCTGACCGAACACCTTTCCGACGACGAAATCCACCGGTCGGATCAGATTCCACTGACCGGAAAGGCTCAATAACGCAACAAGTACGACACCGAGCGCAATCGTGAATGCCATCGCCTGGGCGCTGAAGTAAGTCTGTCCCGTCCATGCAGTGGTCACGAAGACGAATCCCGACAGTCCTGCCACGCGAGTGTTTCGACTCACGGTGAGAGCTATCGCGCTGACGATGCACGCTTGAGCGAGCGTGAACACGGGTTCCGACCACGCAGCGAATTCAATGACCGGGATCTGCACGACCTTGGCGTACATCGCCGCAAGCGCAAAGAAGGTCGGCCAACGGTTGTAGATGTCTACGTCCGGGACGACGCCGCCGCGCTGGTTGATCAGTTCTGAAACGCCGATGTGCTTGTAGGTCCAGACGTATTGGGGCACCTCGGAGAGCGCCGGAATAGTCGCGAACAGGCACCCGACCAGCGCGGTCACATAGGCGCCCACGATCCATTTGTTCGGGGCCGCGCGAAGCGTGACCCAGCATCCACCGACAGCGAGAAGCGCCAGACCTGCAAATCCCGCGGGCGGAATCACTGGAGGGAAGCCGTTGTCAGGCAGGTTCTCGATGTCCACCACGGTCATAGCGGCAATCCAGAAGCCGCAGCCGACGGCCAGGGGGAGGAGCTGGAGAGCTGCGTCGTTGGCTCGAGCTCGTGTCAATCTGCGTGTCTTACGTGCAGGATCTCCGCTGGCCTGGCGCAAGTGGGAAGCGAGACTCAGAGAAATTGACGCGAGCGATACCACCGCGAAGGCAGATGCTGCAGCGACTGGGTACCACGCCGAGGCGGAGGCCATCGCGTAGGCGGCGAGTCCGGTCAGAGCCAAGCTGAGGCCGATTGAGAGCGAGATCCCTACGGCGACGCTGGAGCATCTCAAGTGCGTGACGATCGCGTAGCCCGGCACAAGAAAGAACGCCGCTGCCACCAGAACTGCGTTGGCAATACTTCCACGCAGAAGGAGCGTCGAGAGCACGGCGACGGCGCAGAGGCCGATCGATGCAAGGTCTGCTTCGGCGTGGCGGCTTAGTCTTGAGACGGCGCCAAGATGCCTCTGTCCTGGTTTTAGCGGAGGTGGTCGGTACAGAGTCGCTCCATTCACCGCGCAAAGTTGGCCGTAGTGCAGCTGAAACAGCCAATCGGCCCATACGCCATGCCGGCCACTTCCCGGAGTGTTAGATCCACGGGAAATTTGGAGCCTTTTCGCGAGTTCTTCTTGTGTCGCGGGCTGATCGCGAACTTGATTCCTGAGAAGAGCGAGGCGATCAGTCGACGACGTCGCGGCCCCCTCACAAGGATCCGCATCGCCGCTGAAGTCAGCCCAGACCCGTAGCCAAACACCTCGCGCTTGAGCGCATGCATCGTGTCCGGGTGATCGTGCAGAACGAGCTCGTCGGGCTCGTAGACAATCGTCTCGCCGGTGAGCATCAGGCGCATGAAGTACTCGAGGTCCGCGCCGCTGCGCGACTTTGTGCCGACACTGCAAGCACCGCGACACCGAGGGCGAACGAGGGAATCCACTGCTCCGCGAATCCAAGCACGCTGTTGTGTGGCGCTACCTCCGTACACGCGACGCCATCCCCTTGGCCTTCTCGGTGAGGTACAGGTCGGGGCCGCGCAGCAGCCCGCTCATGCGGGCGCGATCTGCCGAGCTTCGCTCACGCGGCTCAGCAGTGACCTCTACCGATGCGCTGCCGACCATCGAGCTTGTAAGTCGGGCGAGAGATTTCGCGATCAGCGGCCAGTTGCTCGGCGTGAATGCGTGTTTGAACGCGTAGGCCGAGAGCCCAGATCCGTAGGTCCACATCTGGCGGTCAAGCGTCGATCTGTCCGCGCGGTGGTAGTGCCAGGTGATCGCGGCCGGTTCGTAGGCGAGCGCAAATCCCTTCATCACGATTCGCAGGAAGTAATCGAGATCTTCCCCGCCACCGGCCGGCGTTCCCGCGCCGAGGGCCTCGTCGAAGGCCCCGACTGCGTCGTACGCACCTCGCGTGATTGCAAAGTTGGCGCCCGTTCCAAACACGCCCGCCTTGAACGGGTAGAGCGGGTGATCTCCGCTGTGGCCGTTCAAGTCGTAAAGACGCGGCTCGAAGCTTCGCGACCACTGAACAGTCTGGTCGAACCTGAGTTGAGCGGGCGTCTCGAGTTCGGCAGTCGGAACTATCCCTGTGACGCATCCAACATGCTTTTCGCCTGCTGCGGCAGCAAGCGCGCTGAGCCACCCCGGGTCGACAACGATGTCGTCGTCCGTGAACGCGATCAACTCGCCCTCTGCCTCCGACACGCCACGATTGCGCGCGCGCGAGAGTCCCTTCCGTGGCTCGGTCACGTAACGCACGCGATCATCGCCGCATTCGCGCACGGCGCGTTCGGTTGCATTCGAGAGAGGCGCGTTGTCGACCACAACGACCTCGAAGTTCGGGTACTCGAGGTTTCTGAGACTCGCAAGCGTGCGGGCCAGGGATTCCGGGCGCTCGCGGGTGCAGACGACCACGCTTGCCGCGACAGGCCGATCAGCGGCCGCGACCGCCGGGCGATACTCCGCGCGCTTCTCCAGCTCGGCGGCTGCGGAGATGATCCGAGTGTCGCTGATCGATGCCCCTCGAAGAGGAAGTTCCACAAAGCCGAGTGGACGGCCGCTTCGCCTGACCAGAATGCGCGCAGCGATATAGCGCGCAGCCGAGTTCTGCGGCACTTTCACCGCACGCGGCAAGGAATCGAGCTCGACCTCGGACACCCAGATCGGTTCGAACGAGGTCTCTGCGGAAGCAGACGCAAGGACGCTCATGCGTCGATCGTTCAGCGCAGAGCGCAGCAGCCCGATCGGCCCGTAAGCCATCCCGGCGAGCTCTCGTAACGTCAACCCGAGCGGGTACCGGGATCCCTTGCGCTCGTGCTTCGGCGACTCCGGGTGCAGCGCGAATCGCGTTCCCGCACCGAGTGCTCGAAGCAAACGCGCCCGGTGTGGCCCGCGCACAAGCGTCCGCGTCACGGCTGCAGTCAGGCCCGACCCGCGGCCAAACACTCCAGCCTTGAGCGAGTCGAACGTGTCAGGGTGATCGTGAAGCACAGGGGCGTCGGGCTCGTAGACGATCGCCTCGCCGGCGAGCATCAGGCGCATGAAGAACTCGAGATCTTCGCCACCCCTCGATTCGGTTCCGATTCCAAGCGTCTCATCGAACCTGCCGAGCCGCTCGAAGCCTTCCGACGTGATTGCGATGTTCGCTCCGGAACCAAACTGCCCGGCGGCATAAGGGAACAGCGGGTTGTCGATGCTGCCTGGCAGGCGGAACACCGTTCGCGTTTCAGCCTTCACGAAACCGGCGTAGCGATCCATCAAGATCTGCGCAGGAGTCTCAAGCCTCAACGGCTGGGTCGGGCCTGTCGCGCAGATCGCGCCGGGTTCCGACTCAATCGCGGCGCGCAGTACACGAAGCCAGCGACTGGTGGGCACCACGTCATCGTCCGTGAAGACCAGCAGCTCCGCGCGCGCCGCCAGTGCGCCGGCGTTTCGAGCGGCCGAGCGTCCGCGCTTGGGCTGCTCGACCACAACAACTCTGGGTTCCTCGGCATAACGATTGCGCAGTCCAGCTGCGTCGCCTTCGGACGGCCGATTGTTCACTGCAACCACTTCGACCTCTCTTGAGGTGTCGTTCTCGAGGATCGCGTCGATGCAGTGCGGCGCAGTCGCGCCGTCGTCGACAAAACATAGAATCACGGAGATCGCGGGGAGCGTCACCGCATCAGCCACGGTCGCTCACCAGCCGGCGCTTCGCGGTCCTCACCACGCGCGAGGCCCGGCTGACACTGGCTCTACGAGCCGAGCGCGGTGGTGAGCGACGCGGTGACAAAAGAGCGGACGACATCGCGCTATTTCCTCCACCGTTGCAGGCTCGAAGGGGCGGCCAAGGCGTTGCTCAGCGACGTCGCCGGTGGCGTTTCCGCACTCGCATCAGAGCTCACGTACACGGCAGTCACGCCGCCGAAAGGGTACATGTATGGATTGTCGATTGCATTCGGGGTGATTTCTTGGGCCCGCGACGCTCCGCTGCGAGCTTCATCGGACTCGCGGTGACGTCGATCGCGTAGCTGCGTGCCCGAATCGGTTTTCGCTCCGGTGGCCGTGAACCGAGCGCAACCATCGGTGACGACCGCGGCTGAGCTCGCACGGTCATTATTGTTCGCTCAGGTTAGGCTGCCATCGGCGCCTCCCCGCGGGCACAGAGTTTGTGCGCCGACGGGACGTGCGTTCAGAGGCAATCGTTCGTGCAATGCGCAGGCCGTCGCGCATCGGTTTCAGGTTGCTCTCGCCGTGCACCCGCGGCATTTCAAAACTCGGGACTTCAAAGATCTTCAGACCTGTGGTGATCGCCCGAATGTTCATCAGCGTCTCGATCTCGAAGCCGTCGCAGTCAAGCTCCAGGTACGGCAGGGTCCAGCTCCAGAATGCGCTGTAGCCGTAACAGAGGTCCGAGTACTTGGATCCGAAAAGCGTGTTGACCGTCGTGCGCAGCGCGCGGTTGCCGGCGCTGCGTATGAACGTGAGGTCCGAACTTCCGCCGCCCTGCGCGTAACGCGAACCCTTGACGAAATCCGCGCCGTCGAGCAGCGCGTGCACGTAACGCGGAATCTCGCCACCATCCATCGAACCGTCGGCATCGATCATCAAGATGATGTCGCCGCGCGCCTCGCGGAAGCCGCAGATCAGTGCGTTGCCCTTGCCCGGGCGGTCCTGGCCGATCACGCGTACGTCGTCACGCAGCGCCATCGCTACGTCGGCGGTCCCGTCGGTTGAGTTGCCGTCGACGATGATGATTTCGAACACATCGGTCGGTATACGCGAGAGAACGAGCGGAAGATTCTTTGCCTCATTGCGCGCCGGCACAACCACGCTGACCTTCGGGGGCGAGACCGCGTGAAGAGTTACCGCCGAGCGATAGGTCGTCCGGCGTTCCACTCTGACGCGATCGATCGCCGGATTCTTGACCATCGGGCGATGCGCTTCGAGGCGGCCCGCGAGCTGAGTCTCTTCGCGTGCAGTGCGGACGTACAAGGAGGTTGGATCGGGGATGCCGAGTTGATCCTTCATTTGGTCTCCTGACCTGTTTGGCCGCCGAGAAGTGGCCGGAGTGGGGATTCAGATGGTTTTTGGAGCCTTGGAGTCGCCGGGGTGATCACGACGGTGCGAGCAGAGTATCTGTACTTGACGGTAAAGTCAAGGTCTCTGCGCTTGACGGTAAGAGCGCCGAAATGAACACCGTCGTACCCATGTACAAGATTCCCGTGCCTAGGTTGCCCTGCGATCCGGGCATGCCAAAATGGTCAGCTTGCTCAAAGTTACGATCTGCAGCAGATGACCGTCCGCGCATCGACCGGTGTCCAACTCGCTGCGGATCTCCTGCGGCGGGCCCGCGCCGAGCCCTGGATCGACCTTGCGTTCGTCGGACTGCTGTCTCTGGACACCTGGATTACTGCGACGGGAGCGATGGAGCGAATCAGTCCGGACGATCACGTCGGCCATTTCATTCTCACGGCCGCGCCGAA
>JBPPNF010000036.1:0-132536 GCA_051306435.1 Solirubrobacterales bacterium | reverse complement strand
GCGCCGATCGGCAATCCCCCGCCGAGCGCCTTCGCAAGAGTCATGACGTCAGGCACAACGGGCGTCTGCTCGTAAGCAAACAGCGATCCGCTCCGCCCAAGCCCGCACTGCACCTCATCGAAGACCAACAGCGCGCCGACGGCGTCGCAACCCTCGCGAGCGGCAACGAGAACCTCGTCGGGGATGGCAAACACGCCGCCCTCCCCCTGCACCGGCTCCAGCATCACGGCGCAGGTGTTTTCGTTTATCGCATCGTTCATCGCGGCAGCGTCGTCGTTGGGGACAGTCTTGAATCCATGGACCAGCGGCGTGAAGGGCGCTTGTTTGTCCTCCTGAGGCGTCGCGGAGAGGGCCCCCATCGTGCGGCCGTGGAAGGCGCGCTCGAGCACGACGATCTCGCGTGCGGGACTGCCGCTTGCGGACGCGTGCGCCCGTGCGAGTTTGATCGCGGCCTCGTTGGCCTCGGCGCCGGAGTTGCAGAAGAAGACGTTCGAAGCGAAGCTGCGATCGGTCAATGCCCGCGCGAGCTCTTCAGCCGGCGGCGTCCAGAAGAGGTTCGACGTGTGGATCAGTTCGCGCGACTGACGCTCGATCGCCTGGACGATCGCCGGATGACAGTGACCGAGGCTGGTCACGCCCAGGCCGCAGAGGAAATCGAGGTACTCGTTCCCCTCCGCGTCGTACAGATGCACGCCCGATCCGCGCACGAACTCCACGCCATACCGCGCGTAGTTCCCGGTCTGCGCCGAGGCCTCGCCGTAAATCTCCGGTAGCGCCATTTACCGCTCCGGCTTGATCTGCGTGCCGAAGCCCTCGTCGGTGAAGAGCTCCAGAAGGATTGAGTGTGGCTCGCGACCGTCGACGATGCTCGCCGAGCTGCCTCCGCCGCGGATTGCGTCCACGCAGGCCCGGAGCTTGGGCTTCATGCCGCCTTCGATCGATGGCAGCGCCTGCTCGACTTCATCCGTCGTCGTCGAGCTGACCAACGACGAAGGATCTGAGGCGTCGGCAAGCCATCCGGCCACGTCAGTCAGGAAGATCGTCTTGCTCGCGCCCAGAGCATGGGCAACTGCGCCCGCCGCTTCATCGGCGTTGATGTTGTAGGACTGGCCGTCGCGGTCAGATCCGACCGAGGCGATCACCGAGATGTAGTCGTCCTGGATGTGGTCGAGCAGCCCGGTGTTGACATAGTCGACCTTGCCGACGAAGCCGATGTCATTGCCGTTGGGCATCGTCTTGCTCACGCGGAAGAGCCCGCCGTCGTCGCCCGAGATGCCGACGGCGAGCTGGCCGTGGCGGTTGATCCGCTGGACGATGTCCGTGTTGACCTTGCCGACGAGCACCATCTTGGCGACGTCGACCGTGTCCTGGTCGGTCACGCGCAGGCCGTCGACAAACTCGACGTCAAGGCCCAGCCTGCTCATGTGCTCGCTGATCTCGTTGCCGCCGCCATGGACGATCACCGGGTGCATTCCGACGAACTTCAGCAGCACCACATCGCGCGCGAAGCTCTCACGCAGCGAGTCCTCGACCATCGCGGCGCCGCCGTACTTGATCACGATCGTCTGACCGTGGAACTGGCGGATGTAGGGGAGCGCCTCAAGAAGTGTCGATACGTCGCGTGGCATTGGCGGCTCCTTACGTTGTGTATTCGGCGTTGATTGTTACGTACGCGTGGCCGAGGTCGCTGAAATACACGACGGCTTCGTGGCCTTCGCCGGGGATCTTCACGGCGTACTCGACCTCGCGGCCGCTGACGGCCTCTTCTAGCGCGGCCATGTCGAAGTCGTCCTTGATACCGAATGTGGCGACCGACACGCCTTCGATGTCGATGTCGATACCTTCCGGCTTGCCCGTGGCCAGCGCCATGCCTGCGGCCTGCATGATCCGGCCCCAGTTGGGGTCGCCGCCGTTCAGAGCCGTCTTCACGAGCGGGGAATCGGCGATCGCGCGCGCGGTCTTCTCGCAGAGCTCGGCGCTGCCACCGCTGACGGTGATCCGGCCTGTCCGGTCGGCGCCTTCGCCGTCGCGGACCAGAGAGATTGCGAGGCCCTTCAAGAGTGCGTTGATTGCGGCGCGGAGCTTTGCCTCGTCCTCGGAGCCGGGCGCGACCTCCACCCTGCTCGCATCGCCGGCCAGCAAGAACACAGAGTCGTTGGTTGAGAGCTGGGCATCCACCGTGACTCGGTCGAATGATGACGTGACGGCCTCGCCGAGCAGCGAGTCGGCGAGCTCCGCTGAGATCTTCGCGTCGGTCTCGATGAACGCCAACAGAGTGGCGTGCGGCGCGTGCAGCGGCGCGATCATCCCCGCGCCCTTCGCCTGACCCGAAAGCACAACCGGGCCGCCGGAGAGTTCGATCTTCAGCGTCGCGGCCTTGATCCAGAGATCGGTCGTGCAGATCGCCTCGGCGAACGAGAGCGCATTGTCTGATCTGAGTTCACGGCTGACAAGCTGCGCGCCTCTGGTCAGGTCGCGCGTGTTGAGCTGCTGGCCGATCACCCCGGTGGAGGCGACGCCCACCCGGTTCTCGGGAGCGCCGCAGGCCATCGCGCCCGCGCCCTGCATGTAGAAGGCGTTGTCCCGGCCGAACGGGCCGGTTGCGGCGTTCGCGTTGCCGCTGTTGACAACCACTGCGCGCATCGCATCCAGATCCACCCGCGTACGACAGACCTGTACCGGCGCGGCGGGCGCGCTGGAAATCGTGAAGCGAGCGGCAGAAGTTGTCTCGTCAGAGTCGCTGACGACGATGCCGAAGTCCCGTTTGCCGCTCGGCTTGATGCCGGCAGCGACTCCGCCTGCGCGGAATCCCTTCGGAAGTTGGTTCGGGTCGAGCACCTCCACCCCTTCGGGCAGATCGACCCAGCGGCTCTCAAAGAGCGACGGACACTCGAGCTTCTCAGGCGCGGACATTGCTGACCTCCTGGCCGCTGAGCAGCCCCGCACCCTCGGGCAGTCCGAGCATGACGTTGAGGTTCTGCACGGCCGCGCCGGACGCGCCCTTCCAGAGGTTGTCAATCGCGCTGTAGATCACCATCCGGCCGGTGTCCAGCTCGACAGACGGAAGGATCGCGCAGTGGTTCGTGTCGCGCACGTCACGCACGCCGGGCGGGGTCTTCAGGACTTTGATGAACGGCTCGCCGGCGTAGAACTCGGCGAAGCGGTCGTAAAGCTGTTCCTGGGTGATCGGCTCAGCGGGCTGCGCGTACGCCGTGGCGAGGATGCCCTGGTCGAGCGGGACGAGGTGCGTCGCGAAACTGATCCGCGGCGTGCCGAGCTCCATCACCAGCTCTGCGCGGTGGCGGTGGCGACCGATGCTGTAGGGCGAGAGGTTCTCGACAACGTTGACGAAGTGCGTGGTGTCGCTGGCGGTCCGCCCAGCGCCCGAGACGCCGGCCTTGATGTCGACGATCACGTCGTCGGTCAGGCTCGCCACGGGATACAGCGCCAGAAGCGCAGCCGTGGAGTTGCAGCCGGGATTGGCGACGAGGTCCGCGTCGGCGATCCGTGCGCGATGCCGTTCGGTAAGTCCGTAGACAGCCTTCTCAAGCAGTTCCGGATGCTCGTGCGGTTGGTAGTACTCCTCGTAGAGATCCTGCGGCAGCCGGAAATCGGCCGAGAGGTCGACGACCTTCACGCCCCGCTCAAGCAGCGCTGCCACCGAGGGGGCGGCTTGCTTGTGCGGGTAGGCCACCAACGCGGCGTCAGACTTCTCGGCGATCGCGTCCAGATCGACCTCCTCCATCACGAGCGGAACGTCGTAGCGCGGGTGAACATCAGAGAGCCGCTTGCCCGCGTCAGAGCGCGCAGTTATGAGCGTCAGATCCACGAGCGGATGACGCCATACGAGGTCAGCAGCAAGCGCACCGGCAAAGCCGGCGGCGCCGAGCACAGCGATCTGAGGGCGCGACTCAGCCACGGAGTGCTCCGCCGAGTTCTTCGAGCCTGGTCGTGATCGACTTGCGTGCCTTCTCGGTTTCTTTGTCAGTCAACGTGCGGTCGGGCGCGGCGTAGGTCAGGCGGATCGCCAGCGACTTGTTGCCCTCGCCCACCTGATCGCCCTCGTAGACGTCGAAGACGCTGGCGTGCTGGAGGTACTTGCCGCCGGAGGATTCGACCGCGGCGATCACGGCCGCGGCTTCGACGGCCTGAGGAACGACAACGGCGATGTCCTCGCGCGCCGGCGGGAAGCTGGAGAAGGCGGTGAACCGGATCGGCTCTGGCAGCGCTCCGGCGATCAGGTCGAGGTTGAGCTCGGCAGCGGTGGCGGCATTCAGGTCGTGGGCCTTGGCCACGAGTGGGTGCACTTCGCCGATGTATCCGACCGGAAGGCCGTCGGCGATCAACCGGGCCGAACGTCCCGGGATCAGGTACGGGTGCTCTGCGCCGTCGAGAGCGTGGAAGTCGATCGTCACGCCCGCGTTTGCGGCGATGCCTTCGATCACTCCCTTGAGCGCGTAGAAATCGCCGGCACCGGTGGCCGGGTCACGCCAGGACGCGGCATGAGGAGCGCCGCTGAGAAGCAGGGCGAGAGTCGAGAACTCCGCCGGTTCGGAGATCGTGCCCCGGTAAACGGTGCCGATCTCGAACAACCGCACGGCGTCGGCGCCGCGGGCGAAGTTGTGTTGTGCGACCTCGAGCAGTCCACCGAGCACGATCGGCCGCATGACCGACTGATCCTCGCTCAGCGGGTTGGCGATCCGCAGCCGCTCGCCGGGCAGCGCGCCGCCCGGCGCGAGCTTGGCCAGGGCCGCTTCGCTGGAGAAGCTCCAGGTGATCGCTTCGCTGTAGCCGTTGCCGGAAAGCAGGTCTTCAAGCCCGCGCTTGAGTTTCTGTGACGGTGAGAAGCTGCCGATCGCGCTGGGCGCGGCCGGGAGCGTTGCCGGGAAGCTGTCGACGCCTTCAACCCGCGCGACCTCTTCGATCAGGTCGGCCTCGCGCCTGACGTCGTTGGCCCGGTAGTGCGGCGGCGTCGCCAGTAGGTTCTCGCCCTGCAGCTCGACATGGAAGTCCAGGTGTTCAAGGATCTCGCCGCAGCGCGCGATCGGAATCGCCGTACCGAGCAGGCCTTCGACACGCGAAGCGCGCAGCTCGATCGGCGCAGCCGCCGCGACGTCGCCGGCGACATCAATGGTCGCGCTCACGAGCGTCGCGCCGGTCAGTTCGACCATCAGTTTCGATGCGATCTCCTGAACCTCAAGCGGCAGGATCGGCGAAAGCCCCTTTTCAAAGCGACCGCTCGCCTCGCTGCGCAGCGCGAGCTTCTGGCTCGTGCGGTGGATGTTCGGGCCGTTCCATGCGGCGATCTCGAGCAACACGTCGGTGGTCTCGGCGCTGACCTCGCTGATCTGACCGCCCATGACGCCGGCGATTCCCGTCGGCCCCTCGGCGTCGCAGACGACCAGCATCTGATCGTCGAGTTCGCGCTCGACGTCGTCAAGGGTGGTGATCTTCTCACCGGCGGCTGCGTGCCGGATCACGAGCTTCGCGCCGCGGATCTTGTCCAGGTCGAAGGCGTGCATCGGCTGCGAGGTCAGGAGCATCACGTAGTTGGTGATGTCCACGACGTTGTTGATCGGGCGCTGACCGGCGGCCGAGAGCCGCTCCTTCAGCCAGAGTGGTGACGGGCCGACCTTCACGTTGCGGTAGATCCGCGCGGTGAAACGCGGGCAGAGTGCGTGGTCCTCGACGGTGATGTCGAAGGTCTCGTCGCCCTCGGGCGCAGGTCCGGTTTCCAGCTCTGTGAGCGGGTTTCCGGTGATCGCGTGGACCTCGCGCGCGACGCCGTGAACGCCCAGGCAGTCGGGGCGGTTGGGCGTGATCTCAAGTTCAAGGACATCCTGGCCCGGGCTGAGCAGCTCCGCGAGCGGCGTACCGGGGGCGACGCCCTCGATGTCGAAGTGCTGCTCGAGCTGCATGATTCCCTCGTGGTCTTCGCTCAGCTCCAGCTCGCGCTCGGAGAGGATCATGCCGTTGCTCTCGACGCCGCGCAGCTTGGCCTTCTTGATCTTCGTGCCGTCGGGCATCACTGCACCGGGCTGCACGACGGCAACTGTCTGGCCGGCGTCCACGTTCGGCGCGCCGCAGACGATCGTCACCGGCTCCCCTGCCCCGACGTCGACGGAGCAGACGCTCAGCTTGTCGGCGTCCGGGTGTTTTTCGCGCGTCAACACTCTGCCCACGACGAAGCCTTCGTCTGAGGCGGCGCCGTGCCGGGCGATCCGATCGACCTCGGTGCCGGTCATCGCCAGCCGCTCGGCCAGCTCGTGCACGTCAAGGCCGGAGTTGCAGTATTCGTTGAGCCAGTTCATCGGGACGCGCATCAGTAGCCACCCGCCTCGAACTGCGCCAGGAGCCGCAGGTCGTTTTCGTAGAAGAGCCGCAGGTCGGGGATGCCGTGCTTGAGGAATGCGATCCGTTCGACGCCCATGCCGAAGGCGAAGCCCTGGACCTTCTCGGGGTCGTAGCCGCTCTCGCGCACGTATGAAAGGACGTTCGGGTCGACCATGCCGGCGCCGAGAATCTCGATCCAGCCCGTTCCCTTGCAGAGGTTGCAGCGCGAACCGTCCTTCATGTGACCCTTGCCAGAGCATTTGAAGCACGAGACGTCGATCTCCGCAGAAGGCTCCGTGAACGGAAAGAAGTGCGGCCGCAGGCGTACCTCGCGGTCCTCACCAAAGATCGCGCGCGAGAACTCAAGAAGCGTGCCGCGCAGGTCGCTGAGCGTGATCCCCTCGTCGACCGCCAGGCCCTCAATCTGATGGAACATCGGTGTGTGCGTCGCGTCGGAGTCGCGGCGGTAGACCTTGCCGGGCACGATCACGAAGACCGGCGGCGGCTGCTCCTCCATGACGCGGATCTGCACGGGCGATGTGTGCGTGCGCAGGAGCACGTCGTCCTCGAAGTAGAAGGTGTCGGTCCACTCGCGGGCCGGGTGGTTTGGCGAGTGGTTGAGCGCGTCGAAGTTGTAGTGAACCTTCTCGACCTCCGGGCCCTCGGCTATTTGATAGCCCATGCCGATGAAGACGTCCTCGATCTCGCGACGGACGCGGGTGATCGGGTGGAGCGAGCCCCCGCCGGCGACCGGCGAACCGGGCAGCGTGATGTCGATCCGGTCCTGCTCCATCAGCTGCGTCAGCGCCGCCGTCTCAAGCGATTCCTGCTGCTCGCTCAGAAGCGCCTCGAGCTTGCGCCGGGCCTGGTTCCCGGCTTTGCCGACCGGTCCCTTCTCCTCGGATGGGAGCGTGGCGATCGACTTGAGAATATCGTTCAGCTCGGCCTTGCGACCGAGGAAATGGATGCGTACGTCTTCCAACTCGGCGAGCGACGCGGCTGAGCCGATCGCGGAAGCGCCGGCGCTCTCGATCGATTGGATCTTTTCGACTGTTTCAGACATCTTCAGGTTGTTTCTCAGTTGACTGCGTGATTCCCGCAAGCTGGTACAGAGCGACCGTTGCAGCCATTGCAACGTTGAGCGATTCGGGGCCGGTTTCGAGCATCGGGATGCGGGCCACGAGGTCAGCCCGCTCGAGCGTCTTCGGAGCGAGACCCTCCCGTTCGGCGCCCGCGCAGATTACGACAGGGCCCTCGACCTCGACGTCGGCGAGCTCGATGTCGCCCGAGCCGTCGAGAGCGATGATCGTGGCGCCAGATTCAGGCAGCACGGCGTCGGTCACCGGCGGCATCGCGAAAGTCGCGCCCATTCCGGCCCGTAGTGCTTTGGGCGACCACGGCTCGGCGCACCCTTCGGCGAGCATCACCGGAGAATCAGAGAAGGCAGCTGCCGACCGGATCAAGGTGCCGACGTTTCCGGGGTCAGACACGCCCTCCACGTAGAGCGCAAGGTTTCCGATCTCGACCTCGCCGCTCTCGGCTTCATCGAAGACGGCGATCGCCCGTGTGCCCGATCCAAGGCCCGAAGCATCGGCGAGCACGACGTGTTCGACCGCCCAGGCCGACGGCTGCTCGCTGATCCATCCAGGAACGTCAGGAGCATGAAAGATCCGGTCCGGCACCCAGCCGGCGGCCAGCGCAGCGCCGATCAGATCCTCGCCCTCGGCGACGAACTGCTTGCGGCGCATGCGAAAGCGCTTCTCCTGAAGCTTTTTCAGATCCTTGATCTGCTGGTTGTCCTTTGAAGTGATCATTCAGGCCTTTTTGAGCAATAAAAAGGGCGCCTTGCTGTGCAGGGCGCCCGGGTCAGTCGGATGCAAGAGATGCAGAGGTTGCAGCTCAGGCAACCGCCTCGCGGGCGGCGTCGGTAAAGCGTCGGAATGCCTCTGTGTCGTGAACAGCGATGTCGGCGAGCATCTTGCGGTCGACCTCGATGCCGGCCTTGTTCAGGCCGTTGATCAGCTGCGAGTAGCTCATGCCCTCTTGACGGGCAGCAGCGTTGATACGCGTGATCCAGAGGCGGCGAAACTCGCGCTTCTTGTTGCGACGGTCGCGGTAGGCGTAGCTGTCGGACTTCAGCAGCTGCTCCTTGGCGCGGCGGTAGCTGGAGTGCTTTTCTCCGCGGTAACCCTTGGCGCGCGCCAGCACGGCCTTGCGGCGACGGCGTGATGCGACTGCGTTGGTTGAACGGGACATAACGAAAACTCCTGAAAGGTTTTTACTTACCGAGCAGCTTCTTGATGCGAGGCGCGGTGTCTTTGTCCATCGTGATCGGACGGGCAAAGTCGCGCTTTCGCTTCGCAGACTTGTGCTCAAGGTTGTGCGAGGACATGCCGTGACGACCACGGACCTTGCCGGTTCCGCTGATCGTGAAGCGCTTACTGGCGCCGGAATGTGTCTTCTGCTTAGGCATATCGAGGAGGCATTAAAGCACACCCGCCCAAGGCCACTCAGCGCGCATCACTTCCCGCCATCTCCCACGCACACAGATCGGCGCCCGATAATGCATGCCTCTGGCATGCAACAGGTCGACAGCAAAAAGCGTGCGAAACCTGAGGCCTTCGGCTTGCATGCCTCTGGCATGCAATGAAAACCGCTTGAACAAGGGCTTCTGAGCGGCTAATTGGCGTTGCATGCCTGAGGCATGCAACGGAGAGGGCTGGAGTGTGGCGGGGTTGGCGGTGGCAGGCGCGGGTGGCTAGGGGGCGTCGGTTTCGGCGGCAGAGGTGGCTTTTTCGCCTTCGTCCTCTGCTTCATCGGCATGCATGGCCGCGACGCGCTCTTCGTGCGCACGAGCTTCTGCGGCCTTGCGTTCACGCTTGGCCTTCTTCGACTCTTCTTCGTGCTTGGCGACGTCGTCGGCGTGCTGCTTGGCGGCTTCTTTGGTCGGACCGAGGACCATCGTCATGTTGCGGCCCTCCTGAAGCGGGTGCTGCTCGATCGTGCCGAGCTCCTGCACTTCTTCGGCCAGGCGCATCAGCAGATCGCGACCACGCTCGGGATGTTCGCGCTCGCGACCACGGAACATGATCGTGACTTTGACCTTGTCGGCGTGCTTCAGAAAGCGGACGACGTGACCCTTCTTGGTGTCGTAGTCGTGTGTTGCAATCTTCGGACGCAGTTTGATCTCACGAATGGTGATCTGCGTCTGGTGCTTCTTGGCGGACTTGGCCTTCTGCGCCTGCTCGTACTTGTACTTCGAGTAGTCGAGCACGCGGCAGACCGGAGGACGCGCGTCGCCGGCGACTTCGACCAGGTCGAGATCGCGCTCCTGCGCGTACTTCAAAGCTTCTTCGATCGGCAGAACGCCGACCTGAGATCCGTCGTCGCCGATCAGGCGCACTTCCTTGACGCGGATGCGATCGTTGATGCGGGTGTTGTCCCGCTCCGGGGGACGACGGTCAAACCTGCGAGGGACTGCCACTAGCTAGCGCCAATCACCGCAGCGATGGCCGCGGACTGGTTCGTGATGTGTGGCGTCAGTTGCAACAAGCCGTATAAGGGTATCGGAGATTCATTGCGCCGGTGCATCGGGCTGCGCTGCGCGGATCTGCGTGAGGATTATTTGGACCTCCTGCTGGACCGACACCGGTTGCGCGGCGAGCTCTTCGGCGTCCCGGTAGAACTCCTCGCCCCCGCGCTCAGTGAGCCAGCGACAGACCTCGCCGTTCAGCTCGGGGCTCAGCGCTGGATCTGTCGGCCTGTACGTGGTCGTGGTCGCCACATCCTCACCGGACTTGACCAGCGCCGTCGCATACCAACGGTTCTGATCGAATCCGCTGCGGATCGATTGCGCACCGGTCGGCATGACCACGAGATTCGAGACGATGAAGAATCCGAGGATGCCGACGAATCCGACCGTCGCGCCAGAGAAGGAATATCCATTCGTCCTGCCAGATGCCGGAGTTGCGCTGCATGTGGACAAGCAACGGGATGGCGAGCACGGTGGCCACCGCGAGCAGCCAGACCGCCAGGCGCTTGTCGCGCAGGAGAGCGCTCAACGCGCGCGGCTCGAGACTTCTGCGAGCAGAGCCTCGATCGCGTCCTGAATAGCTAAGCGCGCGCCATCTTCCTGCTGGTGACGCTTGCGCGGGGCAACCGTGCCGGACTCGACCTCTTCGTCGCCGACGACCCACATGTACGGAGCCTTGGCGAGCTCTGCTTCGCGGATCTTCTTGCCGACCGATTCGGTGCGTGTGTCGACGCTCGCGCGCAGGCCGTCTGTGGCGAGGCGATCGGCGAGTTCCTGGGCCTCGGTGTTGTGCTTGTCGCTGACCGGGATCAGTTGCACCTGCGTGGGCGCAAGCCACAGCGGGAAGTCGCCGCCGAAGTGCTCGATCAGAATTCCGATGAAGCGCTCAAACGACCCGAACAGCGCGCGGTGGATCATCACCGGTCGCGGCGAGTCGTCGTTGGGACCGGCGTAGGTCATGTCGAAGCGCTCGGGCATCTGGTAATCGAGCTGGATCGTTCCGAGCTGCCAGCTGCGGCCGAGCGAGTCGCGCATGTGCATGTCGATCTTCGGGCCGTAGAACGCGCCATCACCGGGGTTGATCTCGTATTCGAGACCCTTGTTGTCAAGCGCGCCCTGCAGCGCACCTTCGGTCAGGTCCCACTGCTCGTCCGTGCCGAGGCGGTTGTCGGGGCGCGTCGAGAGCTCAAGCTTGTACTCAAAGCCGAAGATCTCGTAGATGTAAAAGGCGTGGTCGATGATCCCCTGCACTTCTTCCTGGATCTGTTCTTCGGTGCAGAAGATGTGCGCGTCGTCCTGAGTGATGTGGCGGACGCGCATCAGGCCGTGCAGCGTGCCGGAAGGTTCGTGGCGGTGCACGAGGCCGGCTTCAGAAAGTCTCAGGGGAAGATCGCGATAGCTGCGGCGATCGTCCTTGTAGATCTGGATGTGCGCCGGGCAGTTCATCGGCTTCAGGCCGAACTGGCGCTCCTCGACCTCGGTGAAGTACATGTTGTCGCGGTACTTGTCCCAGTGGCCGGACTGCTTCCAGAGCTCGGCGTCGTAGATGATCGGCGTGCGCACTTCTTTGTAGCCGCGGAGCACGTTCTGCTCGCGCCAGAGGTCTGCGAGCGCGTTCCAGATCTTCATCCCGTTCGGGTGCCAGAACGGTGAGCCCGGCGAGAGCTCGTTGAAACTGAAGAGGTCGAGTTGCTTGCCGAGGCGGCGGTGATCGCGCTTCTTGGCCTCCTCGAGGTTGTGGAGATGCTCGGCGAGGTCTTCCTTGCTCAGAAACGCTGTTCCGTAGATGCGCGTGAGCATCGTGCGGTCCGAGTCGCCGCGCCAGTACGCGCCGGCGATACTGGTCAGCTTGAAGGCCTTGATCTTTGAGGTGTCGGTTGCGTGCGGACCGCGGCAGAGGTCGGTGAACGGTCCGTTCGTGTAGAGGCTGACCGTGTCGGCGTTCTCGTTCTTGATCAGGTCCTCGATCAGCTCGACCTTGTAGTCCTGACCTTCGTGGGCGAACTTGTCCATCGCCTCGCCCGTCGTCACGTCCTGGCGCGTGAACTGCTCCTTGGCCTTGATGTGCTCCTTCATCTTCGCCTCGATGCGCGGGAAGTCGGCGTCGGAGATTTCGGTGCCTTCCGGGAACTCGAAGTCGTAGTAGAACCCGTTCTCGATCGGCGGGCCGATACTGATCTTCACCTCCGGGTACAGCTCCAGCACCGCCGCGGCGAGCACGTGCGCCGTGTCGTGGCGAACCAACTCGAGGGCATCGGGCGACCTGCCGGTGATGATGCTGATCTGCGCGTCCTCGGGCAGCGGACGCGAGAGATCGCGCAGGTCGCCGTTGACCTCGATGGCCAGCGCGGCACGGGCGAGCCCTTCGCCGATCGCAAGCGCGGCGTCTTCCCCGGTCGCGCCTTCGGCGAGTTCAAGAACCGTGCCGTCTGGAAGCGTGACGTTCATCGGCGTGGATCGTAGATCACGCCGCGACGCCGATGGATCCGTAATGATGGGCGCAAGTCTGCTGCTCAACCATCCCCGAGAGGAATCCAAAGATATGTCTGACTTTCCAGAGGTGAATCCGGCTCCGGATTCATCGTTCGCTCTGCCACCCGACTCCGTTGCGTACTTCGTCGACTTCGAGCACAATCGCAGCCGACTCACCACGTTTTTCCGATTTCTGACAGTGATCCCGCCAATGATCTGGCTCGCGATCTACGGGATCGGCGCAGCTGTTGTGACGATCTATGCGTGGTTCGTGCTGCTGTTCACCGCGAAGTTCCCCGAGGGCGCTTACGGATTTCTCGCGAGCTTTCATCGGTACGCGACGAAGGTCAGCGCCTACGCGTTTCTCGCCACGGACAAATTCCCCGGATTCAGCGGAAGTCCTGATGAGCCCTACGCGGCTCACCTTCTGATCGGCCCGCCGAAGGATGCATACAGCCGGGTGAAGGTCTTCTTCCGGATGATTCTTTACATCCCGTTCTACATCGTCGCCTACGTGCTGCTCATCGTCGCCGAGATTGTCGCAATCGTGGCCTGGTTCGCGATCGTCATCACGGGCAAGCAGCCCAAGGGCCTGCAGGACGCGCTGAACTTCTGCCTGGGGTTCGTTTTCCGCGTGCAGGTCTGGTACGGACTGCTCACCGAGGACTGGCCGAAGTTCTCCGATGACGAAGTCAATCGGAAGCTCGCCGAACTCGGGTACGCCGGCACGATTCCGCCGAGCGACGGCGCAGTTGCCGCCGCTCCGGTCGAGCCGACCCCGCCTGCTCCGCCGGCACCGCCGGCAGCGCCGACGATCTAGCTAGAAGTTCCCGCAGTACCGGGTCACCACGCCAGCGTCGACTTGCGTGTTGACCCGGTCCGGGCTGTAGTCCATGGTCTGGGGGAAGGACTGACCGTCCTCCATCACCACACGGACCGTCCAACCCTTGTCATCGGCCCAGGTCTCCACGTCTGAGAGCTGCTGTCCCTCGACCTCTGAGAGCTCGAAGCCTTCGGGTTCGCCGCGCGGACAGTCCAGCGCGTTGGCCGGACCGGGCGTCTCACCGGACCCGGTGTCGGGCCCGGTGTTGTTGGCGAGGATCAGAACCAGCGCGCCGAGCGCGATCGCCAAAAAGACGAAGATCACCCACATCGGGTGCTGGTGGCCTGCAAACTTGCCGTGCTGATCGCTGCGCGGTTTCATGCGCGCAAGTCTAAGGCTGCGAGCGGCGCAGGTGGTACAGCGCGATGCCCGCAGCGACGGAGACATTGAGCGACTCCTTCTTGCCGTACTGCGGGATCTCAAGGATCGCGTCGCAGGCTTCGAGCGCGGCCGGCGCGATTCCCTGGGTTTCGCTTCCGAGCAGCAGGGCAAGTTCTGCGCCTGCGTTCTGGACATCGAACAACTCGATCGATCGTGGATCCTGCTCGAGCGCGAAGACCTGGGCGCCGGCCGGAAGCAGCTCAATCGCTGACGCGACGCTCGGCGCATGTGAAAACTCGACCGTCGCCTCGGCGCCCAGAGCCGTCTTGGCGATTGCTTTGGTGTTTGCGCTGATGACGACTGGACTCCGGTCGTCATCCGCGCCGAGGTCCGGGTAGGGCGTGATCCCGGAGCAGATGATCCGACCGCCGCCGATCGCATCGAGCGTGCGTGCGATCGCACCGACGTTGTAGGTGCTGCGGATGTCGTCGAGGATGACTGTGATGGGCATGGACGCGAGGTTATGCCGCCGCGGGCGGGGACTGTAATCTGGTCGGCATGCCCCGAAAACTGTGTATCTCGCTTTCGCTCGTAGTCGGACTGTTGCTCGCGCTTCCTGCCTCAGGGTCGGCCGCGACGACGATCGGCGCTTCACTGACGGGGACTCCAGCGGTCAAGCCGGGTCCGTGCAACGTCATCACGGACAACGTTCCGGTGAGTTGCACGTTGTGGGTCGGATCGTTCGCCAACCCAGCCGACGAGGCCCCGGGTGGTCGATTCGCCCCAGCGCCAGGCGTGATCACGCGGTGGCGCGTCTTGGTGGGCGACGGTCAGACAACGTCGCTGATCCTCACTCCGCGGGTCATCGGTTTCACCAGCCTCTACACGGCGTTGCGCTCAGGAACGCCTCAATCAATTCCGTCGGGCGGAGGATCGTTCACGTTCGAAGCACACCTTCCCGTTGCGAAGGACAACTTCTTCGCGATCGATTCGATCGCAAACGGGCTTGCGGGCGCGGGTCCAGCGGTTGTGGCGACGACTGTCGACGCGGCGCGCTATGTGGTGAGGACGCCGGCGGTGCCTGACGGCGGCACCTTCTCCGGCCTCGGGCCGATCGGTGCACCCACGTACACGAAGCTGCTGATCAACGCCGACATCGAACCGGACGCGGACGGAGACACCTTCGGCGACGAGACGCAGGACCTCTGCACATCGCGCGCAGACGTCCAAGTTGCCTGTCCCCCTCCCCTGGTCAGCAAACCCAAGCTCTCCAAGGGCAACTTCAGCTTCACCTCCGACATCGCCGGCAAAGCCACCACCACGCTCTTCAAGGTCAGCAATGGCCGCAAGGTCGGCAAGCAGTGCAAGGCCAAGCGTCGCACCGGCAAGAAGTGCAGGCGCTACACGAAGTTCGCCCAGTGGAACGATGATGTCGTGCCCGGAACCAACAAGATCTCCTACGCCTACAAAGTCGGCGGCAAGTCACTGAAAAAGGGCAAGTACCGTGCGACGATCGTCATCACCAGCGCCCAAAACACAATGACCACCAAGACCATCGATTTCTCGATCAAGAAGTAGCCACTTCTCCCTCCCGTTGCTGAGCGGGAAATCCTCCACACTCGATCCCGGCAGGATCGAGTGTGGAACAAATGGCGCTTGTCCGAGCGGAGTCGCTTCGGGCGGGGGGCTGAAGGCAGCGGGGGCTAGAGCCCCAGCGTCGCTCCGATGATCTCGCGCTGAATCTCGCTTGTGCCGGCAAAGATCGTGCCGACGAGCCCCGCGCGGACGTGCTTCTCCATGTCGTACTCGAGCGCGTAGCCGTAGCCGCCCATCATCTGCATGCCTTCGAGCGAGATGTACTTCGCGACTTCGGTGCTCTTGAGCTTGGCCATCGAGGCCTCCTTCGCGAACACGCGGGTCGGGTCAGCATCGATCTGTTGGGCGATGTCGTAGATCAGCAGGCGCAGGCACTCGAGCTCCGTTGCCATGTCGGCGATTCGGTGCTTCAAGGCCTGGAACGATCCGATCGGGCGACCGAACTGCTCGCGCTCTTTGACGTACTTGAGCGTGTCGTCGAAGGCGCGCTGGGCGATCCCCAAGTACATCGCCGACAGGATCATGCGCTCGCTGTTCAACCCGGTCATCAGCTGCATCCAGCCTCCACCCTCTTCGCCGAGCAGCGCCTCGTCAGGGACGAAGCAGTCGGTCAGGAAGACGTCGTTGACCTCATGCGGGCCGGCGAGCGTCGGGATCGGGCGGATCTCCATGCCCTCGGTGCCGGCGGGGATGCCGAGCATCGTGATGCCCTCGTGCTTTGAACCCGAGTTGTCGGTGCGCACAATCGTGAGGATGTTGGCGCAGATCTGGGCGTTCGAGCACCAGGTCTTCTGGCCGTTGATCACGTAGCCGCCGTCGACCTTCTCGGCGCGGCACTGCAGCGATCCGACGTCCGAGCCGGAGCCCGGCTCGCTCATCACGATCGCCTCAACGTTGCCCTCGCAGATGCCGCCGAGGAGGTTCTTCTTCTGATCCTCGGTGCCGTGACGCTGGTAGGCGCCCTGGACGATCGCGGTCGTGCCGAATCCGGCAGCCGGAATCATTCCGCGTGAAAGGCCTTCGAGAAAAATGACCTGGTCGACGACCTGGCCGCCAGCTCCGCCGTATTCCTCTTCGATCGAGACTCCGGTCCAGCCGAGTTCGCCGAGCTTCTTCATGATGTCCATGTTCGTGGGCTCAGTGCCCTCGGACGTGAGCTTGTGGCGCTGTTCGAGCGTTCCGCACTCGCGGGCGGCAAACTCGTCGATCGCGTCCCGGAATGCGATTTGCTCAGGCGTGAATGCGATGCCCATTATGCGGCAACCGCTGACTTGACGGCCGGCTTGTAAACCGTGACGACGGCAGCGCCGCCGAGACCGATGTTGTGCTGCAGGCCAACCTTGGCGCCTTCAACCTGACGCTTGTCGGCGTCTCCGCGGATCTGCCAGACCAACTCGCTGCACTGCGCAAGACCAGTCGCGCCCAGCGGGTGACCCTTGCTGATCAATCCGCCCGATGGGTTCACGACCCACTTGCCGCCGTACGTGGTGTCCTCAGAGTCGACCAGGTCGTGACCGTGACCAACCTCGGCCATGCCGAGCGCCTCGTACGTGATCAGCTCGTTGGCAGAGAAGCAGTCGTGCAGCTCGATGACGTCCACATCATCGATCGTCAGGTCCGCCTCTTCCAAGGCCTGCTCGGCAGCCGTCTTCGACATGTCAAAGCCGACGAGGTTGATTGAAGATGCGCCTTCGAAGGTGCTCTCCATGTCAGTGACCATCGCCTGGCCGGCGATCTCGACGGCGTTGTCCCAGAGGTCGTGCTCGTCCACGAAGCTCTCGCTCGCGACGATCACAACGCCGGATCCGTCAGAAGTCGGCGAGCACTGCAGCTTGGTCAGCGGCGAGTGGATCTCCTTGGCTTCTTTGATCTCGTCGAGCGTGTACTCGTCCTGGAACTGCGCGTACGGGTTGTTGACCGAGTGCTTGTGGTTCTTCCAACCGATCCACGCGTAGTGCTCGGGCTTGGAGCCGTACTTCTCCATGTGCTCGCGTCCGGCGTTGCCGAACATCTGCGGCGCCGGCGGTGACTCTTCCCAGCCGCCGCGTCCTTCGATCATCGTCATCACGTGCTTGTCCATCGGGTTCGTTCGATCGAGAAATTTTGCCCCCAGCGAACCCTTTTCCATCTTCTCGAACCCGACGGCAATCGCGCAGTCCGCGAGTCCACCCTTGACAGCCTGGCGCGCCATGTAGAGCGCCGACGATCCGGTCGAACAGTTGTTGTTGACGTTGACGACCGGAATACCCGTGAGGCCAAGTCCATAGATCGCACGCTGGCCAGCAGTGCTGTCGCCGTAGCAATAGCCGACGAACGCCTGCTCGATCTCCTTGTAGTCGATGCCGGCATCTTCGAGCGCCTTCGTGCCTGCCTCCAGAACCATGTCCGGGTAGTCCCATTCCTTCGAGCCCGGCTTTTCGAACTTGGTCATACCCACGCCGATCACGAACGTGCGGTTGCCCTTCTGCTTTGACATCAATGACTCCTGTAAGTTTTTATTTCGCTTGTCGAGCGTTCAGCAAGCGGGATAGTAACGTGTCACGAAGCAATTGGAAGCCGTCACCAGAAACATGCGGGAGATCCAGGCCGACGAGGCACGCCTCGCCCTGATCGAGGCTGCCTCTGCCCTCTTTGCTGAGCGCGGCTACCACGACAGCAGTGTCGCCGCGATCGGCGAGCGCGCCGGTGTTTCGCGCGGGCTGGTGAACCATCACTTCGGCTCGAAGGAGAATCTCCTCACCGCCGTGATCGAGGCACACCTCTACGAGTGGGAGCACAAAGTCGTCGCTCCCGCAATCGCCGACAAGCGCGGCCTCGCGGCGCTGCGCGAGATCATCTTCGTCCACTGCGAACTCGCCAAGTCCAAACCCGGGCACCTGCTGCTGCTCTACCGCCTGATGGGCGAAGCGCTCGACCCTCGCAACAACCTCGGGGACGAATTCGCGGCGGTGCACAAGCGCTGGCGCGAAAAGGGCCGCTACTGGTGGGACGAGGGCGTCGCTGATGGCGAGATCGATCGATCGATCGACCAGGACGCAAACGCCTCAGTGATCGTCGGTTCGATCCGCGGAATCACCTTCGACTGGCTGACCGCCCCGGGCAGCTTTGATCTGGACGCCAGCTACGAGCAGTTCTGGGAAATGCTCGTCGGCTATCTCAAGCCTCGCTGAGCGCGGCCTCAGACGCGCAGAAGTTCGTGCGGAAGCGGTGAAGCGTCGCGCTCGCCGGCGGCGACCTGCGGCTTTTCGTCACGCGATGCCGGCGAGAATGATTTCAAGCGAGGTGATCTGCGCTGGGGATGAATCCTTCCGAGTTTCAAGGCTGCTGAGCAGCCGCCGAGTCGCGGACTTCCGATCCGCGTTGACAGGCTTCAAGCCGGGTACAGCCGAGTGCAAACAGCGTAAGAGCGGATTTTCAGAATTGCAGGTGTTCTACGGCCGGCGCGGAAACCTCGGCACAAGACCGAGCGGCGGGCTGACGCAGGTTTGCATCGCGCGTCCGGCGGGCCCCAGTCCCGCCGGACGCGCGAAACCGCCGCCTACTCAGGCAGTTTCAGCGGCGCCAGCTGCTTGGTGGGCGGTGCGGAGCTCGCCACCGGCTGGCGGGTCGGTGATGCGGCGCGCGGCGCGCCGGGCGGAGTGGAGGGCTGCTGCTCGGGAACCGGGACCACCATCGCGGCCGGTGCGGAGGCGCGGACCGTGATGCGCTTGTCGTACGCCGAGGGCAACGAGTCGAGATCTACGTCGTCTGCGGTCGGGCCGGTTTCGCGCGAGAAGAACTTCGGTGCGAGAACGGAGAGTCCGACGAGCGCGAGAACTACGGCGCCGAAGACGAGTGGATCGATTTGAGACATCCTGTTACCCCTTGTTGTTTGCGGAGAGAGCTGTGGACCAATGCGTCTGAGTCGCATGCGGAGGACTCGACGTATTTGTTGTACCGCCAAATTCGGGGCGAGTACGAACACCGGTTCATTCGTTCTAGCCAGAACGCTTGGGGTGCTGTCCCCTCAATCAGATGTCCGCTTTTCTGGACGCGTACCCAGTTGTTCCAAAAGCGTCCAGAAAACGAAGAAACCCGCCACGGGGGCGGGTTTCCAAAGCTGCAAGGAAGTGGGCGTTACTGGGCTCGAACCAGTGACCCCCAGCTTGTCGAGCTGGTGCTCTCCCAACTGAGCTAAACGCCCTTGCGGGTGATCAGGGTAGCGCGGCCGAACGGCCGGGCGGCGAGTGCTTGTATGTTGGGTTCGACCACCACCATTGGAGAACACATGAGCCTTGCGAACACCGACGACCTCTTCCTGTACGTCGGCCAGTACTCAGATCTGGAGTCAGCCGAAGCCGACTACCTCGCCATCAAGGCGCTGCATTCACTCGACGTGATCGGCACCTTTGACGCAGCAGTCGTGACAAAAACTGAAGACGGAAAGTTGAAGATCGTGCATCACACGGAAAAGCCCACGCAGCACGGCGGCTGGGGCGGCTTCGCGGTCGGCGCTGCGATCGGCGTCATCTTTCCGCCGGCGATCCTCGGGCCCGCGCTTGCCGGTGCGGCGATCGGCGCGATCGGTGGCCACCTCTCTGGCGGCATCCCGCGCAGTGACCTCAAAGAACTCGCGGACGTGCTTCAAGCCGGTGACGCCGCGGTCGTTGCAATCGGCGAGCCGACGATCGAGGAAGCGATCGAAAAGGCCACGACCCGGGCCAAGCGTGAAATGAAGAAGGCAGTGAAGGCAGACGCCAACGCGATCGAGCGTGAGATCGACGCTCTGCCGACCTCGTAGGACCTAGGCGCCCGCAGCCACCTGCGCCCGGAAGACCTCGGCGCTGGCGTGCTGCGGCTGCCAGCCCGGCACCGCTTTCTTGAGTCGCGCATTGGTCGCGAGGTACGGGTACTTGAAGAAGTCCACGAACGACGGTGGGATCTCCACGCCCGGCGTCTTCAGGCGCCACATGCCACCGGCGAGTCCGGTGAAGGA
Organism: Solirubrobacterales bacterium; assembly: GCA_051306435.1. GTDB lineage: Bacteria > Actinomycetota > Thermoleophilia > Solirubrobacterales > JACPNS01 > JACPNS01. Next base: position 112,424 of record JBPPNF010000036.1, on the reverse strand, counting down.
CTCCTCCCGGACCGGCCGCACCTCGATCCCTGCAACCTCCGCGCACTGGTGCCAGGTGATCTCTCCATCAGGCGTGAGGTTGAACGCGCCCGGATGCGCCGAGTCGATCAGGCCGACGATTCCGCTGACGGCGTCGTCGATGTGCAGGAACTGTGTGGGCTGATCGCCGGTGCCGAAGTCCGGGAAGAACGCCTGTGACTCCCACATGCGCACGAGGTGGTTGTCTGCGCCGGGTCCGTAGATCGTGCACGGTCGGATGATCGTCATCAGGCGCTGGCGGTGGAGCGTCGCCCAGAGCTGCGCGATCCGGTCGGCCTCGGCGGCGTGCCTTGCGTAGACGTAGCGGGCGTGGCCGTGGACGGGCTGGGCCTCGGTGATCGGGACGGGGTTGTTGGCCCAGGCGCCGTAGGCCATCGTCGCGGTCGTGACGTAGACGCGGTCCACGCCCTGCGCCGCCGCCGCGGCGAGCACGTTGAACGTGCCGTTTACGTTGACCTCGTACATCTCGGGCTCGTCGCGCGTGGGATCGAGCACGAAGGCCATGTGGATCAGCACGTCGGGGCGCTCCTCGGCGATCGCCGTGGAGATCGCGTCGCCGTCGCGGATGTCGATCTGGCGGAAGCTGCTGTTCGGCGGCCGGAACTGCGGCACGGCGACGTCGGCGTTGACGATCAGCTCAGTGTTGCTCAGCGCAGCGAGCTGCTCGAGCACGCGGGAGCCAAGATACCCAGAACCACCAGTGATCAAATAGCGCAACCAAATCCCCTTGCCGGTGTTTTTATGTATGTCGAGGAAGCCGTAAAGGATTCCACGGTCTCGACGATAAAAATAGACATAGAACCAACGGATCAACCCAGCGATTGCGGTTGGTGGAACGTTCTAGTGAAGAGGGGCCCTCCGGGGCCTCTCTTTCTTTAACTGTTGCGCGCCGACGTGACGTTTGTACCTGCCCTGCCGGCCGGCCTTCGCCAGAAGCTGCTGCGAGATGGCGCTCGGACCGGTCACGACGGTGTTGTTCTGGTCGACGACGTTGACGGGATGACCCTCGTACGGGCAGGCATCCCAGTAGGGCCGCGGGAACTGCCAGAAGTTCTCGATGTAGGTGATGTCGCCGTAGGGCCTGCAGCCGCCGCGGTCGCTCCCATAGGGAAGCATCACCCAGCAGAGCACGAGTGAGTCAGTCAGATCACAGGGACCGAAGTCCGTGATCCCCGGCTTGTTGCTCAACGAGACATTGTTCTCAAGCGTCACATAGCGACTGCCGCCATCCGTGTAAAAAGTGTTTCCACCGGCGAGCCGGCGCTTCTCGGATGCAACGTTGCCGGCGATCAGTTCGCCGTCGGCGGCAGTCGCGCCCTGCTGGCCCTGCGTGTAGATGGCGCCACCGTCCCAGAGGACATTCAGGAATCGCTTGATGCGGTTGCTCAGAATGCGGTTGCCGCTGCTGGCGGTCGGCGTCGTGTAGTTGCCCCACTGACCCGGCACGGCGCCGGGCAGCCCGAGGAAGCCGCCCGGATCGAGCAGGCCCCACCCCCAGCCGATCGCGATGCCCGACCAGGGCACGTAGCTGATCTCGTTGTTCCGAACCGTCGAGCGCGTCGTGAAGCCGATGAAGATTCCCGGCGCGTCCTGGAACTCCAGGCCGATTCGCGTGATCAGGTTGTTCGAGATCTTGTTGTCCTTGGTCTTCTGGCTGGCGACCGTCGGGTGGTGGTCGATCGTATCCACCCCGCCGAGCTGCACGCCGGCGGCCGAGATGTCTTCAAAGCGATTACCGATGATCGAGATGTTCTGGCTTCCGGTGGCAAAATCAAGCCCGACGCCGCCAAGGCGGCGGAAGTCGTTTCCGGTGAAGTTGATCCTTCGCGCCAACGTGAAGCGCACGTTTCCGGGCGTGCGTGCGGTGTTCGGGTCATGGCCGATCACGTTCGCGACGTGACCTCCGCCGTTCAGATGGAATCCGCTCTGGTCGGCGGCGTAGCCGTTGGGTCCGCTCGGGTTGAGCCAGGTGCCGTACTCAAACGAGATGCCACGAAAGTTGATGTTGGAGATCGGCGCTGTGACGGAGCCCCGACCAGAGATCAGCGCTTCCACGACCGGCACTTCGACGTCTGCCGTCGCGAGTTCCTCGCCGACCCGCGGGATGTAATAGAGCCACCCCTCGGTCTTGTCGAGATACCACTCACCCGCGCTGTCGAGCAACTCGTAGGCATTCTCGAAGCGAACGATCGTCTGGAATGACCAGAGATACGGAAAGACGTTGACGTTGTTCCAGCAGGGCTGCTGCATTGTCAGTTGCTGACCACTTATCGATGCGAGCGGGCAGCGCATCATCTTCCACTGCGTGAGGGTGACGGCCTCGATGTCTGATTGATTTCCCCACGTCGACATCGTGGAGTCCGGTGCCTGGAAGCCGTCGGTCGTGCGGACGAATCCGTTGGGATACGACTGGCCCCGAGCGCGTAGTGCACGCCTACCGTTGACGTAGAGCTGCCGAGTCTGCGTGCCGACCGGAACCTTTGCGCGGTAGATGTTGAGATCCCCGTTGATCAACGTCCAGTTCTCGGCCTTGAAGGCACCGCTGATTCGCGGTTTTGCGTCTGGAGCAGCGCGATACGTGACGCTGCGACCGGCGCGGCCCGAGTCGCGCGCGTCAAGCCAGAAGGTTTTCTTCAGGCGATAGTTGCCGTCGAGGAGATTGACGATCATGTCTGCGTCGCGCGTCTTCAGCCTCGCGCGGACCAGATTGCGCGCCCGCTCGAGCGTGCGGAACGGGTCGCTCTTTGACCCGACACCTTCATCGTTGCCGTTCGGCGACACCCAGATCTGAACTGGCGTCTGCGCCTTGGCTGCGCCCGGAGCTACTGCCAGCAACGAGAACGCGATCGTTGCGCAGAAAGCCGCCAGCGACCGGGCGTTTGAGAACCTGAGTGGCATTCTCAGCGAGATCGGCAACGAGGGCGACTGCCTTGAAAGGCGACGACCGGAATCGAACCGGTGTAAACGGCTTTGCAGGCCGCTGCGTAGCCATTCCGCCACGTCGCCAGGTTTGTCGCGTGCTCCCTCGCGCTAGAGCGCAAGGTTAGTTGAAAGATCAGCGGCACCTCCGGCGCGCAGCCGAGCCTGTGGCTACAATCCCCCCAACCTCGCGGATGTAGCTCAGTTGGCTAGAGCGTCTGCTTGCCATGCAGAAGGTCGAGGGTTCGAGTCCCTTCATCCGCTTTTTCCAGAACGTTTTGATTCGTCCAGCTCTCGGCCCGGGGACACCAAACGCCGGCCTCAGCAACAGGCATGCGCACGAGTTCGCTCGTGATCGTGATCTTCGCACTACTTCCTCGGCTGCTGGCCGACCTTCTGGATCATGCCAGACAACAACTCGTGGCCTCCAGAGATCGACATCATCGAGTTTTTCGACACGTCGAAGCAGGTGATCCCGTACTCGACGGTCCACTGGCCGGTCCCCGGTCGGAAGAAGGAGGATTTCTTCAGCCAGCGGCTGCAGGTCTCGGACTTCGACCACTACGTCGGCACCTGGCACACCTACGGGGTGCTCTGGACCAAGCGCGGGGTTCAGTTCTACATCGACTGCAACCCCGTGCCACAGTTCAGCGTGCAGTCGCAGATCCCGCACCTGCCGATGTCTCCGATCATCCAGCTCGCGGTCGGAGCCGGTTTCAGGCCGGCCGACCGCAGCACGATGCAGGTCGACTACGTACGCGCCTGGCGCCGTACGCGCTGAGGGCCCGGTCTAGAGCGCCGCAGCGTCGAGCGCTTGGTTCACGAGCGCATCAGCATCTTTGTTCTGCGCGCGCGGCACAGAACGAACGAGCCAGGAGTCAAACTCAGCGAGCGCGGAGATCGATTCCACATAGAGCGGTCTCATGTCCGGGTGCTTGACCTTGTACTGCCCGTTGATCTGCTTCTGGATCAGCTCGGAGTCGTTGACGACCTCGACTTCAGAGGCTCCCAGTTCGCGGGCACGCTGAAGACCGAGCAGCAGCGCCTTGTACTCGGCGACGTTGTTTGAGGCGATGCCGATGGTTTCCTTCGCGTCGGCAACAACTTCGCCGTCGGGAGTGCTGAGCACGGCCGCGACTGCCGCAGGCCCCGGATTGCCCCGCGAGCCTCCGTCAACGTGAATCACGAGTTTCATGGAGCGGGATTCTCGCCTGCGGGCAGGTCGGATGTTTCCCCGGAACCCAGCAGGAAGAGGCGGCCGTAGCCGTCAGCGCCGGCGTTCCAATCATGCACCTCGCCTGCGAGCTCGTCGATGTCATTGCCGCGCCCCGACTGTTCGACGGGCTCTGTCGGGTCGCCGAGCGTGACGCGGTACGCGTACCAGGCCAGATCCCAGCCGACCCAGATGTCCACAGCCGTACCGTCAACCGCGTTGATCGCGGACACCTGCGGATCGCCCAGCGAACGTGAAAGGCCGGCAATCGTACGCGGGAACTGCGACAAGTTGAAGAGCTCAAGGCCGCGCTCAAGGCGTGACTCCGGGCCCGTGGGCACAGCCAGCACGTCGCGCGGCTTGGACTCGATTGCTGGCGGCTCCTTCCGCGCAGTGCGCCGCTCGGCACGCGTACGACGACGGTGCTCCTGCTCGGGCCGCGCGGACCCACCTGCGAAGTCGTCCTCCTCGGCGGGTTCAGTCGCGCCGAAGAAGTCAGCGACACGGCGCATCATGCCCGCGCGCTCGCTGCGGGCGGGACGAAGCTGGACGATCTCCTCGCCCTCTCGCTCGCGCGCCCAGCGCACTCGCTCAGCACGCGGCACGCAGAGCTCGCAGACGACGCGACGACTGGAATCCGGGGCGACGTAGTAGTTCACCTGCTCGCCCTGGAGCAGACGTCGTCCACAGATCGAACAACTCTCTGGATCAAGATGGGGGCGGACTTCTTTGACGGCCATATGCAGAGAAATTAGTGGGCCGGGCGCCGGTAGCGTGAATCTCGCGACCGCTGTTGAGCTCTAATGGCTTCCGCTCGTCGCCGGCGGCGCGGTGGGATCGCGGCTCGCCGGAGGCCTGCGGGTGTTTCGCTTCGGGGCGCGCAGCAGGCTGCAGAAGGGCCACCGATCTCCACGCCCGGGTGGGACACAGGAGTGATCGTCGCCAAAAGGGCTGCGACCTAGAGGTCGCTGTCGTCCTGCAGGCGAGACTTGAGCCTGAGTACAGCCTTGGTGTGCAGCTGCGAAACGCGGGACTCGGTGACACCGAGCACTTCGCCGATCTCGCGGAGCGTGAGGTTCTCGTAGTAGTAGAGCGCGACCACGAGCTTCTCGCGCTCCGGCAGGCGGCTGATCGCTTCTGCGATCTGCTCCTTGACGTTCACGGCGTCGAAGGAGCGCTCCGGATCGGCGGCGTTCGGGTCTTCGATCGTGTCAAGCAGCGAGACCTGCCCGCCGGAAGAGTCAGAGACAGACCACAACTCGTCGAGCGCGATGACTGCGCTGTTGGAGATCTGCTGAATGTGATCCTGTAGTTCTTCTGGCGTGACCCCGAGCTCGTCCGCGAGCTCCTGGTCTGTCGGGGCGCGGTGAAATTTGTGTTCGAGTTTCGCGTTGGCGCGCTCGAACTCGCGGGCGCGCATCCGGACCGAACGCGGCACCCAGTCCATCGAGCGAAGCTCATCGATGATCGAACCCTTTATGCGGCTCATGGCGTACGTCTCGAACTTGATCTCGCGGGACGGCTCGAAGCGCTCGATCGCGCTGATCAGTCCGGTCAGGCCGTACGAGATGAGGTCGGCGTCGTCGACGTAGCTCGGCAGGCCGGAACCCATCTTGCCCGCGACGTACTTGACGAGCGGCGAGTAGGCAAGCACCAGGCGCTCGCGGGCGTGACGGTCCCCGTCGGCTTTGTACTTCCTCCAGAGATCGCGAAGTTCGACGTCGCCGAACTCGCCGCCGATTCGGCGGCTGCGGCCCGAACGCGCGGGCTTTGCTGGTTGACTTTGTGCCTCAGTGCTCATTTCGATCTGGTCACGCCCTCGGGTGTGCTTTTCCGTACTGCACACGCAGTCGAGCAGACTCTACCCGAGTGTAAATCTGTGTGGCTGATATTGAACGGTGGCCCAAAAGTTCCTGCACCGAACGTAAATCTGCACCACCGTTGAGTAGATGCGTTGCAAAACTGTGCCGCAGGCTGTGCGGCGAGATTCCGGCCGCGACGCCCGCGCCGCGAAGGCAGATCTCCAGACGGCGCCTGACGTCGCTGGCCGCAAGGCCGTGGCCAGACTTGGTGAGGAACAGGCACGTGGTCTGCCGGTCGGTTCCAGCCCCTAGAAGCTGGGGCCTACCACGGTCGAGATAGCGCCTCAAAGATCGCGCCGCATGCTCACCTACGGGCACAATGCGAGTGCGGCCACCCTTCCCCTCTACGCGTACCTGTTCCTCGTCAAGATCTACGGACGAGAGAACCAGTTGGATCAGTTCACCAGCTCTCAGCCCACACGCGTAGGTCAACTCGAACATCGCGCTGTCGCGCATCTGAAGGGGCGTGGAGGTCGGAATGCCTTCGAGCAGGCGGACGATTTCGCTGGCGTTGAGCACGCGCGGCAGGTCGCGCGACTGCTTCGGGCTGGTGATCAGCTCGGCGACGTTCTGTGGGACCTCTCCGCGTTCGAGCAGCGTGTCGTAGAAGGAGCGGATGCTCGCAAGCTTGCGGGCGAGACTCGATGCCGCGAGGCCCTCAGAACTCATCTGCTGCGCGAAGCGACGAAGCGCCTTCAGGTCGAGTTGCGTAGCGCCCAGCTCGCGCTCACTGGCCCAGACGGCCAGCTGGGTGATGTCAGAGCCGTAGGCCCTGCGCGTCGCGTCAGAGAGCCCGCGGCGGCGTAGTGCAAGGTCAAAGCGATCGAGGTCGAACTCCCAGGCGTCTGAGACAGCCGGAGCATCGGCGACCAGTGTCATGCGATGTACACCGGCGTGCCGATCGGCACCTTGGGATACAGAGCGATCACGTCTTTCGGGTCCATGCGGATGCACCCGTGCGACGCGGCGGAACCGAGTGAGCTGATGTCAGGAGTGCCGTGGATCCCGACGCCGTCGTAAATACCGAGCCAGCGTGCGATCAGTGGGTTGCCCGGCCCCGGCGGGATCGACTTGCCCGCGAGGTCCCCCGCCCAGTCGCTGTTGGGGACGTTCCACGTCGGGTTGACCTGGCGATCGTTGATCGTGTAGAGCCCGGTGGGCGTGTCGTTGCCGGCCGCGCCGACGGCGATCTTGTAGGTCCTCACGAGTTTGAGTTTCTGGTAGAGGCGAAGCCTGAAACCGCTGCGGTCGACGAGCACGATCGTCGGGTATTTCTTTGCGAGCTGGGACTTCGTCACGTCTGCCCTGGTCTTCTTCATCGGCGCGCGCACCATGCGCGGCTGGGTCGGGTTCTCGAGGCGCTCCACGATCGCGTCCGTGAGCGCCGCTGAACGAACGGAAACACCGGGCTGAGCGTCGACCTCACCGATGCTTCGCGCCGAGTATGTCACCGAGGCGTCCTTCGGCGCACGGTCAAAGCTCTTGTGTACGCTGCGCACGAACCGGCGCACTGCGGGCCGGGAGTAGCTGATCTCGGTCGGAATTACGATGTTGCGGTCCGCGCCGGCCACGGTTTTCGCGGCGTTGGCCATGAAGAATCCTTCGTTGCTCTGGGCGACTGCTTTGTTGACCATTCCCGGCACGTCGACGCCGACCTTCGACTTCGTCGGTTTGAGCGTGCGACGGTCGCCGCGGTAGACGACCACGAGCGGCGTCTGGACAACATCCTGGATCTCAGTTTCGAGTTTCGCGTTGGCCTCTTCGCGCGTGAGACCGGAAACGTCGATGCCGCCGATCGAGACGCCCTGGGCGATCTTGTCCTCCTGCGTCTTGTTGAATGCGAAAGCACCCAGAACAAGCAGGAGCACGGCACCAGCCGCGATCATGATCCAGCGATTCCTGTTCATCTCTTCATATGTTCGACAATCGACGAACCGACTCGGGTTTTGCGGGCGTGGAATTGCAACAGATAATCTACGTGCGCGAGCAGTTAGCCGGATCAGCAACTAGATTCTCCCCGATGCGTTCCAAGGAAGATGTACGAAACGATGTCTGGCGTGCGATGGATCACCAGGGTGTTTCCCGGTTCCCCGGCGCCGAAGGACGAATTCCGAACTTCGCGGGCGCGAAGATGGCAGCTGAGCGCCTGACGCGACACCATTACTGGCAGGACGCGGAAGTACTGAAGGTCAATCCGGATTCTCCTCAGACCCACGTGCGCCGGCTTGCGCTCGAATCGGGCAAGGCGTTGGTGATGGCCGTTCCGCGCCTGCGCGAAGAACACCCCTTTCGCCTGTTGAACCCGAAAAAGTTGACCAAGGATCAGATCCGCGAGTCGGCGACCATCAAGGGCGCCCTGAAGCACGGCGAGGTCCTTGATCTCGAACAGGTGCCAAAGCTCGACCTCGTGCTCACCGGCGCCGTAGCCGTAAACCTGAAGGGCGCGCGCATCGGCAAGGGTTCTGGTTTCTCGGATCTCGAGTACGCGCTGCTCTACGAGACGGGCAAGGTCGACAACGACGTCCCCGTCTGCACAACCGTGCACCCGATCCAGATTCTGCGCGAGAACTTGCTCGTGACTGCCCACGACATTCCCGTCGACCTGCTCGCCACGCCACGCGCGGTGATCGAGGTCGAGGGCGAGTACCCGCGCGACAACGGAATTCTGTGGGATCACCTGCAGCCACCACAGATCCACGAAATCCCGGTGCTCGAGCGCTGGGGCTACGCGGCTTAACTCTCACTGCGCATGGCCGTCGACTCTGAGATCGATCCGCGCGAGGCACTGACGATCGAGCTGCCGACCTACGGCCCGGTCAATCCGGCCCAGTGGCTGAAGATCGACTGGTCTGAGCACCTGCGCACGGCGATGATCGACGGCCGCGAAGTGAACTACCTCGACTACGGCGATGCCGCCAAGCCGACGGTCATGCTCGTGCACGGTCTGGCCGGCTGCTGGCAGAACTGGCTCGCGAACGTGATCGGGCTGTCTGAGCGCTTCCGTGTCGTAGCGCTTGACCTGCCCGGCTTTGGCGGGTCGCAGATGCCGGCCGAGGCGATCTCGATTCCGGGATACGCCGACTGCGTCGCTGGGCTGCTCGATCATCTGGAGGTTGCGAGCGCGTTCGTGGTCGGCAACTCGATGGGCGGCATGACTTCGCTGCAGCTGGCGCTGGACCACCCATCGCGGGTCGAGCGGCTGGTGTTGGTTTCGCCGGCAGGTTGGTCGACCAGCTCGCTGCCGCCGGCGATCGGGCAGGTGGCGGGACTCGCCGGACTCATCTTTGGCCGAGTCGGTTCGCAACGCGAGATGATCGTGCGGCGACCGAGGTTGCGGGGGCGCGCTCTGCGCGGGATCGTCGCCCACCCGGAGAGGCTTTCCGGGGAAACTGCCTACGAGCTGCTCAGCGGATCAAGCAGTCCGGGCTTCGCCCCCGCGCTTCGCGCGATCCTCGCGCACGACTTTCGCGATCGGCTGGCCGAGATCAAGCAACCTACGTTGTTCGTCTGGGGCCGCCGCGACGGCGTGATCACGTCAAATGACGTCTTGCACTTCGGCGAGCAGATGCCCCACGCCGAGCGGATCCTGCTGCGCGACACGGGCCACGTCGCGATGGTCGAGCACCCGGAGTGGTTCGATCGCACCGCGTCTGAGTTTCTGCTCACGTGACTTCTAGCTGGTTACCGCGCCCTGCGAGGCGCTGGTGACATGGGCGGCATACTTGCCCAGGACGCCGCGGGTGTAGAGCGGCGGCGGAGACTTGTAGTCGGCGATGCGCTGGGCGATCTCTTCGTCGGAGAGCAGGACGTTGAGCTCGCGATTGGCGACATCGATCACGATCGTGTCGCCCTCCTGCACGGCGGCGATCGGTCCACCCTTTGCGGCCTCCGGCGCGACGTGGCCGGCCATGAATCCGTGGGTGGCGCCTGAGAAGCGGCCGTCGGTGAGCAGCGCGACTGAATCGCCGAGGCCTTCGCCGATCAGCGCGGCCGTGACCTGGAGCATCTCGCGCATGCCAGGGCCGCCGGAGGGACCCTCGTTGCGGATCACGACAATGTCGCCGGGCTTGATGTCGCTGGCCTCGACGGCGGCGAAGCATTCTTTCTCGTTCTCGAAGACCCGGGCGGGGCCCTCGGCGAAGACGCGCTCGTGACCGGCGAGCTTGACGACGCAGCCTTCCGGGGCGAGATTGCCCTTGAGGATGGCGATGCCGCCCGTGGGCTTGAGCGGACTGGTGAGTGGACGCACCACCTGCTGGCCTTCTGTTTCGACTGCGTGCTTGGCGTAATCGGCGACCGTGTCGCCTTCGACGCGGATCGCTGACTCGTTGAGCAGACCGGCTTCGAGCAGGCGCTTGGCGACGACGGGGACTCCGCCGGCCTCCCAGAAGTCCTTGGCCAGGTACTTGCCGCCGGGTTTGAGGTCGGCGGTCAGCGGCGTCTTTGCGCTGATCACGTCGAACTCTTCGATCTTCAGGTCGATGTCGGCTTCGTAGGCGAGCGCGAGGAGGTGCAGAACGGCGTTGGTCGAGCCGCCACTCATGCAGACTGCGGCGATCGCGTTCTGGATCGATTCCTTGGTGATCACGTCGCGGGCCTTCAGGCCGCGCTTGAGCACGTCGACGACCAGACGACCGGCCTCTTCGGCGACCTGCTTGCGCGCGCCGGCCTCGGCCGGGACCATCGCGCTTCCTGCCGGAGAGATTCCCATGACCTCGAAGGCCATCGCCATCGTGTTGGCGGTGAACTGACCGCCGCAGGCGCCGGCGCCCGGCGAGGCGTTGTTCTCGATCTCGAGCAACTCTTCATCGGTGATCGTGCCGGCGGCGTGGGCGCCGACGGCTTCAAAGACATCCTGGATTGAGATGTCTTGGTCGTGCAGGCTGCCCGGGAGAATGGATCCGCCGTAGAGCATCACCGAAGGAAGGTTCAGTCGCGCGAGCGCCATCACCGTGCCAGGGATTGTCTTGTCGCAACCAGAGATCGCGATCACGCCGTCGAAGGCGTGTCCGCGGCTGACGAGTTCGATGCTGTCAGCGATCACTTCGCGGCTGACCAGCGAGGTGCGCATGCCCTCATGCCCCATCGTGATTCCGTCAGAGATTGCGACGGTGTTGAACTCCATCGGCGTGGCGCCAGCCGCGCGGATGCCTTCCTTGATCGCGGCGGAGACGGCGCGTAGGTGGAAGTTGCACGGCATCGTCTCGGTCCATGTATTGGCCACACCGATGATCGGCTTGGCGAGCGCCTCGTCATCGAAGCCGATGCCTTTGAGGTACGCGCGTGCGGCGGCGCGGTCCGGGCCGTCGAGCAGTTCACGGCTGTTCTGGCGGATGTCGTAGTCAGGGGTCATAGCGGGCGATGTTAGTCCGACTCAGCGACGCCGCAGATACTCGCCTGAGGGCTCGCGCTCGATCATCCCGAGCAACTCAAGCTGGCCGAGCGCGCGCGAAATCTCTCGCGGAGCGCGACCGGGAAGCGACTGCGCCAGCTCCCGAGGCGTTCGATCTCCGGCGGCGATCAGGCCGAGGATCTCCTCGGCGAAGTCGTCGCCCCCGCCCTGATCAAACCCCGGGAGTCGTGGCGGGTCCAGTGCGACCGCCATCTCTCCGGTCACGTCGGCGATCCCGCGCACCACCTGGACGCCCTCGACCGAGAGCAGCTTGTTCGGTCCGACGCTCATCGGGCCGGTGATCGGACCGGGCACGGCACCAATTCTGGTGCCAAGATCATCTGCGAATTCCACCGTGTACTTCGCCCCTGATTCTTCAGCTCCCTCGACGAAGATCGTCATGTTCGCCATCGCGGCGATGATCCGGTTGCGCGCGACGAATGCCCAACGCTGAGCCTGGGACCCCGGCGGATTCTCGGAGACGACGCAACCTGCGGCTCGGACCTGCTCGTGGAGCAATCGATGGGAGCGTGGGTATGCCGTCTCCGGCCCGCCCGCGAGAACCGCGATGGTTCTACCACCGGCCTGGAGTGCACCGCGGTGCGCAGCGCCGTCCACGCCCAGCGCCATGCCGCTCACGACGATCAGTCCAGTGGCAGCCGCCTCGTTGCCGAGCGAATACGCGACCTCGCGCCCATAGGCCGAAGCGCGCCGTGCGCCGACGATCGCCACGCCATTCTCGGTCGTCAACTCGTCGAACAGCGCTTTGCGACCAACTCCGTAGATCACCGCTGGCACATCTGACGCCCGCTCAAACATGTGCAGCCGTCCCGGGTATTCGGGTTCGTGCCTGCAGACGCACCAGAAGTCATCCATCTCGAGCGTGCCCTCGAGGATCTCGTCGACCGCGCGCGCCAGAGACTCTTCGATCTCGGGCTGACTCGTCCGGAGCTCGATGAGCATGTCCCTGGGATCCATCTTCAGGAGACGTGCTGCGTTGGCCGTGCCCGAGGACGACCGTTCAGCGAGCGTAAGGCCCTCGCTGCGCAGCATCGAGGCATGAAGACAGGCGGCGCACGCACTCATGCTCCGCCGCCAAGATCGATCGCCCTGAAGGAAAGCGCTTCGGCCATGTCCCCTTCGTTGACCTCATCGCGGTCGTCGAGATCTGCGATCGTACGGGCGACACGCAGCGAGCGGTCGTATCCGCGCAGCGAGAGGGACTTGCGGCGGTAAGCCTCATTGAGCAGGTCGCGCACCGCGTCAGGTGGCTTGAGCATGCGTCGCGACTCGGCACCGTCGAGCTGACCGTTGCAGTGAATCTCGGTCCCTTCAAAGCGCGCCGCCTGACGTTCACGCGCCTTCTCCACTCGTTCGCGCACGGGAGCGGACTCAGTGACCGGCCCCGCCTCGACCTCGGCGGGAGTAGGCCGGTCAACGCGGCAGTGCATGTCGAAACGGTCGAGGAGCGGGCCCGAAAGCCGGCGCTCGTAGCGCGCAACCTCGACCGCGCTGCAGCGACAGCTGTTTCCCCCAGCCCCACACGGACACGGGTTGGTGGCTGCGACGAGCATGAATCGCGCGGGATAGATGTGGGTGCGCTGACCTCGCGTCACCGCGATTGAGCCGGCCTCCAGCGGCTCGCGCAAGGACTCGAGGGTTCGCGTCGAAAACTCTGCCAGTTCATCAAGGAAGAGGACGCCGTTGCTTGCGAGCGTGACCTCGCCGGGCATCGGCGACGGCCCGCCCCCCGTAAGTCCCGACGCGCTGATCGTGTGATGCGGCGCGCGAAACGGGCGCTGCTCTGCGAGCCCGTCGATTCGCAGGTTCCCGGCGATGCTCTGCATCCGCGTGACCTCGATCGCCTCTCGGCGTGACATCGGTGGGAGGATTGAGGGCAGGCGCCGAGCGAGCATCGTCTTGCCGCAGCCGGGCGGCCCCTTGAAGAGGACGTGGTGTCCGCCTGCGGCAGCGATCTCCAGGGCGCGCTGGCTGAACTGATGTCCGCGCAGGTCCTTCAGGTCCGGGCCGACCGCCTGTTCGACCACCGTCTCGGGGTCCTCGGGGATCGACTCCCACTTTCCATCCCCGACATCGCCCAGGTCTGAAAGGCGGCGGACGGGTGCGACCGGCTCACGCGCGACCAAAGCCGCCTCACGCGCGTTTGCCCGCGGCACAACGAGCGTGGTGATGTCATCCCTGCTCGCTGCCTCAGCGACTGCCAGAGCCCCGCGTACGGGCTGGACCGCGCCGTCCAGTGAGAGCTCGCCGATCAGCGCTGCGCGGCCGAAGAGCCCGGCCTCGATCTGTCCGCTCGCGGCGAGGATCGCGAAGGCGATCGCCAGGTCAAACGACGGGCCTGCCTTCTGCAGTTCCGCCGGCGCAAGATTGACGGTGATTCGCCGCTGCGGGAACTCGAACCCTTCGTTCAGCAGCGCGGCGCGAACCCGTTCGCGCGACTCTCGCACGGCGGCGTCGGGAAGCCCCACCATCGAAAACGCGGGGAGTCCGCTGCGGATGTCGGCTTCGACGGTCACGCGACGGGCGGAAACGCCATTGATCGCATATGTCGTTGCTTTGGCGAGCATGCCGAGCAGACTGCCCGGCGGCGCGTAACGGTTCAAGACCCAATTGGACCAATTTCGCGACGGCATTCGAAAGATTTGCGCGCGACCTGAATTGTTTGAAACTCGCGTGCCAATTGTTGCTTTTGGGTCTTGAAACGCAACACCGATCGGCGCATCATCGCCGTATGAATCAGACCACGAAACCAGATCCGCGCTCATCTGTCGGCGCCGCTGGCGAACTTGCCGTCCGCGATCACGCGACCATGCTCAACTGGCAGATAGTCGATCACAACGTGCGTTGGCGAGAGGGCGAGCTTGACCTGATCGCGATCGACGGGAGTACCCTTGTATTCGCCGAGGTGAAAACACTGATCGCACGCAGGGCGAACGCAACAACTTCGTACTCGCCCTTCGAATCAATCGATCGGCGCAAACAGGATCAGATCCGCAGCCTCGCACGGCGTTGGCTCGGCGACGAGATCCGGCGGCTTTCCACCCCGTTGGACCGACAGATCAACCAGTTCCGATTCGACGCATTCGCCGTGACGCTCTCACGTCAGCACGAAGTGCTCGCAATCGAACACCTCGAGGATGCGTTCTGATGGAGGCGCGGCGCGCGTCAGGCGACGAGCTGGAACTGCTCGTATGCCGTCGACGCGAACGAGCGCCGGTGGATCGGCGTCGGGCCGAACTCGACGATTGCCTCGCGGTGGACCGGCGTGGCGTAACCGACGTGCTGCTCAAACCCATACTCCGGGTACTCGGCGGCGACCTGATTCATGAACCGGTCGCGCGAGACCTTGGCGATGATCGACGCTGCGGCAATCGCGGCGCTCGTGGCGTCGCCCTTGACGACGGCTTCACACGGATCCTCAAGCCCGAAGGGCATGTAGCCGTCGCTGAGCAGGACGGTGTCCGCAGCGTTGACCCGTGCCAATCCAGAGCCCAGGCAGTGCAAGTTCGTGCGGTGCAACCCCATCTGATCGATGTAGGTCGCCGAGCGCGAAATCAGCGCCACAGCGGACGCGATCCTTGTGATCTCGCCGAAGAGCTGCTCACGACGATCGGCAGAAAGCTTCTTTGAGTCATTCAGCGCGGCGAGTGTGGAGAGGTCTTCGCCGCTGATCGACTCGTAGTCGAAGGCGACGCCTGCGGCGACAATTGGCCCCGCCAGGCACCCGCGGCCGGCCTCGTCGGCACCAGCGACACGCGTTCCGCGCACTTGGTCAAACTCGATCAACGCAGAACTCGCCATTGGTTGTTCAAGCTAACCGCCGGATCGGCGGCAGCGGTGCTAGAGGCCGCCGATGCGGCTGGGCGGCCAGTAGGTGGCGAAGGCCTCGCCGACCATGCTCTCCTTGGGGATCGGGCCCCAGAAGCGGCTGTCGTCGCTGTTGTTGCGATTGTCGCCCATCATGAAGTACATCCCCGGCTGGATCGTGAACTCGCGCGAGAAAGTGCAGGAAAGCGTGAAGTTCGCAGGGTCGTCGCAGCTCTGGACCTTGTTGATGTAGGGCTCGTCGAGCATCTTGCCATTGACGTATGCATGGCCCTTGATGATCTTGAACCGGTCGCCCGGCATTCCGATCACGCGCTTGATGTAGGCCTGGCCCTGCATCCCCTTGCTGGAAACCGGGCAGGCCATGTACGAGAGGTTGTCCGCCGTCGGCAGATCCTCAATGTCCGGCACCCCGAGGTAGACCTCGCCGGGAGGCGCGCCGAAAGCCTGGCCGTTCTCGATGCCGCAGCGCTGCTCATCTGCTCCCGGTGGCGGATGGAAGACGACGACATCACCCCGCTCGGGCGTGCCGAACCGACCTTCGATGCGGTTGACCAGCACGCGCTGGCCGGTCTCGAGCGTCGGAACCATCGACGGGCTCGGAATCTTGTACGGCTTGACCAGCAGCCACTGGATCAAAAAAGCGAAAACCAGCGCGGCGGCGACGATCACCACGGTCTCGGCAACCGGGTTCAGTTGCTTCTTCTTCTTCTTGCCCGTCTCGACGACTGGCTCTGGGTTCTCTGGATTGCTCATCGATTCAGGGTCGCGTCGCGGGAACTAAAGCAGTCCGATGCGCTTCGGCGGCCAATACGTCATGAAAGCCGGGCCGATGACGTTCTCTTTCGGGATCGGCCCCCAGTACCTGCTGTCATCGCTTGCGTCGCGATTGTCCCCCATCATGAAGAAGCTGTCGGGCGGGATGGTGATGTCAAGCGAGTACGTGCAGTCGCTTGACACAGCATCGGGCACGTCACAGCTTCCGCCGGGGTTGATGTACGGCTCAATGAGCTTCTTGCCGTCGATATACACGTGGCCGCGAATGAACTTCAGCTGGTCGCCGGGCGTTCCGACGACTCGCTTGATGTAGGTCTCCTCGTACTTGCCCTTCGTGCCCAGCGGGCAGGCCATCCGCTCGGCGAGGGCGCCGTCATCACCGGAGACGTAGACCTTGCCCGGCAGGTACTCCTGGCCGTCCTTCACGCCGCACGTGTTGTCGCCGGCGCCCGCGGGCGGCTGGAAGACGACGACATCGCCGCGCTCGGGCGAGCTGAAACGCCCGGCGATCCGGTTGACCAGTACTCGTTGACCGACCTGCAGCTCCGGAACCATCGAGCGGCTCGGGATGCGGTACGGCTTGACGACGAACGCCTGAATGAGAAGCGCAAGCCCGACCGCCACAGCGACGATCACGACGAGCTCGATCAGCGATTCGCTGCCGCTCTGGTCCTCGCCGTCGCCTCCACGGTCGTCGACGGGCGTCGAAGGGTCCGCAGAGTCAGGCATCGGTGGGCGTTCGGCCCGAACTAGCTCTTGTCGGCGTCGTCCGCCGGCGCCTGATCGGCCGGGGCGTCGTCTGCGGGAGCCTCTTCAGTGGCCTCAGCTTCCGGTGCGGCGGCTTCTTCGGCCGGAGCTTCCTCGGCGGCGGGCGCCTCAGCCCCTGTTTCTTCGGCTGCCACAGCGTCGGTCTCTACTGCTTCGGTCTCCTCAACAACCTCCGGAGCGACCACTTCGGCCTCTTCCTGAGCACCTTCGGCGTCGGAGGCGCCGACGGGCTCGGGCTCGAGGCGCTGCTGCTCCTGCGGGGTCCAGGCGCGCTCACGAACGCGCGCACGCTTACCGACACGGTCACGCAGGTAGTAGAGCTTGGCGCGACGCACTTCGCCGCGGGCCGCGACCTCGATCTTCTCGATCTTGGTCGAGTGCACCGGGAACGTGCGCTCCACGCCGACACCGAAGGACTGCTTGCGCACGGTGAAGGTCTCGCGCGCGCCGCTGCCCTGGCGCTTGATCACAACACCCTCGAAGACCTGGGTACGACGGCGGGTTCCCTCGACGACCTGGAAGTGCACGCGTACGCGGTCACCGGGGTCGAAGTTCGGAACTGGCCGGATCTGGGCCTTTTCAAGCTTGTCAATAATCGTGCTCATGGGATTACCTGTTCGTGAGAGAAGACTTCATACGGCGGAATCCGGCGCTGGGCCTGGTCCGCTGCAAAAAAATGGCACGAGCAAGGCTCGTGCTGCGGCGCGCCAGCCGAAAGACAGCTTCGCGCGGGGTCAATGGTAGCTAATCGGCGGCTTTTGGCCGGTCTCGCCCAGATTCCAACGCTTCCCGGCGCGATTCGCTCTGTTCACGGCGCCAGCGCTCGATCTCGCCGTGGTGTCCAGAAAGCAGCACGTCGGGCACCTTCCAGCCACGGTATTCCTCGGGGCGCGTGTAGTGCGGGTACTCAGGTGCTCCGTCAAGCTCGACGCTGAAGGACTCTTCCTTGGCGCTTCGCTCATCGCCATGAGCCTCGGGCAGCTTGCGGGTGACTGCGTCGATCAGCACCATCGCCGCAAGCTCTCCGCCGGAGAGCACGTAGTCACCGATCGAGATCACGTCAGTGGCGAAGTGGTCGTGCACGCGCTGGTCGAAACCCTCGTAGCGCCCGCAGAGAATCGTCATGTCCGGGCCGGCCGCCAGCTCCTCGGTCATCGCGTCATCAAGCCTGCGGCCCGTCGGCGAGAGCACCACAACGCGGCGCTGCTTCCCAAGGTCTACCGGGTCCACTGCGTACCGCGCTCGCAGCGCCTCCTCGACCACGTCGACCCTGATCACCATGCCGGCCCCGCCGCCGTACGGCGTGTCGTCGACACGGTTGTTGGAGATCGGGGTGGTCGCGCGCATGTCCACGGTTTCAAGCGAATGACCGGCGGCGCTGAGGTTCTTCATGTGTCGCTGTTCGCGGAACCAGTCAAACCACTCGGGGAAAAGTGTCACGACGTCGATCTGCATGACCGATCAGCCTAGGCCCAGAAACTCGGAATCGACCGTGACGCCAGCAGCGTCAGGCTCGATCGAGAGGATCGCGTCGCGGATCATCGGGATCAGCAGTTCGGTGCCGTCGTCGGCCACCACCTCCAGCACGTCGGCCGAGGGAAGATTGTTCATGCGCGTGACCTTGCCGAGCGCGCGACCACTCTGATCAACGACGACCAGGCCGATCAGGTCGTCCGCAAACCACTCCCCTTCGTTCAGCGGCGTGAGAGAGCCGCGCGCCGCGAGAACCGCCTCGCCGCGAAGCTCGGCAATCGCTTCCTTGCTGCTGATCTCGTTGAGGATCAGGAGCGGGCGTTTTTCGGTCCCGCCGCGCGACGCGAGCGTGAAGCTCGATGCGCCGATGTGCAGCTCCAGACCGGCGACCAGAGCAGGTGAATCGACCGATCCATCCATGTAGAAACCGCCGCGCACGCCGTGCGGCTTGCCGACCACTCCGATCTGGATGCGGTCCTGCGGATCCATAAAAAGAGAGAGTGCCTGACTAGTCGACGAGGTCGACGACGACCTTGCGGCCGCGGGCTTCCTTGTGCGCGCGGACGACCTGGCGCAGGGCGTTGATCGTGCGTCCGCCGCGACCGATGACCTTGCCGGCCTCGTCTTCAGCGACGCGCAGCTCAAGCGTGACGGAACCGTCCGACTCGTCAAACCCTTCGACGGAAACCTCTTCAGGCTTGTCGACGAGACCCTTGACCAAGGTTTCGAGAAGGTCCTCCATCTGGGGGCCTTCAACCTCGGTCGGAGCAGAAGTTACTTCGTCGCTCACAGCGAAAAGAAACTACTTGACTTCGACGAGCTTGCCGTCGCTGTCAAGACTCTGGGTCTTCATCAGCTTGAGCACCGTGTCGGTCGGGCGTGCGCCCTTCGCAATCCAGTGCTCGACGCGGTCCTGCTTCAACGTCACAGTTGAAGGGTCCGTCTGCGGGTTGTAGGTGCCGACGTTCTCAATCACGCGGCCGTCGCGGGGGGAACGCTTGTCCGCCACCACGATGCGCCAGATCGGGTTCTTCTTGCTGCCTACTCGTGTAAGTCTGATTCGTACCACGAGGAGGAGAGTACCAAGCGTTCAGCGCTGTCCCATGAGCTGAGTGATATCGGGCATGCCCTTCTTGCCTTTGCCGGTCATCCGCTTCATCATCTTCTTCATCTCGGAGAACTGCTTGATCAGCTTGTTCACCTGCTGGACGCTGGTTCCTGAGCCGTTGGCGATGCGCACGCGGCGCTTGCCGTTGATGATCTTCGGGTTGCGGCGTTCTTCGGGCGTCATCGACAGAACGATCGCCTGAATCCGATCGAGTTCGCGCTCATCGATGTTGACGTTCTTCAGGGCCTTCTTGTCGATGCCGGGCATCATCCCGAGGATGCTCGAGAGCGAGCCCATCTTGCGCATCATCTTCATCTGTTCGAGGAAGTCGTCAAAGGTCAGCTCGTTCTTGCGGATCTTGCGCTCCATGTCGAGCGCCTGGCTTTCGTCGATCTGCGACTCGGCCTTCTCGATCAGGGTCATCACGTCGCCCATGCCGAGGATCCGGTCGGCCATGCGGTCCGGGTGGAAGACCTCGAACTGGTCGAGCTTCTCGCCGACCGACGCATACATGATCGGCTTGCCGGTCACGGCCTTGATCGAAAGCGCGGCGCCGCCGCGGGCGTCGCCGTCGAGCTTGGTCATGATCACGCCGTCGAAGTTCGCCGTCTCTGCGAACTGCTCGGCGACGTTGACGGCGTCCTGACCGGTCATCGCGTCAACCACCAGGAGGACGTTGTGCGGCTTGACCTCCTTGCGGATCTTCGCCAGCTCTTCCATCAGATCCGAGTCGATGTGCAGGCGGCCGGCGGTGTCGACGATCAGTACGTCATCGAGGTTCTGGACCGACTCCTGGACGGCCCACTTGGCGATCTTCACCGGGTCGCCCTGACCCTGCTCGTACACGCGAGCGCCGACCTGCTCGCCGACGACCTTCAGCTGGTCGATCGCGGCCGGGCGGTAGACGTCGCAGGCCGCGATGCCGACCTTCTTGCCCTGGCCCTTGAGCATCAGCGCGAGCTTGCCACAGTTGGTGGTCTTACCGGAACCCTGGAGGCCGGCCATCAGGATGACCGTGGGAGAGCTCTGCGCGAAGACGATTTCGCGACTGGATTCGCCCATCAGGGCAGTCAGCTCTTGATCGACGATCTTTACGACCTGCTGGCCGGGGTTCAGCGACTCGAGAACATCAGCCCCGAGGGCGCGTGCCTTCACACGGGCGGTGAACTCCTTGACGACTTTGAAGTTGACGTCGGCCTCGAGCAGCGCAAGGCGGATGTCGCGCATCGCCTTGTTGACGTCGTCCTCGCTGAGCTTGCCGCGGGCGCGGACGTCGGAAAGTGTCTCTTGGAGCCGTTCTGAGAGTGCGTCAAACATGCGGCGTGCACTTTAGATGCTTGAGGTACCCCGACATTCACGAAGGCCGGGGCAGGTCAATGTCGCCTTCAGTGTTCGTATGTCTCACTGGCCTGCTGGATGCCGACCCTTTGCGACGTTTATGAGCTGGTGTCCCAAGGCGAACGCCTTGTCGGGCAAAGGCGCGCTTTGTCGGACAGACCCAGCACTATCCCATACAACGCTTCAGGAACGCTGACATGCCAAAGCAATCCTCTAACGGTGAAAACGATCCAATACGAAGTCGCGAGCGCACAGACGATCCCGAAAAGTACGGATTGTTCACGTGATCGAAAAATCAATCAACACCCACAGCCATCGTTGCTCATCGCCATCGAGGCCGACTGTCCCAGCCCGAATCCAGGTACGCCGCCGGTCGCTCTGAGCGCGTGCGCACCGGCGCGGTTCACCCCGAAATTTGCGAGATTGCCGGCGTACGCAAGGCGCGCACCGGGAATCGTCGAAATCGCAGTTGAGGCCAAGAGGAGATCCAGAACAAGATCAAGACGCCCGGCTGGCGGGCTCGTCGCTGGGTTGTCGAAGCTGCACATTCCTGGATGAACCGCAATCGAGGCCTCCTAATACGGTGGTCGAAGAAAGACGAGAACCATCTCGCCCTGATGATGCTCGCCGGTGGGCTGATCGCGTTCAAGAAGGCTCATGCCGCAGCGGCGTGTGCTGTCCTACCGGCATAGGTCCTAAGTCTGGCGCCAGATTATCCGGGGATCAAGCTGACGGAAATCTTCTTTCGAGATCGAATGAATACGTGATGTCGGGTGGCGTGTTAACACTTCTGGCAACACCGTCTTCGGCCGCTTGCGTTCGGAGTTCAACAATTCAAGCACGAGCGAACCGTCGGACGAACTTGTAATCCTCGCGACGGCGAAGCCCTTGCCAATGGAATCGATGATCGAAACGACGTCGCCGGAGCGCGGACTAGGTGCAAAAAGCCCGGGGATCCAACTCACAGAACCGAGAATAACGATCAGCGCGAGCAGGCCGGCGCCGAGCGGAGAGCCAAGCTGCACCAACATGAAGAATGCGGCCAGAGCGAGCCAGACTCCGTAACGGGCATACCACGCCGCGGCAGAGAGTGGTAGGGATCGACGAGTATGTTGTCCGTCTGCTACCGCCAGCGCACCGGCCCAACAAAGCGTGGAGAGAACAGTTGCAAGTAGCGCAAGATTTAGGAAAGGCTCAGAGTCGCCATTCACAATCCAGTCGACGCCCGACGCGCACAGGGACGCCACCGTCAAGCCTCCTAGGAGGGTCCCCGTTATGGCCAGATACGGCCAGTGGTGCATTATTCGACCCGCTCTGGCTATCACCACATTTGCCCCCAAGACTCTGATGAGGGTGTTTTCGGTGGGAGCGGCGAAGGGTGCTTGGGCGGGAACTTCCAGAACCGTTTCGGAAAAAAGTTCTTCAGGGGCAATTTTCCAAGTGCCCCAGCCGGTCCCACAGGGGAAACGGCAATCAGCAGATCGCGCTCGATCGTTCCTGTGATATTCCCGCCAGCGTAATCATCGGAGCAATAGTTCACGACACCGTCCACACCGAGGCTTTTCCGAATGCGTTTCGTGAGGCCCCAGGTCGCGCCATCACCAAATCCAGCAGCAAAGTCCGAGGTCTCCTGAAGGGACGGTAGAAGCGCAGGAAGCTCGACCTTGAAAAGCCCACTCGGATCCACCAAGTTCACCGGATCCCCCAGCACATACCCATAAAGATTGCTGTCCCCGCCAGCAAACCCGATCGGATCAGAACTGGTCCACCGCCCAAGCTCCGCGTCATACTCCCGCGCCCCGAAGTGCGTCAGCTTGGTGTCGCTGTCGTAGATCCCGCCAGCAAATCCAAACGGCTGAAAGCCCGGGTTCGAGTCGCTCAGCACGCGCCCGAACTCGTCGTACTCAATCTCCTGGGCAACTGCCCCCGTCGCCGAGTTCACGACGATGCGCGGGCTGCCCAGTTGGTCGGTGATCATTCGGTAAGTATTCCCGCCGCGCGTGACGTAGTCGGGGACGTTTGATCTGGTGGCGTAGGTGAAGGTCTGGGTTGTGTTGCCTTGCCCGTCCTGCTCGGCCACCGGGCCAAGGATTCCCGGGGCGTGGATGAAGCCCTGGGTGAGGTTGCCGTCGACCCTCTTGCCGACCCTTCTGCCGGCTCCGTCGAGGATGTAGTCGATGCTGCGGCCGCCGGGCAGTTCGGCGGCTTTCATGTCGCCGAGGGTTGTGTAGGAGAAGCTCGTCTCTTCGCCGGTGCTCGTGTCGTGCCTGGTCGTGAGCTCGCCGTTCGCGTTGTAGGCGAGGGTGAGGTCTCCGCTTGTGATCATGCGGTCGCGGGCGTCGGTTGTTGCGAGCGTGGTCTCGGCGGAGGCGCCAGAGCCTCTGGTTACGGCCGTGCGGTTGCCGTTGGCGTCGTAGCTGTAGGAAGATCGCTGCGCGCCGTCCATTGTGACGTTTTCGAGCTGGCCCGCCGGGTTGTAGGCGTAGGCGTAGGTGCGCGCGCCGCTTGGCGTGGTGACTTGCTTTTCTGTGATGCGACCTGCGGCGTCGCGGACGTAGGTCTCTGAGTACGCGCCGCCGCCCGGGAGCGCTGTGCTCTGACCTGCTGGCTCTGCGAAGGCGTTGTAGGCGGTCGAGGTCGTTGTTGCCTGCAGCGCTGCGCCGGAGATCAGGCCGTTGTCTGCCCTTCGGGCGATCGACATGCTTCCCGCGCCGGTCAGCAGGCCGTCGGCGTCGTAGCTGAAGGCCGAGGTCGTTCCGCCTGCCGTGATTGACGCCGGCTGCAGGTCGTTGTTGTAGGTGAGGGTCGACTGGCCTGCGACTGGGCCGCTCTGGGTCATGCCCGTTGGTAGGCCGCCATCAAAGGTGAAGCTTGTGGCTACTCCACCCGGGGCGGTCATCTGGCTCAGATTGCCGGTCTGGGGGTCGTAGGTGATGGCTGAATCGCCAGCTGCCGTATGGAGGTTTTCGAGCCTGCCTGCGGGGTCGTAGGTGATGCTTGCGGCGGCGCCGCTGGGCCTTGTGATCCTGGTCAGGTCGTGGTCTGGGGTTTCGTACTGGTAGGTCGTTGCGGCTTGGCCCTCCCCTGCGTCTGGGAGCGTGGCCGAGGCGATCATGCCGAGCAGGCCGTAGGTTGCGCCGTGGGCCGGGCGGCCCGCCGGGGTGACGGAGGTGACGTTGCCCTCGGCGTCGTAGGTGTAGGTGGTGGTTCGCCCGCCGGGGAGGTGTTCTGCGGTCACCCGGCCGGCCTGGTCGTATTCGTAGGTGCTCGCCCGGCCGAGCGCGTCGGTTGTTGATGCAACGTTGCCGGCGGCGTCGTAGGAAAGCGATGACTCGCGCTCTCCTTGGGCAATCTGGGTCGGACGGCCGCGGCTGTCGTAGGTTGCGGAAATTGGCGTTACGCCCGGGGTGCTCACGTTGAGCGGGCGCTGCTTACTTGAGAGCGTGATCGTGCTCTGCCTGCCAGCCGGCGAGCTGCTGGTTGTTTTGGCGAACGGCGTGTTGACGCCGAACGGGCCGCTGCCGGTCGCGGTCTTTTGGAATACGCCAGTGCTGACTTTGCCGTTGACCGTGCTGGTGTCTGTTTGCGAGAGCAGGGTGATCGGGTTCTCGGGGCCTGCGAGCACGGCCGCGCGAGTGTGCGTACTTGCGAGGTGCCTGCCGGCGGGCGTTGTCAGGTCGCTTGACGCCGTGATCGGAGCGCGGGCGCCAAAGCGGGGGTCAAACTGATTCTGGCTGGTGGTCACGCTGCCGTCGGGACTTGTGCTTGTGACCTTGCCGTCCTGGCTCGCCGTTGAAGTTTTCGTAAGGCCTGCGGGGTCAGTTTCGCTGCGGGACTGGGAGCCGGCCGCAGGCTCGACCTTGAAGATGCTCTCCCGGCCTGCGGCAGTGTTGACCTTGACTTCGTGACCGCTCCCGCCTTCAAGGTCAGTGCGAGCGAGTTCCGAGAATCCGCCTGCTGCGTTCTCGTCTTTGGTCAGGCGGCCTTGGTTGTCGTAGGTGAGCGTGGAGGTTTCACCTCTTGCGTCGGTGAAGGTTGCGAGCAGGCCATCTGGTGGGCGTCGCCCAAGATCGTGCCGGCCGAGAGGCGAAAATCGGCCAGCGTCGATTCGGCGCTGGTGTCGCTCAACGCGAACGTACCGCCCGATACCTCAACGCCGCTGGAGCTGGTCAAACCACGCACGCTCACGTTGCCGCTCAGGTGTTTCACTGTGGACGGCGCTCCGGCACCAACGCAGGCCCAGTCGAGACTGCCCGGAAGCTGGTCGCCCTCCCAGTTGGCTGCCTGATCCCACGAATCCGTTCCGGCACCTCCATCCCAACTGATCGTGCACGTGGCATCGGCATCTGCCGTCCCCGCCAATACGCCTGAGAACAAGCAGAGGACGAGCAACAGAGTCAAACCAAGCGCAAACCGGGACCGGACACCGAGAGTAGTCAACAACCTTGCCTTTGATTAAGGATTCCGTACGAGTGAAAGCAAGGGGTGCAACAATAACATGAAATGAGTATGTATACCTAAAATCGCACTCCAACCGCGGAAAACTGCTGATTATCCGCCCGGTAGAACGAGATTGCCCCACTCTCCGTAGAACTTTGACCGCCGGTTCTCCAGCCCCGTCCGCTCCTTCTGGGAGCGTGACGAGGCAATTTTCCATAACGAAAATACAGGAGAACCAAACAATGCAGGTAACTATTCAGGTAACTGGGCGGATTCAACCGGTCGAAGCAGCGTCACTATGGCTTGGGTGCCTCCAGCGAACCGAGCTTGTCGCCCAGGCCAGCGAGCACCTGCGTGAACTCGCCCGGGATGATCCAGGTGGAGTTGCTGTCGTTGACCGCCAACCCCTCCAGCGCCTTGACGTACTGGTAGGTGAGCAGCGGCAGGTCGGGGTTGGCCTCGTGGATCGAGTCGAAGACAGCCTTGATCGCCTGAGCCTCACCTTCGGCAGTGAGGATCTGAGCCTGGCGCTCACCTTCAGCGGTGAGGATCGCCGCCTGCTTCATGCCCTCGGCAGTGAGGATCTGCGACTGCTTGACGCCCTCAGCGGTGAGGATCGCGGCGCGGCGGTCACGTTCGGCGCGCATCTGCTTCTCCATGGCGTCCTGGATCGTGACCGGCGGGTCGATCGCCTTGAGCTCGACGCGGTTGACTCGGATGCCCCATTTGCCGGTCGCCTCGTCGAGCACGATGCGCAGCGCGGAGTTGATCTCGTCGCGGCTGGTCAAGGCCTTCTCAAGCGTCAGTCCACCGATCACGTTTCGCAGCGTTGTGGTGGTGAGCTGCTCGATCGCCTGGAGGTGGTTGGCGATCTCGTAGGTCACGGCGCGGGCGTCGTTGATCGTGTAGTACAGAACGCTGTCGATCTGGACGACGACGTTGTCCTCGGTGATCACCGGCTGAGGCGCGAAGCTGACGACCTGTTCGCGCATGTCGATCAGCGGGCGAACCTTGTCCACATACGGGATCACGATCGCAAGACCGGGGTTCAAGGTGCGGTGGTACTTACCGAGTCGCTCGACAACGCCGGCCTTTGACTGCGGAATGATCCGCACGGCACGCAGCAGCGTGAAGAGAACCAGTACGACGATTGCGATCAGGACGAATGCCATGCGAGCTCCTAGGCGTCAGTGGTTGAAGTTGGTTCGAGCGGTTCGACGATTGCCGTTGCGCCAGCGATCGAGACGACCTTGACGGGCGTGTTCGCGGCGATCACCGGCTGGCCGTCAACGGGCCGGGCGGTCCAGTTTGAGTTGTCGAAGCGGATCAGGCCGAGCGATTCGCCGGAAATCTCTTCGAGCGTACGCGCCTCTCTGCCGATCAGTGCATCGACATTGCTGACAAGCGCCGAATCCTGACTGCGCTGCCGCTTTGCAACGGGATAGAGCGCCGCCCCGGATGCGAGCGAAAGAACGATGAAAACAGCCAGCTGAACCTCAACCGTTGCGCCAACCGCCGCGACGATCGCGGTGACAACCGCAGCGAGTGCGAGCGGTCCGAAAATGAACACCGAGAAAACCGCGAGTTCGGCGGCCGCCATCACGACGGCAAAGATCATCCAGTAGATCCAGTCTTCCATGCCCGTGATTATTGACCAGATCGCGGCGGACTACGCGAAATATTTACTCGGAGACAAGCGCGCGGGCAAAGTCAGCGGCGTCAAAGGGCCGCAGATCCTCGAGTTGCTCGCCGATTCCGATCAACTTCACGGGAATGCCGAGCTCGTCAGCGATCGCCAGCGCGATACCGCCCTTGGCGGTGCCGTCGAGCTTGGTCAGGATGATCCCGTCCACGTGTACGGCCTCTGCGAAGAGCTTGGCCTGGCGGAGGCCGTTCTGGCCGGTTGTGGCGTCAACAACGAGCAGAGTTTCGTGCGGCGCGCCCGGAAGCCGCTTGTCGATCACGCGGCGGACCTTCTTCAGCTCTTCGAGCAGGTTGTCCTGGGTGTGGAGACGGCCGGCGGTGTCGATCAGGGCCACGTCGGTACCGCGGCTGACGGCCGCACCGACTGCGTCAAAGGCGACCGAACCCGGGTCTGAGCCCTGCTCACCGCGGATGAACTCCGCACCTGTTCGACTGGCCCACTCGGCCAGTTGCTCGGTGGCTGCGGCGCGAAATGTGTCGGCGGCGCCGAGCAGCACGGACTTGCCGAACTGCTTTTCGAGGTGCCAGGCGATCTTGCCGATCGAGGTGGTCTTGCCGGTGCCGTTGACGCCGCAGACCATGATCACGGTCGGGCTGTGACGCAGGTCGATCGTGGCTGCGCCGGTTGTGGCCGTCTGCGCCAGCAGTTCCTGGAGGCGGTCGAGGATGTCTTCCCCGCCGGCGACTTCGCCCTCTTCGACCTCGGTTTCCAGCTGGCCGACGACCTTTGCGGTCGTCTTCGCGCCGACGTCTGCGTAGATCAGGAGCTCTTCAAGTCGCTCCCAGGTCTCGTCGTCGAGCGTGTCGAAGAGCGTCGTGCGGAGCTCGGCCGAGAACGCCTGGCGGGTGCGACCGAGGGACTCGCGCAGGCGCTTGAACATCCCTCCTCCGCGTTCGGGTTCGGCGGCGGCCGCCGGCTCCTCTGCGAGCGGCGTGTCAGCGACAAACAGTTCATTCCACTCCCGCGGCACGGCGTGATCTTATGTTGGCGATCACTGTGCTGAACACTTGGCCGATGCAATCGGTAAGAATCTACGTATCTGCTTACCAACTGCCACCCCCCGAAAGGCCTGATCTTTCAATGATCGCACTGATCGTTATCGCCGTAATCGTCGTCATTCTGATCATTTATGTGATCGCGACCTACAACGGCTTGATTTCGCTGCGCAACCGCACCGAAGAAGCGTTTTCCGACATCGACACCCAGCTCAAGCGTCGTCATGACCTGATCCCGAACCTCGTGGAAACGGTCAAGGGTTACGCCTCACACGAGCGCCAGACCTTCGATGCGGTCACGCAGGCGCGCACCAACGCCGTGAATGCCTCCGGCCCGCAGGCATCGGCCGCCGCCGAAGGCGTCCTCGGCCAGGCACTTGGTCGCCTGTTTGCAGTCGCCGAGGCCTACCCGGACCTCAAGGCCAACCAGAACTTCCTCCAGCTGCAGAACGAGCTGACAGACACCGAGGACAAGATCCAGGCCAGCCGTCGTTTCTACAACATGAACGTCCGCGACCTGAACATCAAGATCCAGCAGTTCCCGAGCAGCATCATCGCCAACTTCGCGAAGATCACCGAGCACGAGTTCTTCGAGCTTGAGGATCCGACCGACAAGGAAGTCCCGAGCGTCGCGTTCGGCGACAACAGCGCCGCTGCGAACTCTCCGGTGCCTGGCGTGATCCCGGCGACCGCGGCCCCGGCCGCGCCGCCGGCCGCAGAACCGCCCGCTGGTGGCGAAGGCTCAACGCCTCCTGGCCCCCCGACCGCGTAACGCGTTCGTACCGGCTGCCGAAGGAGCGACATGTACAAGCAGATAGCTGTCAACAAGCGCAAGTCGTGGTTCCTGGTGAGCGGGTTCCTGCTGATCTATGCGGTGATCGCCTACGCGATGTACCTGTGGATCGGGCCGGTCGGAGCGATCGGAATCGCGATTCTCGCCTTCGTGATGGTGCTGATCTCGCTCTTCGGCGGCGACGACATGGCCGTGATGGCCGCAGGTGGTAAGCAGATAAAAAGCAAGTCTGAAGCCCCGGAGCTCTGGCGGATGGTCGAGAACCTCTCGATCACCGCCGGCCTTACGATGCCGCGTCTTTACATCTCGCCCGACCCGTCGCCCAACGCCTTTGCGGCGGGTCGCAACCAGGATCAGGCGCTGATCTGCGTCAACAAGGGCCTGCTCGACGTGCTCGACGACCAGGAGCTCTACGGAGTCCTCGCACACGAGATGGCGCACATCAAGAACCTCGACGTGAAACTGATGACCTACGTCGCGGTGCTCGCCGGATCGATCGCGCTGATCGCCCAGATCATTTCCTACGGCGTGTTCTTCGGCGGTGGCAACCGCGAGGGTGGCGGTGGCTGGATCGGACTGATCGTGATCCTGCTGACGATCATCCTCGCCCCGATCGCCGCAACGATCATCCAACTCTCGATCAGCCGCAAGCGCGAGTATGTGGCCGACGCCTCGGGCGCCGAGCTCACGCGTTACCCGCAGGGCCTGGCCTCGGCGCTGAACCAGATCTCCGGCAACATGGTCGCGACCGAGCGTCCCGAGGAGGCGATCGCGCACATGATGATCGCCCCTTCGATGAATGCCCGTGGCAAAGAGTCAACGCTGTTTGCGACCCACCCCGCCACCGAAGACCGCGTCGGTCGCCTGACCGAGATGGCCGGCGGGATCAGCCACCGCCACGATCGCCCCGTCGGCAGCTACTTCATGCTTCCGTGGACGGCCGGTGACGGCTCGACCGGTGGCGAGGCACCGCAGATGCAGCAGGACGGCAACTTCATTCCGCTCGCTCCGGAGAGCCTGAACACGGCTTCGATCCTGAAGGCCGAGCAGCAGGCCGGCCAGACTCAGTCGCTCAACTGAGCGCGTAGCGGCCTGCCGGTCGCTGCGGTCGCCCCGGCCGGCAGGATGCGCATTACGCGACGACGAGCTCGCCGTGCTCGGTCTCGCGACCGGTCATGCGACGAGTGATGACCTTGCTGATTCCGTCCTTGCCCATCGAGACTCCGTAGAGGCAGTCCGCAGCATCCATCGTGCGCTTCTGGTGCGTGATGACGATGAACTGGCTGCTGTCGCTGTGCTCGCGCAGCAGGGCGACCAGGCGATCGATGTTCACGTCGTCGAGCGCGGCCTCGGCCTCGTCGAAGATGTAGAACGGGCACGGCTTGGTCAGGAAGATGCTGAAGAGGAAGGCCAGCGCGACGAGCGAGCGCTCCCCGCCCGAGAGCAGCGTGAGCACGCGGCCGGACTTGCTGCCGGGGAGCTGGACCTTGATCTCGACGCCGTACTCGGTCGCTTGCTTGTCGGGCGCGTCGTCGGGGTCTTCCGGCATCGCGTCTTCGGCTGCGTCAGCTGCGGCCTGGACCTCGGCCGCGTCGGCGCCGGCGGTGGTCAGTGCAGGCGTGACGTTTGGCTTCTCTTCGGCGATCAGTTCGAGCTTTCCGGTGCCGCCCGGGAAGAGGCGCTGGATCAACTGCTCGAAGTGGGTGCTGGTGCTGGCGAAGGTCTCCTCGAAAGAGCTGCGGATCGTCTTGTCGATCTGCTTGATCAGATCGCCGAGCTCCTTCAACGCGGCCTCTGAGTCGTCGCGCTGCGATTCCAGCTCTTCGACGTGCGCCAGGGCCTCGGCGTATTCGTCCTGCGCGAGGGGATTGATCGGGCCCAGCAGTTCGCGGCGGCGGGCGATGCGCGCGAGGGCGGCGGCGATCTCTTCGCGGCGCGGCGCATCGAGCGACACCGTCGCGGCTTCCACGGGACGGCCAAGCGCTGCTGAAAGTTCGCTGGTGACCGACGCCGCTTCGGCGTGCATGTCGCGTGAGCGCTGCGCGCGGACCTCGGCGGTCGTGACCAGTTCGCCCTGCTCGCGCAGCGATGCCTGAAGCTGGGCCTCGTTGGTGGCGTGTGCGCGTAGGTCCTGGGCGAGCTTCTCGCCGGCTGCGCGGTCGCCGTCCAGAGCCGTACCGATGACTGCGACGCGCTCATTCGCGACCACTGCGCACTCGGCGAGGACCTCTGCAAGGTCATGGGCGCGCGGCACTGCGCCGCGCAGCGCTTCGAGCTTGGTTTCGAGTTCTGCGCGGCGGCGGGTCTGCAGCTCTGCAGCGCGGCGCATCTGCTCGGCGTGCGAGCGCTCGCTGCGCAGCTCGGCCTCGAGGCCGGCGCGGCGGACGGCCGTGGGGCCGTCGGCGAGTCCGGCCTCGATGCGCCGCTCGATCGCGCGGGACTGGCCCTGGACGGCGCCGAAGAGCTCGTCCCGGGCGACGCGTGCGGTGCGTGATGCGGCGTGCGCTTCGTCGCGCTGAAGCTCGGTGCGCTTGAGCGCTGACTCGATCTGCTCGAGCGAAGCCTGCGCGGTGGCCTCGGCGGTGCGGGCGACGCCAAGCGTGTCGTCGAGGGCGTCGCGGCGGTTGCGCTCGGCGAGCACGCGTTGTTCGCCGCCGCTCGGCGCTTGGCGCAGCTCGCCCGTGCGGCCGAAGTAGACGCGGCCGGACATGGTGACGGCGACGCCGTCGAAGCCGTGCGGCAGGTTGGAGAGCGAGTCAACGACCCAGACGTCGGCAAGCAGCGCCTTGACGATCGAGTCGGCGCCTGCTTCAGCTTGGAGCCTGTCGATCAGGCGCTCGCCGTTCGGCAGTGACGCAAAACCCTGATTGGCATGGGCCTGGCCGACCAGCATCGCCGATCCACCGTCTTCGCCGATGGAATCGAGGAACGCCTGACCGGCGGCGAGGTCCTCGACGACGGCCGCGCGCAACCTGCGGCCAAGCACTGCGGTCAGCGCGAGTTCGTAGCCGGGCTCGACGCCGAGCTTCTCGGCGAGTGCCGCTGAGCCGGCGTCACCGGCCGACTCGCGCAGGAACTGTTCGACCGCGCCGAGTTCGCCTTCGAGACGGGCGCGTTCGCGGCGCGCCTCGGCAAGCGTTGACTGGCCTTCGGCCATCGCGCGGCGCGCTGCGGTTGCCGTCTGCTCGGCCTGATCGGCGGACGACCTGGCGGCCGTGAAATCCGATTCGAGCTGCTCGAGCTGTTGTTTGGCTGCGGCGTGCTGCTCGCGCATCTCGACGAGCTCGGCCTCGAGTTCGGCGCGGCCCTGGCGCTCGATCTCTGAGAGCTCTGACTCGAGCTGCGCGATTCGCGAGCTGTCGACCGCTGGCTGAACGTCGAGGGTGAGCTGGCCGAGCTCGGCCTGGCAGCGCTCAATCTCGATCTGCAGGCGCGAGACGCGCTCGCCGGCGCGCTCACGCGCGCCTTCAATTCGTTCGCAGACCGAGCGGACCGAGAAAAGCGACTCGGTCGCCTTCTCGCGGCGGGCCGCTTCGGCGGCGATCTTCTGCTCGGCGATCTCGCGCTCTTTCGCGACGCCGGCCAACTGCCGTTCTGTGCCCTCGCGGGCGACGCGGGCCTCCGTGGCCATGCGCGTGGCGTCTTCAAGCTCGCGTGCAGCGCGCAGCAAGCTGTCTGACGCGCTCTCGGCGCGCAGTTCGTCGGCCTGAAGTTCGAGGCGCGCGTGGGTTTCGGCGGCCTCGGCCTGGCGCTTCAGCGGCTTCAGGCGCGAGCGCGCTTCGCGCTCGACATCGAGCACGCGGTCGAGGTTGTCGCGCGTCTTGGCAAGCTTCATCTGCGCGCGGCGGCGGCGCTTCCTGTGCTTGCCCAGGCCGGCGGCTTCTTCGACAAGCAGGCGACGGTCCTTGGGCTTGCTGGCGACGATCTCGTCGACCTTGCCCTGGCTGAGAACCGAGTGCATTTCTTTGCCTAGGCCGGTGTCTGAAAGGACCTCGATGACATCGACCAGGCGGCAACGCGCGCCATTGATGCGGTACTCGCCCTCGCCGTCGCGCGAGAGCTTACGCGTGATCGAGAGCTCTGAAAAGCCGGTGTCGAGTTCGCCGTCTGAGTTGTCGAAGACCAGTTCGACCTCGGCGGCAGAAGCCGACGGCACCCCTTCGGCACCGCCGAAGAGCAGGTCCTGCATCTGCTGACCGCGCACCGCGTGCGCGCTCTGCTCGCCGAGCGCCCAGACGATTGCGTCAGAGACGTTCGACTTGCCGGAGCCGTTGGGCCCGACGATGACCGACACGCCCGGTCCGAAGTCGAGGCGCGTCTTGCTGGGGAACGATTTGAACCCCTTCATCTGTACGGCTTTGAGATACATGCGACTCAGTCTCTCGGTACTGACGTGGCGTTGGCCGACTGAAACGTGACAAGCGTTGCCGCGGCCGCGGCCTGCTCGGCCTCCTTCTTGGAGCGCCCGGTGCCCGTACCGTAACGATCGCCTCGGATCTCAACGGCGCACTCAAAACGCCGATCGTGAGGCGGACCTTCGGAGTCGATCAGGACGTAAACGGGCTTGTCTCCGCGACGCGCCAAAAACTCCTGCAAACTGGACTTATAGTCGCCTGGGTTGTCCTCGGCGTTGGTGATCTCGTCGGCGAAAGCGGCGGCCACGGCGGCCGCCGTCTCTTCGTATCCGTATTGCTCGAAGATCGCTCCGATCACCGCTTCGCACACCTCGGCGAGCACGCTTTGCGCAGAGATCACGTCCTCGATCGGAAGCTCTGCGGACGTCGGCGCGATGCCCGCGAGGCGCTCCGCGACGTTCATCTGGGCAGCCACACGGGCGCAGGCCGCGCGGCTTGCCGCCTGCGCGCGAACCTTCGTGAGATCGCCGGCGGAGGCGTCGGGGCTCGCGTTGAGAAGTTGCTCAGCGACGACCATCCCGAGCACGCTGTCGCCCAGGAACGCAAGGCGGTCATACGCCTCGCCGCGCACATCGGTCCAGGAACTGTGCGTGAAGACTCGCGCCTTCAGATCGGGAGCGAGTCCGTCGAGCAGCTCGACCAGACGACGCGCTCCAGCGCTCACGCCGCGGCCAGCTTCTCGCTGAGGTAGTCGACCACCGATCCGACCGTGGTCAGCTCAAGCGCGACCTCGTCCGGGATCGTCACGTCGTAGTTGTCCTCAAGTTCCATCGCGAGTTCAACAAGGTGCAGCGAGTCGGCGTCGAGGTCATTCTTGAAACTTGCCGCGAGGCTGATCTTGGCGGCATCGATCTCCAGTTCTTCGACCAGAGTCTTTTTCAGCGCCTGGTAGATCTCGTCACGCGTCATCAGCAGCGCCAACGTTAACAGCGTCGTCGGGCGCCTGGTGCGCGTCGAGCTCGGCGATCGCCGCGGCTATCTGGCCGGTCACATCGCCCTCGACCGAACGCGCTGCAAGGCGGATCGCGGCTGCAATCCCCAGCTCATTCGATGAGCCGTGCGCAACCACGGAGACTCCGCGCAAGCCGAGCAGCAGCGCGCCGCCGGTGGTGTTGGGATCGAGCTCGGTGCGGATCGCCATCAGGCTGCGCTTGGCGAGCAGCCCTCCGATCTTGGAAACGGGATTGGACTTGATCGCTTCGACCGCGGCGAGCATCGTCGCCTTTGCCGCGCCCTCGATCGACTTCAGCGCGACGTTGCCGGTGAAACCGTCGGTGACGATCACATCGGCGCTGCCGTTGGTGATGTCGCGACCCTCGACGTTTCCGAGGAACTTGAAGTGGCGGGAGTTGGCGGGGTCCGAAAGCAGGCGGCCGGCCTCGACGACTCGATCGTTGCCCTTGCCCCCTTCCTCGCCGATCGAAAGCACGCCGACGCGCGGCTCGGCGATCCCCAGCGCCCGGATGCAGAACTGCGCGCCCAGGTGGGCGAACTGCACAAGCATCTCGGCTGGAACATCGACATTCGCACCCGCGTCGAGCAGAAGCGAGCGGCCTCCGCGACCGTGGGGCAGGATCACCGCGAGCGCGGGGCGCTTGACGCCCTTCACGCGCTTGAGGTTGAAGAGCGACGCCGCCAGCGCCGCCCCGGTCGGCCCGGCCGAGACGAGCGCATCTGCCTCGCCGTCAGAGACAAGCCTGGCTGCGACGACGATCGAGGAATCCTTCTTCCGGCGCACGGCGACGGCCGGGTCGTCGTGGTTCGTGACCGTTTCGGTCGCATTGACGACTGAGATGTTTGACGGCAGCGATCCGGCCGCAGCGATCTCGTCCTGCGGCCCTACGAGCACGATCTCAATACCTTCAGACGCAACGATACGAGCACCGTCCACAACCGTGGAGATGCCGTTGTCGGCGCCCTGAACGTCGAGGGCGATCCTCATGCGCTGACGTTAATCGTCGGAGTCGACGGCGTCGCGGCCGTGGTAGAAACCGCACTCACCGCAGACACGGTGAGGAAGCTTCGGCGCACTGCAGCGCGGGCACTCGTTCACGTTCTTTGCCGTGATCTTGTGCTGCGAGCGGCGCTTGTTCGTGCGCGAGTGGCTCTGTTTTTGCTTTGGGACTGCCATAACGAAGCCGGGAGATTAGCCGATTGGCGCCTACAGCTCCAACTCTCGCAACTTGGCCCACCGCGGATCCGGCAAAGGCTCCGCGGGTTCGGGCCCTGAATCGCGAAGCTTTGCCAGCTGTTCGGCAGAGCTCTCGCACTCGGTGCAGACGCCGTTTTCGTCGGTCGGACTTGAGATTGACGTCGGCAGAGCCAGCCCGACCGCATCTCGCACGAGCGCAGCCAGATCAAGTTCCTGGCCGTTCACGTAATCCGAGGCAAGCTCTTCATCGAGATGCGGCTCGTGCACCTCGGAGTGATCGATCTGCAGCGGCAGCTTGAAGTCGGCGTAGTAACAGCGCATGCACGGACCCTTCAGGGTGTCGTTGGTGCGCACGCGAATGTGGTTACCACTGGAAGTCCGGCTGATGTCGAGCGTCACCGGGACGGGATCGTCCTCCAGCACGTAGCGCTGAGCGCCGAACACGAACTCGCCCACCGGCACCAGCGTCTCGAAGCGAATCCCTCCACCGGGTTTGAGGCCGAGTTGACCGAGATCAACGATGTCAGTCACGGGCGCCATACCCATCGAATGTAGCGCCGCGAGCGGGCGCTCAAATCAGTCGGTCAGGCCAAGCTGGCGGCGGACGGACGCCGAGTCGGAGTACACGTCCTTGCGTTTGATCAGGCCGCCCTCGGTGGGGATCACGTCAACGCCTGCCCACGAGAGCTTCTTGCCGCTGGAATGCGTGGCGAACGCCATCCATTCCTGCGTCACGACGCCTTCCCGCGCATACGTTCGGACACCCTCGAAGCGAAGGTCCGGCCAGTTGCGGAAGATTTCGTCGATGTGACCGCGAACTGCCTGGCCTTCCGCACGCTCGCCGGCGGTGTGATTCTCGAAGACCATGTCCGGCGCATGCATCGAGATGATCGCGTCGAGGTCATGCGCATTCCACGCCTCGTTGTAGCGATCGATCATCAACTCAAGCGGAGCGGGGCTGTCTGGTCCGGAATCCATTAGATTGCGTCGGCTGACAATACTGGATTTTCGATACTGAAGACTGGAGCTGAAATGGCGTTCGACAAGGTGCATCGCGACGATTTCGAAATGAACGGCAACTGGGCGCTGGCGCGCAGATCGCTCGGCGTTGAATCCTTCGGCATGAATCTCGTCGCGATTGACGCTGGCGAACGCATCCCCGAGCACGACGAGATCGATCGTGATCAGGAGGAAGTCTTCATCATCCTCAGCGGCTCACCGGCGATCGTGATCGACGGCGACGAGTTCCCCGTCGAAGCGGGCACCTACATCCGCGTCGACCCGGAACACCGGCGCACAGTCGAGAACATCGGCGAGACGCCGTGCGAAGTGCTGATCATCTCGGCACCACGCACGAGTGGCTACGTGCCGATGGAATGGGCCTGAGCCGCCAGGCTACTTGGCGACGGACGCCTTGCCGGTCTTGCCCTGAGTGGCCTTGTAGGACTGAACAGTGACGGTCAGATAGACCTTCTTGTTGCTGGCCATCCAGGCCTTGGCCTTCGCCCCCTGGGTCGATGAGAGCTTGATCGTCACCGCCTGAGGGCCCGGACCCGCCGACCTGCGCACCTGCTTTATCCGGCTGCTCTTCTTTCCGAACAACAGCTTTGGCGTAATGGTGCAGCCATCGGGGCAGGTCACGGTGAACTTGAGCTTTCGCGACTTGTTGAGCTTCAGCTTCTTCGGAAGTTTGAGCGTCACTTCGCCCGTGGCCGGTGGGGTCACCGGCGGCACGAGCGGCGCTGGAACACCGATCGTCACGCTCGCGGCGCCAACGCCCTGCGCGTTGGAGCAACTGACCGAGATTGTGTGTGAGCCGGCAGCGAGCGGACCGATGCTTGAACCGTTGCCAACCGTGCAGTCGGCCCCCGCGTCCGTGACCGAATACTGAAGTAAGCCGGTCCCACCGACCAGCGAGGCCCCATTGGTCGGCGAGGTTATCTGGACCTGCGGGGCATCGCCGTAGCGCTGCAGGCGGTCCGCGCGAGAGTCTGTGATCCAGGTGTAGCCGTCGGCGTCAATCGCGACGCCTTCGGGATACAGGAAAAATCCTTCCTTGGAACCCAACGCGCCGAAGTTGCTCACGAAAGCGAGCGTCGAAGCGTCGAGTCGCTTGATGCGGCGATTGTCAGAGTCCGAGACGAGCACGGTGCCTGTGACTGGATCAACGTCGATTCCGGTGGGATTGTCGAAGCGTTCAGGGATGCTGCTCGGAGGCTGGTACGGGGACGATTGTGCGATGAACGTCCCGTCGCCCTCAAACGACTTTACGCGATTCGCGTAGTAGTCAACTACATACACCTTCGTGCCAGCCTCGTTTACTGCGATGCCGTACGGCGTGTCGATGTCTGAGTTGTCGTCGCCCAATCCCTGCTGACCCCAGTGACCGAGGTAGCCACCGTTCGCGTCGAACTTGACGACGCGGAAGTTGCCGCCGTCCGAGACGAAGACGTTGCCGGCCCCGTCGATCGCGAGGTCATGCGCGCCGGAAAGCGCCCCGGCGGTTGTGCCGAGACCGTTGAACTGCATCTCGTAATTGCCATCTGCGTCAAAGCGCTGGATTCGAGCCGTGTTTGAATCCTGCGCTTCGTTGGAATATTCAAGTACGTAGACGTCGCCGTTGGGTGCGACTTCGATGCCACTGAGCCTCTGGAACTGGCCATCGCCGGTTCCGGCAGAGCCGAAGGTCGAGAGCAGCTGACCCGCGGCCGACCAGTGCTGGACGCGGTGGTTGTCGACATCAGTGACGTACGCGCTGCCATCGGAAGCGGTGGCGATGCCACGAGGGTTGTTCATCTGACCGGCGCCGGATCCGTTTGTCCCGTAGGCCGTGGTCGCGACGGGTGCGACGTAGGGCAGAGCGTCGATCCCCTCGTAAGAAACAATCCGGTAATTGGCCGAGTCGGTGACCCACAGCGTCGAACCGTCGACGAAGAGTCCGGCCGGATAACACATGTGAGAGAAGCCGCTGATGCAGCCCGAAAAATAGGTGTCGACATCTCCCCAGAAATCGACGAATGTCCCGGTGGTGGTCCACCGCTGAACGCGGTGTTCGATGTAGTTGTTGGAAACGAGCACCTCATGCGGCGTCACGCCGGTGTTGACGACGACGTCGCGCGGCGCGCCCATGCCGGTGGGGGCCGCGTTGTTTGTTCCAAACTTGTTGATGAAAGCGCCCACCGAACTCAGGTGCTGGACGCGCATGTTCTGCCGGTCAACGACGAAGATGCTCGAATCGGCCGGATCCACGTCAATCCCCATCGGGCGGACAAACTGGCCGTCCCCGGTTCCGTTCGCACCGTGAATCGTGGGTGTGTTCGCCACGCCGGCTGTAAGGGTGAAGTGCTGCAGCCGGTCGTTCTGAAGGTCAGCCACCCAGACCGATCCGTCGGGCGCAACCGCCACGCCTGCGGGCTGGTTGAACTGCCCCGCACCGGTGCCGGTCGTCGGCCCGCCGAGTTTGCCGATGAACGTGCCGTCCTGTGAGAACCACTGAATGCGGTGGTTGCTGATGTCGGCAACAAACACCGTTCCATCGGGCGCAATGTCGATGTCCCAGATGCCGTTGAACTGGCCGTCCCCAGTGCCCAGAAAGCCCCAGGTGAGCACGAACTGCCCCGTCGAATCAAGCTTCAAAACTCGTGAGTTGTTTGAGTCCGCGATGAAGAAACTGCCGTCTGCTGAGCGCGCGACGGCTTGCGGCTGATCGAGCTGGAGCAGCGTGCCAGACGCCCCACCGCCAAAGTTGTTCATGCCGCCGAGATAGCCAAAACTCGCGAACGCAGAAGTCGAACCGACCAGCAAAATACCAGTGGCGAAGCAGACGGCGACGAGCGACTTCATGGCGAGTGAGCGACCCACACCAGCGAGTCTACGTAATTTTGCTGCCTAACGGCTAACGAATGTCTGCGGATTCGTGGTCGCGGCCGGCCAGGCGGTCGCGACCACGCTGCACAGCTGCGAGGAACTTCTCGAGGTTCACTTCAAGTGTGTTGAGGATGTCGTCGGCGTAGTCCTCGGCGCCCAGGCGGATCTCTCTCTCGCGGGCGCGCGCTTCTTCGACGATGTCCTCGGCGTGGTTCTCGGCCTGCCTGACCACTTCCTGTTCAGACACAAGGCGCAGCTGTTCGTCGTTTGCTTCCTTGACGATGCGCTCGGCTTCGCGCTTGGCCTCGGCGAGCATCTCCTGGCGCTCCTTGACGATCCAGCGGGCCTGCTTGATCTCTTCCGGGATCGTGGCGCGCATCTGGTCGAGCAGGTCGTAGATCTCCTCGCGATCAACGCGCACGTTTTCCGTCAACGGAATCTGCTTCGCGTTGTGAATCAGGTCATCAAGTTTGTCGATCAGTACGAGGACGTCCACGGTAAGGCCTTTCGTCAGTGGCTTGCCTGGGCCTTCAAGGCCTCGACCAAGCGTACGGAAACTTGCGGCGGAACCATCTCACTCACGTTGCCGCCGAAACGTGCCATCTCCTTGATGCCGGACGAGCTGATGAAGCTGAATCTCGCTGAAGACATCATGTAGACGCTCTCGATGTCGGGAGCCATCGTGCTGTTGAGCTGGTTCATCTCCATCTCGTACTCGAAGTCCGAAATCGCTCGCAACCCCTTCAGGATTGCAGTCGCGCCGACTTCCTTCGCGAAGTCGACGATCAGAACGTCGAATTTGCGGACTTCAACATTCGGAACGTCCGCCAGCGCATCCTCGATGAAGGCGACTCGCTCGTCGGCCGAGAACAGCGGCGATGATTTGCGCACCGAAGCGTTGACCACCGCGACGACGATTTTGTCGAACACACGCGCCCCGCGGCGGATGATGTCGACGTGGCCGTTCGTGACCGGGTCGTAAGAGCCGGGGCACACAGCGATGCGGCCGGCGTATCCATTTGCGTTTGGTTCACTCATGGGGCGTCAAGTACGCGTATGAGCGTATCGCCATAGATGTGCTGGGACCTGAGTGAAAGCTCGCTGCCGTCGAGCTCCAGCGGCGCGCGGCGATCAGACTCGGTCACGACCCTCGCGCCGGGCGCGAGCGCGGAAGGCAGCGCTGCGACCAGCTTCGGCTCAAGCTCGGCCGCCTTCG
This sequence comes from Solirubrobacterales bacterium, assembly GCA_051306435.1. Lineage (GTDB taxonomy): Bacteria > Actinomycetota > Thermoleophilia > Solirubrobacterales > JACPNS01 > JACPNS01. The sequence goes on along the minus strand of JBPPNF010000036.1, from coordinate 72,106 downwards.
CGTACGGCGGATCGAGAAAAACGATGTCAAACCCGGATGCTCCCACGAGGTACTTCAGCCCGTCGCCGCGCACAAGCTTCGCCCGCCCGGCATCGCCGCCGAGCGTTTCCGAAACGTTTCGCTCGATCACTGCGGCCATCCGGCGGTCGCGCTCGACCAGGACCGCCTCGGCAGCGCCTCGGGAGATCGCCTCAAGCCCGAGCGCGCCGGTTCCGGCGAAGAGATCGAGCACGCGCGTGTCGTCGATCGGACCGAGGATCGAGAACAGCGCTTCGCGCACCTTGTCCGATGTCGGCCGCGCAGCATTGCCCTCCGGGCCGGCGAGGCGACGCCCCTTGAACTCACCGGCGACTATTCGCATCGGGCGTCAGGACGCTTCGGCCAGCGAGATCAGCTTGCGCATCGCGACCGGCATGTCGCGCTTCATGCCGCGACCCATCACGTAACTGAAGAGAAATCCGAGCGGGCCGCTGAAGGAAATGCTCTGGTGGAGCGTCAGGCCGCCGCCCTCGGCGTCGGTCAGCCGGTGCTCCATGCGCATCTTCGCCTGCGGAAGCAGCGTCACGTCAACGAACCCGTTCGGGGCGTCAACCTCGACGAACTCGAATGCGACGACCTTCGCGCCCTTCGGCTTGAGCGTTGCGAAGGTGCCCTGTTCGAGCGGACCCTCGGGCTTGACCCACTCGAGGTTCTCGTCCCAGCTGGGCCAACCCTCGAGATCTGCCCAGAGGGCCCAGATCTGCTCGCGGGTTGCGGTGGTCGCTTCTGAATGCTCGATGATCGCCATAGCCGCAGAAGTTAACGGGACTCAGGCGGGGATCGGGTCAATCTCTTCGCCGTAGCGCCCGATCACTGCGTCGCGCAGCAGCTCGAGCTCGGGTGATTCGAGGGCGGCGTCGGTGCTGAGCAACCGGTCGGACGCGATGTTCGCGCGCTCAAGCAAGAGGTTGTCCTCGGGCAGCACGGCCACGCGAAAGCGAGGAAGTCCGCTCTGACGCGTTCCGAGCTCCTCGCCGGAGCCGCGTAGTTCCAGGTCGACCTGCGCGAGCTTGAAGCCATCACGCTCGGCGGCGACGGCCCGAAGGCGCCGCGAGGCTGGATTGCCGAAGAGCCAGCAGTGCGAATCATGCTCGCCGCGGCCGACGCGCCCGCGCAGCTGGTGAAGTTGGGAGATTCCGTAACGGTCGGCGTCCTCGATGATCATCACGGTCGCGTTGGGAACGTCGATCCCGACTTCGATCACGCTTGTCGCAACGAGCACGTCGGCGTCGTGATCGCTGAACGCCTTCATCGCGGCGGCCTTCTCGGATGAGGGCAACTGGCCGTGGATCAACCGCACGCGAAAGTCCTTGAGTTCACCGGCGGCCAGCCGCTCGTATTCGGCCGTCGCAGCGCGCACCTGCATCACCTCTGACTCGGAGACGAGCGGGCAGACGACGTAGGCCTGACGCCCCGCCCGCAGCTGCTCGCGAACCTGCTCGTAGGCATCGGCGCGCTGCGGGTCGCCGATCACCTTTGTTGCGATCGGCCGTCGGCCGCGCGGGAGCTCCTTGATCTGGGTGAAGTCGAGATCGCCGTAGCCGGTGAGCGCGAGCGTGCGCGGGATCGGCGTCGCGGTCATGTGCAGGACGTGCGGAAGCAGGTCACCCGGTGCCTTGGCGTCGAGCGCCGCACGCTGGCGCACGCCGAAGCGGTGCTGCTCATCGACCACGGCGAGTGCCAGTCGGCGAAACTCCACGAGGTCTTCGATCAGCGCGTGGGTGCCGACGATCAAGGGGAGCTCGCCGGTGGCAAGGCGCGCGAGAATCTCCTTTCGGCGCGATGCCGGCGTCGAGCCCGTGAGGAGCGCGAGCGGCACCTCGGCGAGCATCGCGTCGAGCGTCGCGAAATGCTGCTCGGCCAGCGTCTCGGTCGGAGCCATCAGCGCCGCCTGCGCGTCGTTCTCCGCGGCACGCAGCATCGCGTTCAGCGCGACGACCGTCTTGCCCGAGCCGACCTCGCCCATCAGCAGCCGTTGCATCGGAACGCCGCGCGCGAGGTCGCGATCGATCGTGGCGATCGCCTCGCGCTGGTCGCCGGTGAATTCGAACGGAAGTCTTTCCCGCCAACCGGCGACCACCGTTTCTTGCGCGGGAAGCTCCAGCGCGCCGCGCCCGGCAGTGCGGCGGCGCCTGCGCATTCCGAGCGCCAGCTGTTGCAGGAGCAGCTCCTCAAATGCGAGGCGCTCGCGGCCCGCCCCGCTCGCGTGCTGACCACTGGGAAAGTGCGTCTCGGAAAGCGCATCGGCGCGTCCGATCAGGCGCTCCTGCGCGCGCAAGCGGCCGGGCAGGGGCTCGACCACCTCAAGTTCAATTCCTCGGACCGCGTCAACCAGCTCGCGCAGTCGCTGCGACTTCAGACCCTCGGTTCCGGGATAGACCGAAACTGGTCCCGAGTCGGCGCCGCCTTCGCTGGCCGAGATCACGGCGTGTTCCTTCACTTGGAAGGCTCCGCCTTTGAACCTGCCGAACAGCCGGAGGTGCGTTCCCGGCTCGAGCTGCTTGGCGAGCCACTGCTGGTTGAACCAGACGGCCTTGCCCGAGCCGGACTCGTCAAGCACGACGGCTTCGATGATCCGTAGATTGCGTCGGCGCGTCGGCCTCAGCGAGATCGAGCGAAGCTCGACTTCGATCGTCGCCTCCTCCCCGGCCTTCAGCTGCTTGATCTGTCGGCCGGCGCGAAACTCATGCGTCACCGGAACGTGTTCGATCAGATCGCCGAGATCATGGATGCCAAGCCGATCGGCCGCTTCAAGGACCTTGGGCCCTACGGGAAGCGGCGCGCGCAGAAGGCTCGGGCGCGGCCAGCGGATCGGGGCGGCGGCGAGGACCTCTCGCGAGACCGCGCCCCCTCCGATCACTCGGCTGAAATCAGCCACCACCAATTCGGTTGCCCTCCATCGAGCAACTCTAACTCTGCCTCCGGGGGTGCCAGTCCGCGCACTTCATCGAGCGAAAGCGGCGGCTCAGCGCCGGAGATGCAGGTCATCAGCTCGGCGCCGTCGGCGAGCTGGTCGAGGACGATCTTGAGCGTGTCGTCGGGGCTGCCCCAGGCGACCAGTGCCTCGTCGATGAAGCCGACGGCGTCGCCCTTGCCGAAGCGACCGTCAGCATCGTCGCGCGCCGCCGGTGCGACACCGCCGGTGCGGACCACAGCCAACGCGCCAGACATCGAAGAGGCGTTCAGCTCGGCGTTGCTGGCGGGATTCAGCGCCACGGCCGCTGCGAGCCCAGCCTGCTGGCTCGTGGTCGGGACGACCGCAGCTTGCTTCTCGGAGAGTTCGACTGCGCGCTCGGCGGCAAGAATCACGTTGCTGGAGTTGGGCAGCAACACAATCTCCGACTCGGGTGCCGCATCGATTGCAGCCAGCAGTTCTTCTGTCGAAGGGTTCAGCGTCTCTCCGCCGTCGACGATCGTCGCGCCAAGATCGCGGAAGAGATCGGCGATCCCTTCGGCGCTGACAACGGCGACGATTCCGCAGTTGCCGCGCGGGGCCTCGGCCGCAAAGACCACGCCGCTTGCGCCCCCGCTGCGCTCGTTTCGCGCGGCGACCATTGCGTGCATGTCCTCAAGCTCAACGTCGACAACGTCGCCGAACTCCTGGAAGAGCGCCATCGCCTCGTCAGGGCTGTTCGTGTGTACGTGGATGCGAAGGGTGGTGTCGTCGCCCACGACGAGCACCGAGTCACCGAGCCGTTCGAGGCCCGGGCGGAAGTGGTCGGCAGACAACTCAGTGCCGGTCACCGCGAAGTTGGTGCAGAACTGAAACTTGCTCGACTCGTGGCGCACGGCGGCGCCGCCGGCCGGCGCCAAATAGTGGGCCACGCGCCCGGGAGCCTCGTGATCACCAGAAAGCGCAGCGAGAATGCCGGACATGATCACGACCAGGCCGTAGCCGCCGGAGTCAACGACGCCCGACTCTTTGAGCAGCGGCAGCAGCTCGGGACCGCGCGCGACCGACTGCTCACCGACGCTTACGGCACCATCGATCAGGCCGCCGAGCGAAGTGTTCTGGGACTCATCGTCGATGTCGAGTGCGAAGGTGGCGCCATCGATATGGGCGACCATCTGCGAGACGCGGCTTGCGATCTCACGGATCACCGTCAGCATCGTGCCTTCCTGAGGCTCGCGCACGGACTCGTAGGCGGCATCGGACGCGCGATTCAGCGCAGACGCGAGCAGGGCCGGATCGATCCGCTGTCCCGGTCGAGATGCGAGCTCTTCGGTAAGGCCTCGGACAATCTGGGAGAGGATCACGCCGCTGTTGCCACGGGCACCGAGCAGCGCGGCGCGGCCGACTGCCTGGACGATCTCGTTGCGGCCGATCTCATCGATCGCGCGACCGTCGGCCGTCATGTCGTCAAGCGCGTCGAGCACGGCACGAAGCGTGCGCGCCATGTTGTCACCGGTGTCGCCATCGGCGACCGGGAACACGTTCAAATCGTTGATCTCTTCGCGCCGCGCTTCAAGCGCTTCACAAGCGGATTCAACTACTCGGCGAAATCTGACAAGCGAGGGGTCGGGCACGCGTCGCAGGTTACACATCCCGTCGTACCGGACGGGTAAACGCGCTTCGGCTCTACGTTGATTCGATGAGCTACAAACCAAAGCGGAAGGGACCTCTATGACTCCAACGTTTTCAGATGAACAGAAATCGATTCTTGACAACCCGAACTTCGCGCACATCGCGACGCTTTTCAAGGACGGAACGCCTCAGGTGAATCCCGTCTGGGTCGACCGGGACGGTGATCTCGTGCGCATCAACAGCGCCGAAGGCCGCGCGAAGGTTGTGAATCTCCGCGCAGATCCACGCGTCACGATTGAGGTCAGCAACAGCGAGAACCCATACAGCTACGTCGAAGTGCGCGGCAAGGTGATCGAGTTCACCCACGAAAGCGCCGACGAGCACATCGATGCTCTGGCCAAGAAGTACATGGGCGTGGACAGCTACCCGATGCGCAACGCCGAAGAGCAGCGCGTGACGATCGTGATCGAGCCGGAGAGAATCACTGGAAGTTCTTAGGAGAAGATGCTCGCGAGTGCCGGATCGAGCTCAGTGTCAGAGAAGTCAAAGCCCGCCGCGGTGATCTTCGACGAATCGATGCGCTGACTCGCCAGCAGCATCTCATCGGCCATCTCGCCGGCGAAGGTCTTGAGCGCGAACTTCGGGGCAGGGAGGAAAGTCGGTCTGTGGAGCACGGATCCGAGTGACTTCGTGAACTCTGCGTTGGTGACTGGATTCGGAGCCGCGACATTGAACGGCCCGCGCAGTTCGGGGTGGTCGACCGCGTGGACAAACGCGCGAACGACGTCGTCGAGCGTGACCCAACTCCACCACTGATCGCCGTCGCCGAGCTTGCCTCCGACGCCGAGCTTGAAGGCTGGCTTCATCGGGCCCATCATGCCGCCGCTCTCTGCTGTGACGAGGCCGAGTCGCAGGTTCACGACGCGGATCCCGGCATCGCGAGCAGGTTGGGCAGCGTCTTCCCAAAGCTTCACGAGGTCAGCGAGAAATCCCTCGCCAACGCCGGAATCCTCGGTCAGAACCTCGTCGCCGCGGCTGCCATACAAGCCGATTGCGCTCGAACAGATCAGACTCTCGGGCTTGTTCGCCGTCCCCGCGAGCGCTTCTGCCAGCAAAGTCGTTCCATCGCGGCGGCTCGCCACGATCGCCTGCTTCTTCTTCTTGGTCCAGAGTCCTGCGATCGATTCGCCCGCCAGGTGAATGACGGAATCAAAGCCGTCAACCGCGGCTGCGTCAAGCTCGCCTGCAGCAGGATCCCAGTGGACAACGCCGTCGCCGCTGGGGCCACGAGTCAGTTTCACAACGGTGTCGCCGCGATCGGTCAGCAGGTCGGTGAGCGGCGTGCCGATGAACCCGGCCGCTCCGCTGATCAGGATTTTCTTGGCCATTGCCCGATCCTACGGACGGGCCCGGGCAGTCGGATCACTCAGAGGACCTTCGACAGGAAGGCCTTGGTGCGCTCGTGCTGCGGGTTGGCGATCACCGTTGCCGGGTCGCCACTCTCGACGACAACGCCTTCATCCATGAAGACCAACTGATCGCCGACTTCACGCGCGAACCCGATCTCGTGCGTCACAACGACCATGGTCATGCCCTCCTCGGCCAGCTGGCGCATCACATCGAGCACATCGCCGACCAACTCCGGGTCGAGCGCGGAGGTCGGCTCGTCGAAGAGCATCAACTTCGGTTTCATCGCCAGCGCACGGGCAATCGCGACGCGCTGCTGCTGTCCGCCGGATAGCTGATTCGGGTAGGCGTCGGCGCGATCAACCAGACCGACCTGGTCGAGCAGATCGCGCGCCCGGCTGTCGGCCTCTTTCCTGGAGACCTTCAGCACTCTTGTCGGTGCCTCGACAATGTTCTGCAGAGCAGTCATGTGAGGAAACAGATTGAATCGCTGGAAGACCATGCCGATGTGCGAGCGGTCTGCAGCGATCTCGGATTCTTTCTGCTCGTAGATCTTGCCCTTGGCCTCGCGATAGCCGACGAGCGAGCCGTCAACCTTCAGCTCACCGGCATCGATCCGCTCAAGATGGTTGATGCAGCGCAGAAACGTGGACTTTCCGGAACCCGAGGGGCCGAGCAGCACCATCACTTCGCCCGGCGCGACGCTGAGCGTGATCCCTTTGAGCACCTCGTTGCGCCCGAAGCGCTTGTGCACGGCAACGGCCTCGACCATCGGGGTCATGTTCACATCGCTCATGCGTCGCTCCCACCGCGCAGGACGCGCTTCGGGAAGAAGTTCTTGGCGAAGAACTCAAACTTGCTCGCAGGCTGATCGCGCTTCGTGCCGCGCGAGTAGTGGCGCTCGATGTAGTACTGGACGATCGTCAGGATCGAGGTGAAGAACAGGTACCAGAGCGACGCGACGATCAGCAGTTCAATCGTCTTGTAGTTCCGCGAATAGATCAGCGTCGCCTGGTAGAGCAGGTCGGACACCGGGATCACGATCACCAACGACGTGGTCTTGAGCATCGAGATCGTCTCGTTGCCGGTCGGCGGGATGATCACGCGCATCGCCTGCGGCAGGATGATCCGACGGATCGTCTGCAGCCGGCTCATGCCCAGCGCCGAAGCTGCCTCCTCCTGCCCCTCGTCGACGGAGCTGATTCCGGCGCGGACGATTTCGGCCATGTAGGCCCCTTCATTGAAACCAAGTCCGAAGATCGCGGCGACGAACGGCGGGATCAGGTAGTTCGCCTCGTTGCCGAAGAACTCCGGCCCGCCGAATGGGATCCCGATCGAGAGGTGCGGATAAATCGCACCGAGGAACCCCCAGAAGAGCAGCTGGACGATCACCGGTGTACCGCGGAAGACCCAGATGTAGAACCAGGCGACGCTTGAGGCGACCGGGTTCGGCGAAAGCCACATGACCGCGAAAACGATCCCCAGCAGGACGCCCATCACCATCGCAATCGTGGTGAGCAGAAGCGTCATCTGCATGCCGTTGAGGATCGGCTCGGAGAAGAGGTACTTCCCGATGATCGACCACTCGATGCGTGCCTCGGTCGCGATCGACCAGATCGCGTTGGCGACGATCAGCGCGATGAGCGCGGCGATCACCCATCGCCAGGGGTGGCGAAGTGGCACGGCCTCGATTGCGTGTGGTTCTTCTTTCACGCGATCGAAAAGCCGTGCCGGATGCCGTTCTTACTCAGTATGGGCGCTACTCAACGCCGTCGTTGACCTTGGATTCGGTGATGGCGCCCGACTCGAGACCCCACTTCTTCAGAATTGCGGCGTAGGTGCCGTCATCGATCAGCGTCTGAACTGCGGCCTGGATGGCCGGGGTCAGCTCAGTCTTCTTGTTGATCGCAATTCCGTACGGGGCGGTGTCGTAGTCCTCGCCCGTCGACTTGAGTGTGCCGTCAGATTGCTTGACCGCGTAGTTCGCCACCGGCGAGTCGGCCATTGCGATCTCTGCGCGACCCGATGAGATCGCGAGATCCACGTCAGTCTGCTGCGTGAAGACCTTCAGGTCGATCGGCTCGTCGCACTTCTTGCTCTGCTCCTCGACGTCATCCTGCTGCACGGTGCCCTTCTGGACCGCGACGGTCTTGCCACAGAGGTCTTCGACTCCTGTCACTTCAGTCGGCTTGTCGGCGTTGGTGTAGAAGCCGGTGCCGGCGGTGAGGTAGGTGACCATGTCGACGGTCTCCTCGCGCTCCTTGGTGTCCGTGAAGGACGAGAGTGCGATGTCGAACTTGCCCGCGGCGAGTCCGGGGATGATCGAGTCGAACGTTGCGTTCTTCTTGTCGACCTCGAGGCCGAGAACGACCCCGATGGCGTCAGCGAGGTCGGCGTCGGTGCCGATGATCGTCTTGCCGTCTTCGTCGAAGAACTCGTTGGGCGCGTAGCTCGCGTCCATCGCGACGGAAAGCGTGCCTGCGTCCTTGATCGCTGTCGGGACCTTGGCCGCGGCTTCTTCGTTGAAGGTTCCGGTGATCGAAGCGCCGTCAGTTCCAGTTGCTCCGTTGTCGGAAGACTCGTCGCTTCCACAACCTGTCAGTACCGAGACCACCGCGATCAGTGCAAGGACGGTGAGAATCCGTGCGATTTTGGAAGTCTTGACTTGATTGCTCTCAGTCATAGGACCAGTGTGACCTTTCTGTGCAGCCGGAACCAGTTCCGACGGAGTAGGAATATCTGAAACCTACCCCTACCCAAGGAGGTCACGCGCCGACGCTCGTATGAAGATCCGCTGCGCGCTCACGCCGGATGTCCAACCAGGTGGTCGGAACTACGAAGTTATTGGGAGGATGCGGGACGTCAGGCGAAGCAGAGGGTGGTCAGGCTAGACAGCCTTGACAACCTTGCCGGCCTTGATGCAGCGGGTGCAGACGTATTCACGTGAGGCGCTCTTGCGGCCGCCGTTCGACGTACGCACGATGCGAATCTTCTGGAGGTTCGGATCAAAGCGACGCTTGGTTGCCACCATCGAGTGGCTGCGTGACTGACCGAACGACGGCCCGCGGCCGCATGAAACACAAACTTTTGCCATAACGGGGGGTGATGGTAGCGGCTCGGAAGAGCCGTGTCAGCTGTCGACAGCGACCATCTCGCGCATCCGCGCCATGTGGATGATCGCCTCAACGGCGTGGGCACCCTGATCGCGCTTGCCGCCGCCGCTGCGGGCGAGAGCCTGATCCATGTTGTCCACGGTCAGGACGCCGAACGCGCACGGCACGCCGGAATCGAGCTGGACATCCTGGATGCCGCGCGCGGCCTCTGAGCAGACGAAGTCGTAGTGGTCGGTCTCGCCGCGGATGACGGCGCCCAGACAGGCGATGCCGTCGTAGTTGCCCGATTCAGCGAGGTAGAGCGCCGCCAGCGGCAGCTCGAAGGCGCCGGGAACCGTGAACTTGTCCACGTTGACCGGATTGACCCCGGCTTCAGCGAACGCAGCGTCGGCGCCGTTGAGCAGGCGCTCGGCGAGGTCCTTGTAGAAATCTCCAACGACAACGGCCCAGCGGCCGGTCTCAGTGACGTCGCTCATTGTCCTGCCACGTTCTTTTCGGAGCCTTGGCGGTCGCGTTCTTGTTCTTCCTGAATCATCTCCTCGTCGAAGTTGAGCCCCTGGTGGTGCAGCGCATGCTCCATGCGGTCGCGCTTGGTGCGCAGGTAGTCGACGTTGTGCTCGTTCGGGTCGGCTTCAATCGGCACCTGTGCGGTGACTGATAGGCCGTAGCCCTGTAGACCGATGATCTTCTTCGGGTTGTTGGTCATGATCCGAATGTTCTTCAGGCCGAGGTCCACAAGCATCTGCGCGCCCGTGCCGTAGTCGCGCAGGTCGGCGGGCAGACCGAGTTCGAGGTTGGCCTCGACGGTGTCGCGGCCCCTGTCCTGCAGGGCGTAGGCCTTGAGCTTGTTCAAGAGGCCGATTCCGCGGCCTTCCTGAGCGAGGTAGAGCAACACGCCCCTGCCCTCGCGCTCGATCTGCGCGAGCGCCTGGTGGAGCTGATTGCCGCAATCGCAGCGCATCGAGTGGAAGACGTCTCCGGTGAGGCACTCCGAGTGCACCCGCACGAGCACGTCGTCAGCCCCGTCGACCTCGCCCTTGACCAGAGCGACGTGGTGGCTGCCGTCGACGAGCGCGCGATATCCAACCACGTTGAACTCACCGAACTCTGTCGGCATCTTTGCTTCTGCAATCCGCTCGACGAGCTTGTCGTGGCGTCGGCGGTACTCGATCAGCTGCGCGACCGTGATCATCTTGAGGTCGTGCTTCTTTGAGTACTCCTCGAGGTCCGAGACGCGGGCCATCGTGCCGTCTTCGTTCATGATCTCGCAGATCACGCCGGCCGGCTGAAGGCCCGCGAGGCGGCCGAGGTCGACCGCAGCTTCGGTCTGTCCGGTGCGCTCAAGAACGCCGCCGGGCTTGGCCTTCAAAGGAAAAACGTGTCCCGGCTGAACGAGATCGCGCGGGCTGGACGCTGGATCGACTGCGACCTGGATCGTGCGCGCGCGGTCGGCGGCGCTGATGCCGGTCGTGACGCCCTCGCGGGCCTCGATCGAAACGGTGAAGGCCGTGCCGAAGCCTGACTCGTTCTTCAACGCCATCAGGTTGAGTCCGAGCGTCTCGCAACGGTCGGGACTGAGGGCGAGACAGATCAGCCCGCGCCCTTCCTTGGCCATGAAGTTGATCGCCTCGGGGGTGGCAAATTCTGCGGCGAGGGTCAGGTCGCCCTCGTTCTCGCGGTCCTCGTCGTCACAGACGATGACCATTTTGCCCTGCTTGTAGTCCTCGAGGGCATTTTCTATCGAACTGAACGGTGAGGTGGTCTCACCCATGATGAACCTGCGTTCTCTACTGGCGGTGGTGGAGCAGACGCTCGACGTGCTTGGCCAGAATGTCGGCCTCGAGGTTCACGTGAGATCCCGTCTGCAGAGTCCCGAGAGTAGTCCGTTCAAGCGTTTCCGGGATGAGCGAGACCTCCAGCCAGTCGTCGCCGACGGCGCTGACGGTGAGGCTCACGCCATCGATCGTGATCGAACCCTTCTCAACGATGTACTTGGCGAGATCGCCCGGAAGCAGGAAGCGCAGAATGCGCGAGAAGCCCTCGTCAGTGCGCTGCAGCAGCTCCCCCACGCCATCGACATGCCCCTGGACGATGTGGCCGTCGAGCCGGTCGCCAACTGCGAGCGGGAGCTCGAGGTTGACGCCATCACCGGTCGAGAGTGCGCCCAGCGAAGTGCGAGCAAGCGATTCGTTCATGACGTCGGCGCTGAAGCTGGTGTCGGTGAGCCTGGTTGCGGTGAGACAGACGCCGTTGACGGCGACCGAGTCCCCCGGGCCGAGTGTCGGCGCGAGGTCCGTCTCGATCTCGATGACCGAGCCGGCGTCAGTGGTGTCGATGGCAGCAATCCTGCCGCTGTGGTCGATCAGTCCCGTGAACATGGGCCAATCGTAACCCCCAACGCTCGACCGCTCACCTCTGGTGGGCGAAGGTCGGTGGCGGCGAAAAACCGCTCAAGTATGCGGCGCGGGACCGCTCACCAGAGGTGAGCGAAGGAAATCGCTTGTTCAAGGGGTTCTGAGCGACCGGAAACGTTCGCTCACCAGAGGTGAGCGAAAAGGCTACGCAGCTATGAGGACTGGGTGTCGCGTAGTTCCTGGGACAGGGAACCCACAATCGGGCCGGGGCGCTTTTTGGTGATCGTGTTCTCGAAGCCGATCAGCTCCTCAAGCAGCATCCCGTAGATCGACAACGTCCGGTCGGGTAGCTTTACCAGCAGCGTTGACGGCTGCTTTGGCGCGTTCATCCGCGCCGAGATCAAGTTTGCATTTGCCAGCCGCGCGTCCGGTGGTCGCGGCCGCATGTGCAGCTCGAAGACATAGAAGTGCTGCTCAGTGAGGACGATTCCCCGACCAGGCGCCCTCCGAGCCGCGCAACGACGCTTTCCCGGTGGTCGATGAACTGATCAGTCGCGATGCCTAACTGCTTCGCAATGCAGAAAACGCGAGCGCAGCAGCAAGCCCAGCCAGCACGATCGCAAGCAGCGGTTCGGGCCAGATCCAGCTCGCGACTGCCAGCAGTGCCAGGACAATCGAAAACACCGCGAGCGCAAGTATCTGCACCCGGTACGTCGGCTGATTCAACGCGTCACCACTCACGCATGAACGCCGTGATCAGCAGGTCATTGCCGATCCGGTCGCTTTGAACGCTCAGCGCGGCGTAGGCATCCGCGACGCGCTCGACGCCTGATCCTTCAACAGATGCGCGGGCCTGTTTGCCTCCGAGCACAATCGGCGCGAGAAAAAGACTGAGCCAGTCGACCTCTCCGGCTTCGAAGAATGCGCCCGCCAAGTGCGGGCCGCCCTCAAGGAGCAGCGACTGAATCTCGCGCGAACCAAGTTCATTCAATGCCGAGACGACTCGCGCCGCCTCGTTCTCGCCGCTGGCGACAATCACATCGATTCCGATCGCCTCAAGCGAAGCGAGCGCCTCACGCGGCGCGGCTCGGGAGGCGACGACCAGTACCGGTACCTCACGGGCACTCTTTGCCAGCGCGCCGTCGAGCGGCAGGCGGGCTTCAGAGTCAAAGATCACGCGAATCGGCTGACGCTCCGGGTCGGCTCCTTCAATGCGGGAGGTCAGCATCGGGTCGTCCGAGAGCGCAGTGCCGATGCCGACAGCAATCGCGTCGCACTCGGCACGGAAGCGATGGGCGAGCTTGCGGCTCTCTTCTGACGAAATCCACTGCGAGTCGCCCGTCGCCGTTGCGACCTTGCCGTCGAGCGTCTGCGCGCTCTTGAACAGGACGTGCGGGCGGCGGGTCTTGGCGTGCTTGCGGAAAGGTTGGTTGATCATTCGCGCGGCCGCGGCGATTTCGCCCTGGGCCGCGACCACTTCGATGCCTTCGTCGCGAAGGTTGCCCGGACCACGGCCAGATGCCTTTTCGGTCGGGTCATCGGATGCGTACACGACGCGGGCGAGGCCGGCGTCGATGATCGCGTCTGTGCACGGCGGCTGCTTGCCCTCGTGGGCGCAGGGCTCGAGCGACACGTAGATCGTGCCGCCGGTCGTGTCCTTGCTGCACGATTCGATCGCGACGCGCTCGGCGTGAGGTCCGCCGTACGCGTGGTGGTATCCCTCGCCGATCACTTCGCCGGCGACGTCAACGACAACTGCCCCGACAACCGGGTTAGGGCTCGTGCGACCGCGGCCGCGCTCAGCCAGCGCGAGCGTGCGGCGCAGATGCACCTGGTCATGGTCTGTGACGGTTGAAGAGTTCAAAGCAGTCAGGTGGGGCTCCCTCCACCCGAGGGTAGTGGCCAGCGAGAAGCTTCCGGCGCGGTAACCGCTGGGCGTCCGACGGTGTAAAGAGCGGATAAGATCGCTCCTTCGTGTGCATCGACCATGCCGCGAATCCATCCCCCTCCCGTCCCGCGCCGCCGGCGCCACGAGATACACATTTTGAAACTCATCATCCAGATTCCCTGCCTCAACGAGGAAGAGACGCTCCCGGCGACGATCGCCGACCTCCCGCGCGAAGTCGACGGCTTCGACGAGGTCGAGTGGCTCGTGATCGACGACGGCTCGACCGACAGCACCGTCGAAGTCGCCAAGGCACACGGCATCGACCACATCATCCGCCTGACTGACAACAAGGGACTCGCGGTTGCCTTCCAGGCCGGGCTCGACGCCTGCCTGAAGCTCGGAGCAGACGTGATCGTCAACACCGACGCCGACAACCAGTACTACGCCGGAGACATCGGCGCGCTGACTGTGCCGATCCTCGCTGGTGATGCCGACATGGTTGTCGGAGACCGTCAGATCCACACGATCGAGCACTTCTCGCCGCTGAAGAAGCGCCTACAGAAGTTCGGCAGCGCAGTCGTTCGCCGCGCCTCGGAGACCGAGATCGAAGACACCACCTCCGGCTTTCGCGCCTACAACCGCGAAGCAGCAATCCGCATGCAGGTCGTCTCGAAGTTCACCTACACGCTTGAGACGATCATCCTCGCCGGCAAGACGCTGATAGCCACCACGCATGTACCGATCAGGACCAACGAGAAGACTCGAGAGTCGCGCCTCTTCCCGTCGATGTGGTCGTACATCCGCCGAAACACCGTTTCGATCTTCCGTATCTACGCGATGTACGAACCGCTGCGCGTCTTCATGATCAGCGCACTGATCTGCGCCGTGATCGCTGGCGGCATCTGGGCGCGATTCTTCGTCTTCTACGCGCAGGGCGAAGGCGCCGGACACGTCCAGTCGCTGATTCTCGGCGCCGTGTTGATGATGGCCGCGCTACTGCTCGGTGCGATCGGCGTGATCGGCGACCTGCTGGCCGCGCAGCGCACGCTCACCCAGAGACTGCTCGAGACCACACGCCGCGTTGAGCTGAAGCTCGGCGTCGGCCCCTCGCACTACGAGCCTGGCCAGCCCGGCAGCGAACACCACAAGACCACCGGCGCCGACTCCGGCGACGCAACCGGCAAGACTGCCGAACGAGAGGCACTGAAGCTTTGACCGACCCCGTCAACACAGAAGCAGCAACGCACGTGGGCAAGACCCACCTCGACGATCTGCACCAGGCCGCAAAGCCCGGCGACGCCAGCGCGGATGCAGTCGTCACCGGCAACACGTATGACAAGTACGGATCGAGCAACCCGCTGGTCAAGAAGATGATGGCCAACTTCGAGGACACGCTCGACGACCTCTGGAAGCAGGCTGCGCCGAACTCGATCCTCGACGTCGGTTGCGGCGAAGGCGTTCTGACTCACAAGTGGGCCGAGCGTCTTGGCGACGGTCGGATCGTCGGCATCGACCTCGATGAGCCCGAGCTGCAGGAAGCCTGGAAGCACCGTCAACGTCCGAATCTCGAGTACAAGATCCTCGAGGCGACGACCCTCCCATTCGCCGACAACGAGTTCGAGATGACGACGGCGATTGAAGTTCTCGAGCACGTGCCGGAGCCCGCCAGCACGATCGCCGAGATGGGTCGCATCGCCAGCAAGTACGTACTGGTCTCGGTGCCGCGCGAGCCGCTCTGGCGCGGCCTGAACATGGCGCGCGGTTCCTACATCAAGGATCTCGGAAACACCCCCGGACACGTCAACCACTGGTCCAAGCGCGCATTCGTCAAGGAACTCTCCGCGATCGGCAAGGTCGTCGAGTCGAAGTCGCCGTTCCCGTGGACGATGTTGCTCGTCGACGTCCGCTAGTTCGTGGCTGACAAGGGCGGTAAGACGTCCGACTACGGTCGCGGAGCCGCGATCCTGACGGTCGGCATCGGCATCACCGGTGTCGTCACGTTCCTCTACCTCGCGCTCGCTGCGCACTCGCTCGACAGCTACCAGTACGGGCAGGTCGCGCTGCTCTGGTCGGCGGTCTTTCTGGTCACGCCGATCTTCTATCGCCCGGTCGAGCAGCTGCTTGCGCGGACGATCGCCGAGCGGCGTGTTCGCGACCAGGCGATCGGGCCTGCGCTGCGGATTTCCGGGGTGATTCAGCTGGGTCTGGGGCTGCTGTTTGCGGCCATCGCGCTGGTCTTCCGCACGCACCTCGAGGACTCGCTGTTCGACGGCAACACCACGCTCTACTGGATCATGTTCGGCTCGGTGATTGCGTATGCCGTGAGCTTCTTTGGTCGCGGACTGCTGGCGGGAAATCAGCGCTTCGGGCTCTACGGGCTGTTGGTGTTTGTCGAGTCGACCGTGAGGTTTCTTTTTCCACTGCTCGCCGTCGTCGGCCTGGCCTCGGGTCAGGACTGGATCGCGTTCGGGATCCTCGCCGGACCGCTGGTTTCCCTTTTGATCGTCCCGCTTGCGCTGGTCGGGCGTCAGCGCTCGGCCCGCGACGCGGTCCTCGACACGCGCACCCCCGCCGAAGCCGCCGAGCAGACGATCGAGCAGGAGAAGCGACTCGACGCTGCAACCGGCGGATCGGGATCTGAGGAAGCCGACTTCACGCTCGCCGAAGGCGGACAGTTCGCGATCGCGGCGCTCGTGATCATGGCCTGCGAACAGGCATTCCTGAACGCTGCGCCTTTCATCGCGTCCGCCAAGCTCGGGCCGGCCGCCGCCGGCGCCGTCGTGTCGCTGCTGATCATCGCCCGCGCGCCGATGCAGCTCTTCCAGTCGGTCTCAACCAGCCTGCTCCCCCACCTCTCTGAGCTTTGGCAGACGGGCGACTTCAAGACCTATCGCCGCTCAGTGCGCGTGACACTGTTCGCGATCGGTGGATTTGCTGTCGCCTGTGTGGTGGTGCTGGCGGCGATCGGACCGTGGGTGATGGACCTTTTGTTTGATGACAAGTACGACTTCACGCGTGCAGGGCTTGTCGCAATTGCGGCCGGCATGGGCATCTATCTTTGCGCCGCTACGTTGAATCAGACCGCCCTCGCGGCACGCAAGGTCAACAAGGCCGTCGCCTGCTGGGTGAGCGCGGCGACGTTGTTCGTTGTGTGGATGCTTCTGCCGATCGTTGAGGACCCGATCACCCGGGTTGAGGTTGGCTACCCGGCCGCGGCCGTTGTGCTTTTCACCTCCCTCTTTGTGCTCTACGAGAAGAACACGCCGCGAGCCAGCGTGGTTACTGAGCCGCAGCAGTAATCGCGCGGAAGGCTTCGGCCGGATCCTCGGCACCGAAAACTGCGCTGCCGGCGACCATCAGATTTGCTCCGGCCCCGGAGACATCACCTGCCGTTGCCGTTGACACGCCACCATCAACTTCCAGAGCGACGTGGACAGGAAGCAGGGCACGTAGCTCGCGAAGTCGATCGATCGATTCCGGAATGAACGGCTGACCGCCCCACCCCGGGTTCACGCTCATGCAGAGCGCGTAGTCGATCGCGTCAGCGGCAGCCGCGATTGCCCCGACGGGCGTTCCCGGGTTCAGGACAATTCCTGCGAGCGCTCCGCCCTCGCGAATCTGGTGAGCGACGCGATTTACGTGCGGCGTCGCTTCAACGTGAAAGCTGACTGCGTCCGCGCCGGCAGCAGTGAAGTTGTCAACGTGGCGATCGGGGTTCTCGATCATCAGGTGAACGTCGAGCACTCCCCCAGCTTCGTGAACCTGGCCTGCCAGCGCTTCGACGATCGGCGGGCCGATCGTGATCGGCGGTACGAAATGCCCGTCCATCACGTCGACGTGGATGACCTTTGCGCCGGCCTCCATGATCATCGCGACGTCCTCGCCGAGCTTGGCGAAATCGGCCGAGAGGATCGAGGGCAGCACCTGCTTTGTCGCGAACAGTTCGCTCGCGCGCGGATTCGTGCTCAAGGGTGGTTCCTAAATCTCGGTGAGCATCCACGCGCCGCAGCTGGCGCAATGGAGGTCTGAGGTGTGCGACATGCGGGCAATTGTGCCATGCGCGCCACAGTCGGGACATGCGCTGGTCAGCTCGTAACGGTGCAGGCAGTTCACACAGCGGTAGCGGCCGGGCAGGTTGCCGGTCGGGCGTAGCCAGGGCTCATTGCAGCTCGGGCACTGCATCCCGACTTCGAACGCTGAAATTGTTGTGCTGCCTTCCATCGGCCTACCTAGTGAAGAATCTCAGGCGCATCATTGCCCCTGAGGAAACTTTCGACGTCCATGGTCTTCCCGCCTGCCGGCCTCACGCGCAGCAATTCGAGTGTCATGTCGGTCGTTCCTATGAACAGTCTGCCGTCTTCGGCGGCTGCTGCGCCCGGTTCGAGCGTGCGATCAGTCACCCTGGCCTGTTCGACGCGGAGCGGGTCACCGCTGGCCAGTTCAAAGACTGCGCCGATGTGCGGCGTCAGTGCGCGGACAGTTCGGTCGAGCTCGACGGCCGTGCTCGAACGAGGGCTCAGCACGCGATCGTCGCGGAGGATCTTCTCTGCGTAGGTGATCTCGCCCTCATCGTGTCCGTCGAGCTGGTCGGTCCACTCGTCGACGCCGGCGTCAGCGAGGCTCAGCGCGGAGACGAGCATTCGCCCGCCGATCTCGGCAAGGTGCGGCGCGATCAGTCCGTAGTTGTCGGACTCGCGGATCACGAAGCGTTCCTGCGCGCACATCGGCCCGGCGTCGAGTTCCTCGACCAGGCGCATGATCGTCACGCCCGTGAAGTGGTCTCCGGCCTGGATCGCTCGCTCGACCGGAGCGGCGCCGCGCCAACGCGGGAGCAGCGACGGGTGGACGTTGAAGCTCGGGACGGCAGAGAGCAACGGCTCCTTGACGATCGCCCCGAACGCGCAGACGGTGACCGCGCCGGGCTTCTCGTCGAGAACTCGCTGAGCCGACTCGGGGTCATTGACGCTCTCTGGCTGAAAGACCGGGATGCCGCGCTCATTTGCAAGATCCGCGACCGGCGGATCCTGGAGCTTCTTGCCTCTGCCCTTGGCCCGCGCAGGCCGCGTGACCACGAGCGCCGGAGCATGAGGCGATTCGAGCAGCTTCGCCAGCACGGTCGCGGCGAAGTCAGAGGTACCTAGATAGACGTTGCGCAAGGCAAGTGCGCGCCCGCGGACTAAGCCGCGTAGCCGGCGCTTTCTTCGGCCTCGCGCAGGGCGCGCAGAGCGGCCTTGCGCTGGTCCTTGCTGGCGCGGTCGAAAATCAGGATCCCGTCGAGGTGATCCATCTCGTGCTGGATCACGCGGGCGTTGAGACCAGAGGCCTCGATCTTTATGCGGTCGCCGAAGGCATCCTGCCCGGTGACACGCACGTGGATGGCGCGGTCGACATCGACGTGGACATTCACAAGGCTGAGGCAGCCCTCTTCAAACGATTCCTGGTCCTCGGAGTTCCACTCGATCACCGGATTGGCGAGCACGACCGGTGGGGTGTCGCCGACGCGGTAGACCAGCAGTCGGTTGGAGACGCCGATCTGCGGGGCGGCAAGACCAATTCCGTAGGCCTCGTCCATCAGGCGGATCATGCGCTCGGCCTGGTGGCGGATGTTCTCGCCGAAATCTTCGATCCCGCGCGCTTCAGAGCGCAGCACCGGGTCGCCGAACTGGCGCACCTGCTGGAGCGCGTTGCGGCGCGTCTCAAGAGCTTCGCGGCTGAGGCCGGAGCTCTCGAGCTTTTCCTCGTCAGCGTCGATCGCCTCGGCGGTTTCGTCAGGCAGATGCTTGTGTTCTTCGGCCATCGCGCTGATGTTAATTGAAAATCATCGCGTTTGGGGTCACTGTGGATCTACGTCCACCGCAAACTTGACGTGGCGGCCGGCCGCGCCGCCGGCTACGAGCTCGACGGCCTCGCGAACGGCGGTCACCGTTGTGTCGCGATCGTAGGTTTTGACTTCGAGCTGGAAGCGCTCAAGCCCTTTGCGCTTGAACAGTCCCGTTGGTCCGAGCACGCGCGCGCCGTTGACGTCGATCGCCCTGGCGAGGTGATCGGCTGCGGTCTGCGCGCGGGCGAGATTTTCGCTCGCGGTCTGGATCTTGACCAGGTGGCCGAAGGGTGGATATCCGAATGCTTCGCGGCGCTCGAGCTCCTCGCGCACGAAGCCCTCTGAGTCGTGGCTTGAGGCGTATCTGAGCGCGCGCGTCCCGGGAGAGCGAGTCTGGACCAACACCCTTCCTTGCGTTCCGCCGCGACCGCTGCGCCCACCGAGCTGAGCGACCAGCGCGAAGGTGCGCTCTTCGGCGCGGAAGTCGGGAAAGTTGAGCGTGGAGTCGGCGTCAACCACGACACCGAGCGTGACATCGGGAAAGTCGTGGCCCTTGGCGACCATCTGCGTTCCCACGAGAATCCCCGAGCCGGCCTGCTCGAACTGCCGCAGAACATTGGAGACGCCGTGGCGCGCTGCGGTGTCGGCGTCGAGTCTGTGGATCTCGACTGTGTGCCCAATCGCGTCGCGCAGTTCGTGCTGAAGTCGTTCGGTCCCGGTGCCGTGGCGCGAAATCGAGACGCTGTCGCACTCGGGACAGTGCTCGGGCACGCGTTCGCGATGACCGCAGTGGTGGCAGCGCATTTCTGACTGGGCCATGTGCAGCACGAGCGTGACGTCGCAGTTCGGGCAGATCCACGAGTGGCCGCAGTCCTGGCAGGAGAGAAAGTTCGACCAGCCACGTCGGTTGAGCAGGACGATTGCCTTCTCGCCCTTTGCTGCGACGGCCGCAAGCGCGGCGCTCGTCCTCGGGTGCAGCGCGCCACGCTCGCCGTTCATGTCCAGCAGTTCGACGGGCGGCAGTGGGCTGCCGTCGACGCGCTGGGGAAGGTTGATGTGCCGGCTGCGCTCCCAGCCTTCCGCGCGCGGCGTGGCGCTGCCGCTGAGCAGCGTTGCGTTCTCCATGCGGGAGCGTTCGAGCGCGACGTCGCGAGCGTCGTAGCGTGGGTCGCCGTCCTGTTTGTAGGAGGCGTCGTGTTCTTCATCGACGATCAAGAGACCCAGGTCCTTGACGGGCGCGAAGACTGCGCTGCGCGGACCGACGACGATGTCGGCCTCGCCGCGGCGGATGCGCAGCCACTCGTCGTGGCGTTGGCCGGGCGTGAGCTGAGAATGCATGACGGCGACGCGATCCTTGAAGCGGGCGGCGAATCTGGTGACGACCTGCGGGGTGAGTGCGATCTCAGGCACCATCACGATCACCGACCTGCCTGCCTGGACGGCCGCTTCCGCGGCGCCGAGGTAGACCTCCGTCTTGCCGCTTCCGGTCACTCCGTGGAGCAGCAGGTCGGCGAAGCCGGCGTCGATCGACTGGACGATCTCGGCGAGGGCTTTGGACTGGTCGCCGGTCAGCGGTGGTCGCTCGACCAGGACTCCAACTGCCTGATGGGTCGGGACCCGCCGTTGTTCATCTTCAGTGATCGACAGGAGCCCGCGTCCTTCGAGCCGGCGCAATGACTGGGTCGTTGATCCGATCAGATCCTTTGCGCTGGCGGTCGGGACGCCTACTGGGTGTTCGGCCAGCGCCGCGAGGGCCGATCGCTGCGACTCGGTCAGCTTCGCCGTCTCGTCCGTGAGTGCGGCGGTGCCCGCTTTGTTGATTCGGGCGACAAGGACCGTCTTGACGGCCATCGTGTTCTTGGCCTGGCCCGTGCCGGTGCCCGGCGGCGTCACGAGCGCGAGGCCGCGCGCCGGCGTGGAGCAGTAGGCATCGGCGACCCAGAGGCCGAGTTTGACGAGCTTCGGTGGGACGCCAGCCCCGAGCGCCTTGAACGGCTCGGCGAGTTTCTCTGGAGGGACGTCGCTGGTCGCCGCCATGTCGGTGACGACTCCGAGAATGCGTCTCCGCGCAAACGGCACCATCAGGATCGATCCGACCTCGATCGTCCCCTGCATCGACTCGGGAACCCTGTAGTCGAACGGCCCCCTCAACGCACGCGCCGTGGTCAGTGGTTCGACTTTGGCGATCGCGTTCACCGCCCAAGAGTACGTCCGCCCTCCCCGGCCCCGTTCTCCAGTTCAACATGCACTGCACGACGAAGGGCGCCCGATGGACGCCCTTCGCGGACAGAACAGATACGGAATGTCAGTGGGACTAGGCGACAGCGGCAACGCCGGCTGCTTCGCGCAGTGCGTCGGCCTTGTCGGTCTTCTCCCAGGTGAAGTCGGCGTCGTCGCGGCCGAAGTGGCCGTAGGCGCTCGTCTTGCCGTAGATCGGGCGGTGCAGGTCGAGGTAGTCGCGGAAGGCACCCGGGCGGAGGTCGAAGTGCTCTGCGATCAGCGCCTGAATCTTTCCGCGGCCGATCGTCTCGGTGCCGAAGGTTTCAACTGAGACCGAAACCGGCTCGGCCTTGCCGATGGCGTAGGCAACCTGAACTTCGGCGCGCTCAGCCAGGCCGGCGGCGACGATGTTCTTGGCGACATAACGCGCGGCGTATGCAGCCGAACGGTCGACCTTTGACGGGTCCTTGCCGGAGAAGGCACCGCCACCGTGACGACCCATGCCGCCGTAGGTGTCAACGATGATCTTGCGTCCGGTGAGGCCGGCGTCGCCCATCGGACCGCCGATCACGAAGGTGCCGGTCGGGTTGACGAGGAAGCGCTCGAAGAGCTCGGCCTCGTCGTAGAGGTCTGCCGGCAGCACCGGCTTTACGACGTGCTCCCAGAGGTCGGGCTTGATGTCGTCGGCGACGGTCTTGCCCGGGTCGTGCTGCGTGCTGATCAGAAGCTGCTCGATCTTGACCGGCTTGCCGTCGCGGTAGCGCACGGAAACCTGAGTCTTGGCGTCGGGGCGGAAGTACGGAACTGTGCCGTCCTTGCGCACCTTGGCGTGACGGGCTGCGAGCTTGTGGGCCAGCGAGATCGGCAGCGGCATGAGCTCTTCGGTCTCGTTGCTCGCGTAGCCGAACATCATTCCCTGGTCGCCGGCGCCGGCGACGCCGAGGTCGTCGGTCTTCTCGCCCTCGCGCACCTCGTGCGACTGGTCAACGCCCTGGGCGATGTCCGGGGACTGCTTGTCCAGTGTGACCATTACGGCGCAGGTGGTTGCGTCGAAGCCCTTGTCGGAGTGGTCGTAACCGATCTCGCGCACGGTCTTGCGGGCGAGTTCAGCGACGTCGAACTGGGCGGTTGTGCTGATTTCGCCACCGACGACGATCAGGCCCGTCGTGACGAAGGTCTCGCAGGCGACGCGGCCGAACGGGTCCTGCGCGAGTACGGCGTCGAGCACAGCGTCAGAGATCGCGTCGGCGATCTTGTCTGGGTGGCCCTCCGAGACGGACTCGGAAGTGAAAAGAAATTCGTTGTCTGCAAAGCCTTCGATGCTCATGACCGGGGAAAACTCCAAATGGGGTTGCTTTCAAAGTGCGTATGGGGCGAATTGTAGCCCCCGCGCCATCTAAATCCCCATTTGCCGATCAGCTTTAGCGGTTTAGCGGCGTCAGTTCGATTCCTGGGGTTCCCAGCGGAACTTCCAGAAAGAGATCAGCAGCCCGGCGATTCCCCATGCCGCCACGATCGCAAGATTCTTCGGATCGAGCGCGATCACCCCCGGTGCGTCGGGGCTGAACGTCTCAAAAAGGCAGGCTCCAAGGTGGTAGATCGGGAAGAACTCGCCGATCGTGGCCAGGAAAGTCGGAAGGTTTGCGGCGTCGCCGAAGACGCCGGAGATGAAGTACAGCGGCAGGGTGACCATGTTCGCGATCGCCGGGGCCGCTGCCTGGTTGGGAATCACGATCGTCAGCGCGAATCCGAGCGCGCAGAATGCGACGGAGCCGACCACGACAACGATCAGCGTGCCGATCAGGCGCGAACCGTCGATGTCGATGCCGTACGCCACGTGGCCGGCGATGAGGATCACGAAGGCGATCAGGCCCGAGTTGACGACGGCGCTCGCGGTACGCGCCGAGACGAAGACCGAGGTCGGCAACGGAGTTCCGCGCAGTCGCTTGAGCACACCCATCTCGCGTTGGTAGACGATCGTCATCGCAACGTTCACGAAGGACGCGCTGACGATCCCGAGCGTCATGATCGCCGGAACGAGGTACTGATCGGCGAGCAGGCCGTAGGTTGAGTCCTTCTCCTCGGCGCCGCCGAACGCGGCTCCGAGCAGAAAAAGAAAGACGAGCGGCAATCCGACCGAGAAGAAGACCGACGCAGGGTTGCGCCAGAACATTTTCCACTCAAAGCTGAACTGATGCCAGAAAAGCCTGAATCCGGTCATTCGGCGTCGCCGTTCTGCGTGAGCTTGAGGTAGATCTCTTCCAGCGAGGGGCGCGCGACGGTCAGGTCGTCGAGCTGCACGCCGACGTCCAGCGCCCAACCGGTGAGTTCATGCACGCTGCGAGTCGGGTCCGGAGTCTCGAGCGAGACGCGACCGTCGGCGCGGGCAGCGGCGCGAAACTCCGGCGGTAGATCGGTCGGGGCGATGCGGGTGGGCAGAGTGAACTCGACGCGGCTCGGCAGCCCTTCGCGCCCGCCGATCTCGTTGGGCGTGCCCTGGGCGACGATCTCGCCGTCAGCAAACACCGCGATCTGATCCGCGAGCCGCTGGGCCTCTTCCATGTAGTGAGTCGTCAGCACGATCGTCTTGCCAAGGTCGCGCATCGACGCGATCACGTCCCAGGCCTCGCGGCGCGCCTCGGGGTCAAAGCCGGTCGTCGGTTCGTCGAGAAAAATCAGGTCTGGATTGCCGATCAGCGCGAGGCCGACATCGAGGCGGCGCTTCTGACCGCCGGAGAGCCGGCCGGCGCGCGTGTCCGATTTCGCCGGCAGGCCGACCATCTGGATCGTCTCGTCGACGCTGCGCGGGTGTGGGTAGTAGCCGGCGTACATCGCAAGGGTCTCGCGAACGGTCAGCAGCGCGCCCTGCTCGGATTCTTGAAGGACGATGCCGATGCGCTCGCGCCAGGAACGGCTGGGGTTCTCCGGGTCGACACCGAGCACGCTCACCTTGCCGGCGGTGCGCGAGCGATAGCCCTCGAGGATCTCGACGGTCGTCGTCTTCCCCGCGCCGTTCGGTCCGAGAATCGCGAAGACCTGACCGGACTCGATCGTCAGGTCCACCCCCTTGACTGCCTCGAACTCGTCGTATGACTTGCGCAGCCCCTCGATGACGATCGCGGGCTCAGTCGTCATACCGGCCCTTGGACGCCTTGAAGTCGATGATCAGCGGAACGCCGTCCATCTCGTAGCGCTCGCGCAGCTGGTTCTCGACAAAATAGGCGTAGTCGCGGGCGATCGCGCGGCGCGAGTTCACCTGGATCGCAAAGCGCGGCGGGTTCTCCTCGAACTGGGTCATGTAGTACATCTTCAGGCGCTTGCCGCGCACACTCGGCGGCTGGCGTACGCCCTGCACGTCGTTCAGGAACTTGTTCAGCTGCTTTGTCGGGATGCGTTGGGCCGAACGCTCTGCGAGGTCGCGTGCCTCGGTCAGGAGCTTGGGCACGTTGCGGCCGTTGAGCGCGCTGCTGGTGACGATCTTCGGGCGCAGGCGCAGCTTGCGGGCGATTCGGGCGCGCTCGTGCTTGAGATCAAGTTCTTCGTGCGGCAGGTCCCACTTGTTCAGCACAACGAGGGTCGCGCAGCCGGCCTTCATCGCGAGCTCGGAGATCCGCAGGTCTTCAGAAGTGATCCCGTCGGTCACGTCGCAGACGATCAGCGCAACGTCCGCACGCTCCATCGCCAGCTGCGAGCGCAGCGAAGAGAAGTACTCAAGCTCGTCGGCCTGCTTTGCGCGACGGCGCAGTCCGGCCGTGTCGATCAACACCAGCGGCTTGCCCTCGACGTCGATCCGCGTGTCGATCGCGTCGCGCGTGGTGCCGCTGATCGGCGAGACGATCACGCGCTCTTCTCCGACGATCTTGTTCACGAGACTCGATTTGCCGACGTTCGGCCGACCGAGTACCGCGAGCTTCACGGCTCCGGCATCGCTGTCGCGCGTTGCTTCTGGGGCAAGGTCGGTGATGCGGTCGAGCAGGTCTCCCGTTCCGAGGCCCTGCGCGGCGCTGACGGCAGACGGTTCGCCCATGCCCAATCGCTGAAACTCAGAAGCGTTGGGAATGTCCTTCGCTGAGTCGATCTTGTTGACCGCGACAACGACGGGTTTGCGGCCGCGGCGCAGAATCTGTGCGATGTCGTCATCGCCCGGTCGATAGCCGGCGCGACCGTCAACCACGAACATCACGACGTCGGCAAGCTCGATCGCCGTCTCGGCCTGGAAGCGAATTCCGCGTGCGATGTCGTTGTCTTCGGTGATGTCGACCCCGCCGGTGTCGATGAACGTGAGGTCCACCCCGTTCCAGTCGGTGTGCAGCGCCTTGCGGTCGCGCGTGACGCCGGCGCGTTCGTGCACGACGGCTTCCTTGGACTCGGTCAGGCGGTTGATCAGGCTCGACTTGCCGACGTTCGGATAACCGACTATCGCGATCGTCGCGTGGCGACGAGGCGGGCCGTCATCCTCAGGTTCGGTGACGAGGCCGGCTTCCTCCTGCTCGTCGAGTCCGAGCGGAAACTCGCCCTCCTCGACGACATCAATCTCGATGAAATCTTGCTCTTCGTTCATTTCGCCTATGCCGGAGTGGTGGCCGGGCGGGCGAGCTCGAGGATTCGAGCGACGACCTCTTCAATCGACATTCCGGTTGTGTCGACCGTGATCGCGTCTTCGGCGGCCACGAGCGGTGAGTTGTCGCGCGTCGTGTCCCGCTCGTCCCGCTCGGCCTGTTCGGCGGCGACCGCACCGACGTCGAGACCGAGCTCGGAGGCGCGGCGCTCGGCGCGTGCGCCCGGATCTGCGGTCAGGAAGATCTTCAGCTCCGCTTCCGGCGCGACGACCGATCCGATGTCGCGACCTTCGGCGACCCAGTCGCGACCGTCGGCAAGAAGTTTGCGTTGCTGTCCGACGAGTGCTTCGCGCACCAGCGGCAGCTGAGCGACCTCAGAAGCGCGGGCAGCCACCTCCGGGGTACGGATCAGCTCTGTCACGTCGATGCCGTCGGCGGTGACCTTCTCGCCGAGGCCGATCATCGTCGAGCGCGCTGCCGACGCTGCGTCCGAACCGGACAGCGTCTTGAAGGCAACCACGCGATACATCGCGCCGCTGTCGAGGTAGGTGGCGCCAAGCGCCTCTGCCACGGCGCGTGAAACCGTGCTCTTGCCGGCTCCAGCCGGGCCGTCGATCGCAATGATCATGGTGACCTAGAGCCGCTCGACGATGTAGTCGATGCAGGCCGTCAGGGCCTCGACGTCGTCCGGCTCGACCGCCGGGAACATCGCGACGCGCAGCTGGTTGCGGCCCAGCTTGCGGTACGGCTCGGTGTCGACGATGCCGTTCGCGCGCAGCGCCTTGGAGATCTGCGTGGCGTCGATCTCGGTATGGAAGTCGATCGTGCCGATCACGAGCGAACGCTCGCGCGGGTCCGCCACATACGGCGAGGTGTACTCGGTGCGCTCGGCCCACTCGTAGAGGCGGGTTGAGCTGTCGGTCGTGCGACCGACGGCAAACTCAAGGCCGCCCCGCGTGTTCAGCCACTTCAGCTGCTCGTTGAGCAGGAAGAGCGTGCTGAGTGCGGGCGTGTTGTAAGTCTGGTTCTTCAGCGAATTGTCGATCGCCGTGGGGAGATCGAAGAAGGCCGGGATGTGGCGGTCGGTCGCGGCGATCGCTGCGGCGCGCTCGAGGGCGGCCGGCGAGAACGCTGCGAGCCAGAGTCCGCCTTCTGCGGCGAAGTTCTTCTGCGGGGCGAAGTAGTACGCATCGACCTGGCTGATGTCGACGGGCAGTCCGCCCGCGCCGCTGGTCGCGTCGATCAACACGAGTGCGTCGTCGTCCGCGCCTTCAACGCGCTCGACGGGCGCCATCACGCCGGTGCTGGTCTCGTTCTGGACCCAGCCGTAGACGTCCACGCCGGCTTCGGCGGCGGGTGCCGGACGCGTGCCGGTCTCTGACTCGATCACGGTGGGATCGGCAAGCCACGGTGCCTGCTTGGCGGCCTTCGCGAACTTGGAAGAAAACTCGCCGAAGACCAGGTGCTGGCTCTTCTCGCGGATCAGGCCATGAGTCGCGATATCCCAGAAAGCAGTCGCGCCGCCGTTGCCGAGAATCACTTGATAGCCGTCGGGCAGGCTGAAAAGGTTTGAAACGCCGTCGCGGATCTCGCCGACGAGGTTCTTGACCGGGGCCTGGCGATGCGAGGTTCCGAGCAGCGAGCTGCCGGTTGCAGCCAGCGCGTCGAGTGCGGAGGCGGGCACCTTGGAGGGACCCGCGCCAAAGCGGCCGTCTGCCGGCTTGATGTCAGCGGGGATTTCGAGTACTTCAGGGGAGGTTGTTGCGTCGGTCATGCCGACATTGTGGCATCGGAGGTTGATCAGCCGAACAGGCGTCGCAGATCGCTCTCGAACGCGGGGTACGAGACCGACGCGGCCTCCATCCCATCAACCGTCACGCCTTCCTCGCTGGCGAGTCCGGCGATCGCTCCGAGCATCGCCAGCCGGTGATCTCCATGAGAGGCGATCGTGCCGCCCTTGAGCTTGCCGGTGCCTCGCACGACGAATCCGTCACCGGTCGCCTCGATGTCTGCGCCGAGGCCGGAGAGGCCGTCAACCACGGTCGCGATGCGGTCTGATTCTTTGAAGCGAAGTTCTTCGGCGCCGCGCACGACGGTCTCGCCCTCGGCGAATGCTCCAAGCAGCGCGACCAACGGAAGCTCGTCGATCGCCAGCGGCACTTCGTCTCCCAGAACTTCTGTGCCGACCAGCGTGGTTGCAGCGACATCGAGGTCGCCAACCGGTTCGTGGCCGGGGATCTCGTTGCTCTCTGCCTCCGGGTCTGCGAGAACCACGGCACCCATCCGCTCAAGGATTCGGAGGATCCCGATCCGCGTGCGGTTGAGCCCGACGTCCTTGATCACGAGGCGCGAGCCCTTGATCAGCACGCCGGCGACGATCATGAATGCAGCCGACGAGAGATCTCCTGGAACGTCGATCGTCCCAAGCTCGAGCTCGTCAACCAGACCGTCGATCACGATCGAATCGTTTTCGCGGCGGATCGGCACGCCGGCAGCGGCGAGCATGCGCTCGGTGTGGTCGCGCGAAACCTCGGGCTCGGTGATGCGTGTCGCGCCGCTGGCGACGAGGCCCGCGAAGAGCACACACGATTTGACCTGGCCGCTCGCGACCGGCATGACGTAGTCAATTCCCTTGAGCGGCGCGGCCTCGATGCAGATCGGCGCCGTTCCATCGGGGCTCGCGTCGACGTGAGCGCCCATCTCGCGCAGTGGATCGACGATCCGCCGCATCGGGCGCTTGCGAATGCTTTCGTCTCCGTCGAGCTCCCAGTCGCCAGTGGGCTGCCCCGCCAGCCAACCCGGAAGCAGACGCATCAGCGTTCCAGCATTGCCGACGTCGATCACGCCGCCGGCCGATTCCTGCGCGCCGCGCAGGCCGACTCCGCGCACGACGATCTCCTCGCCGCGGCGCTCGATGCCAGAACCGACGGCTTCAACGGCCGCGAGCGTGCTGTTGGTGTCCTGCGAATTCAGGTAGTTACGGATCGTCACCGGCGAGTCACACATGCCCGCGACCATCGCCGCGCGATGCGAAATCGACTTGTCCGCAGGAGGCGTGATCGAGCCCTTCAGCGGACCCGAGGGATCAAACTTTGCGCGCGTCACGCTCTCGCCACCGGGAAGCCGAGCTCGCTGATCAGGTCCTCTGTCTTCTGAGCATCTGCATCTCCCGGGATCCAGAGGCTGATCGCGCCGGTGCGCCCGTCAGCGGCCGGCGAGAGCGCCATGTCGACGATGTTGACGCCGGCCTTGCCGAGCGCGAGCGTGATGTTCGCGAGCACGCCGGGCTGGTTGGGCACCGAGACGCGCAGCTCGAAGACCTCTTCGCCGACGAGGTCGCGCTCAAGCAGCGTCTCGCGATCGGCGCGGGCCTGTTCGTTGAGACGGACGATCTCGTCGCCGTCGCCAGATCTGATCGCGTCGCGGAACTCCGACAGGCGGCTGATTGCCGAGTCGATCGCCGGGACGAGGGCCACGCTGTTCGAGAGGTAGATGTCGCGCCAGATAGCGCTGTTCGCGCCGGCCACGCGAGTGGCGTCACGGAAGCTCGGACCGACGACAGAAACGGATCCGTCGCCCGTGTTGATCGAGCCGGCGGCCTGCGTGACGAGCGCGTTTGCGAACACGTGCGGGAGATGACTGATGTCTGCGAGCAGGCGGTCGTGATCTCCGGCGTCGATCGCGTGCGGCTGCGCGCCGAGGTTCCGGGCGAAGCGCAGAAGTCGTTCGAGCCCGATTCCAGTCGTCGTGGGAGTCGGCGTCACGAACCATGTCGAATCATCAAAGAGGTCCTCGCGGGCGTGCTCAACGCCTGAGGTCTCGGCACCGGCGATCGGGTGACCACCGATGAATCGTGGATCGTTCACCGCGGCCACGATCTCGCCTTTGGTCGATCCGACGTCGGTCACGACTGCATCCGGATCCGCGACGGCCAACGCACGTTCGGCGTTCTCGGCCAGACTCGCGACGGGGCTCGCGAGCACGATCAGATCGGCTCCAGCGGCGGCGGCCTCGGGAGATTCGGCGGCTCGCGTGATCACCCCAAGCTTCAACGCCTCGTCCAGCACGCCCGGCGCGGGATCCCAGCCGACGACCTCTCCTACGCCCTCAATCCGCTTGCGCGCGGCAAGTCCGATCGATCCACCGATCAGACCGACGCCGATGATCGCGATCTTCGACGACTCAGGGGTTGCTTGGGGTTCGTCTGACATCGCGGAAGATCGTACAGGCGGCCCGATCGGGACCACCGGAGCGGAATTCAGACTACGGGCAGCCCTGTCGCCAAATCAGGAGGCGGATCGGGAGCCGTCGCCGCTTCTTCGGCCCGCGCGTTGGCCAGATCCGACGAAATCCGCACAAAAGCAGAGACCATCGGTGCCCCAAGGATCAGACCGACGGCGCCGAACAGGCCTCCCCCTCCGATCGTTGCCACGAGCGCCGCGAGCGGGTGAATCCCGAGCGCCGCGCCGTACGCGATCGGCTGGACCATCTGCTGGAGGACTCCGTTGGCGAGCAGCTGGATGATGATCATCCCGATGACGGCCTCGTTGGTACCGGCTCCGAAGGCGATCAGGACTGAGAACGCGCCGGCGGCCCAGGCTCCGAGAAACGGGATGTAGGCACCGATGAAGGTGACGAGCATGATCGTCGCGACAAGCGGCACATTGAGCACGAATGCCCCGAGCCCGACCACGACGGCGTTGAAGATCGCAATGATCGTCACGCCGAAGAAATAGCCGCGCAGCGATCCGATCACCCGGCCGGTGATGATGTTCGCGACTGGTGGTGGAACGCCCATGTGGCGCTCGGTCCATCGCCGGATTATCGGCCCGTCTTTCAGCAGGAAGACCAGGCTGATGAAGGTCATCGCCAGGAAGAAGGCGATTCCGGTCAGGCTGCTGACGACGCTGCCGATTCCCTCGAGCAGCGTCGAGGCCGAGCGGGTGGTTGATTGCTCGGCGTTTTTCTGCGCTTCCTTCGCCGCCTTCGGGTCGACGCCATGATCAGCTAGCCAGTTCGTGATGTTGTCGGAAGCCTTGTGCATGTTCGCGCTTGACTCCTCCTTCTGGCTGACTATCCCTGAAAAGACCGCGTACGCGAAGAGCGCAGAGATCACTCCGATGAGCAGAATGAAGAGGATGGTGCCGACACCGCGAGGCACCCCGTGATTCTGTTGCCAGGCGACCACCGGCGAGGCGACTGCTGCGACGACTCCGGCCAGGATCAGCGGAATCACGATCGTTGCCGTCAGCGCGAGGATGCCGATGATCGCCATCAACAGCAGCGCCGCTCCGACAGCGAACCACGAGGTCAGACCGATGTCGCGCAGCCACTTGGGCGCGACGAACACTGTCTCGATTGCGTCCCGGTCGAGCGTGACGTAGGTCGGCTGTTGCACGGGCGCGCCATCGGACGTGGGCGCGGGCGGCTTCGCAAACGGGTTTCGCATACGGCTATTACTAACGACCGTCCAGGACGATCGCACGGTTCTTGACCTGCGCGCTCTATGCCGCGATGACTTCAGCCGTCTTGCCGACAAGTTCGGCAATCCGGTTGACCTGCTCGGCGTAGTCGGCGAACTCTTCGCCGCGAATCGCCTGCGGGCCGTCACAGATCGCGTTCTCGGGATCGGGGTGCGTCTCGACGATGATGCCGTCGGCGCCCGCTGCCGCTGCTGCCAGCGACATCGAGAGCACGAGGTCGCGGCGACCTGCCGCGTGTGACGGGTCGACCACGATCGGCAGGTGCGTCAGCTGCTGAAGCACCGGCACGGCCAGCAGGTCGAGCGTGAAGCGGTAGCCCGGCTCGAACGTGCGGATTCCGCGCTCGCAGAGCATGACGTCCTGGTTGCCCTCCTTGAGGATGTACTCGGAGGCCATCAGGAGGTCTTCGATCGTGCTGGAGAGTCCGCGCTTGAGCAGCGCGGGGATTCCGCTGCGACCGATTTCTGTGAGCAGGTTGTAGTTCTGCATGTTGCGCGCGCCGACCTGGATGACGTCAGCGACGCCGATCATGTGCTCCATGTCGCGGACGTCCATCAGCTCGGTGACGATCGGCATACCGAACTCTTCCTTGGCCTCCTTGAGGATCCGCAGACCCTCAACGCCAAGACCCTGGAATGAGTAGGGGCTCGTGCGCGGCTTGTACGCACCGCCACGGAAGAACGGGACGCCGGCGTCTTTGCACTGCTGGGCGCTGGTGAAGACCTGCTCGCGGCTCTCGACGGTGCAGGGACCGGCGATCAGAGCGAACGTGCCACCGCCGAGCTTGCGGCCATCGATATCGATCGTCGTCTTTTCGCCCTTGGTGAACTGAGCCGAGGACAGCTTGTACGGCTTCATGATCGGAACGACGTGGTCCACACCATCGGCAAGCTCAAGGCCGACCTCGTGCACTCGACTGTCGGCATCGCCGACAGCGCCGATGACGGTGACAAATTGTCCGCGTGAAACGTGGGCGTTTGCGCCTGCCTTTTCAATGCGGTCGATGACGCCCTGGATCTGCTCCTCGGTTGCGCCTTCTGTCATCACGATCATCATTTGGGTTGCCTACCTGTTGCCTTGCGGTTGGTGTGTGTACTGCGTATTCAAGTTTTGGGTCGAATCACGGTGTGCCTCCGGGGACACAGCCGCACCAAAGTTCTTGCCTGCAAACGTCTTTGGTGTAGATACGCCAAAAGCCGAGCAAATCCGCTCTTTGCGTCAGAACAGAGTACGCGATTTTCTGCGACGTGCGGTTACTGCTGTGTGAAGCCGCGCATCGCTGCGATGAAGCGGGCGTTCTCGTCGTGATCGCAGTAGCTGGCGCGGATGAATCCCTCGGCGCCGAGCGCTTTTCCGGCGCGCACGATGATGCCCTCTTTGGCGAGTCCGTCGACGACGGCATCTTCGTCCAGATTGCCGAGGTCGATCCAGCTGAAATTGGTCTGGGTCTCGGCGGTGGCAAACCCGGCGGCGCGAAGCTCGGTCTCGATCCACTGGCGCTCGGCCAGCGTGGACTGGACTCGCTCGACCACGTCGTCGGGGTGCTTCAGCGCTTCGATGGCCGCAGCCTGCGCGACCAGGTTCACGCTGAAGGGCTGGCGCACAAGGTCGATCGCCTGCCTGAACGCAAGCGGCGCAAAGCCGTAGCCGACGCGCAGCCCGGCGAGCCCGTAGATCTTGGCGAAGGTGCGCGTGATCACGACGTTGTCGTGCTCGATCACCAGCGGGAGAAGATCGTCGCGACCCGCGCCCTCGACGAACTCGATGTAGGCCTCGTCGATCAGGATGCAGACGTCTTTCGGCACCTCGCTGACGAATGCGTTGATCGCGTCGTGGTCCACGAAGGTGCCGGTCGGATTGTTCGGATTGCAGACCAGCACCATCTTCGTGTTCGGCGTGATCGCTTCGAGCATCGCGTCGAGGTGGTGACGGTGATCGGCGGTGAGCGGCACTTCGACCGCGGTGGCGCCGGTCATCGCAGCGAGTTGCGGGTACATCGAGAACGAGGGCCAGGCGTAGACGAGTTCGGCGCCGGGCTCGAGCAGCACCTGGGCGCCGGCCAGCAGGATTTCGCAGGAACCGTTGCCGAGCACGATCTGCTCGGTGGGCATGTCATAGGTCTCGGCGAGCTTCTCGCGAAATGCGCTGCCGCTCGGGTCGGGGTAGCGGTTGACGTTCAGGCCTGCGGCCGTGATCGCCTCGGCTACTGCCGGGTGCGGCGCGTGCGGTGACTCGTTGCTGGACATCTTCACCAGCGCTCCGCCGAACAAGTAGGTGCTCGCCTGCGGGTAGACGGGGATCGCCGCGATCGCTTCGTTGATGCGAATCGGCATGGCTATTGGGCCGCCGTGAGGTCGGTGCGCAGCGTGACGGCGTCGCGCAGGTACACGTGCTTGCTCTCGTGGTCTTCGGGCGCGTAGTACTGGAGCAGGATGCGGATTGCGAGTGGCAGAGATCCAGGCACATCGATCTCCCGCGCGCAGAGGAGCGGGACTGCGTTGAGACCGATGTTGCGTGCGGCGACGGCCGGGAACTGAGCGTTCAGGTCGCCGGTCGTCGTGAAGATGCAACTGACCAGCGCGGCCGGCGCGAGGTCGTTGCGCTTGAGCACCTCGACCAGGAGTTCCTCGGTCGCCTCAACGATCAGGTCGGCTTCGTTGGTCTTGACCGTGGTCGCTCCGCGCAGGGCGAAAAGTTTGGTGTTGGGATCTGTGCTCATCGTGTTCTGCCCCGGCCGGTGCGCGAGTTGCCGCGCGACTTCGGTTTGGACTGCTTCTTTGTGGCCGGCGGGAGATCGACATTCTGCCAGAGCGATTCGACCTCTTCCTTGGAAAGTTTGCGCGCGGTGCCTTCTTTGAGGCGACCCAGCTCGAGCGGTCCGAACTTGATGCGCTGCAGCTCGCCGACATCGCGGCCGATCGCTTCGCACATGCGGCGGATCTGACGGTTGCGACCTTCACGGATGACGATCTCGAACTCGCGCGGGCCGGTCTTGGTGACTTCGGCGCGGCCGGTCTTGCCGTCTTCCAGCTCCACACCGCCCGCCAGGTGCGAGAGCTCGGTGCGCGAGAGTGGCGCGCCGCGACGCACGCGCACGCGGTAGGTCTTTGGCACGCCGTGACGCGGGTGACTGAGCTTCTGCGCGAGGTCGCCGTCGTTGGTGACGAGCATCAGGCCGTAGGAGTTGGCGTCGAGGCGGCCGACCGGATAGAGGCGCTTCTCGCTTCCGATCAGGTCGACGACCGTGCGGCGACCTTCGGGATCGCTGGCGGTGCTGATCACGCCCAGGGGCTTGTTCACTGCGTAGACGACGGTCTTCTCCTGCGCGACGCGGTCACCGTCGACCGTGATCTCGTGGTGGTCGCCCACATCCCGCGCGGGATCGGTGACCGTGTCGCCGTCAACGGTCACGCGGCCGTCGAAGATCAGCTGCTCCGAAGCGCGGCGGCTCGCGATGCCGGCGTGGGCGATGTATTTGGCCAGGCGCACGCCGTCAAGCCTACGCGCCCGCCAAAAGGTCGCAATTTGCATACGACCTCTGGCACCCGGTGCCAGAGGTCGGTCGCAAATTGCGTGAATCCCGCCCGAGCGCATATCTTCAAAGCAATGGACCTGGACCTCCTCAGCTCGACGATCGAAGAACTCGGCGAAAAGCCCTACCGCGCCAAACAGGTGTGGGAGTGGACCGCACGCGGCGCCAAGAGTTACGACGAGATGACGAACATCCCCGAACTGCTGCGCCTGGAGCTCGATGAACGCGTCCCGTTCTCCACGCTCGAGCTGATCGACAGCGCCGAGTCCCGCGACGGCACGGTCAAAGCCCTCTTCCACACCCACGACAAGCGCGCCGTCGAGGCCGTGATGATGAAGTACCTCGACGGCCGCCGCTCGATCTGCGTCTCGAGCCAGTCGGGCTGCCCGCTCACCTGCACCTTCTGCGCCACCGGCACGATGGCGTTCGGGCGCAACCTCACGACTTCCGAGATCCTCGACCAGGCGCTGTTCTTCAAACGCATCGAGGACAACGTCAACCACCTCGTCTTCATGGGCATGGGCGAACCGATGATGAACCTCGACAACGTTCTCGCCGCCTGCGAGAAACTGCCGGACATCGGCATCACCAGTCGTCGCACAACAGTTTCAACCGTGGGCTGGCTCCCGGGCATCAAGGAGTTCAACAAGATCGAGCGCCCGGTGCGCCTCGCGCTCAGCCTCCACGCCGCAGACCCCGAGCTGCGCTCGAAGATCATGCCCGTGAATGATCGCTGGCCGCTCGAAGAGGTGCTCGCCGAATGCCGCAAGCACTACGAAGAGAACAACCGCCGCGTTTACATCGAATACGTGATGCTCGACGGGATCAACGACTCGCGCGTACACGCCAGGCAACTCGCCGAGGTGCTCCAGCCCCACAACGCCTTCAAGGTCAACCTGATCCCCTACAACCCGACCGGCACCGGATACGGCGGATCGGCCCGCACCACGATCGCCGCGTTCAAGGACACGCTCCAATCAGAGGGCGTTGTCGCCACCGTGCGACTGACCCGCGGCCAGGACATCGCCGCCGCCTGCGGCCAGCTCGTCGCCGACGCAATCCAGAAGGCAGCCGTCTCAGACACCGACGCCGCGCTGGCGTAAGATCGAGAATCAGATGCGCACGATCCTCAACATCATCTGGCTCGTTCTCTCAGGCTTCTGGCTGTTCCTCGCCTACGCGCTCGCCGGAATCATCATGTGCATCCTGATCATCACGATCCCCTTCGGGATTCAGGCCTTCAAGCTCGCGAAGTTCTCGCTCTGGCCCTTCGGCCGCACCGTGACCAAAAAGGATTCCGCCGGCGCCGGATCGGTGATCGGCAACATCATCTGGCTCGTACTCGCCGGCTGGTGGATCGCGCTCAGTCACATCGTCACCGCCGTCGCGCTCGCGATCACGATCATCGGCATCCCGCTGGCGATCGCGAACCTCAAGTTGATCCCGGTTGCGCTGTGGCCCTTCGGCCGTGAAATCATCGAGACCGACGACCTCGTCGGCTCGTTCACAGTTTCGAACTAGGCAAGCGCGACCATCTCAAGGTCGCCTTCCTGCCAGTGGCTGAACTCAGCGTCCGGCAGGACGAGTGAGAAATCCGGATTCAGAACGTCGATGAACTCCGTGTCGTGGCTGACGGCGATGATCGTGCCGGTCCAGGTGGAGAGCGCCTCGGCGATGTAGTCACGTGACGCCGGGTCGAGGTTGTTGGTCGGCTCGTCCAGCAGCAGCACGTTGTGCTTTCCGGCCACGAGTTTTGCGAGC
This sequence comes from Solirubrobacterales bacterium, assembly GCA_051306435.1. Classification (GTDB taxonomy): domain Bacteria; phylum Actinomycetota; class Thermoleophilia; order Solirubrobacterales; family JACPNS01; genus JACPNS01. The sequence continues at coordinate 35,404 of JBPPNF010000036.1, read as the reverse complement.
GCGAGCTTTGTCTTCTCGCCTCCGGAGAGGGTCATGGCCTTCTGGTAAACCGTGTCGCCTGTCAGCTGGAACTTCGCGAGCAGGCTACGGGTCTCGGGGTCAGAGAAGCCCGACAGATCCTTGCGCGCGTTCTCGATCACCGTTTCAGAGACGTCGATGTCGCCGTGCTCCTGGTCGTAGTACCCGACCGAGACGCCGGTTCCGTACTCAACGCTGCCCTCGGTCGGCTCGGTGATCCGTGCGACGAGTTTCAGGAGCGTTGACTTGCCCGCACCGTTGAAGCCGATCAGGCACATGCGCTGACCGCGGTCGAGCGTGAAGTTCAGGTCGCTGAAGACGTCGTTCTCTTCGTATGACTTCGCCAGCTTGTCCACCATCAGCACAGTGCGGTGGCAGTGCGGCGGGTCGGGAAACTTGTAGTGCGCGTCGCGCTGCCTGCTCACGCTCTTCGGCGCCTCTGCACGCAAGGTCTCGACGCGTCGGTCGAGCGCCTTTGCGGCCTTCGCGCGCTTGGCGCTTTGCCCGCGCATCTTGTCGGCGAGCGTCTTCATGCGCTTGGCGTCGGCTTCGCGCTGAGCTTCGACCTTCTCGAGTCGTTCCTCGTCGGCGGCACGTGAGCTGATGTAGCGCGAGTAGGTGCCCTTGTACTCATGAGCCTGACCCTCGTCGAGGTGGATCACGCGGGTGATCGACTCATCGAGCAGGTCGATGTCGTGACTGATCACGAGCAGGCCGCCGCGGTAACTGCGCATGAAGTCGAGCAGCCACAGGCGGGCATCTGTGTCGATGTGGTTGGTCGGCTCGTCGAGCAGCAGTGCGTCGGGCGAAGCAAAGAGAATGCGGGCGATCTCGGCGAGGCGCAGCTCGCCACCTGAAAGCTCGTGCAGCGGAGCGTTGACGCGCTCTTCTCGCAGGCCGATGCCGCGGGCGAAGGAACTGGCCTTCTCTTCTGCGGTGTAGCCGCCCTTGTCGGCGTAGCGCTCCTGCGCAGCTGTGTACGCAACGATCGCCTTCTCGTTCGGATCCTTCTCCATCGCGGCGAGCAGTTCAGCGAGTTCATCGCGCTCGGCGTCGAGATTCAAAGATGAGATCACGTGGTCGACGACGGTCTTGTCGAGGTTGACGTTCTTGTCGATCCTCGGGTCCTGCGGCAGGTAGCCGATGTTGCCGAAGTGGCGGATGCGCATGTCGCCGTCGCGCTGCGGCTCGGCGATCAACTTCAGGAATGTGGTCTTCCCCACTCCGTTGCGTCCGACCAGGCCGACTTTGTCCCCGGGGTACAGGGTCAGGTCGATGTCCGCAAAAAGCGTGCGCGTACCGATCGTCTTCGTGATGTGCTCTGCGTGGAGCAGCATGGGGCATCCGTATTTGTGAAGGAAAGTCCTGTGGGGGCAGAAACTCTCGCGAGGAACTTGCTTCAGCAGATCGTAGTTGAACGGTTAAATGCGAAAGGCCCTTCGCCTAGTCCGTAGCGAAGGGCCTTTCAACGACCAGCTCCCGGGGGGGTGTGTAGATCGCTCTACAGGGAACCAAGTCAGCTTTGAAAACTCGTCTCTGGGGGGAGACGCCGGGCGCGACATGCATGGAAGGCACTTGGCCGAACCACTCGCTGTCACGCCGACAGTCAATTCCCCGAAACTTGAATCTCCTTGTGCTCAATCTCTTGAGTTGAAGATCAATATCCCGGATCGTTCAAGAGCCATATCGGCGGGTGGGCCTGCCGTTTAATAGCGACTAGTGGGTAAATTGGACATTCGTTTGAGGGGTGGTGACCCCCAACCGCTTGTCTATGGGGTTCTGACCCCCTGTACGAATGTCTCCGCTGGGGTAAAAACGCTGTTTCTGGCGCCTACTGGGCGATCTTGGGGGTCGAAGCCTCGCGGGCTTCGCCGGCTTTCATCAGCCGCTCGCGCAGATCGCGCTCGTCTTCGGGTGAAGGATCGAACGCAGCGACGTCCGGCAGCTTGTCGAGGCCCTCAAGGCCGAACAGGCGGTCGAAGAGTTCAGTTGTGCGGAAGATCACGGCGCCGAACTTGGATCGGCCGGCGTCTGCCACCAGTCCGCGCTCGAGCAGTGTGGTGAGCGCGCTCTCGGAGCTGACGCCGCGGATGCGGGCAACCTCGGGGCGCGATACGGGCTGCAAGTAGGCGATGATCGCCAGGCACTCGGCCTGGGCCTGGGTGAGCGGCGGAGTGCGTGGCTTGGCGAAAAGGCGCTTGGCGGCGATGTCGGCGCCCGGGGCGCTGGCCAGTTTGAATCCTCCGGAGATCCGGCGCAGGACCACCCCGCGCCTGCCAGTCGCAAAGTCTTCTTCGAGCGCGCCGATCGCCTGCTCGATCTTCGACTCGGAGGATTCACAGGCCTCGACGAGCTGGGCGACGGTGAGCGGCTCGTTCGAGAGGAAAAGTAGGGCCTCGATCTTCGCCGGCAGCGCCAGGCGATGGGACTCTGGGATTCCGTCTGTCGGCTCGGCCGCTTCTACCTGCTCACTCATGCCGCGTTCCTTGCGAAGACCTCGATCGGTCCGAAGTTCTCGTCCTGCTGCCAGTCGGCCTCGCCGAGTTTGTACAGCTCGAGCAACGCCCAGACGGTGAGCGCCTCGGTGAGGCGGTCCTCACCCTCGACGGCCTCATCGAAGTTGAAGTGGGTGGCGCGCTTGAGCAACGTGCGCAAGCTGCTCAGGCGGTCCTGCAGTGTGGCGCGGTGCGGGCGCAGGTGCGACATCGACAGCTGCTCGGGGACGCGCAGCAGATCGCCGATCGCGCTCAAGAGCTTCTCGGCGTTGTAGACCTGGCCGACGTTCTCGAAGCTGACGGTGCGCAGCTCGCGCGGCAGCGGCGCGCTGCGGTAGTGAAAGGGTTGCTCTGCGTGGTAGCGCTCGCGCAGCCAACCGGCGAGCTTGTTGTAGCGGTGGTACTCGAGCATGCGCGAGAGCAGCTCATCGGCCGCCTCCTCTGCGTCGAACTCGAGGTCGAAGACGCCGTCGGTCTCTTCGCGCGGGAGCATCATTCGGCTCTTGAGCTCGAGCAGCGCCGCGATCAGCACCACGAACTCAGTGACCGGCTCAAGCTCGATCTCGCCGCGCGATTCGAGCAGCTCGACGTAGCCGAGGACGATCTGCGCGAGATCCACCTCAAGCAGGTCGATCTCTTCGCGCATGACCAGTTCGAGCAACAGGTCGAACGGGCCGTGGAAGACCTCCAGGTCCAGTTCCAGCGCGTCAAAGCGGGGCGTTCCGTCGGTCAGCGCAATGACGTGCGCCGGCTCAGCGGCAGAGGCCTCGATCTCGGCAGCCTCGATCTCTTCGATCGTCACCCCGCGGGCGAGGACTTCGTCGCGCGCGTCGGCGTCGTTGAGGGTCGTCCAGCTGATTTCCACGGACGTCAAGATACCGGTCGTCCCAGACCCATTTTGTTGCGCGCCTCGGCGACAATCGGCCCCGCAATCGCCTGCGCTTTGGCCGCTCCGGCGCCGAGAACGGCTTCCAAAGCGGCCTCGTCGGGGCGGATCTCGGCGTATTTCTCCTGCACAGGGCGCAAATACTCGATCACTGCCTCGGCGACCGCGCCCTTGAAGGCTCCGTACTGTTGGCCGGCGAAATCGGCCTCGACCTGAGCCATCGTGGAACCGGTCACAAAAGCAAGGATTTCGACCAGATTGCTGATTCCGGGCTTGTCGGGCGCGCGCACGACCTCCGAGCCTGAGTCGGTTGTCGCGGACTTGATCTTCTTCTCGAGCTGCCTGGGCTCGTCGAGCACGTAGATCGTGCCGGCCGGGTTCTCGCTGGTCGTCGACATCTTCGAAGTCGGATCCTTGACGTCCATGATCCGCGCGCCGACTTCAGGGATGCGCCACTCCGGAACAGTGAAAGTATCGCCGAAGCGCTGGTTGAAGTTGGTCGCGATCTGGCGTGCAAGTTCGACATGCTGGCGCTGATCGTCGCCGACGGGAACAAGGTCGGTTCTGTAGGCGAGGATGTCCGCCGCCATCAGCACGGGATAGAAGAAAAGACCGGCCGAGACCAGCTCGCGTTGCCTGCCGGACTTCTCCTTGAACTGCGTCATGCGATTGAGATCGCCGTGACTTGCGACCGATCCGAGCATCCATGTCAGCTCCGCGTGTTCTGCGACATCGGACTGACGGAAGAAGATGCATTTCTCGGGATCAAGGCCAGCAGCGAGCAGAATCGAGGCGGTGTCGTAGAAACGCTCGCGCAGCTCGGCCGGGTCGTACTTGACGGTGATCGCGTGCGAGTCGACGACGCAGTAGATCGCCGGATCGCCCTCGTCCTGAAGATCGACGTATTGGCTGATCGCGCCGATGTAGTTGCCGAGGTGTTTTCTGCCGGTGGGCTGGATTCCGGAAAAGATCTTCATCGGGCGGCGATCCTAGTGCGTGCCGAGTTCGAAGTCCGGTCTACCAGTCACCCCGCCTCGAAGCCGACCAGCTCTTCGCGGTCGCCTGTCGGTACGTCGATCGTCAGCACCGGCCCGACACCCTTTACGTAGTACTTGTTCTCGAGCACCTCGCGATCGATCGGAGTGAAGTCGCGCGTCATCAGGCAGTTCTCATACGCGCCGAGCGGCACGCGAATGCGCTCGTCGAGTGACAGCACGCGCGCCGCGTCTTCGGCCTCGCCAGCCAGATACTCCTGGCGGTACTCGTCGCCGACTTGTGGCTCAGCGAGCACGATCACGCCGGCCTGGGCGCCATTGTCACCAGCTTGCCACGAGCCCTTCTTCGTGGTCGGCCTGCCGTTCTCGTACTCCTGGGTGTCCTCGCCGAGATACCAAACGTTGCCCAACCTGTCCTGCGCATACCAGTCATCCGTGACCTCAACCGGTCTGTTGGTCCGCTCGTCGCTGACCACGTCGTGGACCACGCGCGCCTCAACCCCGTCGACCACCTTCGTATTGTTCGTGACCGTGATCTCGACGCGCAGCGAACGGCCGTTCTCGCCGGGTTCGCGGTAGACCCAGCGACTTCCCGGACGCATCGGCCAGTACGGATTGTCGATCTCGGTGGTGAAATCGGCCGGGTCGAGAGTGATGTCGTCACTACCGGCCGGCGGACTGAACGACTCTTCGGTGCGGCCAGAATCGCCGCAGGCGGCAAGAGCGAGCGACGAAAACAGGACTGCGAACGGGGCGGTTTGGAGACTAGTGATCTTCATGGCGCCAGCATTCCATACCGATCGCAATGTGCAGGCAAAGCGCAGGTAAAAAGTGGGTAAAAGCCGCGTGTCCGGACGTAGTCCCCGCGACTACGACAAGATCGTGGCTACGGCGCGACAATTGGCAGCAACTGGATCCCGGCGGGCAATGGCCCGACAAGCGATCCCGCTGCGCCGGTGAGCGTGAGGTGCCCACCTGGGCCGCTGCGGGTGAACTGGACCGTCGCGGTGCCGCCGCTCGCGAGCGACTTTCGCACGCAGTTGTATCGCCAGCCGATTGGCCGCGGTTCAGGCCTTGCGGCTAAGGCAGCAGATCAAGATCCTGCGTGACCACAGGATTGCGCGCTGCCGCTGCTTCATCGAGCCGGCGGACCGGCGTCGTGTACGGGGCGTTCTGCACGAAGGATGCGTCCTTCTCGGCCTCTTCCAAGATCTGGTCGAGCGCCTCGATGAATCCGTCGAGCGTCTCCATCGTCTCGGTCTCGGTCGGCTCGATCATCAATGCCTCGTCAACAAGCAGCGGGAAGTAGATCGTCGGCGGGTGGTATCCCAGGTCGAGCAGGCGTTTTGCGATGTCTGTCGCGCGCACGTCGAGCTGGCGCTTTGACTCTGCGGCGCTGAGCACGTACTCGTGCTTGGCGGTGCGATCGAATGCGACCGGCAGGTATTTGTTGACGCGCTCGTTCTGCTTGCCCTTCTCGAGCATGTAGTTCGCGTTCAGAACCGCAGTCTCGGAAGCTGCCTTCAGGCCTTCGCCGCCGAGCGAGCAGATGTACGCGTACGTGCGCACGAAGACGCCGAAGTTGCCCTGGAAACCACGCAGGCGGCCGATGCTCTTGGGCATGTCGAAGTCGTACCGGAAGCGACCTTCACGTTTGACGATGCGCGGCTTGGGCAGATACGGCGCCATGCGGTCAGACACCGCGATCGGCCCGCTGCCCGGACCGCCGCCGCCGTGCGGCTGCGTGAACGACTTGTGCAGGTTCATGTGGACGATGTCAAAGCCCATGTCGCCGGGGCGTGAAATGCCCATCACGGCGTTCAGGTTCGCTCCGTCGTAGTAGAGCGTCGCGCCGACGTCGTGCATGATCTTTGCGATCTCTTCGATGTTCTCGTCGAACAGCCCCAAGGTGTTGGGGTTCGTGAGCATCAGGCAGGCGACGTCGGTCGTCGCCTTCTCGCGCAGGTCGTCGAGGTCCACCCCGCCGCGCTCGTTGGTCGCGACCTTCACGGTCTCGTAGCCGGCCATCGTGACGGTGGCCGGGTTGGTGCCGTGCGAGGTGTCCGGCGCGAGAACCTTCGTGCGGGTCTCGCCGCGGTCCTCGTGGTAGGCCTTGGTGAGCAGCACTCCGGCGAGCTCGCCGTGCGATCCGGCGCTCGGCTGGAGCGAGACGTGCGGCAGGCCCGTGATCTCGCTGAGCGCGCCTTCGAGGTTGTACATCAGCTCGAGTGCACCCTGGGCACGCACTGAGGACTGCAGCGGGTGCAGGCGGGCAAAGCCGGGCAGGCTCGCGGCGCGCTCATGCAGCTTCGGGTTGTGCTTCATCGTGCACGAGCCGAGCGGGTAGAAGCCGCTGTCGAGGTCGAAGTTGCGACGCGAAAGCTTGTTGTAGTGGCGGACGATCTCCGGCTCGCTGATCTCCGGCAGGCGCGGCGGGGTCTTGCGGATCGCCGATGCGGGCAGCAGGTCAGCGACCGAGACGTCCGGCACGTCAAGCACCGGCAGCGTCGACGCGCGACGGCCAGGCTTTGACTTCTCGTAGATCGTCGTGGCCTTCTCGGCCTGCATCGGAGTTTCGGTGACGTTGATCGTCATGCCTCTGCCCCCACACCGGTCTTGCTGGCCGCCACCGCACTCGCGAGGCTCTTGGCGAACAGGTCGATCTGCTCCTTGCTGCGCTTTTCGGTGATTGCCACCAGCATCGTGTTCTGGTACTCGGGGTAGTCGAGGCCGATCGGGTAGCCGCCGTTGATGCCGTCCAGCGCGAGCTGGTCGAGCACCGCGCGGACGGGCGCGTCGAGCTTGAGCGCGAACTCGCGAAAGACGGGCGTGTCGAAGAGGATCTCGACGCCGTCGACGGCACCGAGTGCCTCGCGGGCGTATGCGGTGCGCTTGAGCATCAATTCGCCGAGCTCAACGATGCCCTGCCGACCGAGCCAGCTGAGATAGATCACGCCGGCAAGCGCGTTCAGCGCCTGACTCGTGCAGATGTTGCTGGTCGCCTTTTCGCGGCGGATGTGCTGCTCGCGGGTCTGGAGCGTGAGCACCCAGCCGCGGCGTCCGTCCACGTCCGTGGTCTCACCGGCGATACGGCCCGGCATGCGGCGGATCAACTTCTTCGTCGCAGCGAAGAATCCGAAGGACGGTCCGCCGAAGTCGAGGCGGTTGCCGAGCGTCTGGCCTTCGCCGACGCAGATGTCCACGCCGAAGTCACCTGGAGGTGCGAGCACGCCGAGCGTCAGCGGGTCGGCGACGCAGACGACGAGCGCGTCATGAGCCTTGGCGGCATCGACCAGCGCCTGGACGTCTTCGATCGAGCCGAAGAAGTTGGGGTTCTGGATGAAGACTGCGGCGGTGTCGGCGTCGATCACTTCGGCGAGCGCGGCGGGGTCTGTGAGGCCGTCGGTCGCGGGGACCTCGACGACCTCGGTGCCGTAGCCGTGCGCGTTGGTCTTCAGCGTCTCGCGGTACTGCGGGTTGACCGCCTGGCTGACGACGAACTTGCCGCGGCCGTTCTCGAGCTGCGCCAGATAGCCGGCGGCAGCCATCGCGCTGGGGCCCTCGTAGACAGAGGCGTTTGAGACGTCAAGGCCGGTCAGCTCCGCGATCGCGGTCTGATACTCGAACATCACCTGCAGGCCGCCCTGGGAGACCTCGGGCTGGTAGGGCGTGTACGGCGTGAGGAACTCGCTGCGCATGATGATCGAGTCGATCAGCGCGGGCACGTAGTGGTCGTACATGCCGGCGCCGAGGAAGCTGATCTCGCGGTCGGAGTGGATGTTTTTGTCGGCGAGCTCCGAGAGGTGGTCGAAGACTTCGAACTCGGCCCTGCCGGCGGGCAGGTCGAGCGCCCGGTCGAGCCGGACACCCGCAGGGATGTCGGCGAAGAGGTCATCGATCGATTTCGCCCCGATCGCTGCCAGCATCGCGGCGCGGTCATCGGGCGTGTCAGAGGTGTAGGTGCTCAAAGACAGTCCTTCTTGAGTCGGGGGACGGGGGCTGGGGTGAGCCCGGCGTTGTCAGAACCTTAGAAGGTGGTGGACTTGGCAGCGATGGACAAGTGGAGCGCTGCTGCCCTGTTTGTATCAATTGCAACCCTGCCTTGGCACTGGGTGCCAAGGCGGCGTTGCAGGTGCCACCAACTCTGGCGCAATTTGCGAGGAAATCCGCCCGGGCCGTCAGAGGAGGGCTTTGTAGGCGGCCGGGTCGAGCAATGCGGCGACCTCGGACGGGTCACTGAGCTTGATCTTGACCATCCAGCCCGCTCCGTACGGATCGTCGTTGATGGTCTCCGGGGCGGCTTCGAGCGCCGAATTCACTTCGACAATCTCGCCGGAGAGCGGCGCAACCACTTCACTGACTGCTTTGACCGATTCGATCTCGGCGTAAGCAGCATCTTTTGTCACGGTCGTGCCGACAGCCGGCGGCTCAAAGAACACGACCTCGCCGAGCGCATCCTGCGCGAACCAGGTGATTCCGAACGTCGCGACGTCGCCGTCGATCTTTGCCCAGTCGTGTTCGGGGTGGTAGATCAGATCTTCGGGGTAGTGCTCGTCAGCCACGGGTCAGCGCCTTTCGGAAAAACAGAGTCTCTCGGGGTCGGTTCGGTCGGGCAATCCTAATGCTTCGCGTACAGCGGCTTCTTGCGCGTCTGAGCCGGGCGCAGCTTGCCGCGGATGTCGATCTCGATGTCGGTGCCAGGAGCGGAGAACTCTGCGTCGATGTAGGCCATGCCCACGCCGTTGTCCAGCGAAGGCGAGAGTGTCCCGCTGGTGACGACGCCGATCTGCGTTCCGCCGCGAAACACCGGGTTGTCCTGACGCGGGATGCCCGGTCCGATGATCCTGAAGGGAACGAGCACCTGCTCTGGACCCTGATCACGAATCTTCTTCAGCGCATCGGCGCCGATGAAGCCCGTTTCGAGCGCGCAAGCCCAGCCGAGTCCGGCAGAGATCGGATCGCGGTCGCGCGAGAGGTCGTTTCCGTAGAGGTGGAAGCAGACTTCCAGCCGCAGCGTGTCGCGCGCGGCGAGGCCGACGGGCTTGGCGCCGGCGATGATCAGGTCTTCCCAGATCGAAGATGCGTTGGCCGGCGGCACGAGGAGCTCGACGCCGTCCTCGCCGGTGTAGCCGGTGCCGCAGATCAGCGCCGGATGCCCGGCGACGTGACTCTCAACCACCGCCATACGGGCGGGCTCGGCGCCGTCGCCGAGCAACTGGCGCAGGACGGCGCGGGCCTCGGGCCCCTGGAGCGCGATCATCGCGTACTCGTTCGCGCGGTCAATCACGTCGACGTCGAAACCGCCCGCCTGCTGCGTGAACCACTTGAAGTCGGTCTCGTGGTTTGACGCGTTGGTGACGGTGAGGTAGCGCTGGGGGCCGAGTCGGTAGGTGAAGAGATCGTCGATCACTCCCCCGTCCTCCTGGCAGAGCACCGAATATTGCGCTCCGCCGATCTCGAGCTTTGAGACGTCGTTGCTGAGGATGTGCTGCAGGAACTCTTCAGCCTGCGGACCGGCGGTTTCGATCTCGCCCATGTGCGAGACGTCGAAGATTCCGGCATGCGTGCGCACAAGCTGGTGCTCGGCGCGGATTCCGTCGGCGTACTGGACTGGCATCTCCCAGCCTGCGAAGGGAACAAGCTTGGCTCCGGCCTCGCGGTGGCGGTCGTAGAGGGCGGTCCGGCGAAGTGTTTCGTTGGGCTCTGTCATCGGCGGCGAGACTAGCGTTCGATGCGCCTGCGCATGCTCCTCGCGATGCTGCGCAAGGGCCTGCGCGAGCCGCCGCGGGCGTAGTAGTTCCAGAGCTCGAGCTCATACAGCACGAAGTACGCGTTGTGGCGTTCGTCGAAGCCCTCCGGCTTCCCGCCGTAACCGTCGAGCAGCGCCGCGGTCAGATCCTCGCCCGGGAGCGGGCAACTCTGGATCGTGCGGGTGAGATCCATCACGGGATCGCCCGTGAAAGCCGACTCGAAGTCGATCGCGCCGAGAAAGTGCAGGTCCTCCAGATTGCCGGCGACAAGAATGTTCTCCGGGTGGAGATCGCCGTGGCAGAGCGCCGGCTCGGTGCAGGCGGCAAAGAGCTCTGCGCGCTCGTCGAAGTAGGACTCGAGCTTCTTGGCAAGGCGTCGCTTCCCGCCGCGCAGCAGGAACTTTCCGAGCGACTGATCGATCCGCGCCTCGATGTACTCCGCGTTGCCCGCCTTCGACGTGACGACGGTCTGATGCAGCGCGGCCTGAAGCGCCCCGACGCCGCGATAGACGTCGAGCAGTCGCTCGCGCGCCAGGCCGCCGAAGTTGAAGATCAGCGGTTCGCCGGGCACCATCGTCAGCAACGTGTAGCCGATCGGAAATGCAGGCGTCTTTTCGACCCCGTGAAGCATCCTGGGCATCGGCAGCTGATGTTCGCCGAGCATTCTGTAGGCGACGTGCTCGCGGGCGGCGTAGCCCTCGTGGCGAAAGACCTTCAGCGCCAGTGGCTCCGCGGCTTCAAACTCGATCCGCGAGACGACGCTCTTGACACCTTCGCCGAGCGGCGAAGTCGCGACGACGCGAGCATCGATGCCCGCCGCCGCGATCACATCCTGCGCCTGGTCGCAGGTCACATGACCCGGGCGCTCGGCCCGGTGCAAGATCAGTCCTCGCGGAGGAAGTCGGGCACGTCGATCTCGTCGTCCGAGATCGAAAGCGAGCGACGATCGACGTCGGCGCGCCCGACGTCACGACGCGGACGGCGCGAGGAGCGTACGCTCTCGAAGTCGAGTCCGCCACGAGACGATGAAGCAGCACCACGTCGGTCGAAGCCGGTTGCGATCACCGTGACGCGGACTTCATCGCCCAGCGCCTCGTCGATCACTGCACCAAAGATGATGTTCGCGTTCTGGTCGGCGGCGCTGGAGACGATCTCGGCGGCTTCGTTGATCTCGAAAAGACCGACTTCCTTACCACCGGTGATGTTCAGCAGGATGCCCGTCGCACCCTCGACGCTCTCTTCGAGCAGCGGCGAGCTGATCGCGTTCTTGGCGGCCTCGCCTGCGCGGCCTTCACCGCTGCCGGCGCCGATGCCCATCAGGGCGCTGCCGGCATCAGACATGATCGTGCGCACGTCGGCGAAGTCGAGGTTGATCAGACCGGGGGTCGTGATCAGGTCCGTGATGCCCTGGACACCCTGGCGCAGCACGTTGTCCGCGTCGCGGAAGGCGTCGAGGATCGAGGTGCGACGCTCGACCGTGCTGAGCAGACGCTCGTTCGGAATGACGATCAGCGTGTCGACCTGCTCGCGCAGGCGCTGGATGCCTTCGTCGGCCTGCTTTGCGCGCTGGGATCCTTCAAAAGAGAACGGGCGCGTGACCACACCGACGGTCAGTGCTCCGACCTCCTGCTTGGCGATCTCGGCTATCACGGGGGCTGCGCCGGTGCCGGTACCGCCACCCTCGCCTGCCGTCACGAACACGAGGTCCGCGCCCTTCAGAGCTTCCTTGATGTCGTCGCGACTCTCGGCCGCGGCGCCTCCGCCGATCGACGGGTCGGCGCCTGCGCCAAGACCCTTCGTGAGCGTCGCGCCGATGTTCAGCTTGACGTCGGCGTCACACATCTGCAGTGCCTGCGCGTCGGTGTTGACGGCGATGAACTCGACGCCCTTGAGCCCCGCGTCGACCATGCGGTTGACGGCGTTGGTGCCGCCGCCGCCCACGCCGACGACCTTGATCACGGCGAGGTAGCTACCTGCGTCCCGACCGGCCTGGCTCGTTCCCTGCGGTGTGTAATCGAAATCGTTCATATTGCGGAAATTAACGGCCTCCCGGCCCGATTGCGTAGCGCTACAAGGTTTGTTGCAGCCCCAATGTCTCAAGTACTAGTTGAGAGTTAGGGCACTCTCTACTTCAGCCTGAGGGTCAAAACGTTGAGGGTTCACCTGGGAGTTATACATGGTTTTGCCTGCAATCCGGGAGCAGCTACCCATTGGGACCTGCCCCACCGGCGGCGGGCGGCGGCGCCTGAGGGGTCTGCTGAACGGGCGCCGGAGTCTGCTGGACCGGCGCGCTCTCGGCGACCGGTGCATGGGCTTCGGTCGGCGCTGCCGTCGGCACCGCGACGGCCTCTGCCACCTCAGGTGTCGCTTCGACGATCGGTTGCCCGGTGATCGTCGAGGGCGCTGCGCCGAGACCTCCGACGGCCGGACGACCCGGGACGCGAAGGTCCAGATACGCGGCACCCTTGGAGCCTTCGTCTGCCAGCACGGTCGCTGCGTCGCGCCACTTGAGCTTCGCGTCGGCTGCGCTGCCGAAGTAGAGATCCGGACCCTTGTCCATCGAGATCATGATCCCGTACCTGCCCCAGCGGATCGAGTCGACCTTCTTCATCAGCACGTCGGGCGCCGCGCCGAGCAGCGTTGCCGCGGCCAGGGCCTTGCCGCCGGTGACCCGGTTGTTCACGATGTCGCCGCTCGCTTCGATCTGCGGGAGACCGGCGACGGCGGTCGTCGAAGTGATGACTTCGCCGTTCTGCGAAAGCGTGACCGTGCGGCCGTCCAGGCGCGCCAGCAGCACCGGGCGACGTACGTCGAGGTAGATCGTCGCCCCGTGCGGAAAATCGGTTTCGACCGTCACCCCGGCGACATCGACGAATTCCGCCGCGGCCTCCCGGATTCGCGCGGCGTCGAAGTTCATCGTCGTCATCGTCATCGCCGCGGTGACGACGGCGCTGCGCGCGGCCTTGTCGTGGTGACCGGAGAGCCCCACAACCTTGACTTCGCGCACTTCGACGAGCGGCGTGTCGCGCACGAGGAGGTACCCGCCCACGGCAACGGCGGTGAAGACGATCATCGCGAGCAGCATCGTCCAGCGCGACGGGCGGTGCAGCCTGCCCGAGATCGGGCGCAGCGAGTTCCGCGGGGTGCGCACGCGGCGCAGGTCGACTGCCCCAGAGAAGCTCACTCTGCACCCCACAGGGAAGCGTCGACGTCCCCGAGCACCTGAACTTCGGTTTCAAGGCGAACTCCGCACAGCTCCTGCACGCGAGCGCGACCCGCGGCGATCAACGCGATGACATCGGCTGTCGTGGACGACTGGAAGTTCTCGACGAAGTTCGCGTGCTTGAGAGAAAAGCGGGCGCCGCCCTGCTCAAGGCCTTTGCATCCAGCCGCCTCGAGCAGCTGACCCGCAGTGCGCCCTTCGGCGCGCGGGTCATCCGGGTTCTTGAACGTGGAACCGAAAGTCTTGATCCCCGAGGGCTGCGCCGCCCTGCGCCTGTCGCGCAGTTCGCCGAGCGTCTGCTTGACGGCCTCGGGCGACGACGGTGTCAGCTTGAACTGCGCGCGCGTGACCACCTGGTAGCCGGTGATGTTGCTGTGGCGGTAGGTGAACTCGAAGTCGGCGGGAGTGCGGCGCTCGATGCCTTGCGGCGTGGCCACCTCGGCCCATTCGAGCACACCTGCGAGCTCGCCGCCGTAGGCGTTGGCGTTCATGCGGATCGCCCCACCGACGGTGCCGGGGATGTTGACGCCGAACTCGAGGCCTGCGAGGCCGCGTTCTGCGGCTTTGGCCGCAAGGCCGGGCAGTCGCGCTCCACCGCCGCTGAGCACTCCAGCGTCGTCAAAGTGAAGTTCCGTGAGATGTCCATCGAGTTTGATCACAAGACCGCGAAATCCCTTGTCCGCAATCAGTAGATTCGATCCCGAGCCGATCACACCTACCGGGATCGCTTCTGCACTTGCCCATGCAAGAAGCTCGACGACCGCTTTGTTGCTCGACGGCCGCGCGTAGAAGTCGCCGGAACCGCCGGTCCGCACCGTTGTCAGGCGAGCCAGATCGAAGTCCTGCTGCACTCCGGCGGGAATGCTCACGCGGACTCCCCCACGATGCGTCTGGCCACACGGAAGATGTCGCCGGCGCCGACGGTCATGCAGAGGTCGCCCGGGCGAAGGATTCGCTCCAGAAGTTCAACCACGTCGTCGTACGACGGCTCATAGAAGACCGGCAGTCCGGGCGCGGCATCTGCGGTCCTGGTGGCGATCAGCCAGCCGGTGATGCCGGGGAAGTCCTCGGCGCGCTCACGGGCCGGGTAGATGTCGGTCACGATGACAATGTCGGCGAGCGTCAGCGACTCCCCGAACTCGCGGGCGTATGACTTGGTGCGGGAGTAGAGATGAGGAAGAAACACCGCGATCACGCGGCCGCCCTTCGCCGTCTGACGCGCGGTCGTGAGCGCCGCACGCACTTCGGTCTGGTGGTGGGCGTAGTCGTCGTAGACGACGGCGCCGCCGGGCGTCTCGCCGATCAGCTCGAAGCGACGACCGACGCCGGCGAAGGACTTCAATGAAGCAGCAGCTTCAACGCGCGAAACCCCCACCAGCTCCAGCGCCGCGATCGCCGCCAGCGCATTCTTCACGTTGTGGGCCCCGCGCACGCTGAGCTCAACGACTTCCTCGCCCAGGCGGAAGCTGCTGCCCAGCGCCGGCTCCTCCGGAGTTGTGATATCGACGGCGGTCAGGTCCGCCTCGACCGGCTCAAGCGCAAACGTCGTCGCCCGCTCGCCCAGCGCCAGTTCTTCGCGGCGTGGCTGATCGGCCTCGACCACCACGTGTTCAGATGGTTTCGAGAAATCGCGGAAGGCGTCGAGCAGCTCGTCGAGTCCGCTCCAGGTCTCGGGGTGCTCGAACTCGACGTTGGTGATCACGGCGATCTCGGGCGAGTAACACAGGAACGAGCCGTCGGACTCGTCGGCCTCGATCACGACGACATCGCCGCCGCCGAGGTGCGCGTTCGTGGTGCGCTCGCTGATCGTCACCTCGCCGCCGACGAAGAACGACGGGTCACGTCCCTGCACATCCAGAACGTGGGCGATCATTGCTGTGGTGGTCGTCTTGCCGTGACTGCCTGCGACGGCGATGCAGCGCGGCTTCGTGGCGACGAGTTCCGCGAGCAACTCAGAGCGATGAAGAACCTTCAGCCCCTGCTCGCGCGCGGCAACCAGCTCAGGGTTGTCGTCGAGAATCGCGGTCGACCGCACCACCTCAGCGCCGGCCGGGATGTTCGCGGCGTCGTGCCCGATCGAAACCGCTACCCCGGCCTCCGTCAGTCGCGCCGTGTACGAGGACTCCTCGCGGTCGGACCCGCTGACTTCCGCGCCGAGCTGGCGCGCCGCGAGCGCGAGCCCGCTCATCCCCACGCCCCCGACACCGACGAGGTGAATCTTCCGGCCGACGAAATCCGCGCTCACGAGGCGGCCTCGATCAGTTGATCGGCAATCCGTTCGGCCGCATCGGGCATCGCGAGCTCGAGCGCGTTCTCGCTCATCGATTTCAGGCGGTCGGGGTCGGAAAGCATCGGCTCGAGCAGTTCCCGCAGCTTGTCGCCCGTGAGCTCGCGGTCACGCACCATCACGGCCGCGTCGCCGCTCGTCAGCCACTGGGCGTTCAGCGCCTGATGGTCTGCGGTCGCATGCGGATACGGCACGAGGATCGCCGGCAGGCCCGCTGCAGCGAGTTCAAAGATCGAACCGCCGGCGCGGCATACCGAGACGTCGGCCGCGGCCAGGGCGACGTCAAAGTCATTCGTGAAGTCGAGCAGCCGGTAGCGCGCGTTCGCCGCGTCGTTCGCCAGAGCCGGGCGCGAGTCCAGAATCTCCTGCGCCGCGCTGAAGTCGCCTAGTCCGGTCAGATGCAGAACGCAGAGACCCTCAGGAACGCCGTACTCGAATGCGTCCAGCGCTGCGCGGTTGATCGTGCGTGCCCCGAGCGAGCCGCCGAACACCAGCAGACACAGACCGTCTTCTGGAAGCCCGAACTGCGCCCGCGCAGCCGTGCGGGTGAGCCCCGCGCGCCGCGGCGCGATCGGCCGACCGGTGACGGCGTACTTCGCGTCGCTCTTCTCGCCCAGGTCGAACGCCAGGCAGACGCGCCGCGCAAAGGGCGTAAGCAGCTTGTTGGCCACGCCCAGATGGGCGTCGGCTTCGGTGACGACCAGCGGAAGCCGCAGGCTCACCGCAGCGGCTCCGACCGGCCCCGCCACGTACCCGCCGCCAGCCATCACGGCGTCCACGCCCTTTGCCTTCAGCAGTCTGCGCGCTGTGAGCACCCCTCGCAGCGCAAGCCACACGGCCCGTAGCGCCTTCAGCGGGTTGTTGCGGTCAAGTCCGGCAAGAGTGAGCTGGTTGAACTCGTAGCCCGCTGCAGGCACGAGTTCGGCCTCGGCGCGCTCGCCGCCGAAGAAGACAACCTCTGCGCCGCGCGCCTTGAGGGCGTCAGCGACTGCCAGGGCCGGAACGGCGTGTCCTGCCGTTCCCCCCGCTGCGACGGCGATTTTCATTGTGACCCCCGCGTGGCCTTGACGGTGTTCGAGATCCTCCGGCAGCTGCGACCTTGCGCTGGGACTGCGGCCGCGACTTCTGGTGCGATGACTGGCCGCCGCCGCGGATCACCCTCACGCGTGCCTGATGGCGCCCCGATGCGACGTTGATCAGAAGGCCGATCGCGCAGAGCATGATGATCAGGTTGGCCCCGCCGTAAGAGATGAACGGCAGCGGCACGCCGGTCAGCGGCGCCATGCCGAGCACGGCGAAGAAGTTCAGCAGCGCCTGTGATGCGAGCATCGAGGTGATGCCCACGGCCAGCAGCCGGGCGTAGATGTCGCGGCTGTTCTTCGCCGCGCGCAGTCCGACAAAGATCAACCCGGTGTAGAGCGTCGCCAGAACGATGATCCCCAACAGCCCCAGCTCCTCGCCGATCACCGCGAGGATCATGTCCGTATGGGCCTCGGGCATGTAGTGAATCTTCTGCACTGATTCGCCGAGTCCGACGCCGAAGAATCCGCCGGATCCGATCGCGATGCGTGCCTGCGCGGTCTGGTAGCCGGCGCCGGTCGGGTCGTGGTCGGGATTCAGAAAGGACGTGAGTCGCGCCATCCGGTAGGGCTCGAGCACGCTCATCACCAGCACCAGCACCGCCAGCCCTGCTCCGACTTTCGCGAGGTCTTTCAGCTGCGCGCCCGCCGCGATCAGCAGCAGCCCCATCGTCGAGCAGATGACCAGGTCGGTTCCCATGTCCGGCTGCAGCATGATCAGGCCGCACGCAGCAGCGATCACATAGAAGAGTGGATTGGCCAGCGAGGCCAGCGAGCGTACGCGCTTGGGATCCTGCGCGATCAGCATCGCCGCGTAGAGCACCAGCGCGATCTTCATCACCTCGGACGGCTGGAATCGGAAGAGTCCCGCGCCCAGCCAACGCGTCGCCCCGTTGACCTCGACACCGAAGCCCGGCATCAGGACCAGCACCAGCATCCCGAAGGCGGCCATCAGCAGCATCGGTGTCAGCACACGAACTCGGTTCAGGTCGATCCGCGAGGCGAAGCGCATGATGATCAGGCCCGTCGCTCCGATGATCAGGTAGCGCTTCAGGTAGCCCGTCGGATCGCCACCGACCGCCAGCGCCGCGTTTCCCGAGCTCGCCGAATAGACCATCACGGCGCCCGCTGCGAACAGCGCGATCGTGATCGTCCAGAGCAGTTGCTCGTCCGGTGTCTTCGTGCGGGCGCGCGGAAGCCTCATCCCGACTGAGTTCGACGGCGTCCACGCGACCCCTTGCGCTACCCGGCCAGTGCAGTGACAAGCTCGCGAAAACGCTCGCCGCGCGCCTCGTAGTTCTTGAACTGGTCAAAGCTTGCGGCTGCGGGGCTGAGCAACACAGTCTGGCCGGGCGCGGCCGCCTCGGATGCCGCCGCAAATGCAGTCTCAAGGCTCGCGAAGCTGCGCACCGGCGCGGCGGCGTCAGCAAGCGCCGCTGCCAGCTCGGGCCCGGTCGCGCCGTTCAGATAGACGGCGGCGCAGGCGGCGTCGACCGCGGCCCGCAGGTCGGCGAAGTCCTCGCCCTTCGGCGATCCGCCGATCAATGCGTGCGCGCTGCCCTCGTAGGACCCCAGCGCAGCCAGCGTCGCCGCGACGTTCGTCGCCTTGGAGTCGTTGACGTACTTGACGCCGGCCTTGACGGCGATCAGCTCCATACGGTGCGGCAGCCCCGGGAATGTCGCAAGCGTCGCCGCGATCGAGAGCGGATCGACGCCCATCAGCATCGCCGCCTGGGTCGCGATCACGGCGTTCTCCTTGTTGTGCGAGCCCTCCATCGCGATTGAATCGGCCACGACATCGAGATTCGGGGCGGCGACGCGGTACTTGCGAGCATCGCCTGGAATCTCGAAGTCGATCGACGGTCCGGTGACAGCGAACTGGCCCTGCTTCTGTCCGGCAAACAGTCCGAGCTTGGCTTCGCGATAGGCCCCAAACGTGTTGTGCCGGTCGAGGTGATCGGGCGCGAGATTCAGCAGGACGGCGCACTCGGGCGCAAGCTCCGGAGCATCCTCGATCTGAAAACTCGACGCCTCACAGATCACGGTCGTTCGCTCGTCGATGTTCTCGACGAAATCGCAGACGGGCGTGCCGACGTTTCCCGCCACCGCGACCGGCAATCCTGCGTCACGGTAGATCTGTCCGAGCAGTTCCGTAGTCGTCGTCTTTCCGTTGGTTCCGGTGATCGCAATGAACGGGTTGGGCAGCAGTCGCCAACCGAGCTCGAGCTCGCCGAAGACGTTCTTGCCTTCGGCCTTTGCTGCCTCAACCGCCGGGGCCTCCTGGGGCACGCCCGGGCTCTTGACCAGGTTGGCGATCTCGTCGACGAATTCGGACCCGTCGGTCTGCAGGTGCACCTCGACGCCGAAGTCCCCGAGCGTGTCGCTCGCGTCCGGCGCGCCGCTGTCGACGGCGATCACGCGGTGACCGAGCGCCGAGAGCAACTTGGCCGCCGACTGACCGGATCGGCCCAGGCCGACCACGAGGTACGCGCCCGCGGGTACGGCCGGTCGCGGAACGAGCTCGTATGTGGTGACTGCGCCCACGGCCGCAGAACCTAGAAGATCGCGCGGCCGCTAGAGCGGATTCAGGAACAGCACAAAGCCGACGGCAGCGCAACCGGAGGCGACGATCCAGAAGCGCAGGATGATCTTCGTCTCGGACCAGCCGCGCATCTCGAAGTCGTGATGGATCGGCGCCATCAGGAAGACGCGCTTGTGGAACATTTTGAACCAGAAGACCTGGATGCCGACCGAGAGCGCCTCGATCACGAAGATGCCGCCGATCAGCACCAGCAGGATCTCCGTATCGGTCATGACAGCTAGCGCCGCGATGGCGCCGCCCAGGCCGAGCGAACCGGTGTCCCCCATGAATATCGCCGCCGGAAACGAGTTGAACCAGAGGAAACCGATGCAGGCAGCCGCAAGACATGCGGAGATCAGCGTCAGGTCGTCCCAGTTGTAGTTGGCGGTCATGAAGGTGTAGGTCGTGAAGACGATCGCCGCGCAGCCGGCCGCCAGACCGTCCAGTCCGTCGGTCAGGTTGACGCCGTTGGTCGCCCCCATCACGACCAGCAGGACGAACACCGGATAGAAATAGCCGAGGTTGATCGAGGCGTCGAAGATGCGGATGAAGACGACGTTGTCGAGGCCCGCGCGCTGCGTCGCGACGTACCAGAGCCCGGCGGCGATCACGGCCTGCCAGAAGAGCTTCCAGCGACCCGAAAGCCCGAGCGAGCGCTTGCGGACGATCTTGGTCCAGTCATCGGCGAATCCCAGCGCGGCGCAGGCGAGCGCCGTACCGATCACGGCGATCGTTCCCGAGCGCGTGAAGTCGCCGAGGATCAGCACCGGGATCAGCACGGCGACGAAGATGATCACGCCGCCCATCGTCGGGGTGCCGGCCTTGGCGTGATGTTCTATCGGACCCTCGTCGCGGATCTGCTGTCCGAACTCGCGACGGCGCATGAAGCGGATGAACTGCGGCCCGAGGAAAATCGCAATCAGCAGAGTGGACATCGCGCCGATCAGCACTTCGCCCATCAGTTGCTCACCTCCCCGGACTCGCGGCCGGCGTTCACGAGGATCTCGCCGACTTTCTCAAGGCCGACCGAGCGCGAGCCTTTGACGAGCACCGTGTCGCCCGGCTGCGCAACGCGCCGCACCACCCAGGCCGCTGCCTCGGGGCTTGCGACGTGTTCGATCGACCCGATGTAGTCGGGGCCGTAGGACCCACCGAGCTCGCCGACCGTGATCAGGAAGTCCACGCCACTGTCGGCCGCGTGCTGCGCGACCTCCTGGTGAAAGCGCGCTGAGTCGACGCCGAGTTCGCCCATGCCTCCGAGCACGGCGATGCGATGCCCGCCCGCATCGGAGAGGTTGTCGAGCGCTGCGCGCATCGAGACCGGGTTCGCGTTGTAACAGTCGTTTATCAATGTGACTCCACCGAGCACCTCAGAGATCTCTCCGCGAAGCGCGGAGAACTGCACTGTGAGGTCGCCGTCCGCCGGGGCGCCCACGGCCTGCGCGCAGGCCACAGCCGCGAGCAGGTTACGCGTCAGGTAGCGCTCCTTGAAGGACGGGCGGATCAGAACGTCTCCTTGGGGGGTCGCGATCCGCAACTCGTTCGCGGCATCTTCATCGAGCAGGCGGACGTCGCCGCCGGGGCCGAACCGGGTTGTCGCGATGTCGCTACGGATGTGCGGGGTGAGCAGCGTCTCGTCGGCGGGCACCACCGCGGTGGCGTGCAGGCCCAGCGCAGCGATAAGTTCCGCCTTGGCCGCAGCCACGGCCTCGACGCTGCCCAGCTGCTCAAGGTGGACAGGGCCGACGTTCACGATGCAGCCGACGTCTGGCTCTGCGATGCGGGCGAGTTCGTCGATCTGGTCGGGGCCGCGCATCGCCATCTCCAGCACCAGCGCCTGCGTGCCCTTCGGCGCGCCGAGGATCGTGAGCGGCATGCCGATCTCGGTGTTGTGGTTGGCGGGAGTCGCGACCACATTCAGGGACTTGCCCAGCAGGGCGGCGAGGATGTCCTTTGTGGAGGTCTTACCGGTCGATCCGGTCACGCCGATCACCTTGGCACCGAGCTCGTGGCGCCAGCGGTTGGCCAGTCGCCCGAGCGCGGCCGTCGGATCGTCGACCACGAAGACGTTCGCGCCGGTCGTCCGGTGCGCGTCGGTGACGACGACGCCCCATGCGCCCTGTTCGATCACCTGGCCGGCGAAAGAGCCACCGTCCACCTGTTCGCCGGGAATACCGAAGAAGAGATCGCCGGGTCCGGCCTCGCGCGAGTCGATCACAGCGCGAACGGGAAAGCCGTCGTCCCCTTGCGGGACCGCAGTGCCGATCGCCTCGGCGATCTCTTTGGCCGAGAGCTGGATCATGTGAGCCGGGCCAGAGACTCGCGCACGACCGTCGCGTCATCAAAGGGAATCTTGCGACCGTCAGCAAACTCCTGACCCTGCTCATGGCCCTTGCCGAAGACGAACACGATGTCGCCGGTCTGAGCCTCAGCTACGGCGCGCTCGATCGCGGCGCGGCGATCGACTTCGTCCTCGATGCGTGCGCCAGAGGCCTCGGCGGCCGGCCGCGCGCCTTCGAGCACGTCGTCGATGATTGACGAAGGCTCTTCGGAACGCGGATTGTCTGAGGTGACGAGGACGATGTCCGAGGCCTCGGCGGCCGCGGCGCCCATCAGCGGACGTTTCGTGCGATCGCGATCGCCGCCGGCCCCGACCACTGAGATCACGCGGTTGTGCGGCAGGCCCTTGGCCGCACGCAGCACGTTCTCAATCGAGTCGGGCGTGTGGGCGTAGTCGACGAAGACACTGAAATCCTGACCACTGGCCACCGGCTCGAAGCGCCCGGGTGCGCCGGTCGCGTGCGCCAGGCCTTCAACCGCAGCCGGCGGAGAGACTCCGAGTTCGATCGTGGTTGCCAGCGCGGCGAGGGCGTTGGCGACATTGAACAGTCCCGGCAGACGCACTGAGGCGCGGATCTCACCGCCGGCGTGTTCGCAGGTGAAACGCGACCCGGCGGCGTCGAACTCGACATCGGTGGCGCGGTAGTCGGCGTCGCCTGCGCCTTCGGCCGAGTACGTGACGCAATCAAACCCGCCGGCGAGCCGCCGGCCGTATTTGTCATCGACATTCACCACCGCGACGCCGGGGTTCGACTCAAAAAGCAGGCGCTTGGCGGCGAAGTAGTCCTCCATCGTCTCGTGGAAGTCGAGATGGTCCTGAGTGAGGTTCGTGAAGACCGCTGCAGAGAATGCGACTTCGTCGGCCCTTCCCAGTTCGAGAGCATGCGAAGAGACCTCGATCGCACAGGCGCGCTCGCCTGCCTCGGCCATCGTGCGCAGCGCGCGGACGAGATCGATCGCCTCGGGCGTGGTGCGCTCGGCCGGGGTCTCGACGCCACCGACGATCCATGCCACCGTCCCGAGCAACGCGCAGGGCTTGCCCGCGGACTCGAGGATCTGCCGCACGAGGTAGGCGATCGTGGTTTTGCCGTTGGTGCCGGTGATCCCGATCACCTGCACCTCGCGGCTCGGGTCGCGGAAGAAGCGCCGCGCCAGCGCCGGCATCGCGGCGCGCGCGTCCTCCACGATCACTTCCGGCACGCCCAGGCCCAGCGGGCGCTCACAGACCAGGGCGACCGCGCCGCGGCTGATCGCATCGGGTGCAAACTCATGCCCGTCGGCCGTGAAGCCGCGCACGCAGAAGAAGAGGCTTCCGGGCGATACGTCGCGGGACGAGTAGACGAGGTCGGAAATCTCCGTCCCCGCCAGTGTTGCGTCGCCGGTCAGCTCACCGAGATCCATCGCCGATCAGCATAACCCTGAGGGTCACGGCTCCCTCTGGACGTGCTGTAGGCCGGCGACGCCTTCCGCAACATCTCCTGTGCGAACTTCGGACCGAAGCTCGGCCGGACCTGAGCCGCGCGATCACTCCGGCGGAATCTTCAGGTACGGCAGCGCGAAGTTGAGGATCTTCTGGAACGCCGGCGCGGCGATCTTTCCACCGTAGATCTCGCCCTGCGGCTGATCCACGACGACCGAGACGAGCAGCTTCGGGTCCGTCGCCGGTGCAAACCCGATGAACGACGCGACGTACTTTGACTTCGAGTAGGCGCCGAGTTCCGTGTCGAAGATTTCAGCGGTACCGGTCTTGCCCGCGAGCTTGTAGCCCGGGATAGCCGCCTCGGCGGCCGTTCCGCCCGGTGCGAGCACGCCTTCCAGCATCGTGCGCAACTGCGCGGAGACACGCGGCGAAATCACGCGCCTGCCCTCAGGCGCCGGTGTCGGCTCACCGCCCACCGACTCGACGATGTGCGGCGGACGCAGAATGCCGCCGTTGGCGATCGCGGAATAGGCCGCAGCAATCTGGATCGGCGTCACGGACAGACCCTGGCCGATCGCGTAGTTCGCCTTTGAGACGCCGGAGTACTCTTTGTGTCCAAGCACCAGGCCCTGCTCTTCTCCGGCAAGATCCACGCCGGTCGGCTTTCCGAAGCCGAACCTGTGCACCCACTCATCAAAGGCCTTGTCCTTCATCGTCTGCGCGATCTTGACCGTTCCGACGTTCGATGACTTGGCGATGATCTCCGAGACGGGCAGAGCCATCGGGCCGCGGTCCTCGGAATCGCTGACAACGCGGTCCTCGACCTGAAGATTGACCGGCAGGTCAAAGACAGTGCTCGGCGTGACGGTCTTGTCCGTCAGCGCGCCGGCGACCGTGACGCCCTTGAATGTCGATCCCGGTTCGTAGTTGAATCCGACGGCGCGGTTCTGGAGCGCCTCGGGCGTTGCTTCTCCGGGATCGTTCGCGTCAAGGGTCGGGTAGGTGGCCATCGCCAGAACGCTGCCGTCGCGCGGGTCCATCACGATTGCCGATGCGCCCTTGGGCGAATAGGTCGCGGCAACCTGCTTGAGCACGCTCTCGGTCTGAAGCTGGAGCTGGCTGTCCAGGGTCAGCTGGAGGTTCTGGCCCGGCTGGACCTTCGCGACGTCGACGGTCGAGATCGCCTCGCCCTGCCCATCCTTGACCACGCGGCGTTCGCCATCACTGCCGTGGAGCTGCTTCTCCCAGCGGTACTCAAGTCCTGAAAGGCCCTTCCCTTCGGTTCCGACAAAGCCGAGCACCTGGGCGGCCATCGTCTTGCCGGGGTATTGACGGGTACTGGTGGGCACCGTGTCAATGCCGGCGATCTCGAGCTTTGCGATCTTCGCGACGGCTGATCCCGGCACGCTTCGGGCGAGGTACACGAACCCGCTCTTGCGGTCGGAGAGCTTTGCCGCGATCTGCTCGGCGCTCTGGCCCAGGATCGGCGCCAGCTTCGCGCTGACCTTCGGCGGATCCTTCACCAGATACGGGGTCGCCGAGACGTCGGCGGCGTCTGTCGAGACCGCGAGTTCATCGCCGTGTCGATCGAGGATCGCCCCGCGCGGCGCCGGCACACGGATGTCGCCGACCTGCTGGCCGGTGGCCTGGGCCTTGAAGGATGCGTGATCCACGACCATCAGCTTTGACGCGCGAACGAGGGCCAGCACGAAGAAAAGCAGGAAAATTGCCGAAAGCAGGCCGATACGGCGCTCGATCAGCTGCATCTAGAGACCGGCCCCTGTCGCCACGGTCGGCGCTGCCGCCGGAGCGACGTTGACGGCGCCGGTCGCGGGGCTCGGAGCCGTGATGCCGGGCGTCGCCTGCGTGAGCGGTGCAGTCAGGCCGCGGCTCGCCTTGAGCGCGTCGCGGCGTCGCGAGCGCAGGTATTCAAACTGTTCGGGCGCCGGGAAGACCATCCCCTGGCGCTCGGCGTACACCTGGATGCGTTCTGCGGCGTTGAGACTGGCGATGCGCGAGCGCAGCCTCGTGTTCTCGCGCTGGAGCTGGAGCGAGCGAGCCGCGTACTTGCTGTATCCGTCCCCGGCTTCAAGCTTTCCGACGTTGATGTAGATCAGTCCGGCAGCGAGCACACCGGCAAGCAGGATCAGCAGGCGGCCACGGGCGACGGGTGTCGTGCGGCCTGCCGCGCCGGGAATGGCTTCGAACCCGCCGGTGACAACGCGCAGTACCGGGCGGGTCACTGCTCCGACGGGCCGCGCGACCTCGGCCACCACGCGGGCGGCGCCTGCGGCCGCCCCGCCACCGGCTCCAACCGCCACAGCGCGGACTGATCCGCCCCCGCCGCTCGGAGTGCGGCGTGAAGTCGAACGCGCGCTGCCCTTGGAAGTGGGCCTCGGCACCGCACCGATGCTGCTGAGCGACTGACGACGTGTTTCGGCGACACGGCGGTCGTCGGTTCGGCGCGCGGCGGGCTGCGCAACCTGGCGGCGCTTTGCCGGCCCACCGGGACCGCGTGAGGCTTTGATCTGCGGGCGCGCGGAATTGCGCGTGACCTTGATCTCGCCGACCGGCCTCTTCGCGGCGCCCAGCTTGCGGCGCGCGTGATCGGTTGCCGGACGCTTCATCAGCGACGCCCCTCGCCGGTCAGCACTTCGGGCGCGCGGTCGTCGGCGATCTTGCGCGCGACGCGCAGCTTGCTTGAACGGGCGCGGGGATTCTCTGCCACCTCGTCCTCACCCGGCGAGATCGCTCGGCGACTCACGACCTCGGCCTGGGATTCGTGGTCGCAGGTGCAGATCGGAAACTCGGGCGGGCAGATGCAGTCCTTGGCGAGGTCGTCAAAGAAGCGCTTGGTGGTGCGGTCCTCGAGCGAGTGGAAGGAGATCACTGCCATGCGGCCTCCGATCGCGAGGGCTTCCCAGGCCAGCGGCAGAGCGCGTTCAAGCTGGCCGAGCTCGTCATTGACGGCGATGCGGACGGCCTGAAAGACCCGCTTGGCCGGGTGACCGGCGCCGAACCGCGCAGGCGTCGGGATCGCAGCCACGATCGCCTCGACGAGCTGTTCGGTCGTCTCGATCGCATGCACTTCCCTGCGCCGCACGATCTCTCGTGCGATCGGCCTTGAGTACCGCTCCTCCCCATACCTGTCAAATATGTTCGACATGCGACGCTCATCCCATCCATTGATCAGGTCGGTTGCGTTGAAGTCCTGTTCGGGATCCATCCGCATGTCGAGCGGCGCGTCGTAGACATATGAGAATCCGCGGTCGAGCGAGTCGATCTGAAACGACGAGACACCGAGGTCGAGCAGGATCACGTCGGCACCGAGTTTTTCGTCGGCGAGTTCGGCCAGGGCCTGCTCGAAGTCCTCGTGGATGAAGCGCGTGGCGCAGTCGGCCTCGGCAGCGAAGTCCTCGAACCGCGAGTGCGCTGCCGGATCGCGATCGATTCCGATCACCAGCCCGTCGGGGCTCACCCGCTCGGCGAGCAGGCGCGCATGGCCGCCACCGCCAAAGGTGCAGTCAACGACGGTCTCGCCGTTCTTTGCAGCCGTGAGGTCGATCACCTCGGCTGCGAGCACTGGTACGTGTTCGCTCGTCATTTCAACCAGCGCTGACAATTTTCGCCACCGTCGACTTGAGATTGGCCGCGACACCGGCGCTGCGCGCGGCCCAGTTCGCCGGGCTCCACAGCTGAAGGTGGTCGTGCGCTCCGACGACCACGACATCGCGCTCGATCGCCGCATCGCGCAAGAGGTTGCCCGGGATCATCGCGCGGCCGGCTTTGTCGAGCTCGCTGTCAAAGGAGTTGCCGCTGAAGTAGGCGGTCAGGTCGCGAGCCTCGTCGCTCAGCGGGTGCAGGCCCTGAAGAAATGCAGCGGTGTAGGCGTCGAAGCCGTCCGGAGTCCAGATCGCGGCGCAGTTCTCGAGCGACTGTCCGATCACGACCTCGACCCCGAGCTGATCGCGCAGCTTTGAAGGGATCGTCAGACGATTCTTCGCGTCGAGGGTGTGTTCGTAGTTTCCGCGAAAGGCCATGGCTGGGAGTTCTGGCAAAAGATTTGAAACGCAGACCGGGAAGATTGAGCGGGAGGAACTCCACCTTCCCGGTCCACGAAGCTGGTTGCCACTTTACCCCACATCGACCCACAATCCAACACAATTGAACATTTTCTCGTTTCGCAACTTGCTTTGCAGCTGTCACAAGCGCGCAGGTGCAGCCACTTCCGAGTAACCGGATGGACATTTGTCCAGCCAGCCAAACCCGACCACGTGAATCGAAGTACGATCAGTTCAAGCTTCGAGTCAGCCGTTCTGGGGAAAGAGAACGACAAACCCGAGGCGAACTAGTCCGCCTCCGACAACGGGGAGCTCGCCATCAAGTCCCAAAGGATCCCACCCGCGACAGGGGTCTCTGAATCCAGCCCTGGTGCGGCCGCACGAGCCCGCCTGCCACGACCTGTGCGTGAGCAACAGATGCTTGAAGCCGCCTCCGACCTCTTCGGAGAGCAGGGCTACCACGCAGTTTCAATGGATCAGATCGCTGATGTCGTCGGCATTTCCAAGCCGATGCTCTACGCCTACTTCGACTCCAAGGAGGGCCTCTGCGCCGCGTGCCTCAAGCGCGCCGGTGCCGACGCGATCAACGCGATCAGCGCGTCCTACGTGCCGGGCGCGACCCCCGAGCAGTCGCTCTGGTCCGGTTTTCTTGCCTTCTTCCAGTTCGTCAAGCGCGCACCGTCAAGCTGGAAGCTGATCCGCAGCCAGGCCAGTTACGACGTCGGCGTTTTTCAGCAGATGGTCGCCGAGATCCACAACGACCTTCGCTCGGTCGTACAGGAGATCGAAAAGGTCGCCTCGCGCGAAACCGCTGCCGACCCGTTCGCCGACGACGAGCTTCGCGTTGCCGCATCCTGGGCGCTTTTCGGCGGCGCCTTCGCGATGGCCGACCGCTGGCTCGATAACCACTGCGAGACTCCGGCCGAGGATTACGCAGCTGAGCTGATGAACTTCTTCTGGATCGGTACGCGCTCGATGGGCGACGGCGAGACCTGGAAGCCGCTCACAGAAGCTTGAGCTCGCCCCGGGCGATCGCTGCGATGACAATCGCCGCGAGGCCGATCAGCGCTCCCGGAACGATTGTCGCCGAAACCACCAGCTGAATCTTCGGTCCGGCGCGAGCGCCGCGCTCGATGATCGCCCGATTGTGCGCAAGCCGGGCGTCGTTCGCCTGCGCGGCGATCACCGGCGCCAGCGGCGAGCCGTTGCGTTCGGCCTGACGGATCGCCGAGACCAGCGCGCGCACCTCCGGCTCTGGATTGCGCGCCGCAAGCCCGTCCAGAGCGGTCGACTGCGGGATCCCGAAGGCCGTCTCGGCAGCAACGCAGGCAAACTCCGCCGCCACGGGCTCGGCGCAGTGATCGGCGACGAGCGAGAGTGATCTTCTCAGCGGCAGCCCCGCCGCAAGGCACGCGCGCATCAGATCGAGGGCGTCTGGGAGCGCCTCGCGTAGCGCGGCGCCTCGTCGGCGCGCGCGGCGCGCCAACAGGTACAGCGGAAGCTCAGACGCGCCCCAGAGCAGCGCCGGCAGCGCGACGGGAAGCATGCGCAGTGGCAGCAGCGATGCAAGGCGCGGCGCGAGCATCGCGGCGATCAGCACGCAGGCCACACGGGCGGCGGCGGCGTCCCTGGCGGTGATCTGCCCGTCGAGCCCCGCCCGCTGGATCGCCAGGCGCGCGTCGCGGCGGGCGAAGACGCCGACGAGCCACGGCATCAGCCTGCGTAGCTGGCCGAGCGCCGAGAGCAGCACCGATCTGCCGGTGACGTCAGCCCTTGATGATCGCCCGACGCCGTCCGACCGCCGCTCGCGCAACGCCAGGACGATCATCAACCCTGCGGCTGCGGCAAGAATCACGACCGCGGCACGCATCATGCGCCAGTACCGCCCAGGCGATGCGCGAGCGCCACTCCTGAAGCCATCAACAGGATCGACAGTCCTAGCATCATCGCCGTCGGAAGCAGCGTGAGCGCTCCGGTCACCAGCCCGGGAGCGAAGAGTTCGAGCCCGCCGGCCACAGCCAGGGGGATCGCCGCGACCACGATCGCAGTGAAGCGCGCCTGCGCGCTGGCCGAATGCGCATCACGCAGCGCCCGGTCGCGCGCGCGAAATGCGTCGGCGAGCTCGCGCATCAGGCGCACGAGGTCGCCACCGCTGCCGCGATGCAGCTCGATTGCTCCTGCGAGCGACTCGATCCGCGCGGAGTTGGTGCGTGAGCGCAACGACGCCAGCGCATCGGGGATTCCGCCGCCGAGCGTCAGGTCGATCGCTGCTCGGTCTAGTTCGGTCGCCAGCGGCTCGGGGGTGGCCACCCCGGCCGTGAGCAGCGCGCCGCGCACCGAGCGCCCCGCGGCGAGCGAGGATGCGAGTGCGAGTGCGAGCTCGGCGGCGCATCCATCGATCCGCGCCGCGTAGCGCCGCCGGCGCGAACGGACGACGGCGCGCAGAATGAACGGCGCGAGCACCATCCCGACCGGGATGCCGGGGATTCCGAGCGCGGTGAATCCGGCCACAAGTCCCAGAATCATCGACCCTGCGAAGAAGCGCCGTCCGCCGAAGGACTCGTGGATACGGCCCTCGTCGAGCAGCTGCCGCGCGAGCAGCTGTGCGCGCCGGCCGCTGCCGCCGAGGCGAGCGAGACTGCTGCGGTCAGCCAACAGCGCAGCGACTCCGTGGACGGCTGCCGCAGCAGCCGCGGCTGTAAGAAGGCTCGCCGCCATGCGCACGAGCGTCACGGCGATTCTCCCATCGCGCTCGCCACGCGAGCCTCGCGCGTCGGCTTCCACTGCTCGTGGCCGGCATTGTCGATCTCCATCAGCGGTCGCACCTCGAGTTCGCCCGTTGCGCCCAGACCAACCTCCGAAATTGCGGCGACGCGCCGCCTGCCGCCCGCGACGCGCGCCTGGTGCACCACAAGGTCGATCGCGGAAGCCGCCATCCGGCGCACCGCTTCATGAGGCACGTCGACCCCCGCCATCAGCGCAAGCGTCTGCACGCGGTCGAGCGCTCCGGCCGGCGAGTTGGCGTGGACAGTCGTGAGCGAACCGTCGTGGCCGGTGGTCATCGCCGCGAGCATGTCGAGTGCCTCGCCGCCGCGAACCTCGCCGACGACGATGCGGTCGGGCCGCATGCGCAGCGCCGTGCGCACGAGCGCGCGGATCGTGACCTCCCCCAGTCCCTCGAGGTTCGCCGGACGCGCCTCGAGCCGCACGACGTGACCCTGTCGCAGCCTGAGCTCAGCGGCGTCTTCGATCGTGACGATTCGTTCGCTCTCCGGCACAAATGCCGACAGCGCGTTCAGCGTTGTCGTCTTGCCCGAGCCGGTGCCGCCGCTGACGAGCAGCGACAGCCGCCGCTCGACTGAGAGCGCGAGGAAGTCATGCGCGCGCGCAGAGAGCGTGCCGTTCTCGACCAGCGCCGCGGGATCGAAGTGTGAGTGGCGGAAGCGCCTGATCGTCAGGGCCGGGCCGCCGAGCGCGAGCGGCGGGATCACGACGTTCACGCGCGAGCCGTCGGGAAGCCGCGCGTCACAGATCGGCGAAGCCTCATCGACTCTCCGGCCCAGAGGCGCGATCATGCGCTCGATCAGATCCTCGAGTTCGACTGCCGATTCGAACGCGACGTCGGTCGGGGACACCACTCCCCCGCGCTCGACCCAGACCTGCTGGTGGCCGTTGACCATGATCTCATCGACCGAGTCGTCGGCCAGCAGCGCTTCGAGCGGGCCGAAGCCCGTCGATGCCGTGACCACGCGCTCGACAAGTTCCTGCCTCAACCGCGCCGAGAGCGCAGGCGCCTCGCGCTCAACGAGCGCCTGGACGTGATCGCGAACGGAGTCGCCGTCGCCGCGCATCGCGATTCGCCGCGCGCGCGCATCGGCTATCGCCCGTTCGCGCAACTCCTTGGCAAAGCGTTCGAGCTCTGAATCTTGATCAAGAGAGTTTGGACCCATAACTTGTTAAGGGTCCGGCGGGGGTTCATTTACCCCCTTCTCAGAAAATGTTTTTTGCGGGTCGGGCGTCGGCGGGCCTTCGCCGGACCGGGTCACGCGCACGAGGTCGCCGGTGACGTGGGGGCGATGATCAGAGCGAGCGCGAGCGAGCAGGCGATCGTCGCCACGCGGAAGCGCCCTGGGGGGAGAATGGACGTCGCGACCGAGCGGCAGCTCCGCTCACGGAACGAGCACAGCGCGGAGTTCATGCGCGAACACGTCGGCACGCACGACCGCCGCGACCTGGTCTCGCGAGAGCCTCACCGTTGCGCGCATGCGACCGGCGGCGGCGCCTTCCTCGGCCGCGAGCACCTCGGCGCCGCTGATCAGGGTCGTAGTTCGCTGATCGCCGCCGAATCCGCTCGCATACAGATCGACGCGGTCACCGGCTGCCAGCGACTCACCGGACGGCGAGACGATCGCATCGACTGTGATCGCCCGTTCTGCGGCGCGCAGTTTGAAGCGCGGGGCGGCGGCGTCTCCGCCACTGAGCATCGATCGCGTCACGAAACCCCCGACCGGGACCGCTGCCTGCAGGTGCTCTCCGATGGCTTCGGAGGGATCGCCCAGTGCGTCCGGGGGCGCGAATCTCGCCGGCACCGACCGCGTCGCAAGCGCGCCTTCCGCGACCAGCTTCATGCCTTGCTCAAGGGGAGTTTCTGCGACGAGCACCGCACGCATCGGTCCGTCATCGCGCACCGCACCACCGGTGTAGC
The DNA here is from genome assembly GCA_051306435.1 of Solirubrobacterales bacterium. GTDB lineage: Bacteria > Actinomycetota > Thermoleophilia > Solirubrobacterales > JACPNS01 > JACPNS01. The sequence goes on along the minus strand of JBPPNF010000036.1, from coordinate 3,564 downwards.
TGAACGACAGCCACCCGGCGAGCAGGGCGCAGCCTACGGCCGCGAGCGCGAAACGGTTGGCGCGGCTCACTCGCCAACCGAGCCATGACCGAGCGGATCTGACCCGAGCAGCGCTTCGGATGCCGCAGACGAGTCGTGGAGCGCGGGAACCGTGAAGACGAGCTTCGCTCCGCCAGGCGATGGCGCGCTTGAAATGTTGCCTCCGAGGCGCCGCGCAGACTCACGCGCGATCGACAGGCCGTGACCGTGCGGTCCGGCGGATGAGCGCCGGGCGACCCCCGCGAGCGGTCCGGGAAGACCCGGTCCCTGGTCCGACACTTCGATGCGCAGCGAGTCGCTCCGCACTCTGGCGCACAGTTCGACGTCGCCCTCGCCGTGTCGGATCGCATTCGCAAGCAGGTTCGCGACCACCTCCACGAACGGGCGCTTCGGACCGTTCGCAAAGATTCCGAGCCGCGGCCCCTCCCACTCGAAACTGAACTCACGGCCGCAACGACGGGTCGCTTCGCCCCAGATCAGGGCGAGTCGTTCGAGTTCCGCGTGGGCGTCGATCCGCGACTTGCGCGCCCGCCGAGTGGCCGCCGCGTCCGCGAGTTGCGATCGCGAGAACGTGGGCGCCACGAGCCGCGAGTGGAGCAGACGTTCGAAATCGCCAAGAGCGCCGTACGATCGCTCGAGTTCGTCCGATGCCACCTGACAAACGCCCGGCCGGTCGAGGTTGAGCACCGGCATCAGGTCCACGGCAAGCCTGGCGGCCGTGAGCGCGCCGCGCAGCTCGTGGAGTTCACGCGCCAGCGCGCCTCGACGACGACGCGCAAGTGCTACGAAGCCGAGCATCGCGAGCGAGCCGCCGAGCCACCAGAGAATCATCACGGTGAACATTCATGCCCCCGGTCGCGGTTCGGGGGCATACAGGCGATAGCCGACGCCCCATGTGTTCAACACGTAGGTTCGCGCGCCCCCGCTGAGCTTCGCGCGCAACCGGCAGGCGTGCGCGTCGAGCGTACGGGTCGAGCCGGCGCCGGTGTAGCCCCAGACATCGCGCAGCAGACGTTCGCGTTCGAAGACGCGTTCGGGTTCGGCGGCCAGGGCGATCAGCAGTGAGTACTCCTTGTGCGTCAGCGAGATTCGACGTCCGGCCAGCACGACGTCGCGTTTGCGCGGATCGATCTCCAGTTCGCCGAGCAGGAGCGGATCGTCAAACTCGACGGTCGCCGATCTGCGCAGCACCGCTGCGACGCGCCCGCGCAACTCGCCGAACGAGTAGGGCTTGGTCACGTAGTCATCGCAGCCGAACTCGAAGCCGCGGATGCGGTCGAACTCTGCTCCGCGGCCGCTGACCATGACCACGGGAAGCTGGGCAAGTGTGTGCTCGGGCGGTCGGAGCTTCCCGGTGCGCATGCTGCGAAGCAGTTCATACCCGGTCCCGTCAGGCAGGTTCACGTCGAGCAACACCAGATCGCACGCCCCCTTGCGTAGTTCGCCGCGGGCCTCGGCGAGATCGGCTGCGCCGACTGCGTTGTAGCCGTCGAGTTCGAAGGCCTCTACGAGCCGCAGCCGCACGGCATCGTCGTCGTCGACGATCAACAGCTGACTGCTGCGCCGGGTGCCTGGGGTTTCAACTGCGGAATTCATTTTTCTCCTCTGATTGATTTGTGGACCTTCGTGCCGCGACGGATCGCCAGACGTTCTGCCTCGCCATGGCGAAGCTCGAAGGCCTGGGCCGCCACTCGGTCGCCGATCACGCGCCAGGGCGTCAACTCGCGTACGGAGGTGACAACCCCCTGTGCGTCGACGAAGACGACGTCGAGCGGGCGCATCATTCCAATCCCGTGCACCGAGCGGCAGCGCGTCAGGCGCAGTGCGGCACCTGGCACGAGTTCAGCGCGCCCGAGCATCCCCGTCAGTTTGCGGACCCCGGTTGCGCGGTGCACGGACAGCTGCACGCACTCGTTGACCAGCCAGCGCTCGGCGATAATTCCCATGAACCGTTAAGGGATTGACGGTCGGTTTCTTACTCCCCCAGATGGGTGATCTTGCGAAATCTCTTCGTTGAGGGTGTGCAAGCTCATTTGCACCGTTCGCGGCGTAGGAGGAATCAGCCGTAATCTCCCGACGTCGGGACGCACCGCGCCCCAACAGTGCTCATTCAGATTTGCTCCCAGACGATGGATCCCTACCGCCGACAAAACTACGACTCAGGCTCGGACTATGTCCTCGAGTACGGCGAGCTCCGCTTCACCTTCAACGAACGCGACTTCTGCGAACGCGTTGAGCAGGCAGCGATGAAACTCGGCTTCATCGAGGGCCGTCTTGCCTTTGAGGAGTCCGAAGACCTCGTGAACCTCGTGGTCAACGGTGAGGTCGCCGACGCCGTCTCCGCCCTGGGCCTGCACATCAACGAGTGCTGGTGTGAACTCAGCGGCAACGACGAAGGCTCGCTGGTGCACTGGCTGCGCCGACTGGTCTTCCGCGGCGCCTGGCTGGATCAGCGCGTGATCGAGGGCGAACTCGACATCGTCTTCGACGAAGACAGCGGCGAGTTCCTGTACGCCCAACCGGACCGCGGCTACGAACCGATCATCCTCGCGACCGGCCCGTCCTGGCGCCAGGTCGCGTACCACCAGTAGCCCGCCCCACCGCCACCAGCTGCTGCTGCACACCACTGGTGTGCAATCCAGTTCGGCAACGAAAAACCCCTTGTTCATGCGGTCGACTGCTGCACACCTCTGGTGAGCAGCAAAAAAAACTCGCTGAAAGGGGGTAAACAGACCCGGCTCAAACGCTTAAAGAGTTATGGGCAATCAACATAGACCCGGTCGAAACCAGTTCGCCGCAAACCGGACGTACCACTCGACGGCCCGCGCGGTTGGAAATCTCCAGCCGTTCAAGACCGTCGAACAAAAGCTCGAGCTGCTCAGCCGATTCGGAAACCACCTCAGCCCCGAGCCCACCTACAACGAGTGGCGCCGGCCATACCTGAAGCTGAATGACGAGGTGAAGACCCTCGCCTTCAATCCGATGGACAACCACCTCCACAACGTCTCCCACCAGACGACCGCGGACGGGATCACTCGATTGATGTCGCGTGTGATGGCGCGTCAGGCAGACTCATTCAACAAGAGGACGGGCTGGCGCGGAAGCGTGTTCTCGCCGTTCCACGCGACGCCGTTCGAAGAGTTCCATGATCCAACTCAGATCAAAGACATGATCGCGTACGTCGAACTCAACGATCCGATCCGGCAGTTCGAAACGCCGTTCGCCAGCTACCAGGTGATCGCCGGAAACCTGGAGTGCGACTGGCTCGACCCAGAATACGTGCTTGGAGTTTTTGGCGGGATCGACGGCTACAGGGAGTACATGAACCGACGGGGACCAGCGATCGTGAGGCGAAAGCTGATTGAGTGGGGAATCAACCCTCGTCGCTATCCGTTCAAAGAGATCTAGATCGTGCGCCACGCCCACGGAATCAGGCTGCGCCCGTGCTGCACACCAGTGGTGTGCAGCACGGGCCCTGATACCTAAGCCATTCTTCGACGTCGAAATCGATTGCACACCAGAGGT
>JBPPNF010000035.1:0-44166 GCA_051306435.1 Solirubrobacterales bacterium | reverse complement strand
GCGTGAGCCGGGTTCGTGGATCGGGCTGTCGCCCTCCCCTCCCGTGCTCGCGCCGGGCGCAAGCGTGTGCTCGCTGAGCGCGACGCGTTGACCGGGCAGCGGCGGCGTGATCATCTCATAGCTGTGGCCCTTGTTGCTGCCAGAGCTCTGGCGGCGCTGACCCTTGGTGACGATCACGACGTGGTGCGACTCGTCGAGGCGCAGCAGCTGGCTGAGGCTGAGATCCAAACCGCAGGCGATGCGGGCGGCAACGCTGAGCGTCGGGCTCGTCTCGCCGCGCTCGACCTGACTCAGCATCGGCGCGGACACGCCGGAACGCTCGGCCAGATCGCGCAGCGACAGCTGCATCGACTCGCGCAGCGCCTTGACGCGCTGCCCGACGACGACGGGATCGACCTCGCCGCGCAGCGGGCTCGATTCGGCGCTGGGCTGTTGCTTGGCCACGGCCACTACACGCGTACGCTATCACATACAACTGTCAGGCGTAGGATGGTCGGCCATTTGGGAGGGGCCGACGAAACCGCTGTCCGGGGAGCTTGTTGAGCTTCAGCCGATTGCGCCCGCGCACGAAGAGGCGCTGTTCGCGACGCACGCACAGCGCGCTCGGCGACCGGCCTCCGATGCATCGCGTTCGGGAGGTGTTGGGGTTCGACAGCTAGACCGACGAAGTGACCAGATGAGCGTCACTGCCGCTGAGTGAAAACCCCTCGGCCGCGCCAGGCCGCACATCGATCAGGAACTCCGGCTCGCGCCAGCGTTTGAACTGGTCCTCATCGATGTAGAACGGCACATCGTCGAGTGTCCCGAGCAGATGGTCGCCCGGGCCCGGTGGCAGCTCCCCGTCGAGCAGACATATCGGGGAGCTGCCGTCGCAGCAACCGCCGGAGAGGAACACGGCGAGCGGGCCGTGTTCCTCCTTCATACGCGCGATCAACTCGAGCGCCTGGGGCGTGGCGGTCACCTTCGGAGCCATCTTCAGAAGAATCCCATCGGCGCCTGGTCATAGCTGACGAGCAAGCACTTGGTCTGGGAGTAGTGGTCCAGCATCATCTTGTGGTTCTCCCTGCCGACCCCGGAATTCTTGTAACCGCCGAACGCGGCATGCGCGGGGTACAGGTGGTAACAGTTCGTCCAGACCCGGCCGGCCTCAATGCCGCGGCCCATGCGGAAGGCGCGGGCACCGTCACGCGTCCACACTCCGGCTCCGAGGCCGTACATCGTGTCGTTGGCGATGCGCAGCGCGTCGGCCTCGTCCTTGAACGTAGTTACCGAGAGCACCGGGCCGAAGATCTCCTCCTGGAAGATCCGCATGTCGTTGGTGCCCTTGAAGACGGTCGGCTCAAAGTAGTAGCCGTCCTCGAACCCGTTGTTCATCTGTTTGCGATTGCCGCCGATCAGCAGTTCGGCGCCCTCGTCCCGGCCGATCTTCACGTAGCTCTCGATCTTCCCGAGCTGAGCGGCCGAGACCTGCGGTCCCAGCGTCGTACTCTGGTCGAGCGGATTGCCTTCCGTGATCGCTGCGATGCGTTCGAGGCAGCGGCCCATGAACTCGTCGTAGATCGACTCCTGGATCAGCGCGCGCGACGGACACGTGCAGACCTCACCCTTGTTGAAGGCGTAGAGCACGAGGCCCTCGATCGCCTTGTCGAGGAATTCGTCGTCGGCGTCCATCACGTCCTCGAAGAACACGTTCGGCGATTTGCCACCGAGCTCGGTCGTCGACGGGATCAGGTTCTGCGCCGCGTACGACATGATCAACCGGCCGGTGACCGTCTCGCCGGTGAAGGCGATCTTGGCGATCCGCTTGTTCGAGGCCAGCGCCTTGCCAGTCTCGGCGCCGGGGCCGTTGACGACGTTCAGCACGCCGGGCGGCACGATGTCCTCGAGCAGCTCGCAGAGCTTGAGAATCGACCACGGGGTCGGACTCGCCGGCTTGACGATCGTGCAGTTGCCTGCGGCCAGCGCCGGCGCGATCTTCCACGCCGCCATCAGGATCGGGAAGTTGAACGGGATGATCTGGCCGACGACTCCCAGCGGCTCACGGAAGTGGTACGCGTAGGTCTCGTTGTCGATCTCGGCGATGCTGCCTTCCTCGGCGCGGATCACGTCGGCGAAGTAGCGGAAGTGGTCCGAGGCGAGCGGGATGTCCGCCGCCAACGTCTCGCGCACCGGCTTGCCGTTCTCCCAGCTCTCGGCGACGGCCAGCATCTCGAGGTTCTCATCGATCGCGTCGGCGATCAGGTTCAGGATCTTCGAGCGCTCCGCGAGGGAGGTCGCGCCCCACTCGTCCTTCGCCGCGTGTGCGGCATCGAGCGCCAGCTCTATGTCCTGAGCGCCGGAGTGAGCGACCTCGCAGAATGCGTGGCCGGTCGCCGGGGAGAGATTCTCGCGATACTCGCCGTCTATCGGCGGCACCCAATGCCCGCCGATGAAGTTGTCGTACCTGGGCTTCAGCTCCACTGGGCTGCCCGCCTCGCCGGGCGCGGCGAATGTTGTTGCTTGGACTGTCGTTGCCATGTGTCCTGCTCCGTTCTGGATGATGTCTTGGTTCGGATGGGTATTGCTCGTCCGGCCTATGCGGTCGCGCCGGCCAAGTCACCGACTTTCGCTGAGCTGCCAACGGGATTTGCCTCGAGCACGACTTTGAGAGCGTTTGTGTGCGCGGCGTCGGCGAACGTGTCGTACGCCGCCATCGCGTCACCCAGAGCGAAGTGGTGCGTCGCGAAGAGCGACGGGTCGATCCGCCCGCTCTCGATCAGCCGCAACAGCTGCGGGATGCTGAAAGTGTCGACCAGCCCCGTGGTGATCGTCACGTCGCGAGCCCAGAGCTTCTCCAGATGCAGCGACGCCGGCTTGCCGTGCACGCCGATGTTCGCGACGTGCCCGCCCGGGCGGATCAGCTCGGCCGCGAGCTCAAAGGTCTCGGGGACGCCGACCGCCTCAAATGCGACGTCGGCCCCGAGGCCGTCGGTCATCTCCATGATCATCGCGACCGGATCTTCGGTCGTGTTGTTGATCACGACATCGGCGCCGAAGCGCGTCGCGCCCTCGAGTCGGCTGTCGGCCATGTCGATGGCGACGATCTTCCCGGGCGTGTGAAGCTTCGCCGTGAGGATGCCGGCCAATCCGATCGGGCCGCTGCCGACAACCGCCACCACGTCGCCGGGCGAGACGACGCCATTGATCACGCCGACCTCGTATGACGTCGGAAGGATGTCGGCGAGGAACAGGACCTGCTCGTCGGTCAGGCCGTCCGGCACCTTGTAGACCGAGTTGTCCGCGAACGGTACGCGCGCGAATTCGGCCTGGACTCCGTCGATCAGATGCCCGAAGATCCATCCGCCTCCGCCGAGGCATTGGCCGTACCTGCCTTCCTTGCAGAAGCGACACCGGCCGCAGGAGCTGACGCAGGACATCAACACCCGGTCGCCGGGCTTGACGGTCGTGACGGATGGGCCGATTTCCTGAACCGTGCCGACCGCCTCGTGACCGAGGACGGTCCCCGGCATGGTCTCCGGAACATCGCCCTTGAGGATGTGCAGGTCTGTGCCGCAGATCGTCGTGGTGTCGACGCGGACGATGATGTCCGTGGGGTCGAGGATTGTGGGGTCGTCCACGGTGTCCCAGCCGCGCTGGCCTGGGCCGTGGTAAACGAGGGCTTTCATGGCGCCTCCTTCTCCGGAGCCCGCGCCCCGGTCTCGGTGGCTGTGCGGACCGCGGTCTGTGAGGGCGGCGGACGGCTACAGCTGAATCAACTTCAACCTACTCCTCCGATGCGGACGCGGAGCCGAACTACGTTGCATTCGTGTTGCGATCTGCTGAGAATCTGCTCAGAGCGCCGACTTGACCAGCGAGCGGATGTCGTTGGCATTCGCGCCGCCGGGCGTCAGGCGCAGCTCAGGACGCTCGCTGGCCGCCGCGATGATCGGCTCGATGCGCTCGGGCGCGACACCGAGGTCGGTCAGAGTGGTCGGATTGCCGGCCGCCGCGCAGGTGCGCGCGATCACCATCGACGGATCCTGCGTGCCCATCTCCTCGGAGATCAAAGACCACGTGAGGTCGTCGCGCAGTTTGTAGAACTCGAGGGCGTACGGAAGCATGACGCCGTACGTCGGCGCATGCGGGATCTCGCCGATTCGCACGATCGTCTGGCAGATCACGTGGTGCAGCGCGTAGCCGGTTGCGCCGACGGCGTATCCCGCCTCGAGCGACCCCAACGAGAGCCGCAACCTGCGCGTCGGCTCGTCGATCGAGTCGTCGAGCAGTGAGCGGAAAAGCAGCTTCACCGCGCGGGCGCCGGCCAGTCGCGGCACGGCGCTGCCGGTCTCCACGAAAAGTGATTCAACGGCGTGCGAGAGCGCATTCATCGCGCTGCCGGTCCTGAGCGACTCGTTTTGGGAGGCCATCAGGTCGGGAATGCCGATCACGATCGCCGGGCGAACGGTTTTGGCCTCCCCCGCGAATCCCGCGGGAAGGCGATGCACGCCGGTCATCGGCGCACCTGAAAGCGTGGTCTGGATCGCCGCAACCTTCTGGTCGTAGGTGCCGGCGATTGCCTTGGCGGTGTCGATCACTCGACCACCACCGACGGCGACGATCGCGCGATCGCCAACTTCCTCGCGCAGGGCTCGGGCGAGCTCGGCGACGCCACCTGGTTCGACGATGACGCGTACCTCGGCAGCAGCGATTGCTTGATTGCCGCCGACCTGACGCGCGAACTGATCAAGCGAACGGTCGGTGACAAGCAGCGCGTACCGCTCCATCTTTGCGGCGCGCAGGAAGCCCGGCAAGCTCGCAAGTGCTGAGCCCCCGAAGGCGATCAGGCGCTCCCCGTCTTTCCAGACGAAGTCTTCGCGCGATTGGTCCAGGGCGTCGAGCAGGCTCATCGCCTCAAGCCTAGGTCAAATGCGCGGCCCATAACCAGGCGCCAGCCGCTCCACACTCGACCCCGTGCGGATCGAGTGTGGAAGCTTTTTGGCTCAGGTATCGATGCGACTACTACGGGGCGACTGGGTTGTTGACGGCGGCCTTCGCGGCACTTTCAGCCTCAGAAACAACCCCACGCCGACGCTCAGCGTTGGTCAGCGCACGCGCATAAGCACGGCCACTCGCCCACACCGTGTCGGTCGCGACACCCTGACCAGCAGCCTCCCGACCATCGATCTCGATGATCACGGAAACCTCACCGATCGAGTCAGGCCCCGACGTCACAGACTGCACGCGGTACTCATTGAGCACCGGCTTCAGTCCGACGACATCGTTTATCGCGTCAAACAGCGCCTCGATCGTGCCGTTACCGGATCCCTTGCCATCGACCTGCTGGCCGTCGGGGTTGGTCATCTTCACGGTCGCGGTCGGCTGGCCTTCGGAGGCGCTGTGCAGCTCGAACTCGTCGAAGCTCCAGGCCTTCGAGTCGTCGCGCATCTCGTCGTTGACAATCGCCTCGAGGTCCATCGCGTTGACTTCCTTCTTGCGGTCTGCGATCTCCTTGAATGCCTTGAAGGCATGGTTCAGGCGGTCACCGGAGATCTCGTAGCCGAGATCCTGCAGAGCGTTCTGCAGCGCGTGGCGGCCCGAGTGCTTGCCGAGCACGAGGTTGTTTCCGGTGACGCCGACGGTCGACGCCTCCATGATCTCGTAGGTCAGCGGGTTCTTCAGGACTCCGTCCTGATGGATGCCGGCTTCGTGCGCGAATGCGTTGCGCCCGACGATCGCCTTGTTTGGCTGCACGGCGTAGCCGGTCATGCGTGACACCAGGCGGCTGGTGCGGGCGATCTCCTTGGTGTTGGCGCCGGTCCAGAGTCCGCCGATCGCTTCGTTGCGCGTGCGCAGCAGCATGATGAACTCCTCGAGCGACGTGTTGCCGGCGCGCTCGCCGATTCCGTTGATCGCTCCTTCGACCTGACGGCAGCCGGCCATCACTCCGGCGAACGAGTTGGCGACGGCGAGGCCTAGGTCGTCGTGGCAGTGCACCGAGACGGTGACGTTCCTCAGGTCCGGCACGCGCTCGTAGAGCCCGGTGAACATCGCCGCGTACTCCTCGGGGATCGCGTATCCAGTGGTGTCCGGCACGTTGATCGTGCTCGCTCCCTCGTCGATCGCGATCTGAATGACCTCGGCCATGAAGTCGATGTCTGATCGCGAGCCGTCCTCAGGCGAGTACTCGACGTCGTCGGTGTAGGACTTGGCGTGCGCGACTGCGGCGCGGACCTGACCCTTGACGTCTTCGCGCGTGGTCTGCAGCTTGTACTTGATGTGCAGATCGCTGGTGGCGAGGAAGGTGTGGATGCGCGGACGCTCTGAGTCCTTGATCGCGTTCCAAGCTGCGTCGATGTCCTGGAAGGACGATCGGGCCAGTGCGCAGATCACCGGGCCCTCAACATTTCGCGCAATGGTCTGGACCGCCTCGAAGTCACCGGGCGAGGTGATCGGGAAGCCGGCCTCGATGACATCCACGCCAAGGCGCGAGAGTTGCTGTGCGATCTCCAGCTTCTCGGCAGCGTTCAGCGAGATGCCAGGAGACTGTTCACCGTCTCGCAGCGTGGTGTCAAAGATCTTGACGCGGTCTTCTGGTTTGCCCGTGCTGGGCGCTACTTCGGTTGCCATTTGAGCAACTCCTTCTTCTCTCTAAAGGGTCTGTACGTATTCGGTGTGGTGTAGGCCGGACCCTGTGCCCCTGAGGAGCAGATCGCCAGGGCGGCGCGCGCAATTAGTTCCCCCGGGGGGGAAGGAGAAGAAGGTGAAGGAGGTTGCGCGGGAAGTCCACGAAGGCGATTCTAGCGATTTGTGTTGCCAGGGAGCACGTCTCTCACCCAGCGCCAATAAAGGTCGAACCCGAGCACCCCGATCAGCCCGCCGATCACAGCGGCCGGTGCTTCATTGATCGTGGTCAACCATCCGAGCACGAGTCCGCCAACAACGCCCACGCCGCCAGCCGCCGTCGAAAGCGTGATTGGGGCGCTCGGCCGGTTGGTCCAGTGAGCACGCTCGGGCTCCTGGTAGTCACGGTGGTCCTTGGAGATAAGTGCGGCCATCTCTAGAAACTTACGACGTGGCCGTCCTGGAAGCCTTCAAGTTCAAGAATTTCTTCCAGCAGCGCGGCCGGGATCTCCTGCTGCGAGGTGATCGCGAGGACCGCGCTCCCCTCGTTGCCGGCACCGATCACGGCGTTGTCGATGTTCACGCCCTGGTTGCCGAAGAGCGTGCCGACGATGCCGAGCATGCCGGGGCGGTCTTCGTAGCGGAAGAAGGCGATGTGATCGGCGAAGTTGAGGTTGAAGTCCTGGCCGTAGACCAGCACCAGGCGCGGGTCGTTCTTCGGGCCGAGGCCGGTGCCGCCGACAGCGATCTCTTCGCCGCTTGCCTTGACCGTGACCTTGATCAGCTCGGTGAAGTCCTCGGATGTGCTGGTTGAGGTCTCGAGCACCTTGATTCCGCGCTCGTCGGCCAGCGCCGGGGCGTTCACAAGGTTGACGTCTTCCTCGGTGTGGCCCTGGAGGATCCCCTGGAGGACCGCGACCGTCAGCAGGCGCGTGTCGAAGTTTGCGAGGCGGCCCTGGAAGTCGATCTCGATCGAGTCGACCGCCGGAGTCTCGGCCAAAGAAACAGCAAGCTTGCCCAGCCGACCGGCGAGCGGAATGAACGGCTCGAGGATCTTCATGTCCTCGCTGCCGACCTTCGGGATGTTGACGGCGTTTGAGACCATCTCGCCGCTCAGCGCTGCGTCGATCTGCTCGGCGGTCTGCACGCCTGCGCGGTCCTGCGCTTCCGTGGTGGATGCTCCGAGGTGCGGGGTCACAACCACGTTGTCCAGATCAAACAGCGGCGACTCGGTCATCGGCTCAGACTCGAACACGTCAAGTCCAGCGCCGCCCAGCTTGCCGGAGGTCAGCGCCTCGAGCAGCGCGTCGTAATCGACCAGTCCGCCGCGGGCGACGTTCAGGAAGCGCGCGCCGTCCTTCATCATTCCGAAGCGCTCGGCGTTCATGAAGCCCTTGGTCTCGGGAGTGTTGGGAAGGTGGATCGTCAAGAAGTCTGCGGCCTTCAGCACAGCGTCGGTATCTGCGGCCTTCTCAACGCCAAGCTCGGCGTAACGCTCTGCAGAGACGAACGGGTCGTAGGCGATCACGTTCATCTGGAAGCCGCGTGCGCGCGCTGCGACCAACTGACCGATCCGTCCAAAGCCGAGGATTCCCAGCGTCTTCTCGTAGACCTCGACTCCGCCGTAACGCGAGCGGGCCCAGTCGCCGCCCTTCAGAGCGCCGTCCGCCTGGGGCACGTTGCGCGCGACAGACATCAGCAGCGCCATCGTGTGCTCGGCGGCGGTGACGATGTTGCTCTCGGGGGCGTTGGCGACGATGATCCCGCGCTTTGTCGCCGCGGGAACGTCGATGTTGTCCACGCCCACGCCGGCGCGGCCGATCACCTTGAGGTTGGTCGCCTTCTCGATCAGCGCCGCGTCGACCTGGGTCGCAGAGCGCACCAGCAGGGCGTCAAATTCGCCAATCCTGGCGGCCAGTTCCGCGTCATCCCAGTCAACTCCGAGAGTGACGTCGTACTTGTCCTGAAGCAGGGCTACGCCTGCATCGGCGATCTTCTCTTTGACCAAAACTTTGGGAGTCATCGGGGTGGGAGACTAGCGATGGCCCCGATCCGGCCCACAGCCTCAGGCGCGCGTTCTGTACAGACGAGTCGTGAGCGGGAGGAAGATCGCGACCATCGCCGGTTTAGCGATTCCAGCCCTGACCGTCCGGATCCATGAGTTCATCGTGCCAATCGAAGGAACTACTGGTCTCGTCAATCGAAATCAAGAAGATGATCAGCGCGGCCCAGGCTGCGATCGCGAGGATCGCCAGAACGATTCCCGCGATCCCCGTCCAGAAACCGGCGACTGCGACGTCGCGCTGCTGGACTGCCTTGCCCTGATCGAAGTCTGTCTTGCCCTTGTGGCCGAGCACCGTGCCGACGATCGACGACAGGAGGGTGAGTGGGGCGAGCACTCCCGCTGAGAGGAAAAGGAATCCGAGCGAGGTGCCGGAGACGATCATTCCGGCCACGGCGTAGCCGTTGGTGGGCAGCGGCTGCTGCGGCTGGCCGGGGTAGTACGCCGTGTATCCGGGCGGCGGCGTCTGGCCCGGCGGGACGAAGATCGGGGCCTGGTGCGGCGGGGGCTGTGGTGGCGGTGTCTGCTCGCTGTCCATCACCGGGGATTATCGCGCTACAGGCCGACCGGGCGTGCAGTCACGCCAGGCCGGCCGAGCGAGATCAGCCGTTCTTGAACTCGGTGTCGATCCAGTCCATGCCGTCGCGCAGCTCGCTGCCGATCTTCTCGATCGGGTGATTCGCGTGCTGCTCGCGCAGGCGGGTGAAGTTCTCCTTGCCGGCCTTGTTCTCGGCGATGAACTCGCGGGCGAAGTCGCCGGACTGGATTTCGCCCAGGATCTCCTTCATCGCGGCGCGCGACTCGGGGCCGATCACGCGGGTGCCGCGGGTGAGGTCGCCGTACTCGGCCGTGTTGGAGATCGAATACTCCATGCCGCCGATGCCCTTCTCGTAGAGGAGGTCAGCGATCAGTTTGAGCTCGTGGAGGCACTCGAAGTAGGCGAGCTGCGGGCTGTAGCCAGCCTCGGTCAACGTCTCGAAGCCGGCGATGACCAGCTCGGTGGCGCCGCCGCAGAGCACTGCCTGTTCGCCGAAGAGGTCGGTCTCGGTCTCGTCCTTGAAGGTCGTCTCGATGACGCCGCCGCGGGTGCAGCCGATGCCACGGGCGTAGGCCAGCGCGATGTCGCGGGCGTCGCCGGTGGCGTCCTGGTTGATCGCGACAAGGCCGGGGACTCCTCCGCCTTCTTCAAACTGCGAGCGGACCAGGTGGCCCGGGCCCTTCGGCGCGACGAGCGCGACGTTGATCGTCTCGTCAGGTGCGATCTGTTCGTAGAGGATCGCGAAGCCGTGGGCGAAGAGAAGCGTGTTGCCGGGCGCGATGCCGTCCTTGATTTCTGATTCCCAGATCTCGCCCTGGAGTTCGTCCGGGAGCAGGATCATCACGACGTCACCGAGGCTCGCTGCCTCTGCGACATCGACGACTTTGAGGCCCTCGGCCTCGGCCTTGGCGACTGAAGAAGAATCGGGACGAAGGCCTACAACGACGTTTACGCCGGAGTCCTTCAGGTTCAGTGCGTGCGCGTGGCCCTGTGAACCAAATCCGAGGATTGCGACGGTCTTGCCGTCAAGCTTTGTGAGGTCTGCATCTTTGTCGTAAATCATGGGCGTGAGGGTAACTCACCACGGATGTTCGAGCCTCTAGTATCCGCCGCGTCCCACCAGCCCCCGCTAGGAGCAGTTTTGCCAGTCAAATGGACCAACGCCGGCGAGCAGTACGGCGACATCAAGTACGAGCTTCACCACATCGAGAACGGGAGCGGGATCGCGAAGATCACGATCAACCGTCCTGAGGTTCGTAACGCCTTCCGTCCGCAGACGCTCTTTGAGCTCTCCGACGCATTCAACCGCGCGCAGAACGACATCTCAGTCGGCGTCATCGTCCTGACCGGCGAGGGCCCTGACGCCTTCTGCTCCGGCGGCGACCAGCGCATCCGCGGCGCAGACGGCTACATCGGCGACGACGAAGTCGCCAAGCAGGGCGTCGGCCGGCTCAACGTGCTTGACCTTCAGATTCAGATCCGCCGCTGCCCCAAACCGGTCGTCGCGCAGATCGCGGGTTACGCGATCGGTGGCGGACACGTGCTGCACATCGTCTGCGATCTCTCGATCGCTGCTGACAATGCGCGCTTTGGTCAGACCGGCCCGAAGGTCGGATCTTTCGACGGCGGATTCGGAGCGGGCTACCTCGGGGCGATTGTTGGACAGAAGAAGGCCAAGGAGATCTGGTTTCTGTGCCGCCAGTACGACGCGCAGGAGGCGCTCGACATGGGTCTTGTGAACACGGTCGTGCGACTCGACCAGCTCGAGGACGAGACAGTCAAGTGGTGTACCGAGATGCTCCAGCTCTCGCCGCTCGCGCTCAGAATGCTCAAGGCCTCCTTCAACGCCGCAACCGACGGGATGGCCGGCGTACAGCAGCTGGCCGGCGACGCGACTTTGCTCTTCTACATGAGCGAGGAAGGCCAGGAAGGCCGCAATGCATACGTCGAGAAACGCGAGCCGGACTTCAGCAAGTACCCACGGCGTCCATAGATGAGGATTGGACCGTAAGGTGGGAGCTCTCTCAGTCTGGGTCAAGGCCTCGCGTCCCAAGACGCTTCCGGCAGCGCTTGCTCCGGTGGCTGTCGGCACCTGTCTGGCCGCCGGGCCTGAGGGCACATTCAAACCGCTTGTGCTGGTGGCGACGATCATCGGCGCGCTGTTCATCCAGATCGGCACCAACCTTTCGAATGACTACGAGGACGCTCGGCGCGGCGCCGACACCGAGGACCGTCTTGGCCCCGTGCGCGTGACCGCCGGCGGACTGGTGCCGCCCAGGTATGTGCTGTACGCGACTTGGATTGCGTTCGGGATCGCCGCGCTTGCCGGCGTGTATCTGGTGATCGAGGCCGGCTGGGAGCTGATCCTGATCGGCGCTGCGTCGATTGTTGCTGGTGTTCTTTACACCGGTGGTCCGCGCCCGTACGGCTACGTCGGACTTGGCGAGGTCTTCGTCTTTCTCTTCTTCGGCGTGGTCGCCGTGACCGGGTCGTACTTCGTGCAGACGACCGTCTTTGCCTGGGAGGCCGTCGCGGTCTCGATCCCCGTCGGACTGCTCGCCTGCTCGCTGCTGATGGTCAACAACATCCGCGACATCGACACCGATCGCCGTGCGGGCAAGAAGACCCTGGCGGTGCGACTTGGGCGCGAGAAGATGCGCACGGTCTTCAGCGCGACGATTCTGATCGCGTTTGTTCTGGTTCCGATCGTGTGGCTCGCGACCGGGCTCACCGCCTGGATGAACCTCGCGCTGCTGGCGCTGCCGCTCTGGCCGCCGCTCGCGCGCACCGTTCGTGAGCGCACCGACGGCGCGGCTCTGAACAAGGCGTTGGCCGAAAGCGCCCGCCTTGAACTGGTCTTCTGCGTGCTTCTTTCGATCGGATTGCTGCTCGCCTAGCGCGAGCGTCTTACGCTTGACCCATGAAGATCGATCGGGTCGAGCTTTTTGCGTTGCGTCTTCCGTTGCGCTCGCCGTTTCACTCGGGCGGGACGACGACCGACTACCGCGACCTTGGCGTGCTGCGGCTGACCGATGAGGACGGCCGGACCGGCGTCGGCGAGATCACGCCTTACCCCGATCCCGTAGCCCCGCCGCTCGACGATCTGATCGCCGCCTTCGAGGCCGGCGCCCGCGATCAACTGCTCGAGGCTGAGATCTTTGACCACGGGTTGACGCTCGACACGAAGCTGCCGGCGGCCGTGGAGTCGGCGATTGACATTGCGCTGCTTGACCTGTTGGCGCGCCGCGAGGAGATCCGCGTGGCCGACCTGATCGGGGTTGAGGTGCAGGAGCAGGTCGCCGTGAACGCGACGATCACAGCTCCCGAACCGGAGGAAGTCGCCACGCTCGGCGAGCACGCCGCCGGGTCTGGCTTCACGACAATCAAGTTGAAGGTGGGATTTGCCTCGGACGACCGCGCGCGTCTGGAGGCGCTGCGCGACGCCGTGGGATTCCAGACCTTGATCCGACTTGACGCCAACGGCGGTTGGTACACGGGCGAGGCGATCGACCACATCAATGAGTTTCAGGAGTTTGGCCTGGAACTGATCGAGCAGCCGGTGGCGCCTGACGACCTGGCGTCCATGCACCGCGTGCGCGACGCGTCGCTGGTGCCGATCATCGCTGACGAGGGTGTGCGTTCGGTCGAGGATCTTGATCTGCACGTGGCCAACGGAGCGTGCGACGGCGTCGCGATCAAGGTTGCGCAGGTTGGCGGGATCACCAGCGCTTCGGTGCTGGCGGGGAACGCCGCGCGGGCCGGGCTCTTGACTTTCGTGACCAGCACATTGGACGGGCCGGTCGGACTGGCGGCAGGGCTGCACTTTGCGGCGGCGCGGTCTGACTTCTCTGTTGCCAACGGTTTGGCCACTGGCGGGCTGTTTGAAGAGAGCTACGCCGTCGGGCTTCCCGATGTTGTCGACGGCGCGCTTGAACTGACGGACGCCCCGGGGCTCGGGATTGAGCTCGACGAAGACGCGCTGCTCGATCTGTCGATCAGCTGAGCTGAGCCATGAAATCGGCTGCGGCTTCGGCGGCCGCGGCGGGCTGCGCGACATGAACACCGTGTGCGGCGCCGGGGACAACGACCTTCCGCGTATCCGGCAGCAGCTCAAGCATGTGGTCGGCGTGCCGGGAATAGATCACGTCACGCTCGCCGGTGACCAGCAGGACCGGGCACGTGATCTCGTGCAGGCGGTCCCACATCGGCTCGTACGCCGACTGCCCGATCCCGCGCAATGCGGCCGCAAGCGCCACTGGATCCTGCCGCAGGCGATCGGGCCGTTGCTGCTCGATGATGTCCTTTGACTGCTCGCCGAGCGCCGGAACCTTCTCCCAGAGCGCGACAAAGTCTTCGATCGAACCGGCCTCGATCCGCTTGCTCAATGCGAAGTCACGGCTGCGCCGATCAGCGCGGCTGACCTCGTTCTCGATCCCGGGCACACCACTCTCGATGATCAACGCGCGAACAGATTCCGGCGAGTTCAGAACAAGGTCAAATGCAACCCGCGCCCCCTGCGAATAGCCCCAGACAACTGCCGGAGCATCAATCGACTCCAGCACAATCTGCCGCGCGAGCCCAGGCGACGGCTCGCCCCGGGCGAGCGCGGTTGCGCCGTGCCCCGGAAGCTCCGGAGCAACGACCCCCACCCCAGCCGGTAGATTTTCGATCGTCGCATTCCACGACGCCGGCGTCTGCGCAAAACCGTGCACGAGCACGAGCGGAATGTCGTGAGCGGCCACAATCACACCTGATGGATCTGACCAACGAGACATTTGCCCCGCTGCGCGTGATGATCGATGAGTTCGTGCGCGCCGGCGTGGAGTACGCCGTCGTGGCGCCGGGCTCGCGCAACGCGCCGATCGCATATGCGATCGGCGACCACGAAGGCCTGAAGACCTGGAGCGTTCTTGACGAGCGGCAGGCCGGATTCTTCGCGCTCGGTCTGGCGAAATCCACCGGGAAGCCGGCGATCGTCACCTGCACCTCCGGCAGCGCCGCCGCCAACCTCCACCCCGCCGTCATCGAGGCCTCGCACGCCGGTGTTCCGCTGATCGTGCTGACGGCAGACCGGCCGCCGGAGCTGCGTGACGTGGGCGCCGGACAGGCGATCGACCAGATCAATCTTTACGGCGGCGCGGCGCGCTGGTTTGTCGAGGCGGGAAACCATCCTGTGAGCGATCAGACCCTACGCCACTTTCGCGCGCTCGGCTCGCGAGCCGTAGCCGAGGCAACCGCGGCTGACCCTGGCCCTGTGCACATCAATCTTCCGCTTCGAGAGCCGCTCCAGCCGATCACCGGAGATCTTGGCGACGCGAGTGGATCGCTCGGCGCGGTCGGTCGACCGGACGGCGCGCCCTGGACGGCCGAGACCAGCGCCAAGCCGCTTGCTGAGGATCTCTACAGCGCCGTCGCAGCCGCCAAGCACCCGATCCTCGTGGTCGGCGATCAGCACCAGCGTGAGCTGGCGCTGACGATCTCTCACTTCGCGACAGCCACCGGCATCCCGGTCTTCGCAGACTCGCTCTCGCAGCTGCGCCGGGCGCAGCTTGCTGAGCACACGCCGATCATCGCGGCGTATGACCTGATCCTGCGCTCCCAGCCGGTCAGGCATCAGCTTGTGCCTGACCTGATCATCCGTGTGGGCGAGCTGCCGACATCGAAGCCGCTTCGTGGCTGGCTCGCGGAAGCTGTATGCCGTCAGATCGTGCTCGACCCGCGTGGAGCTTGGCTTGATCCGACGCGCAACGCGAGCGACGTATGGGTGTGCGATCCGCTTGCGACATTCACCGCGGCCGCGGGGCAGGTCGAAGGCCACACTGCGACGCCGAGTTGGACAACGGCTTGGACGGGTCTGGAGCGTGCAACTCAGTCGGCGATCGACCACGCGCTCGCAGAAGAGCCTTTTCCCTTCGAGCCGGCGATCTACCGCTCCGTGTTGGGCGGACTTGAACGCGGCGCAACGATCTTCGTCTCTTCGTCGATGCCGATCCGCGACGTAGAGGCCTACGGCCCGATCGGGCGAGACGACATACGGTATTTGTCGAACCGGGGAACCAACGGGATCGACGGTGTGATCAGCACGGCGCTCGGCGTGCGGGCGCCGTACAACTGTGACCGCGTGATCGTGCTGACCGGCGATCTCGCGTTTCTCTACGACGCGAGCGCGTTGGCGATCGCCGCCAAACACGAGATTCCGCTGACGATCGTGTGCGTCGACAACGACGGCGGCGGGATCTTCTCGTTCCTGCCCGTCGCCGAGCACGAGGATCACTTCGAAGGCCTGATCGCGACGCCGTCTGGTGTGGATGTTGAGGCAGTCGCGAAGGCCTACGGCTTTGAATACACGGCGCCGCGCAACGTGGACGAGCTGTCGGCTGCCGTCGAGCGGCCGGGCTTCGTTCACCTGAAGACCGATCGCGCCGCCAACAAGGACGCGCATGACCGAGTCGCGAGCCACGTGCTGGAGTCAGTCGGCGCGGCGCTGACTGAGACCGGCGCGTTTCGCTAGTCGTTCCGGACGAAGCCGCTGAGGGCTTGCGCATCGGACGGATCGACCCATAGCGCTCCTGCCGCCTCGCCAAGCCGCTTGTCGCGTGTGACCTGCGCATCAGCGCCGATGCGATGTGTTCCCGCCAGGATGACTGCGTCCGAGCGCGTCCACCATCAGCGCGCGATCGGTTTCGATCACGTCGTAAGAACTCGAGAGCCATCGAGCGAATGCGATGGCGCGCCCGCGATCCCCGGTGCGGCGCACGTGAGGTGAAATGCCTCATTAGCTGTCTGGGCGGAAATCGATGCCTGCAGTTCACCGTTCAATATGCGGCGTCGAGGACCGCGAGCAATATCAGGCCGGCCCGTCGAAAAATGGACGGACTGCCGCTTCGTCTCGGAGTTCGCGAATCTGGTCGATCGTTCCGAAATCGATTGGCTCTGTGGCGTCGAGGAATGCGAGAACTCTGCGCTGCGAGGCCCGACGCGGTTCATCCTGAAGCGCGCCGTGCGCTCGTCATCCACCAACACCTGCAGTGTGTGAGAAAGAATCGCCATGCACATACATGAGCATGTGTGTCCCTGCTCATGGCACAGAAATCAGCTTTTCGTCAGCACGGGAAGCAACGCCTGAAGTTTTGTCTCAGTCTCGGCCAGCTCAGCGGCCGGATCAGAATCTCCGACGATTCCGCATCCAGCAAACAGCCGCGCCTGTGGCCCCTCAATCAGCGCGCTGCGCAGCGCCACGTGGAACTCGCCGTCCTCAAACAGGTCAGTCCACCCTACGCCCCCCGTGTACCAACCGCGATCAAACCCTTCGAGGGCTTTGATCCGGTCGCGGACTTCGCCCCACGGTTCTCCTCCGACGGCCGGGGTCGGATGCAGCAGTCCGGCCAGCTCGATCGTCGGGCGCGGTTCAGTCAGCTGCGCGCGGATCGGTGTCGCGAGGTGCTGGATGTTCTTGAACTTGATCAGCTCGGGTGACTCACCAGCAGCGATCCATGCCGAGTGCCGACCGAGCGTCCGCTCGATGCGCTCCACCACGATGGCGTGCTCCTCGCGGTTCTTCTCGCTCATCATCAGCTGCGCGCCGAGGTGGGCGTCGGTCTCTGGATCGGCGCCACGACGCATTGAACCGGCGAGCGCCATCGTCGACGCGCGGCGGCCTTCGCGGCGGATCAGCAGCTCGGGCGATGCCCCGATGAAGGTGGTCGACCCCTGGCCCAGCGCGAAGGTGGTGCACTCAGGGAATGACTCCTGGAGGCCGCGCACGGCGTTGAACGCGTCGATGTCGTCGGTTCTGCGAAGGTTGACCTCGCGGGCGAGCACGATCTTCTCGTACTCACCACCGGCGATCTGCGCTGATGCCTCCGCGACAGCTCGCTCGAAGTGTTGCGGCGGCGCGACAGAGCTGACCACCGCCTCGCCCTCGCGCGACTGGAAACTGGTCGGCCCGAGATCCTGGTCCAACCTCAGGCGCTCGACCAGGTCCTCAACTGCTGCCAACTCATCGGAGATCACTGAGTCCGGAGAGATCCTCGCCGCAAGCGTCATCCGCGCGCCGTCCGCTCTCGCCAGCGCGACACTTGGCAACACAAGTTCGGACGCCGGCGTGCTGCGCCAGATGTCGGCAACTGGTTGATCATCCAAGAACGCGAAGCCACCGACCCATACGACGCCGGCGCCGGCAGGGGCCTCGGGATCGTCAAAGAGATCATCCACGATCGCCGCCTCGAGCACCTCCCCGCAGCCCGCGCCGAGGTCACTGAAGCGCTCCGCGCCCGCTGCCGTGACGGTCGCGGCTGCGCCGAGCGTGGCCAGCACAAGATCAGAGCGGGCGGGCTGCACGAAGGCGGACCAGCGCTCGTCAGCGCGGCGTGCTGCCTGAACGTGTGCGATCGGATCGATCCCGCCGTCCACGGACACGGTCACCGCAACCACCACGGAGCGACCACGCGTGCGGGCAAGCGCGAGCGCATCCTCCATCCGCGCCGCAAGCCGCGCATATGCAGCCGCGTCAAACCCCTGCGAAAGCCCCGGGGACGCGGACGGGCCTGACGCCCGCCTCGATCGTCCCCAGAAAGCCATCGCTCAGTCTCTGATCAGGTCGTGTGCCGTCCGCGCTGCACGGCGATCTCGCCGGTGCGGACCATCTCGATCAAACCGAACGGTCGCACGAGCGACTCAAACGCCTCGATCTTCTCGTCGCTGCCGGTCACCTCTACGGTGATCGACTTGCGCGCCACGTCTACGACGCGGCCGTGGAAGATGTCGCACAACTGGCTGATCTCCTGACGCGTGTGCGCGTCAGCATCGATCTTGAAGAGCGCGAGCTCACGGGCCACGGTATCGTGCGGCTCGAGGTCACGGATCTTCAGCACGTGCACAAGCTTGTGCAGCTGCTTGGTCACCTGGTCGATCGGGTGCTCGGCACCGTCGATCGTCAGCGTGATGCGCGAGATCCTGTCGTCGTCGGTCGGACCGACGGCGAGCGTGTTGATGTTGTAGCCGCGACGCGCGAACAGTCCGCTGATGCGCGCGAGTACTCCGGGCTCGTTCTCGACGAGAATCGAGAGGACGTGCTTGCGGCCCATCGTGCGCTGGCCGGTCGCCTGCAGGTCGGAGAGGCTGAAGACTTCTTTTGTTCCGGGATCGCCCATTTCAGCCCACCATGTCCCTTGCTGCCTGTCCGGCCGGAATCATCGGATACGTGTTTTCTTCCTTGGTGACGCGGACGTCGACGAAGGCCGGACCGTCGTGCGCGATCGCTTCCTTGAGCGTCGAGACGAGCTGTGTCTTGTCGGTTTCCTGCTTCGCCCAGATGCCGTAGGCCTCTGCGAGCTTCAGCCAGTCGGGCAGCTTGCCCATGTCGACGTGGCTGTAGCGGCCGTCCCAGAAGAGCTCCTGCCACTGGCGGACCATCCCGAGGAACCCGTTGTTCATCAGGAAGATCTTCACCGGGAGGTTGTTCTCGGAGATCGTCGCGAATTCTTGAATGTTCATCTGCAGTGAGCCGTCACCGGAGATGCAGACGACCAGAGATTCGGGGTTGCCCGCCTGGGCACCCATCGCGGCCGGCAGGCCGAAGCCCATCGTTCCGGCCCCGCCGGAGTTGATCCAGCGGCGCGGCTCGGGAAAGTCGTAGTACTGCGCGGTCCACATCTGGTGCTGGCCGACGTCACTGGTGACGATCGCCTGACCTTCAGTGGCCTCCCAGACTGCCTGGACCATGTACTGCGGCTTGATCTCGTTGTCGGTGCTGTCCTCGTAGACGAGCGGGTACTTCTCGCGCCAGTGCTCGATACGTTCCCACCATTCGTTCATGCGGGACTCGTCGGTGTCGAGCTGGCGGTACTCCTCGGCAAAGCGCGGGAGGATCTCCTTGGCGTCACCGACGATCGGAATGTGCGCCGCGACGTTCTTGCTGATCTCGGCCGGGTCGACGTCGATGTGGACGAACTTCGCGTTCGGGGCGAACTCGCTGAGTTTGCCGGTGATGCGGTCGTCAAAGCGCGAGCCGATCGCGAGGATCAGGTCGGCTTCGTCCATCGCGTAGTTGGCCGCGCGGGTGCCGTGCATACCGAGCATTCCGAGCCACTGCGGGTCCGGCGCCGGGTACGCGCCGAGGCCGTTCAGCGTGCAGGTGACCGGGAACTTCTCGATCCGCGCGAGTTCGCGCAGCTCTTCGGAGGCGTTGGCGTTCACGACGCCGCCGCCGACGTAGAAGACCGGCTTCTTGGCATTGGCCAGCGCCTTGGCGGCCAGGCGGATCTGCTTGGCGTTTCCACTGTGCGTGGGCTGGTAGCCCGGCAGTGAGACGTCATCGATCGGCTCATAGTCGATCTCGGCGCGCGAGAGGTCCTGTGGGATGTCGACCAGGACCGGGCCGGGGCGACCGGTGCGCGCAACGTGGAAGGCCTCATGGATCGCCTTCGGGATGTCGCGCGGGTCGCGGATCATGATCGAGTGCTTGACGATCGGCATCGTGATGCCGGTGATGTCGGCCTCTTGGAATCCGTCGGTGCCGAGCAGGTCGGTGCGGACCTGGCCGGTGATGAAGACGGTCGGCACGGAGTCCATCATCGCGTCGGCGATCGGCGTGACGAGGTTCGTCGCGCCGGGGCCGCTGGTGGCGAGCGCCACTCCGACCTTGCCGGTGGACTTGGCGTAGCCCTCTGCGGCGTGGCCTCCTCCGGCTTCGTGGCGCACAAGAATGTGCTTGATTCCTGCGTCGTAGATCGCGTCGTATGTGGGCAGGTTTGCACCGCCCGGGTAGCCGAACATAACGTCGACGCCCTCGTGTTTGAGCGCTTCCATCAAAGCTTCAACTGCTCGCATCTTCAGTCCCTCCTTTCAATCTCCGCCCACGGAGTTTCCGCGGATGCGCGAGACATCAATGCGCCGGCTCAGTGCGAGTTGCGCACCAGGCCCTTCAAATGCCTGCCCCGACGCACGTGGTGTTCGTGCGTCGCAACAGGCCCGACATCTGCGCAGGGCGCTCGCTCTGAGGGGCGATCGCTGCGCGTTCAGTACAGACTACAGGCTGCGGCAGCGCGGGCGTGCAGCGTCAGGCGGATTGCGGATTTTCTTGGCGAGACAGCGGCACCTGGCCGGACCGATGTATGACGCGTCACTCGCGGGTCGCATCGGGTCGCCGGTAAGCTGGCTGCATGCTCAACTCACTGAAGGCTCGCTCACTCATCGTCTCGCTCATCGTGATCGTCTTCGCGGTCTTCGCTGGCACCGCGGCGGCAAGCGTCGCTTACATCGATGCGAACGAGGTCTGGGTCAGTTCAGACGACGGCGCGCGCAAAATGCGCCTCTCTGCCGGTCAGGGAGATTGGCGCGAGGTCGCGCAATCAGACCAGGGCCACATCCTTGCCACGCGCAAGGAATCCGGGAAGATCTCGCAGCTCGCCTCTTTCACGATCTGGGACCCGACCGGGAAGCTCATTCATTTCGGAAGCCTCTCGGGTCACATCGACGGAGACGGATTGAACGTCTACCCCCTGAGCCTCGACATCACGCCCAGCGGCGGCAACATCGTTTACGGCTATTCGCGATCGACCAACTACGGCGCGAGCCTGACCAAGGGCATCTATCTGAAGGTTTCTGCGGACGCGAGCACGGGTGTGCCGCTCTCCCTCACCGGTGGCGAAAATCCCACGCTCGTCGGTTCGAGGATCGTCGCCGCGGTCGACAGCACCCATGTCGGGCTACAGGACCCGAGTTCGATCGGCTCGAACGTTTTCACGCCGTGGATTGAGTTCAACACGGCCGCCGCCGGCCCGCTGCAAGGACTGGTTGTGACCCGCACTGACGTTTCCGCGACCGGCGTGATCACGGCGTCGGAACTCAGGGACGACACCTTCAACACGAAACAGATCGCGCTTGGCAAGTGGGCCTCGCTCGGTGGCGCATACGTGGACGACTGCATCCTTCCCACGGCGGGGTCACCGAGCCAGATCAGCGTTTCTCAGGACGGATCGACGATCACATGGCGCGACTCGCGCGGTGTTGTGATCGCCGGCGCGCCAGACTTCTCCGGGCCTGCTTCATGTGCGTTGACGCGCGCGCCGGCTGTGCTTTCGCCCAGCGGCGTCTACCCCTCGTACGGACCGTTCAATATCGCCGTCGCGTCAAAGCCCACACTGACCATCGGCAGCTCGATCAAGCTCAAGTCGCTCAAGTCGGGGGCGAAGGTCACAATTATGTCTCCTGTCGGGGGCAAGGCGAAGGTCACACTCACGATCAAGCCTCGCAAGGTCGGGAAGAAGGGCAAGAAGCTGATCACTCTTGCCTCCGGCTCGGCCAACGTTCTGGCCGGCGTTCCGAAGGTGATCAAGCTCAAATACACCTCTGCCGGCAAGAAGCTGAAGAAGAAGCTCAAGGGCAAGAAGGCGACGCTCACCGTCAAGGTCGGCGATCAGGCCGTGAGCAAGACCGTCAAGCTGAAGTAGCCGAGCTCGCCTCTGCGTCTTCGTCTTCCTCAACGATCGAGTATCCCTTCGGCGGCAGCAACTCGTCCGGGTACTCGAGGTCCTCGCCACATCGCAGACATACCTGCGTGGTGATCGGAACGATCGCATTGCAGTTCGGGCACTCGCGGCGCGGGTCGTAGCGCTCGGTGCGGAACAGAATTGCGGCAATGAGGCCGATGATCGGCAGGATCGTCCCGATCGCGAACCAGAGCACGAACGACATCTGTTTGTACTTGCCGACGCAGGCCGTGATGAAGCCGAAGACGAGTGGGATGAGCGCGTACTGCATGCGCCCTAGCTTAGGAACCGCTACCTGCCTCCGCGGCGGTGGAACAGTTTCATCGCGGCCGTGGCAATTCTTGCCGAGCGCCCGTCGTAGGGAAACCAGATCAGCTCACGCTTTGGCGCGAATCGCGTGACCACCAGGACCTGCTTCTGGCAGTACTTGCGGATTCCCTCTTCGCCGTGACGCGCTCCGATGCCGGAATCCTTGATTCCGCCCATCGGCACCTCGATCGCGGCGTAGGTGGTCTCGGCCGAATTGACGCTGACCGTGCCGGCGTTCAGTTTGCGGCCGATCTCCGCACCGCGCTCGGTGTCCCCGGTGAACACCTTCGCGGTCAAGCCGTACGGAGTGTCGTTTGCAAGTTCGATCGCTTCTTCGATGCGCTCGAACTTCATGATCGGAAGGATCGGCCCGAAGCTCTCGTCGCGCATGATCTCCATCGAATGGTCGACGTCAGTCAGCAGTGTGGGATCCACGAACGTGGCGCCGTTACGGGAAATCCCGCCTCCTTCAAGAACGGTCGCCCCGCGCTTGACGGCGTCTGCCAGATGAGCCTCAATCTTGTCGGCCTGCGGGGGATTGATCATCGGGCCGATGTCGACGCTGCCTCTCCCTGCGCTCTGCCCCATGCGGAGCGCGCGTACCCGCTCGCGCACGAGTGCTACGAACTCGTCATAGACCCCCGCTTGCACGTACGCCCGCTCGATCGACATGCAGATCTGCCCAGAGTTGTGCATCGAGTAGTAGACCGCCGCGTTCGCCGCGCGTTCAAGAGCCGCGTCGTCGAGCACGATCAGCGGATCCTTGCCGCCGAGCTCAAGCGTGTAGGGAGTCAGCGTCTCGATCGCGCGGGCGGCGACTTTGCGCCCGGTCTCAACCGAACCGGTGAAGTGCACGAAGTCGACCTCGTCAACAAGAGCCGCACCGGTCTCTCCAGCACCGGTCGCAACCTGGAACGTGTTCTCTGGCGCCCCGCACTGATCGATCATCCGCTTCGCCAGAAGTGCGACCATCGGCGCGACCTCCGAAGGCTTCAACACCACTGCGTTGCCGGCCGCAAGCGCCGGGATCGCATCGCCGAACGAGTTGATGAGTGGCACGTTCCACGGTCCGATCACACCGATGACTCCGCGCGGCCGGTAGTGAGCGATCACGCGAGTACCGATCAAGAACGGGGTGTTCGTTCTGATCGTCTCGTCCGCAAGATCGCGTTTGGCGTGCTTTGCCCAGTAGCCCAGTGCCGTGGTGGCGTAGAAGACCTCGAGTTGCGCCTCTTCGAACGGCTTGCCGGTGTCACCGACGATCGTCTCGATGAACTCGTCCAGGTTGTCCACCATCCAACGTCGACAGCGCTTCAGCACCGCAGCTCGACCGCTGAATCCAATCGCCTCCCATTCTTTCTGAGCTGCGCGCGCAGCTACGACCTGCGCAGCGACCTCTGCAACGGTGAGCGCCGGGATCTCGCCAGTCACCTTTCCGGTCGAGGGCGCAAGCACTGAAATTGAGGAGGACATGAGTGACCCGGTTTATATCAGATTCATGCGTTCCGATCCGCAGATTCGTTGCGGAACCAAATCGTCCAGTCGGCATCATTCTGACGTCGGTGGTCTGAAGAAATGCTTCGCTCTCTCATTGTTCGCCTGCTTGTGCCAGCAGCCCTGGTCACCGCCGGTCGATTGCGAGAGTTCACCGTTTCCGCCCGAGCCCGATGGCACCTGACCGGACCGGAGTTTTGACGACGGCCTTGATGAAGACGAGCCGATTGACGAAGCCGCCGACGCCGCCTCACACTTCTCTCGTCAGAGCCCGAGCTTCTCGCGCACGATCCGCGTGACCTCGCCGCCGTCGGCGCGGCCCTGGGTCTGCTTCATCACAAAGCCGATGATCGCGCCGATCGCCTTCATGTTGCCGGCGCGCATGTCGTCGGCTGCCTTCGGGTTGGCTTCGAGTGCGGCGTCGATGATTCCCGCGAGTTCGTCGGAGTCGCCCATCGCGGCAAGACCCTCGGCCTCAACGATCGCGTCCGGGTCTCCCCCGTCCTCGACGAGTTTGTCCAGCACCGTCTTGGCGCCGGTGTTGTTGACTGCCTTCTCCTTGACCAGTTCGACTAGGCGGGCCAGGGCCTGCGGCGTGACTTTCGATTCGGCCGGGTCGGCGTCGGCTCCGATGCGGGCCACAAGCTCGCCGGTGACCCAGTCGCCGATGCGCTTGGTGTCGGCGCCAGCGCCGGCGGCGAAGAGAACGGACTCAAAGTACGCGCCCATGTCGGCGTTGAAAGCGAGGAACTTGGCGGTGTCTGCTGCGATGCCCTCGCTCACGTAGCGCGCAGCCTTCTGAAGCGGCAGCTCCGGAAGCGATGCACGGATCTCCTCGATCAATTCTTCCGAAGGCGCGACTGGCACGAGGTCCGGCTCCGGGAAGTAGCGGTAGTCGTGAGCCTCTTCCTTCGAGCGAAGCGAAGTCAGTGAGCCGGATGCCGGATCAAAGTGCAGTGTCTCCTGAGAGACCTTCTCGCCGGCAACAAGTAGCGCCGTCTGGCGCGCGATCTCGGCGTCGATTCCGCGCTCGATGAAACGGAACGAGTTCATGTTCTTCAGCTCGGTCTTGGTGCCGAGCTCGCTCTGACCGACCGGGCGGATCGAGATGTTCGCGTCGCAGCGCAGCGATCCCTCTTCCATGTTCACGTCGGAGACGCCGAGCTGCTTGACCGTGGCGCGCAGAAGCTGGAGCCACTCGCGCGCCTGCGCGCCGGAATGGATGTCGGGCTTGGTGACGATCTCGACCAGTGGCGTACCGCCACGGTTGTAGTCGACGACGGTGCGGCTTGCTCCATGCACGCGGCCGGACTCGCCGACGTGGATGTTCTTCGCCGCGTCCTCCTCCATGTGAGCGCGTTCGAGCTGCACTCCGGCCAGCTCACCTTCGCCGCAGATGGGCGGAGCGAACTGGCTGATCTGGTAGCCCTTGGGCAGGTCGGGATAGAAGTAATTCTTGCGGTGGAACATCGAGCGCGGGGCGATCTCGCAGTTGAGAGCCAAGCCGATCTTGATCGCCGAGCGGATCGCTTCGGCGTTGGGCACCGGCAGAGTCCCGGGATGACCGAGGCAGACTGGACAGGTGTGCGTGTTGGGCGTGTCGCCGAACGAGAGCTCGCAGCCACAAAACATCTTCGTCTGCGTCGAGAGCTGGACGTGGATCTCCAGGCCGATGACTGCCTCGTACTCGGCCATCAGCCAGCCGCCCATGTCCAGGGGCCGCCGGCAAACTCGGTCGCCTGCTCAAAGACGTAAGCCGCCTCAAGCAGATCGTTCTCCTTGAAGTGCGGCGCGACGATCTGCAGGCCGACCGGAAGCGCGCCATCGGTTCCCGGCTCGGCGGCCGCAGACCCGTCCGATGTCGCAAGCCCAGCCGGAACGCTGATCGCCGGCAGCCCGGCGAGCGACACCGGCACGGTGAAGAGGTCGCCGAGATACATCGCGAGCGGGTCGTCGGTCTTCTCGCCGATCTCGAACGCGACGCTCGGGGCGGTCGGCGTGATGATGAAGTCACAACTCGCAAACGCAGCCGCGTAGTCCTCGAGAATCTTCGTGCGCACCTGCTGCGCGCGGTTGTAGTACGCGTCGTAGTAGCCCGACGACAGCGCGTAGGTGCCGAGCATGATGCGGCGCTTGACCTCCGGGCCGAAGCCGTCGCCACGGGTGCGTTCGTACATGTCGGTCAGGCCGGTCGGATCCGCGGCGCGCTCGCCGAAGCGGACGCCGTCAAAACGCGAGAGGTTCGCGCTGGCCTCGGCCGGGGCGATCACGTAGTAGGCGGAGAGCGCGTAGTCGGCGTGCGGCAGCGGCAATTCGAGGATCTCGCCGCCGGCCTCCTCAATGCGATTGCACGCAAGATCAAAGACTTCCTTCACGCCGGGCTGCACGCCGCTCCAGTCGATCGGCGCGGGGATCGCGAACTTCCTGCCGACGAGCGAGTCGGCGGACGGCATCGTGACGTCTTCAGTCATGCCGGTCGACGTCGAGTCCATCTCGTCCTTGCCCTGCATGTGTTTGAGCATCAGCGCGGCGTCGGTGACGTCGCGGGTGATCGGACCGGCTTGATCCAAGGAAGAGGCGAACGCGATCATTCCGTAGCGGGAGATCGCGCCGTAGGTGGGCTTCAGACCGACCAGGCCGCAGAACGCCGCCGGCTGGCGGATCGATCCACCGGTGTCGGTGCCGGTTGCCCATGGCGCAAGTCCGGCGGCCACAGCTGCGGCGGATCCGCCGCTGGATCCTCCGGGCACGCGCGACTCGTCCCAGGGGTTCTTCACGGCGCCAAAGGCGGAATTCTCATTGGACGAGCCCATCGCGAACTCGTCCATGTTGGTCTTTCCGAGGTAACTGGCGCCGGCTTCCTGAAGCTTCGCGATCGCGGTCGCGGTATACGGCGGGATGTAACCGGTGAGGATCTTGGAACAGGCGCGGGTCTCGATGCCCTCGACGCAGAAGAGGTCCTTGACGGCGATCGGCACGCCTGCGAGTGGCTTTCCTGCGCCGTCCGGGGTAATCGCATCGCCTACAGAAACGAAAGAGTTGATCGACTCGCCAGCCGCGCGCTCGCGGTAGAGCGAATGCAGCTCTGCATCGTCGACGTCGCCCCGTCCGAGCGCCTCGACGGCCTGGGCCGCCGTGAGATTCAGCAGGTCAGCCACGTTCAGCTTCCCGCCGCCGGAACCGCGAAGCCGCCGTCGGCTTCGTCGGGTGCGTTTGAGAGCGCTGCCTGGAGCGAGAGGCTCGGGCGCGGAACATCGTCGCGCAGGACGTTGACCAGGTCCACGACACGGGCTGTCGGCTCCACGCCGTCCAGCTCAAGCTCGTTGATGTGCTCGACATAACCGAGCACGGCGGAGAGCTCGCGCGTCATCCGCTCCTGCTCTTCCTCGCTGAGCCGCAGCCGCGCGAGGCGCGCGACGTAGGAAACGTCTTCTGGAGTGATCACGCGGGAGAGTCTAGGGATCGCTACTCGACGTGAACGAGCTCGGGCTGCGGCGCCTTGTCAAAGCCCTCTGGTACCGAGGTGTCCCTGAGCGCCCAACACGTCCCGGCAAACAGCGCTGCCGAGCCGGCGAGGGCGAGGTACAAGCCGAACTGCGCGCTCGCGAACGGGCGCGGAGCGTCAAACAGGCGCACCAGCAGGCAGAGGAACGCGATTGGGCTGACGAAAACCAGCGGTGTGCAGAGGATCACCGACCACTCCGGCGTGCGCGACATCAGTGCGGCGAGCACCATGCAGATGCCGAGCAAAATCGCCAGGTAGATCCACCAGCGGGCGAAGCCGAGGTCCCAGACATTCAGATTGATCGCACCGTCGTTGCCACCGCCGACGAGGCGTGCGCCCGGCACGGTCCTCGCGATCTCCGCAGCGCTCGGCAGGGCGAACCAGGGCAGGAACGTGGCCACGAGCATGATCAGCGCGCCGGCGAGCGCGAGCCATTCAGCCGGGCGGAGCTTCTCGGCCACGTTCAGGAACTCGCGCGGGCTTCCGCGGCCTTGACGGTGTTCTCAAGCAGGCAGGCGATCGTCATCGGGCCGACTCCACCAGGGACAGGCGTGACTGCGCCTGCGACGCCGAGCACGGAATCGAAATCGACGTCTCCTGAGAGCCCGTCCTCGGTACGCGAAGTCCCGACGTCGATCACGATCGCGCCGGACTTGACCATCGACCCGTCGATCAGCTTCGGCGCACCGACGCAGGCGATCAGTACGTCTGCGCGGCGCGTGACCTCGCCGAGATCGCGCGTATGCGAATGGCATGTGGTGACGGTGGCGTCCTGTGCCAGAAGCAGCGATGCGACCGGGCGCCCGACAAGGTTTGAGCGGCCCACGACCACGGCCTCTGCGCCCGAGAGCTCGGCCCCGGCCTCTTCGAGCAGGATCATCACGCCGCTGGGTGTGCACGGAACCAGGGCGTCGCGGCCCTGAACCACTCGGCCGGCGTTCAAGGTGGTGAGGCCGTCGACATCTTTGTCGGGATCGATCAGGCCGCTCAGCTCGTCGTCATCCAGGCCTGCGGGCAACGGGAGCTGAAGCAGAATTCCGTCCACGTCATCGCGCCGGTTGAGCTCTTCGATCAGACCCGTCAGGTACTCGGTCGATGTGTCGGAGGGAAGTCGCTCGTCTGAGCTGTCGATGCCGACCTCGGCGCAGGCCTTGTGCTTGTTGTTGACATAGACATTCGAGGCCGGGTCGTCACCGACGAGAATCGTCGTGAGCGCCGGCGGACGGCCGTGCTGCTCGTTGAACTCGGCGACACGCGCGGCGACCTCGGCGCGCAGGCCTGCGGCCACGGCCTTGCCGTCGATCACAATCGTTTCGCTGCTCGTCTCGATGCTCATCAGTCCACCTGTCTAACGACCGTTACGGATGTCGTTCCACATCTCGTCAACGCTCGGAAGGATGCCGGCGCTCGCGAGCACCAGCAGAAGTACGCCGATCGTCGTGCCGACCGCGCCGAAAATGATGGCGAGCCTGCCCTGACGCTGCTCGCCCCGACGCAGGGCCATGACGCCCATGATCACCGCGATCGGTCCGAGCACGATGTTGAAGACGAAGATCGAAGCCACGCCAACCCACATCGCGGTGCGGGCAAACCGCGCCTCGGGCCTCATCGGAGCGGCCTTCTGCGCAGGCGTCTTGCCGGACGGTTGGAACATCGGCGGCGCGCCGTACTCGGTGCGCGGCGCGTCGTCGTCGTGCTTGGGGAGATCGGCCGGCTCGCGATACGGGGCCGACTCGACCGGGACCACGGGCACCTGTTCGGAATCGGTCAGGAACGGCGCCGGACCGGAAGGATCGGCGCGGAACGGCTCGCCGACCGATGGCGGCGGCTCGTAGTGCTTGTTTCCCACGGTCATCAGGCACCAGCTCCTACGCGTTTCGTGATCGGGGCGTAGTCCGCGATGAACTTGCGCTCCGAGCCGTCGCCGGTGAAGCGCACGACGATCATGTTGCCCGGCTCGACGCCGATGATCACGCCTTCGCCGAAGTTCGCGTGCTCGACGTCGTCGCCGATCTTGAAGCGGGCCATCGGCAGCGATCCGCCGCCGGAGGACATGCCTGTCCCCGCCGACGCGCGGAAGCCGCTGCCTGATCCAGAGTTCTGACGTGAGTAGGAACCGCTGGAGCTGGTCTCGACGACCAGATCGATGTGATCCTCAGGGATCTCGTCGATGAAGCGTGACCGGTCGTTCCAGCCCGACTCGCCGAAGAGCATGCGTCGCGATGCGTGAGTCATGTAGAGATTCTCGCGCGCGCGGGTGATTCCGACGTAACAAAGCCTGCGTTCTTCTTCGATGTCACCGGAGTCGACGGCGCGCGAGTGCGGGAAGATCCCTTCCTCGAGACCGAGCATGAAGACGACGGGAAACTCCAGGCCCTTCGCGTTGTGCAGAGTCATCAGCGTGATCTGACCGTCATCGTCCGCGATCGCGTCCTGATCTGAGAACAGCGCGACCTGCTGCAGGAATGCTTCAAGCCCTGCCTCGTCGTCTCCGACGGAGTTGAGGTCGTACTCGCGGGCAAGGCCGACGAACTCCTGCAGGTTCTCCAGCCGCGTCAGGGCCTGCGGGTCGCCGGCGCTCTCGGCCTTCAGGTGGTCGAAGTATCCGCTCTGGTCGAGGACCGATTCGAGCAGGTCGCCGACGTGCTTCTCGGAGGCCGCCTTCTCGCGCATCGAGGTGATCGCCTCAGAGAACCGCGCCAGCGCCTTCAGCGCCGCGCCGCCGAGGCCCGGCACCTCTTCGGCACGACCGACCAGATCGAGCACCGGCTCGCCGGTGGTGTTGGCGTAGGCCAGAAGACGATCGACCGTCGTCTTGCCGATCCCCCGCCGCGGCGAGTTGATGATGCGTTGCAGCGAGACCGCGTCGTACGGGTTGGCGAGGATCGTCAGGTAGGCCAGCGCGTCCTTGACTTCAGCGCGCTCGTAGAAGCGCGTGCCGCCGATCACCTGGTAGGGCATGCGGTAGCGCACAAGCGTGTCCTCGAGGACTCGCGACTGGGCGTTCGTGCGGTAAAAGACCGCGACGTCGTTGTTGGAAAGCCCGGCCTCGGTCAGTCGCTGAATCTCACCCGCGACGTAGCGCGCTTCCTCGTGTTCGTCTGTCAGCTGACGGACCTTCAGATTGTCGCCCCTGGGGGCCTCGGTCCAGAGCTTCTTGCCCTTGCGGCCGCTGTTGCGCGAGACGACGGCGTGCGCGGCGTCGAGGATGTTGCCGGTCGAGCGGTAGTTCTGCTCGAGCTTGATCACGGCGGCGTCGGGGAAGTCTTTCTCGAAGTCGAGGATGTTGCGAACGTCGGCGCCGCGGAAGCCGTAGATCGACTGGTCGTCGTCGCCGACGACCACCAGGTTGCGGTGTTCATGGGCGAGCAGCTCGACCCATTTGTACTGGGCGGAGTTGGTGTCCTGGTACTCGTCAACGAGGATCTGCTGGAAGACGTTGCGGTAGCGCGCGAGCACGTCCGGATAGGTCTGGAAAAGCTCCACCGACCGCAGCAGCAGGTCGTCGAAGTCCATCGCGTTCATCTCGCGGAGGCGGCGCTCGTAGGTCTCGTAGACAGCCGCAACCACTTCGTCGACGACGCCGTCAGTGTGCTGCGCGAACTGGGCGGCGTTCTCGAGTTGGTTCTTTGCGCGGGAGATGATCGACTGGATCATCCGCGGCGGGAAACGCTTGTTGTCGACTTCGCGCGCGTCCATGCACTGACGCACCAGTCGCTGGGAATCTGCGGAGTCGTAGATCGTGTAACCGCGGGTGTAGCCGAGGCGCTCGGCCTCGGAGCGGAGAATCCGGGCGCAGGCCGAGTGGAAGGTGGTCAGCCACATCGCGTTCGCGCGCGGACCGACGAGCTTCTCTGCGCGCTCGCGCATCTCTTTGGCGGCCTTGTTGGTGAAGGTGATCGCGAGGATCTGTTCGGGTCGCGCATCGCCGCTCTGCACGAGGTGCGCAATGCGGTGCGTCAGCACTCGAGTCTTGCCTGAACCAGCCCCGGCGAGGATCAGAAGCGGGCCTCCGCGGTGCAGAACAGCCGCTTTTTGAGGCTCGTTCAATCCCGCAGTCAGGTCCGTGTCAGTGAAAAGCTGGTGCACATATCGAGCATAGCCCCGGGCGCGGAGCCGCCTGATCGGCCATCGGTGAACATGACCGTCTCATCATTTCGTGTAAGGTTCCCCGCATGGATGAGACACCGCTGGACGCTCACGCTGTATCCGAAGTACTCGCCCCGGAGGGCGATCAGGCCACTTCAGAAGGTGCCGCACGAATCGCCGTTCCCTGGGGCGACTACGTGGACACCAACTGGGACAAATTCGACTTCACCCCGTACGAGCAGTTCATTGAGATCGACGGAGCGAAGCTCAACTACATCGAGCTCGGCGACGCGAGCAAGCCCACGCTCCTGTATGTCCACGGACTCATGGGCACCTGGCGCAACTGGATCTTGAACCTGCTGCCGTTTGCCGATCGGTACCACGTGATCGCGGTCGACCTTCCTGGCTTCGGGCTCTCTGAGATGCCCGTCGGTGAGTTCTCGATCGAGCATTACGCCGATGTGATCAAGGAGTTCAGCGGCAAGCTGGGCCTCGGCAAGATCACGCTGATCGGGAACTCGATGGGTGGCCAGATCGCGACGATCGTCGCGAAGAAGTTTCCGGAACTGCTCGAGAAGCTCGTGCTCGTCGATGCCGCCGGATTCTCCACTTCCACCCCGCGCTTGCGCAAACTCTCGCGGTACGCGAGGTATTTCCAGCCACTTTTCAAGATTGGGCCGAAGCTGCGCAGCTTCATCGCCTCAAGCCGCACGCTTGCCGGGATCTTGACGAAGATCGTTCTCTGGCGACCGCGTCAAGTGAGTTCCGAGCTGATCCTCGTGTTGCTCGCGGGGACTGGAAAGCCCGGTTTTGTTCCGGCCATTCACGCCATCACCCACACCCCGGTGATCGAGTTTCCGGGCGAAGTGACCACCGAGACCGTGATCATCTGGGGGCGTAACGACTCGCTGATCCCCAAGAAGGACGCCTTCCGTTTCGCGAAGATGATCCCGCACGCGAAGCTCGAACTGATGGACGACGTCGGTCACATCCCGATGTTCGAGACGCCCGAGCGCTTCAACGCCCTGATCGAGCAGTACGCGCCGGCAGTTGTGCCGGTCGCGAACGCCGCTTAGCCCGCGGCCGGGTCGTGACCCTTGCGGCGCTTGAGCGGCCGCACGTTTGACTTATCGGGAGGCTCCTCGCCCCGAAGCTCTGCGAGTTCGTGTTCGATCTCGCGCAGTCGATCGCTGAGCCCGCTGAGCGCGTCGGCAACGGGGTCGGGAAGGTGGATCCAGTCGGTGTCGGGGCCTTCGGGGCGCGCGCCGTTGACTCGCACCGGATGGCCGGGGTTTCCGACAACCGTGGTGTCCGGCGGCACGTCGTGGATCACGACGGAGTTGGCGCCGATCTTTGCGTGCCGGCCCACGTGGATCGGACCGAGCAGCTTGGCGCCTGAGCCGACGGTGACGCCGTCCTCGACTGTGGGGTGGCGTTTGCCCGGTTCAAGGCCGGTGCCGCCAAGCGTCACGCCCTGGTAGATCGTCACGTCGTTGCCGATCTCAGCCGTCTCGCCGATCACAACGCCGGCGCCGTGGTCGATGAAGAAGTTCTCACCGATGATCGCCCTGGGGTGGATTTCGACGCCGGTGACGATTCGCGCGAAGTAGCTGAGCATCCGTGGCAGCAGCGGCATGCCGGCGCGATCCATGCGGTGCGCGATCCGGTGGAAAAGGATCGCGTGAACACCGTTGTAGGTCGCGAAGACCTCAAGCCGACCGAGGCCGCGGGAAGCCGGGTCACGGGCCTGCGCGGCGGCGATGTCTTGACGGATTTCGGTGAGGAACGATGCCATGTGCAGCGGTACTGGTGTCGGCTCACACGGTACCGCCGCCGGGCAGACCGGTGTGCCTGCAACGGCGATTGCGCAGGTATGCGGGAAAAATGCCATCGGCCTGTCTTCTGGACAGGCCGATGGCATTTCAAAGGCTCAGATACGCAGAGCGAGCACTTCGTCCGCCTGCCCAGCTCCCACCGCGACAGCCCGAGCAGCCGAAACCTCTGAAGCGACATAGCCATCCGGCCCCCCCACAACATCGACCCCGATCTCCTTCGCCGCTGACTCAACCGCCTCAGAAACCTCAACGACCCCGGCGCAATCAACCACGCAATTCACCCCGGTCAGAATCGCCACAGCATTCTCCGCGCCGAGATCCGCCGGAAAAGCCTGCGCGTGCACCCCCGGATTGATCAACCCGAGCTTGGCCACAAGCGCATCAGCTTTCCCCGCCCGCAGGTCCGGGGTGAACTGCAGCAAGCCAACTCCAAGATCCTCCTCAGTGACCGACCGGCCATCAACCAGAGCGATCTCCTCCACCCCGGCCCCGGCGAGCAGCGCGGCCACCACAGACCCCCGCACCCCGCAGCCGATCACCGCGACGTTCACTGCGCAAAGAACGGCAGCGAGATGTAGCGCTCGCCGCTGTCGGGAACGACGGTGACGATCAGCTTGCCCTTTGACTCAGGGCGCGCCGCGATATCGAGCGCCGCGCGAACGGCAGCGCCGCCAGAAATTCCGCAGCTGATGCCTTCCCGCTGCGCAACTGCGCGCGCGGTGTCGACAGCGTCGTCGTCTTCGACCGGAAGGATCTCGTCGAGCACTCCGCGGTTGAGCACGGGCGGTACGAATCCCGCGCCGATGCCCTGGATGCGGTGCGCACCAACGGCGCCGCCGGAAAGCACGGGCGAAGCGGCGGGTTCCACGGCAACGACCCTGACGCCGGCCTTGCGCTCTTTCAGCCGCTCCCCGACACCGGTGATCGTTCCACCAGTTCCAACGCCGGCAACGAACACATCGACCTTCCCACCCGTCGAGGACCAGATCTCCTCGGCAGTCGTACGGCGGTGCACATCAGGATTGGCCTCATTGGAGAACTGATCGGGCAGGAAGTACTCGTCACTACGGGCCAGCTTGCGCGCGGCGTCAACCGCCTCGCCCATCCCGCCCATCGACTCGACAATCTCGACTTTCGCCCCGTAGAGCTTCAAGAGCCCCTGGCGCTCGCGGCTCATGCCCTCCGGCAGAACCAGAGTCAGCTCGTAGCCCTTGGCCGCCGCGACGAAAGCAAGCGCGATCCCTGTGTTGCCACTGGTCGCCTCGACAATCGTGGTCCTGCCCGGCTCGATCTCTCCGGCCTTCTCGGCGGCCTCGATCATCGACACGCCGATCCGGTCTTTGACGCTGCCGGCCGGGTTGAACGATTCGAGCTTCACGGCAACCGTGCCGGGCAGATCGTCCGAGAGGCGCTTGAGTTCGACGAGCGGAGTGCCACCCATCAGCTCGACGATGTTCGATGCGATCGCGGCCATCAGATGTAGTACATCGCTCCGCCGGCCTCGGAGGACTCCGCCTCGGCGAGCGTCGCGAGGTCGCGATCTGCAAGTTGCTGGCGCAGCGCGCCGACGACTTCGCCCCAGGGCGCGATCGAAAGTTGGTCTTCGCTGATCTCGCCGTCAAGCGTCTGGACGACCATCAGCGCCGTGATCTCATTTGCCGGCTTGGCGAGCACATAGCCGCCCTTCACTCCGCGGCGACTCATCACGATGTTCGCCCGGCGAAGAGTGCCGAAGAGCTGTTCAAGAAACTGCGAGGGAAGCTCGCGCCTGCGCGCGATCTCACTGACCGGGATCGGATCACCGCCCTCGTGATGCGCAAGCTCCACCAGGGCGGAGAGCGCGTAAACGGATTTGGAAGTGATCGAGATCATCGCCGGAACGTCTGATTCTACAGACGTTCCGGACAAATCGGATCGGACTTACAGGTTTAGAGCCAACCGTTCTCGGCAGCATTGAGCACAGCCTGCGCGCGGTCCTTGACCCCGAGCTTGCCGTAGATGTTGTGCAGGTGAGTCCGCACGGTGCTGGTCGAGAGGTGGAGATTGTTGGCGATGTCCTCGTAGACGTTGCCCTCGGCGAGCTGACGCAGAACGTCGGACTCGCGCGGTGAGAGCGGACTCGGGGAGGTCGGGCGCTTGCGCTCGTTCCCACCACCGTTGGGGACTTCGTACAAGATGCTGCGCAGCTGACGCACGGTCAGACGCACGTTGCGTGAGGCCTTGAGCAGCTCGTCCGGTGAGACGTCGCCACCCTCGGCGTAGTGAGCGAGCATGTCCGCAAGGCGGATGATCGCGGCTTCGCCGGTCGCGTCATCGGCGTGATGACGCTCGATCGCAGCGGCCATGCTGTTGGGCAGGCCCCAGCGACGGGCGAGCACTCCACCAACGAGCGCGTGGTCGACACCGAGCTCGCGGCGTTCGCGCATCAGGCGCTCCTGCGGCGTGCGGGCGCTTCCGTGCACCTGCTGGGGGTAGCCGTCGTAGGCGTAGGTCAGTACGAGCTTGCCGATGTCGTGCAGCAGCGCTGTGACCAGCAGTGCGTCGACGTCGCCGTCCCAGTTGATCTCACGTGCGATGCGTTCCGCTGCCTGCTGCGTCGCGATTGCGTGCAGACGGAAGCGGTCAGGCGTGGAATCCCATTGAGCCGTGCGCTCAAAAAAGTCAAATGTCTTGGTGCGCGTGACGATCGCTTCGACGCCACCGGGGCTGAGCACCTCGACTGCTTCGCGGACGGTCACGACCTTGCGGCGGCCGCCGGTTGCCTTGTTGGCGTAGCGGATCACGGTGATCACAAGCGCAACGTCGCGCTCGATCGCCTCGACAAGGTCAGTCGTTGCCTTGTCGCTGTTGTTGGTGGTGACCAGATGCAGAACGCGGTCGCGTGATTCAGCGAGCGCGGGAAAGCGCTCGAGAGCCTCGAATGCTGCGGTCAGGCGGTGGCCGTGTCCTTGCTGGCGCTGTCCCTGAGCGCCGATTCGCGGAGGCGTCTCATCTGACGTAGCCTGGCGGCGGGTTTTGACTTCGGCGGTGGGTACCGCTTCGTCAACCGCAGGCTCTTGCTTTGCGTTACGTGCCATGTGGTGAATTCTCCAGCTCTCGACGTCCGTGCCTTAAGCGTTGGTAGATGACGGTTCCGGTGGAACCAGAAGAAATATCGGCAGCATCGACGATTTGTTTAGTCAGGGTTTCCCCCTAGGGTCCTCACCCCATGCCATTTAAGGCTTGTTCAACGCCTGTTCGATGCGATCCAAGGATTCTTCCCTGCCCAACAGTTCCAGTGATTCGAAGATTCCCGGGGAGATTGTCGTGCCGCTGATCGCCACGCGAATCGGCTGAAACACCTTGTTGGGCTTGAGTTCGAGCGCTTCGCAGACGCCTCGAAGGGCGGTCTCGATGCTCGCGAGATCAAACGTCTCGAGGGCACCGAGCGCGTCGCGCGCTGCGCGCAGGCGATTCTTGCCCTCGTCGTCGAGAAACCTCGCTTGCGCCTTCTCGTCCTCGACGGGTCCGTCGAAGAAGAACTGCGCCATCGGCCAGAAATCGGCGAGTGTCGCGATCTTCTCCTGACACAGGGCGACGGTGGCGCCCAGGTTCTCCCGGCCGGTGAAGGCCTCGAGACGAGCGGTCAGCTCTTCGACCGGCATTTCCCGCAGATAGAGACCGTTCATCCACTGCAGCTTCTTCTCGTCGAAGACTGCGGCGGACTTGGAGACGCGCTCTACGCGGAACAGCTTCTGCAGCTCCTCGGTTGTGAAAATCGTCTGCTTGTCGTCGTATCCCCAGCCCAGCAGGGCCAGATAGTTGCGGACGGCCTCCGGGATGTAGCCCGCGTCGCGAAGTTCCTGGACCGATGCAGCGCCGTGGCGCTTGGAGAGCTTCTTGCCGTCGGGACCGTGCAGCAGCGGCAGGTGTGCGTAGATCGGCGGCTTGTGGCCGAGCGCGTTGAGGATCATCACCTGACGCGGGGTGTTTGAAAGGTGGTCTTCGCCGCGGATCACGTGGGTCACGCCGGCGTCGAGGTCGTCGATCGCAACGGCGAGGTTGTAGAGCGGGGACCCGTCTGACCGGGCGATCGTGAAGTCGTCGATGCTCTCGTGCTGAAAGGTGACGTCGCCGCGGATCGCGTCGTGCACGACTGTCTCTCCCTCGTCGGGCACTTTCAGGCGGATCGAGCCCTCGAACTCGTAGGCGTGGCCGCTGGCCTTGAGCTGCTCGATCGCCTCGCGGTGGCGGGGATCTGCCTCGGCCTGCGAGATC
Organism: Solirubrobacterales bacterium; assembly: GCA_051306435.1. Taxonomy (GTDB): domain Bacteria; phylum Actinomycetota; class Thermoleophilia; order Solirubrobacterales; family JACPNS01; genus JACPNS01. The sequence continues at coordinate 6,986 of JBPPNF010000035.1, read as the reverse complement.
GGACCCTCGTCGTAGTCGAGCTCGAGCCATTCGAGCGCCTCGAGAATGAAGTCGACGTTTTCCTTGGTGCTGCGCTCGCGATCGGTGTCCTCGATGCGCAGGATCATCTTGCCACCGCTTCCGCGCGCGAGAAGCCAGTTGTAGAGCGCGGTGCGGGCGCCGCCGATGTGCAGCAGGCCGGTCGGTGACGGGGCGAAACGATCTATCAGTTGCGATTCGGGCACGGCGGGATCCTATGAAAGCGCCGGGTAGACTGGCGCGCGATGCTGATCGGTGCCCACGTATCCACCTCGGGCGGACTGCCACGAGCAGTCGAGCGCGGCATCGAGACCGAGTCGACCGCCATCCAGATCTTCAACCAGAGCCCGCGCATGTGGCGGCCGACGAAGTTCACGGACGAGGACTTTGCGGCGTTTCGTGCTGCGATGGACGACTCGCCCGTGGATGCGGTTGTCATTCACGCGATCTACCTGATCAATCCGGGGTCGTTTGATCCAGAGATTTCGGCGAAGGGTCTTGGCGCTCTGACGCACGCTCTCCAGGTTGGCGATGCGATTGGCGCATCCGGCGTTGTCCTGCATCCCGGCCCTGTGATGAAGGGTCAGGAGTACGAGCCGACGATCAAGAACATCGTGGCGATGTGCAAAGCGGCTCTTGCGGAGTCTTCGGAGTGCAAGCTGTTGCTGGAGAACGCCGCCGGCGCGAATGCCGTCGGCGGGAAGTTCGAGCACCTTGCTGACCTGATCGAGCAGCTCGACGCCCCCCGCGTCGGAGTCTGCATCGACTCCTGCCACTCGCATGCGGCCGGCTATGACGTGCGGTCAATCGAGGCCGTCACCGAGACCTACGACCAACTCGACCGGATCGTCGGACTCGACAAGGTCGGCGCCCTGCACCTGAACGACTCCCGCGACGAATTCAGCTCGCACCGCGATCGGCACGACAACCTCGGCGACGGGTTCATCGGCGATGACGGAATCGCCGCTTTCCTGTCGGACCCGCGCCTGCAGGACGTCCCAACGCTGCTCGAGGTCCCGGGCCTGGAGAAGGACGGCCCCAGTGCCGCGGATGTGAAGCTCGCCTTCAAGCTGCGCGACAAGGGCCTCAAGGCCCGCTCCAAGAAGTAGCGCGCTGGACGCCGGTCGGAACCGCGCCGGCCACCTGCACGCCCTCGATCTCTTCGATCTCGGCGACGAACGCGCTGCTGCGCGAGACCTTGTACATGTCGCCGCACTCGAGCGAGACCTCTTCCTCGCCCTTGCGCACGACGATCTCCAGCGGGAGCGGGCCCTTGTGCATGTCCACGACGCCCTGGATGTCGCGCACGAACTCGGCAACGGACGGGTGCTCGGCGGTGTCGGCGTTGATCACGACGCGGATCGGCTCGGCGTCAAAAGGGCTGCCGGCTGACGCGGCGAGCTCCTCCTTGGTCGGCTCAAACGGGGCGACTTCCTGGGCGACGAGCTTGACGTCGCCGTCCTTCTGGTCGATCCGCCCGCGAACGGTGACGATCGCGTCGTTGTGCAGGTGTTCCTTCACGGCATCGAGCGCCTTCGCGAAGACGATGATCTCAACCTGAGCGGTGAGGTCGTCGATTCGCGCGAACATCATGTGCGAGCCGTTCTTGGTGCGGATCGTCTTTGACTCGACGATCATGCCGCCGACGGAAAGCCAGTCGCCATCCTTCTTGTGGTCAAGATCAGCGATCGAGCAGTCCACACGAGCGCGCAGGGCGCCCGCTACGGGCTTCAATGGGTGATTGGAAAGGAAGAGACCCAGCGTCTCCTTCTCGGCCGCGAGCATCTCTGGCTGCTCCCACTCGCCTTCTGGGATCGGAGGACGCGCCACCTCGTGCTGAGTTGCGACTGCGGAGTCGGCCATGTCGAAGATCGACCCCTGCCCCATGCGCTCGTCGTTCTGCTGCTTGACGCCCGATGCCTGAGCCTGTTCGAGCACGATCAGCATGCCTTTGCGCGAAGCGCCGGTTGAAGAGAAAGCGCCGCACTTGATCAGCGATTCGATCGCTTTCTTGTTCACGGCGCGGTTGTCCACGCGTTCGCAGAAGTCCCACAGCGAGTCAAACGGGCCGTCCTTCTCGCGCGCGGCGATGATCGCGTCCACGGCCGCGCCGCCGACGCCCTTCACGGCTTCGAGGCCGAAGCGGATGTTGCCCTCGACCACGTTGAAGCGGTGACCCGATTCGTTCACGTCCGGCGGCAGCACCTTGATGCCCATCGCCTCACACTGAACGACAAAGAACGGAACCTTGTCCTTGGTGCTCATGACCGAGCTGATCACCGCGGCCATGTACTCGGCCGGGAAGTTCGCCTTCAGCCAGGCGGTGCGGTAGGCGATCAATCCGTAACACGCTGCGTGCGATTTGTTGAAGGAGTAGTCGGCGGCGTCCTCGTTCATCTTCCAGAGCGACTCGATCGTGCCCTCGGCAGTCGCTGATGCGCGGCAGCCCTCGAAGAACTCATCCTTCAGGCCGGCCATCTTCGCGCGATCCTTCTTGCCGATCGCCTTGCGCAGGTCGTCTGCGCGCGGGCCGGAGAAGCCGGCGATCTGCTTGGCCACGAGCATGTTCTGCTCCTGGTAGAGCACCACGCCGTACGAACTCTCCGTGATCGAGCGCAGGCGCTCGTCGGGGAACTTGACCGATTCGGGGTTGCGCTTGCCACGCGCGTACGCCGGAATGTGGCTCATGGCGCCCGGTCGATACAGCGCGACGAGCGCGATCAGATCCTCAAACTCAGTCGGGCGGACCTTCTTCAGCGCCTCGCGCATGCCCTCGGACTCGAACTGGAAGACGCCGATCGAGTCTCCGGCAGCGAGCATCTTGAAGGTCTTCTGATCGTTGAGCGGCAACGTGTCCATGTCGGGCCGCTGGTATCCGGCGCGCTCGATGATGTCCATCGCCTCTTCGATCACGTCGAGGTTGCGCAGGCCGAGGAAGTCCATCTTCAGCAGTCCGAGTGCCTCGACGGGCCCCATCGAGTACTGCGTGATCACGCGGTAGGCCCTCTCGTCGCCGGGCGCAGACTTGTCTTCCGCGAGCTGCAGCGGGACGATGTCGGTCAGCGGACGGTCGGCGATCACGACCGCGGCAGCGTGGATCGAACTGTTGCGCACGGTGTTCTCGAGGCCGATCGCGAGATCGACGATCTCTTTGGAGGTCGGGTCGTTCTCGTAGACGTCGTTGAGTGGCTGGCCCTTCTTCAGGCAGTCGGCGAAACTCGGCGAGCGGCCCTGCTCAGGGTCAGGGATCATCTTCGAAAGTCGGTCGCCGGTCCCGTAGTCGTGGCCGAGCACGCGGGCGGCGTCGCGCACAGCAGCGCGCGGGAACATGCGACCGAAGGTGATGATGCGTGCCACAGACTCTTTGCCGTACTTGTCCGAGACGTAACGGATGACCTTTTCGCGGCCGTGGACGGAGAAGTCGATGTCGATGTCCGGCATCGACACGCGCTCGGCGTTGAGGAAGCGTTCGAACAGCAGGTCGTAGGCGATCGGGTCAACGTCGGTGATGCCGAGTGTGTAGGAGATGATCGAGCCGGCTGCGGATCCACGGCCCGGGCCGACGGCAATGTCGTTGTCCTTGGCGTACTTCACAAAGTCCCAGACGATCAGGAAGTAGCTGTTGAAGCCCATGTTGTCGATCACGGAGAGTTCCATCTCGGCGCGCTCCATGGCGGCCGCCGGGATCGGGTCGCCGTAACGCCTGACGAGGCCCTCGTGGACCAGCGCGCGCAGGAATTCGCCGTCTGACTCACCGCTCGGCGTCTTGTAGCTCGGGATCAACCTGCCGCCGAGCTCGAAGTTGACGTTCACGCGGTCGGCGATCTCGATCGTCGACTCGATCGCGCCGGGCCAGTTCTCGTATTCAGCCGTCATCTCCTCGTTGCTCTTGAGGTAGAACTCGTTCGTGTCGAAGGTCATCTTCGGCTCGGCGAGTGTGCTCTTGGTCTGCACGCAGAGCAGTGCGGCGTGTGAGTCGTAGTCCTCGCGACCGAGGTAGTGCACGTCGGCGGTTCCGACGACCGGGCGACCAAACTCGTTGGCGATCGCGGCGATCTGCGGGTTCGCGTTGTTCTGATCCGCGATCTTGTTTTCCTGAACCTCGAAGTAGACGTCCTCGGGGCCGAACACCTGGATCAGCTGATCGGCGTGCTCACGCGCTGCGGCCGGGTCGTTCTGGTTGATCCTCCGCACGAAGCGCGACGCGAGACAGCCCGTGAGCGCGATCACGCCTTCGTTGTAGCGCTGGAGCAGCTCCATGTCGACGTTGGCCTTGCCGCGGTGGAATCCCTCGAGAAAGCCCGCAGAGCAGAGCTTGGTGAGGTTGCGGAAGCCGACGTCGTTCTCGGCCAGCAGGGTGAGGTGGTTGCGCTCAACCTTGCCGGACTCTTTGCGGCGGTGATCGTCGACGTAGTAGACCTCGCAGCCGAAGATCGGCTTGATGTTCTGCTTTTTGCAGGCCTCGTAGAGCTCGACCGAGCCGTTCATCACGCCGTGGTCGGTGAGACCGAGCGCCGGCTGGTCAAACGTGGCAGCGCGCTCAGCGAGCTCCTTGATATGCGCGGCGCCGTCGAGCAGCGAGTACTCGGAATGCACATGCAGATGTGCGGTTGTTTTGACAGGACCGGCCACGCATCGATCCTAGGTCGGCATCCGGCGTCTCGATAGCGTGCGGTTTGTGACGGGATTGTGAAAGCCGCAAACTCCGCGAGTTCTCGTCTCGCAACGTAGGATCGCAGGCAGATGAGGCCGGTCAACTCTTACCCGCGCGCCCCGCGAGGTCGTCGAATATTCATCGTTCTGCTCGCGCTGCTCGCGTTCACAACGATCACCGCCACCCATGGCGTGATGCCCGAAGGCGAGATGCACCACGAAGGCGCCGTCGAGTGCTTGGCGACGACTGCTGACGTCTCTTCCGTAAGGACGTGCACTGCAACACTCGAAACGGCCACGGCGCGCGAAACGTTCGCTTCGAGCGTGGTCGGGTTGGTAGCTGAGAATGACCCTCAGCCCACGCCTACGGGTGCCTACGCGCGACACGGACCCAGCGATCTTCAGGTGTTTCGGACTTGACCCGCACGTCGCGGCGCCGCAAGCGCCGCACTGCGACCATTCAATCTGAAACCGAAAGTGAAACTATGAAACTGAGAACACTGGCCGTAACCCTCGCGATTGCAGCCTTCGCCCTTGTCGCCGGTGGATGCGGGGACGACGACGCTGCCACCAGCTCCGACAACGGAGGCAACCGGGTGGACGCGATGTTTGTCACCGGGATGATTCCCCACCACCAGTCAGCGATAGAGATGGCTGAGTTGGGCGTCAAATCAGCCGATCACGAGGAGATCAAGACCCTCTCCGAGAACATCATCGCTTCGCAGAACGCCGAGATCAAGCAGATGACCGAGCTCGAGAAGAGCCTGCCCAACAACGCAGATTCGATGATGAGCAGTGAGGACATGGCCGCGATGATGAGCGACGTCGACGCCCTGAAAGCGGCGAAGGACTTCGACATGGCCTTCATCGACGCGATGATCCCTCATCACCAGTCAGCGGTCGTCATGGCCAATCAGGTGCTGGCCGAAGGCATGAACCCTGAAGTGATGAAGCTCGCGGCCGCGATCGTCAAAGCGCAGTCCAAGGAGATCGCGCAGATGCAGACATGGCGAACTGAATGGTTCGGATCCCCGCTGCCGACTGAAAAGGTCGGCTCAATGGGATCGATGCACTGAAGCCACTGAGCTCCCCGCGGGCCCGTCGAGAGGCGGGCCCGCTTTCGCTCTTTGCATCCGGGCTGTTTCGCTACTGCGCGGCAGCGCGCTCAAGAGCTGCGCCGACAACAACCACAGCGACAACGACTCCGCTGACGATCAGCAGGATGCGTCGCGCGCGGCGAGGCTTCGTCGGCACGAGTGCGTGCTTGACCTTGCGCTTCCCGACGATCCAGGTCACGCGGCCGAGGGTTTCGTAAGCGAGATTGCTCATGGCTTCAACTTACCCGTGATTGCGTTCGGGCATGCCGACATGAAAAAGGCCCGCTTGCGCGGGCCTGATTCATAACGATCTTGCGGGATGTCTAGAAGCCCTGCGGATGACGGGCCTTAAAGCCCGAGCTTGAACGTGCGGCTGGACGCCAGCGCGGACCGCGTTCGCCAGGACCAGACGTGTCAAGGCGAAGACCAGCGATCACGACATACGCGTGACCGGGGTTCGTGTAAACGGTGACCCAGGTTCCCTTACCGGCCTCGCCCCAGCTCATGAAGCCGGAGGAGTTCAGCGGCGTGCCCTTGAGCAGCCCTCCGTTGCCGAGCGCGTAGCTGATGGTGCTCGAACAGTCGTATCCCGTGGAGAGCTTCTTGAACGTTGCGTGACCGCCGCCGTAGATGTAGGGCTTGCGGACGATCTTGTTGGCCGCAAGAATGGCCTTCTTGACGGCGTCGGGTGCTCCCGCCGGCGGAATCGCTGTGCGTCCGCCTGCGGAGATCTTCGCGCGCATACCGGGGACGGTCGCGGGTGTGGCCTGGAAGCCTGCTCCGCCCGAGTTCGCGAGTGCGACGGTTTCGGCGTGAGCTGCGCTGGTGTTGAAGACGAGCGCGAGAAGAACGAGAGAAACGGTGACAACGCCTGCGACCAGTGCTGAAACAGCACCGCGGCCCAAGGCAGAGCGTTTGTGTTTGAGTCCGGGTAGGTGTACGTGGTTAAGCGGCATTCAGCCTCCTTCGTGTGCCTACCGGGTTAGCTGACGGGCTGGCGCTGAAGAAGCTCGCGCCTCCGGAGCCAATAAGCCGAATGGCTTCAATGACTCCGAATTAGCCCCAAAGAACTTGGTTCCCCGGTTCACGCTTCACACCATGTTGTGTTTGCGCGATTAGGCTGCTGTTTGTCGATCTAGAAGTTTGAGATACTACACATGCCTGTCGGCGGAAAGGGTCCCGGCTTAGGAAAAAGCCGGATTTACCGTTTATTTCGTG